>JBCCPC010000004.1:0-132223 GCA_039025055.1 Bacteroidota bacterium | reverse complement strand
CTTCAATGTGCGCTACGATGTCTTGCCCTTCGAGAATACTGAAACCGGTCAGATCACCAAGCGTAATACCTTCATCTTTGCGCTAACCCACCAACAAGATCAGGCCGCTCACCCAACTGCTCGATTCGGTGGTAGTATCAACTTCCAGACTTCGCAAGCCCAGAATTTGATATTCAATGATACACGTGTTCAGCAGAACACGACCCGCTCCAACTTCAACTTCACAAAGACCATAACAGGTGCTATACCAGGTACTTTTACAGCCGGCCTAAGTCATGATCAAAACAACCAAAGCCGGGTAATCAATGTCGACTTCCCCAATATCAACTTTCAGACACAGACCATCTACCCATTTCGCGACAACCAGGGACAAGAAAAGTGGTTCGAAAAGTTTCAGTTCAGATATACGGGTGCGGCCAGGGCTTCCTTCACAGGATCAGACACGACCTTCTTCTCCCGGCAAACCTGGGATGAAGCGGAGTATGGCATCGAGCAGCGAATAAACGGCGGTATCTCTTTTCCGGTCGCACAGTTTTTCACCGTTACGCCCAATTTCAACTATACAGAAGTCAGTTATGGACGCAGGCTTTTACGCCAATTCGATGATTCCAATCAGAGCAGTATTTCAGCAGATACATTGATCAACCAGGATGGTGGAATCGAATTGGATACGACTGATTTTGGAACGATTCTCGATGAAATCGAAAGAGGTGTTTTTGGCTACAGAACATTCAGTGCTTCTGTCCGTCTGGAGACTCAGGCATTCGGTACCATACGTTTTGGAGAGAAATTTCCCATCCGGGGCATTCGCCATGTGATCAAGCCGTCTATTTCGCTGGCTTATCAGCCTGGGTATAGAGATAATGATAGTTACTTCGATACTTTTCAAGACACGACCGATCTCGATAATTTTATTGATTACTCACCATTCGACGGGCAAATTTTCGGGGCACCGCCTTTCACCGAGCAGCAGTTAGGTATCAATTACGCCTTCGTCAATCTCTTTGAGGCCAAAGTCTGGAGTAAGAAGGACAGCACCGAGCGGCTGGTCAAGCTATTCAATAACTTGAACGTGCGGGGCACCTACAATTTCGAGGCTGATACCGAAAATGGCGAATTCGCCTGGTCGCCCGTCCAGGTGAGTGGCAATACCCGATTCTTCAAGGGCGTGACCAGCCTCAACCTCTCGGCCACCTTTGATCCCTACATACGTGTGTCAAACGGTGGCTCGGGTCGAGGTACTCGGATCAACACCTTCGCATTCGACGATAGAGGAGCCATTCTGCTGCTCGACAATTTCAGTGCTAACTTTTCAACCAATATGACCGTAGCTAAAATCCGGCAGCTGTTTCAAGGTGCCGAAGAAGAGCTGGTCACCGATGCCCAAGAAGAGGAAGAGCGTCGATTTGAGGAAGAAAACGCGCTCTTCGAGGAAACGGACCTGCTATCGCTATTCGAGAATTTCAGCATCAGGCACAACTTCCGTTTCTCTTTCGAGCGCTTTGCAGATGGCAGCGGGGGTACCAACGATACGCTTCGTTTCAACAATACCATCAATAGTCTAGAGCTGAGGGGTAGCTTCCAGTTGAGCGAGAACTGGCAGGCTAATATCGGCTCCATAGGCTACGACTTTGTCAGCGATCGCATTACCTATCCTTTCCTCAACCTGCGCCGCGACCTCCACTGCTGGGAGATGAGCTTCAGCTGGGCACCTGTCAGAAATACCTTCATGTTTAATATTGCGGTCAAACCCGGTACGTTCGACTTTATCAAAGTACCTTACCGACGAAACCAGGCTGATGGCGGGAATTTATTCGGGACTTAGCGATAATTCTACCTGCGGAAGTCTAAGAGCTTATTGGAAAATTACACTTTCGGCTGCTCTTGCCAAATTTTGTGCTGCACTTCGTTGCTGCATCGGTCACTTAGCTAAGGCTAAGCTCCCTCTTTGCGCCTCGTTCAGCGCAAAATTTGACGGCGTTCGCTCGAAAAGTAATTCTCCAATAAGCTCTAAATAAAAACCCAGCCCGCCTTAGTGCGTTCTCTTTCAAAAACCACCCAACATGAAGTTCTTCATCGACACAGCAAATTTAGACGACATTCAAGAGGCCCACGATCTGGGCATACTCGACGGGGTAACCACCAACCCCAGTCTGATGGCCAAAGAAAGTATAAGCGGTGACGCCGCCGTGCGTGAGCGCTACGCTAAGATTGCTGAGATCGTAAGCGGCGACGTGAGTGCCGAAGTGATCTCTACCGATTTTAAGGGTATGATAGCCGAAGCTGAAAAGTTGGCCACCATAGCCGATAATATTGTGGTTAAAGTACCCATGATACGCGAGGGCGTGAAGGCACTGCGCTGGTGTACCGACAATGGTATACGCACTAACTGCACCCTGGTTTTCAGTGCCGGTCAGGCGATCTTAGCGGCTAAGGCAGGTGCGACTTACGTGAGCCCATTCATCGGCCGTATAGACGACATCAACTGGAACGGCATGCATATCATACAAGAGATTGCGGAGATTTATGCCATCCAAGGTTTTGATACGGAGATACTAGCAGCTTCGATTCGCTCTAGCGGTCACATTGTAGAGTCGGCCAAGTCTGGTGCCGATGTAGTGACTGCACCCCTTAAGGCATTCGAGGGGCTCTTCAAGCACCCACTGACAGACATCGGGCTGGAGAAGTTTCTCGCCGATCATAAGAAGGCGGCTAACTCATAAGTTTCGATGCTGGCTGGCAACCGAGTGGCCCACTAGCATCGAATTCCGTTTTTTTGCGCCATGAAGTTGTCGGTCGTCATTGTCAATTACAATGTGCGCTACTTTTTGGAGCAGGCACTTATCGCTGTCGAACGGGCCATAGCAGGTATAGAGGCCGAGGTTTTTGTAGTTGATAACGCCTCTCGAGATGCGTCTGTGGCGATGGTCGAATCTCAATTTCCGTGGGTAAAACTAATCGCAAGGCCAGATAACCCTGGTTTCAGCATAGCCAACAATCAGGCGATTCGAGCTAGTACCGGGAAGTACATTTTGCTGCTCAACCCAGATACGGTTGTCTGCGAAGATACCTTTCAGACTTGCATCGATTTTATGGATGCCCATCCCAAGGCTGGTGGCCTAGGTGTGCGTATGATAGATGGTTCGGGGCGATTTCTTCCAGAGAGTAAGCGCGGCTTGCCCACGCCCTGGGTGGCTTTTTGTAAAGCTTTTGGGCTGGCCCGACTCTTTCCTAAAAGCAAGAAGTACAACCATTATCACCTCGGCTACCTATCTAAAGACGAGACTAATCAAGTAGAGGTACTTTCCGGTGCCTTCATGTTTATGCGGCGAGAAACATTGGACCAAGTCGGGCTGCTGGACGAAAATTTCTTCATGTATGGCGAAGATATCGATCTAAGCTATCGAATTACTAAAAGTGGTTGGGAAAACTGGTACTTGCCAAGCACGAGCATTATCCACTACAAGGGTGAAAGCACCAAGCGAGGCAGCCTCAACTATGTTCGCACCTTTTATCAGGCCATGATACTCTTTGCGCGCAAGCACTTCGTGGGTGGCGCGCAGCGTTCGCTCATTTTCGGTATGAAGCTCGCCATTTATTTGCGCGCAACCCTTACTGTGGTGGGCAATTTTTGGGGGCGCTGGCGGCTGCCGCTTCTCGATGCTTTCGGTATCTATCTCGGTTTGTTCTTGCTCAAAAGCCTGTGGGCGCAGTACCATTTCGGAAATGTCGATTACTACGACCAGCGCATACTTTGGCTACACTTTCCTGCTTACACCGCCATGTGGTTGAGTGGTATATTCTTGGCCGGTGGCTATGATCGTCCCCGTGAGACCATGCGCATCATACGAGGAGTCGGCATCAGCACACTAATTTTACTGGCCATATACGGGCTACTACCCGAAGTACTCAGACCTAGTCGGGCACTGCTCCTGTTGGGGGCGGCCTGGGCTGGTTTTTGGGTTTTGGCCATGCGGCTGGTCTCTGTGCTTTCTAGTCGGGGATCGTTAGATCTTACTGGTGACAGACCCGCTCAACTGCTGATCGTCGGTAGCGAACCCGAATCCGAACGAACGCTAGATCTCTTGCGTCGAGCCGGTGCCAAGCACAATCTGCTGACGCGCTATGAGCCTGGAAGTTCCGCTTTCTCTCTCCAGAAAACTGTAAATCTCTACCGCCCTAATGAATTGATCTTTTGCTCGGCTGATCTGACCCACCGGCAAATCCAAAATTGGATGATGGAACTGGGCACCAGTTATAAGTATCGCATACTGAGCGAGCAATCGGACACCATAATCGGTAGCCACCGCAAAGACCGCAAAGGCACCCTCTACACCCTGGAGACGCACCTCAGACTGGCAGAGCCCGTGCAAAGACGCAGCAAACGCTTATTCGACTTGGCACTCTCCTTGGTGATTGTCTTATTCTGCCCACTCAGTATTTGGATAGCCGACCGGCCGCTTCCATTTTTGAAAAATGCGTTTCAGGTGCTTTGGGGTAGGAAGACCTGGGTGGGCTACATTGGTGCTCAGCCAGAAGGTTTACCTGTGCTGCCCGTGGGCGTACTGCATCCTGCTTTCGCGTCTAGCGAGCCCGTTCCGGATAGCTTAGCTCAGGAATTGAACGAACTGTACGCCAGAGACTATCGGGTAGGTGTGGATTGGAGTTTGGTAACTAAGTACAGGAAAAAACTAGGATGATAGAGCCTCGCTGCTGGTTTATTTTGACAACTCAAAAAGCGGCCATAGAACTTTAGCCTCATCGCTCTCCGTGTACATCAGTCGCGCTTTAGCGCTTTAAGTCTAATTCCGTTTCACTCCGTTTAATCCGTCAACTCCGTGTACCATTTTGAGATATACGTTTACGCTAAGCAGTACATTTTTTAGTACACGGAGCAAACGAATTCGACAGATTTGACACGGAGTCAGGCGAGCGCTGAAGCGCAGCGGAATCCAACGGAGAGCGACGTGAATACATAGCTATAATCTATAGGCAATCGTATATCATCTTTTCTGTGGGTTCTACGTTTATAGACTATGCACAACTTCTGTTCTCGATTAGCCTTCTCATTATTTTTCCTATTTACATGGGCTATTTCGCTATCTGCTCAAGACTTTCGGTCTATGTCTGTGGAGGAATTTCTAGTAGAATATCAAGCCACCGACAGTGATCAGCCCATACTCTACAACTTTTGGGCGAGCTGGTGCGGGCCTTGCGTGAAAGAGCTTCCCTACTTCGAGAGCCTAAGTAATGATGAGGACGAAACCGAAATCAAGGTCGTATTGGTCAGTCTGGATTTTGGGGAAGAGCGCTTGCTAAAATTCCTGGAAAAGCAGCCGTTGCAGTCGGAGGTCATCTTCTTAACCGACTGGTCTGGAGCCGACGAAGCCTGGATATCTACCGTGCATCCAGACTGGAGCGGGGCCATACCTATCACGACCCTGAAAAGTAAAAATTCTTCACGAGCAGCCCGCCTCGACGCTTTTGAAAATGAAGCAGACCTGCTGGGCTGGTTAGAAGAGCATACTAAATAACCAATCAATAATCTTTTTCAGCACTTACGCAGGTGGTTTCCCAGCTAGGAACCCGACCTGCGGAAGTACTACATTCAAATTTAATCCTAACGCAATGCGAAAACTAACGCTATTTCTCGTGGCCCTTCTGCCACTTATGCTCAGTGCCCAACTGTCTATTGGTGATGAAGCACCCGATTTTAATCTTATCAATGTAGACGGAGATTCTGTTTCTCTGGCCGACATGCCGGAAACCGAGGGAATTATCTTAGTCTTCACCTGCAACCACTGTCCGGTGGCCAAGCTTTATGAGCAGCGAATCATCGAGCTCGATGCCGCCTACGCCGACGAGGGTTACCCCGTGGTGGCGATCAACCCGAACTCGCCCAGAAAGAAGCCGCTCGATAACTACCCCAATATGCAGAAGCGCGCGGAGGAAAAGGGCTATACCTTCCCTTACCTGGCCGACCCAACAGGTGAAACCGCAAAAGCATATGGTGCTACCCGCACCCCCGAAATCTATCTGCTGGAGCGCGATGACGAGGGCAAGCTATTTTTAGCCTATACTGGTGCTATCGATAACAACAGCGCCTCTGCCGAAGATGCCGATGCACACTATGTGGCCGAGGCTATTGCCAACTTGAAGAAGGGCAAAGCCGCCGACCCTAATTTCACCAAGGCGATCGGTTGTACGATCAAGTGGGCTTCAACCAAGTAACTGTTTTGCATTTGGAGCCGTACGGCTCCAAATGCAAAAAAATCAGTTTAGGGTAAATTGCCTCATTTCCTTATCCGCCAATCTGTAGGCCAGTAGTTATTGTATCGCTTGCCTATACCTTTCAACCACAGCAAGCCAAGACCCTGATAAGTAATTAGCTGGAAGCCGCTTTGAAGTCCCAAAACCTCGGGCGTCTGCTTGCGCATGAGGTTGATGGCAGTCTCTCGGTCGACTTCTAGTCGGGGGATTTTGGAGTTTAGGGCCGTGTGAAAAGCCAACTCCGGGGCGGGTACCAAGCTCTTGCCTTTGATCTGACCTATGGGTAAGCCCAAATCGATGCGAGGTAGGGCAACAGCTAGTTGTATGGCCTCGGGAAGTAGGCTCTTAGTTAGAGCAAAAATGCGGCCTTTCTTATTTTGGTAATAGGCAAACTGGCTGGGCTCTGCTAGCCAGGGCTTGACTAATTCCTGGTGTGTTTTGGACAGGGGAGTCCAGTGGGGAAAATCTTGAGTCAGTCCGCCCTTTCTGGATTTTGGCTTTCGTTTTTTGGGAGAGCGATCTTTTGACCGTGTGGCTGACTGCGCGGCTAAGCTACCGGTTGGGGCAGTAAGAGCCGCCGCGAAGAATCCCTCAGCTTTCGCGCGGTGAGGGAGCAAACTATAGGTGCCGTTTTTGAACTGGATATTCCATGATGGCGGCGGCTTGGCGCCTACCTGCGAAAGCCTGCCTACCTGCGTCCAGCAGGCAGGCCCTAAATCCTTCAACCACTCAACTTGAGCGATATTTTCTTCCGGATTAAAGGTACAGGTGCTGTAGATGAGATAACCACCAGGGCGGAGTAAGGGTACTGCCGACCGCAATATGCGCGACTGGCGGGCGCTGCATAGGCTGGCATTCTCTTCTGACCATTGCGATCTGGAGGCCGGGTCTTTGCGAAAAAGCCCTTCTCCGGAGCAAGGCGCATCGACCAGCACGAGGTCGAAAAAACCGGTGAGTGACTCGAAAGCCTGCGGGTCGAGATTGGTGACCCAGGTGCCAGGCAGCCCCCATTTGGCCAGGTTGTAGCGAAGAATATTGGCCCTCGACTTGATCACCTCATTGGAGACGAGTAGACTGTCTTCAGGCATAATAGCCGCCAGTAGGCAGGACTTGCCACCGGGTGCTGCACATAGATCGAGTATACGCCATGGTCGATCGGGCATATCGAGCTGATCGATCAGCCAGGCAATGAGCATGGATCCGGCTTCTTGTACATAATATGCTCCGCCCTGAAATACCGGATCGAGTGTGAAAGACGGCCGCTCGGGCAAGTACCTACCCAACTGATACCAAGGGACAGCCTTTAAGGTCTCATCCGGCTTACCCTTGGTCGGGTGGTATTGGATACTGACTGGAGCTTCACCCTCCAGTGCTGCGAATAGGGAAGAAGCCTCTTCTATTCCCAATTGCTCGATCATTCGCGCCTTGAATGCTAGGGGAATACTGTGTTGCATGGCGTAAAGATGCCTATATTTGAAGTCAAATAGCAATGTCCCTGCGCCCTGTGGTCGTAGGGGCATTGCTTTAACCTTACTCTATGAAGTATCTATTCTTCCTTGCCTATTTATTTCTTTCCACTTCACTCATCCAAGCCCAGGATGCCAAGGAAGAATTGCTCGATCAACTCGGTGACGAAACCTGCGAATGTATGGACGGCCGGGAGATTACTGCCGAAAATATGGAAATGGTGATCGGTCTGTGCATTCTACAAGCGAGTAACGACAAAGTAGATGATATAAAATCCATATTGGGCTACGAACTTTTCAAGGAGGAAGATATGGTCAGTCTGGGTGAGGCCATGGGCATGCGCATGATCTTTAGCTGTGAGATTTTGCAGACACTCATGCTCGATGCCACTGAAGAAGGTGAAATAGACGATTCTTTTGAAGAAGATAGTGGCCTGGGCGGAGAGCCCACTAAAAATGCCGATGGTGAAGCCTGGGTGTTTTTAGATCGGCCGGTCGAAGAAGAGGAATATGGCGACGGGCCAAGCTCTGAAATGATAGACGACTTCGTGGAAGAGGTTTTTCCACCGACCGAGGAAGAATGGGTAGACATAGACCGACCAATCGAGGAAGAAGAATACGGCAACGGCAGTGGTGTAGAGATAGAAGAGATTGGCGATGGTGGTACAGCTGAGCGGTTTTTCATCACCGAATCTTTGCCCAACACCAATCGCACGGCCATCAATTATCCCGTCATAGCAGGCCAGATTAAAAAGTTTGATGCTGGTGTTTTCAGTAAAGTAATCATCAAAGACGATAGCGGTAAAGAGTTTGAACTGTACCTGATCGACAATGTGCCTGGTGCCGGTTTTCTGAGTAAGAGAGCCAAGCTTAACGTAATGTATCGGGAGGTGCAGCGCTTCGATGCTTCTACAGGCGACCCGAGGGCCATACTCGAAATCGTTAGGGTAGACGAACAGTGAACTACCCGGACTCGTGCAATAGCCAAGTTTGAAAATGAGCGGTAATAATCACCTTTCAGAACAAACTGAAAGTTGTGAAAGGGTGTTACTTGAATATACATTTGCCCATGCTTGGGTAAAGGTGAAACTGAACCATCGTCTATGACAGCTCGACCTCAACTTGGCAGCATACTTCGCGACCGATCACTGGATACCGAGTTGCGTCGATTGGCAGAAAAAGTCAAGTCTGGCGAACGCATTACACCCGAAGAGGGCACCTTCATGTTCGAGCGTGCGCCCATCAGTTATCTCGGTGCGCTAGCCAACTACATCAGAGAGCAGCGGCACGAAGATCGCACCTATTTTAACCGTAATTTTCACGTCGAGCCGACCAACGTCTGCATCTATACCTGCACCTTTTGCAGCTACAGCCGCCTGCTGAAAAAGCGGGAAGATGGCTGGGAGTATACCATGGAGGATATCCTCGATATGGTTAAGGTATACGATGATCAGCCCGTCACGGAGGTGCATATCGTAGGCGGTGTGATGCCTCAATACGGAGTCGATTTTTACTCGAAGCTCTTTAAAGCGATCAAGGAGCATCGGCCAGAGCTACACATAAAAGCCCTGACGCCTGTCGAGTATCACTACATCTTTAAAAAAGCCCGCATCAGCTATGAGGAAGGCATGAAGCTCATGCTAGACTCTGGTTTGGACAGTATGCCTGGCGGTGGTGCAGAGATATTCGATGAGCCTATTCGCAAGAAAATTGCCGGGGGTAAATGCACCAGCCAGCAGTGGCTGGATATACACGAGGTTTGGCACAATATGGGCAAACGCTCGAATGCCACTATGCTCTATGGCCATATCGAGGAATATCATCATCGCATCGACCATATGGAGCGCTTGCGCCAACTGCAAGATCGCACTGGTGGTTTTCAGACCTTTATTCCACTCAAATTCCGCAATCAGAACAACGAGATGAGCCACCTGCCGGAGGTGAGTATCATCGAAGACCTGAAAGTATACGCCATGAGCCGTATCTATCTCGACAACTTCGAGCATATCAAGGCGTACTGGCCTATGATCGGTCGCAGCACAGCCCAGCTATCACTAGCTTTTGGGGTCAACGACATCGACGGCACCATAGACGATACCACCAAAATCTATAGCATGGCCGGCAGCGAAGAGCAAAATCCGGCCATGAGTACCGAAGATTTGGTCAAGCTGATACGCGCTGTAGACCGCCAGCCCATAGAAAGAGATACCCTGTATGGCGTTGTGAAAGATTACACCGGCGTAGAGTTTGCTGATGATAAGTACTTCCGCGGGTACTTTTCTTTACCCGTCGTCAAGAGTTGATGCACATGCTGAACAAGACTATATATCTAGTCCGTCACGGCCAAACAGATTACAACCTGAAGGGAATCGTTCAAGGTAGTGGGGTAGATGCTTCGCTCAATGATACCGGGCGTGCGCAAGCTCGCGCATTTTATGACGCTTACCAGAACAAGCCCTTCGAACTGGTTATCACCAGTGCACTCAAGCGCACCCGTGAGTCGGTTGCTCATTTCATAGAAGATGGTATTCCACATTTGACTACAGCAGACATCAATGAGATGCATTGGGGCGTACACGAGGGTAAGGTCGGCACCCCTGAATCCAAGGCTGAATACCAACGCATAAAAGACGGTTGGGCGGTCGGTGACATAGACGGTCGCATAGGCGGCGGCGAGAGTGCCCGCGAAATGGGTGAGCGTTTACAACGATTCCTCGATATGCTAAAGCAGCGGCCAGAGCAGCTCCTGCTCGTATGTAGCCACGGCCGCGCTATGTGCGGGCTAGTCACGCTTATGCAAGGATTGCCCATTCACCGTATGAATGAGTTCCGGCACAGCAACCTCGGCCTGTGGCTAGCACATAGCGAGGGTGAGCACTATCGATTCGAGTCGAAAAACGACCTGAGTCACCTAGAGAAACTAAGCCCAGTAGTATGATCGGTACCAAGCCCAAATATCGGCTGGCTGCGGTTAATTATTTGAATACGAAGCCACTGCTCTACGGCCTGCTGCGCCGAGAGGAATTGGCCAATCAAATCGATCTAAGACTCGATATTCCTAGCCGCTGCGCGGAGATGCTGCTAAATGACGAAGTAGATCTGGCATTGGTTCCAGTGGCCATTTTGCCGCTTTTGGGCCATTACAACATCATCAGTGATTATTGTATCGGCACCGAAGGCCAGGTTGCTACAGTCTGTATCTATGCCGATCGCCCTATCGAGCAACTAAAGACGATTTATCTCGATTTTCACAGTCGTACGAGTGTACAGCTGACTAAGTTGCTACTTCGCGATCACTGGCAGCTCGATCCCGTGCTGCTATCTGCCAAACCTGGCTACATCAAGCGCATAGGCGGTGCTGTGGGTGGGTTGGTGATCGGTGATCGCACGATCGGTCTCGAACACAAGTTCAAGTACGTCTATGATCTGGGCGAGGTTTGGAAAGCACATACCGGCCTTCCATTTGTATTTGCCGCCTGGGCGTCCAGAAAACCTATTCCCCAGTCATTTGTCGAGCCATTCAATGAGGCACTTGGATACGGTATATCTCGCCTACACGAGTTGACTTATTTACTACAGAGTCCTCGTCCTGATTTTGACTTGCAGACTTACTTTTCTGAAAACATCAGCTACGAGTTGGATGCGCGCAAGCAAACAGCCCTGCAACTATTTTTAAGTAGGATAAGTGAAGAGGAAAGTCCAGCACTGGAGATGCTGGGACAGATGGCCTGATTGGGCTATATTCACATTTATGCAAAGAGCTATAATCTTTTTCACGCTGCTGGTATTCGGCTTCACACTGACGGCTCAAATTCTATCTACCCACCACCTGCGCAACCCCTCCTTCGAGGGCGAGCCCTCAGATGCGACCGTACCTGTAGGCTGGCTACCGTCTACACCCAGCACCACGCCCGATATTCTACCCGGCTACTGGGGCGTTTTTCAAGAAGCGAGTGAGGGCGAAACCTATGTTGGGCTCATCACACGCCCTGATGGCAGTTGGGAGGCCATTGCCCAAAGACTGCCTGTTCCCTTAGTGCCTACTGATTGCTATCAGTTTGCCATCGATCTGGCGCATAGCCGTACCTACTCCGGCTACAATGGCGCGCTCAAGCTGCGAGTCTATGGTGGTCGCACCAAAGATGATCGCTCGTACTTGCTCTACGAAAGCCGCAATATCGATCACCTCGACTGGCGTACCCATGTGATCGATATTAAACCAGAGCGTGCTTTTCAGTATCTGATCTTAGAGGCATTTTACTCGGATCGGCCCTTCAATTTTGCTGGAAATATCCTGCTGGATAACATTACACCGCTGAAGCCGTGCCCAAGAGCATAAGCTCTGATCGAGCTCTCATCAAAACTATTTATATTCATCCCCTTATAAATCACACCACCTATGTATTATCTCGTTATCAACAACGAACAGAAAGGTCCATTTCCGAAAGAAGATTTACTCAAAAACGGTGCGACAGCCGATACTTTAGTCTGGCAGGAGGGCATGGCCGACTGGAAGCCCATGAAAGATGTGGCGGAGCTGCAAACGTTCATTCCAGCTGCCCCACCACCACCGCCGCCACCTGTAGTACCTTCGCCACCGTCCGCCGGTCCGAGTATCGCATCGGAAACCCCACCGCCTGCGCCCACTACACCCGGCAGTAATCTTGAAGATAAACAGATGGCCGAAGAGGCCAGCATACTCGACAGCGAGTTCAGCCAGGCAGCTAAGGATACCTTCACCAACATGGACCTAAGTACCGATGATGTGCTCGATTTTAAGTCCAATAATTTTAGTGCCAATCGGGCTACGGTTTATGCGATCAGTGCGGCAGCCTTGATTCTAATCAGCATTTTCTTTAATACAGAGATGTCATTTGGCGTGGGTGGGCTGTTTATAGGTTTGCTGTTTAGTGCCTTGCCCACAGCTCTGACAGGTCTCACTTTTTTGGAAATGAGTAAACTGCTGGCAGCAAATGGCGGACAGGTGGGAAGCTCTCGTTTTCGCAACGGCGGCATTGCATACTTGGCATTTGGCGGGGTTCTGCTTCTAGTCGCTCTGGCCAGTGCTACTAGTAATCCATTGGCTTATACCACGGGCGCAGGTCTTTTGGCTATCCTCGGTATGTTGGCCTTCGTTGCTGGGCTTGTCGGACTCGTATTTGTGATCATGGCGGCCGTGAAAGTGATGAATTACGAAGTCAAATTCTTTAAAGAACTGGGGTATGCCATAATTGGCGGGTTAATTGGTGCTTTTGTGCTGTCTTTAATTGGCGGCGCATTCATAACGAGTAACATTACCGATTTCTCGACCGGTTCATTCGAGATAGTCAGAACACCCGCTTACATATTCATTCAATTCTTAACCATTTTATGTCGAGTAGCACCTTTGGCCGTTATGATCCTCATCTTTCAGCGAGCTGGTAAAAACGGGGGCAAGGTTACTTAACTGAAATGTGCATATTCGCTCTCCGAAAAAGATATAACCAATGACAAAAAACCATGAGCTTTGGAATCCTAATTCAAAGCTTGGAAGTACACCTCTCTCCCCTAGGCGGCCATTGGGGTTAGGGGTCCCAATGGTAAGCAGGGATGGGGTGGTGGGGAAACAAACAGCTATTCAGAGCCTACATACTTTATCATTTATATTTCTTCTACTTTTTTCATCTACCAGCTGTACCAGTAATTCAGGGGACACGATTTTAGAAGCTAGAACCCGACCTGCGGAAGTACAAAATAACGACCTCCCCAACCGAAATATAAGTCGAGGTGAGGCTATGCGATCGCCTGATTGGCAGGTTGTTATGTGTCTTGACCAAAGCGATGATGCTCTCGATAGTCTCGTAGCGGAAATGATAGCGGCCAAACCCTTCGACAAGGCGCTTTCCCTGGCCCATTGCGATACCATGACTGCCGAGCAATTGGGGCAAAACAACATCATTCTGATAGCTAATCGGTGGCCGTCTTCTGGGGAATTTAAACTTCCGCAGGTAGATGCCATGAGCAAAAACGAATCAAAAGCCACTGCTACACCAGATCAATTTTTAGAAGTAGCCATTTCATCCACTCAACTTCATCTGCAAGGGCAAGAATACCGACCCGACCATATCGAGCGGGTAGATATGAAAGGACCTTTTCTCAAGCTCAATTACTATCCCAATCCTTGGTCTACGCGGGAGGATATTCGCCTCATGCACCTTTGGTATGCGCCAGATGCAGCCAGTTTAGCTGACCACCTCAGCCGGTACTTCGGAGGCAACTATGGGCAGGTTTTTTGGGCGCAGTGGGCCTACCAACTCGAAACGACCAATGCCCGCTACTTGGGCCGATACATAGATACCACTTGGTACTTCGACGAGCCCTTCGTCATGACCCAATCGGGTGAAGTCTTGGCCCAAAACGAATACTGGTCTGTCGAGGCCGCCTCTGAGGGAATAAACGATGCCGCCTTCGAGCGGGTGGCCAATTATTTGCAATCCCTGCCCGATAGTATTGGGCGAGAAATGCCAAAACTCGCCATACCCGATGAGCCGATCACGGTAAAACTATATGCCTCTGTAGAACGCATCGGTCTGCAACTCGGCGAGATGGATACAGCTATGGTCGACGATGCGGGCACTGTGCACTTGGTCGTCAACGAGCAGACTTTCGGCGAGCGGTCGGCTGCACCTGTCTATGCCTTGCTCGATGCCCATCTCGAGGCCGAAAGCTGGGGCGAGAATGAACAATGGGGTAGGGCGCTCAGCCTCAGCCCTGAAGGCAAGCTCCTTAGCTGTTACCTCCCGGCAGCAAAAGAAATTGGCCTCCTTCGCGCCCCCGAAACCGTCCGCAACGATGAGCCACCAGAGGATGGAAGATCAAAGATTTTCTTGGCCTTGGAGCGACTCTTAATTACTGATTCTGCTTCTCTTTTTGCCCCAAGGGCAAAAAGAGAAACAGAATTAGCTCCACAAAAGGGGATGACCTTCGCCCACGAGGGCTACCGCGTCTACAACGGTTATGGCGGCAGTACGGTAGAGCCTTCCCTGAGTGAACTAGCCAAGCTGAATGTAAATAGTATCGCCGTCGTGCCGTATTCATTCATGCGCAGTCCGCGTAGTTTGAAGCCAATTCCCGTATCGGACTTTGCGGGCGGGGAGAACGATGCTGCTACTATTGCCAGTGCCAAAGCTGCCCACAAGCGCGGGTGGTCGGTCATGCTCAAGCCGCAGATTTGGCTGGGCGGTGGCTCTTGGCCAGGGGATATCATACAGGATACAGAGAAGGCCTGGCAACAATTTTTTGATAACTATCGGGCGTGGATACTTCACTACGCCATCTTGGCCGATATGCACGGTTTGGAGACCTTCTGCCTAGGTACGGAGATGCGGCATACCACCCTTCAAAGATCCGATGACTGGCTTGAGTTGGTGGAGCAGGCCCGAAGCCTTTACGGTGGTACCTTGACCTATGCTGCCAACTGGGGCGAAGAAGCCGAACAGATGAGCTTTTGGTCGGCCTTCGATGTGATCGGGGTCAACGCCTACTATCCACTTTGCGATTCTGAAAACCCAAGTGATGCTGAATTGAAAGCAGGCGTGAATCGATGGCTATCTAAAGTAGAACACATAGCTGAAGCGGCTAATCGCCCCCTTTGGTTGACTGAGATAGGTTATCGATCAGTGACGGCTCCCTGGCGCAATCCCCACGCCGGTCCAGAAGATCGAGCCGCGAATGAGGTCGACCAGAGCCGAAGCTACCAAGCTTTATTTGAAGTGCTGAGTGAAAGGAATACCGTAAGTGGTATCTACATCTGGAAGTGGCCGAGCCACCTGAGCTATGTAAAGGAAAGTGGGGATACGGGGTTCACTACAGCAGGGAAGCAAGCGCAAAACGCGATAAAAAGGTTTTACAACTGATGGGCGAACGCCCATCAGTTGTAAAATTAATTTTTGACCAGCTTCGTGCTATAAATCATTTCCCCAGCATTCAGCATTCTCAGGAAGTAAGTACCTGCCGGTAACTCATTACCGAAAGTCAGCACGCCATTGGCAAATGGGGCTAGTCGTTGCGTCTGTACGTTTCTGCCGAGCGCATCGGTAATTTCCAGTTGCAGCTCGGTACTCTGATTAGGTAGGCTGTAGCGGAGACTGAATTCACCAAAACTAGGATTGGGGAAAACCTCGGCCTCTAGTCCTGCTAAAGCGATGTTTTCAGTACTGGTGGGTAAGAAATCGCCCTCGATGAAGAAATCGTCGAAGCCTGCTTCTGTAATATTTCCGGCACCATTATCGCCGGTGATGACTGTGAGCTGCATTTGGTCGGACAACTGTATAAATTCACTGAGGTTGTATTCTGCTTCTCGCCAGGCCAGACCGGGTGTACCATCATCATGGATAGCTAGTATAACTTCGTCTGTACCATTTGAAATGGAAACAGTTATATCATCATCCTCTGGCCCGTTGCCGAGGAAGTTGGCAAACCAGTACTGATAAGATAATCTGACCGTAGAGTCTTGGTAGATGCTCAGGTCAAAAATCGGGCTGGTCAATATAACGGAACCGTTGTCGATGTCGTCAAAGCCAATGCTCTCGGAGGCGTCGCTATTGCCGGTTACGTAAGCTTGATTGCCAATATCACCGTCGGCGTCTACACCGGGTGCTACAGCGATGGTGTCGGTGAATGTACCGAATGGAACACCACGTTCCCAAAGGCCGGTCGTGGCACCATCTATGGATGTCGTCCAACCCAAGTCGAGTTGGAAACCATCTTGGTAGCCAACCTCTAACTCAAATGTCTGAGATATTGGAGCAGTTATAGCGACATTCTCCTGAAACAACTCACGGTAGCCCCAGCGACCTACGTAGACATCGTAGACGCCTTCGGGCACAAAATCGAAGCTGGCTACACCAGTCTCGTCACTGAAAATCGATATTTCGTTGGTCACATTCACTAGCAGTACTTCGGCATCTTCTATGCCGGTGAGTACTTCGGCTTCGACTACGTTTGCTGAAACGGAGTGACGAATCAAGGTCGACTCCATGGTAATGTCGAGGACAGTAGTCTCTCCATTGACCAGGTCAACGGTCTCTACCACTGAAATGTAATCGGGGTGGCTGAAAGTAATCTGAAAGTTTCCACCGTTAGCCAAACCGGTGCGGTATTGGCCTGATGCGTCGCTCATTGCGCCGTTTTCTTGCACGGCCTGAATAGACACTTCGACACCATTTATGGGTTGGCCGCTTTCGGCGTCGGTGATAGTACCTTCCAGTCTGGCGGCACGCTGATATACCATCTCGACGACGAAAAGGCCATTCGTGATGTCGCTGGCTAATACGAGGCCCGATGGTAGGAATGGATACGCACCCCAGCTGCCATTGAAACCGCCGGGTCCGCCGGCCCAGGTGTCCCAGTTGGCTACCTCGATCAGATTGTCGGAGTCTGAGGCATCTACAACAGTCACTCCATCGGTATAATAGCTGGTGATCAGGTACTCATTGAGTACGTGAGTGTTGTGTGGGATAGTACCTGTGTTCAAGCTGTAAGCAGGCCTATATTCATCGACCAAAATCGGATCTGTTGGATCGGTTATATCGTAGGCGGCGACAGGTGCATTACCTCGCTCGTCTGTGGTGAATACGAAGGAGTTATCTGCAGTACTCCAGGCATTGTGTGTGAAGGCGAACGGCGTAACCGTAGTCGATAGCAGCACTGGAGCGAAAATGTCGCTGACTTCCCAAATGCTCAATACGCCGTTGTTGATGTCGGAATTGAAAAGTAGGTTTCCGTTCAGATAAGTATCGTGCGAGTAGTTCGTACCGACAGTCGTGAGATAAATCGCTTCGCCTGGCATAGAAGCGATATCGAATACCAATATACCGCGATTGCCGTGATTGGCACCTGCTATGAAAGCTCGGCCTTTATCGGTGTCGATGTAGATGTTGTGTGCTCGCGTGAATCTGCCTGTACCAGGTATGTCGAACTGATTGTGGGTGAAGGTGACGTTGCCGTTGGCTAGATCCGTAAGGTCTATGATGGTCAGACCTTCATCAGAGCTGCCTTGGTCGGCAACTACGTAGGCGTATTCACCAAAGGTCTTGAGGTCGCGCCAGGTACTGAACTGACCCGGTATAGAAGCTGCCTCGAAGACATTGTCAGGATTGGACAGATTGACGAAGCTGACGCCATTCTGCAGTCCAACGACGGCGTATTCGGTACCGTCAGGAGCTACGTAGCCCCATATATCATTGAGGCCATCGGTATATTCGAATTGGTCGCGGAGCGTAGCATTCAACTGGGCGAATGCTTGAACAGCG
The DNA here is from genome assembly GCA_039025055.1 of Bacteroidota bacterium. Classification (GTDB taxonomy): domain Bacteria; phylum Bacteroidota; class Bacteroidia; order Chitinophagales; family Saprospiraceae; genus Neolewinella. Next base: position 114,195 of record JBCCPC010000004.1, on the reverse strand, counting down.
AAAGATAGGAGGAAGAAAAGAGCGAAAATGCGCTTCATTTGGTCGAAATTATGCAAGTAAATGTGTAAAGTTTGTCTAAGGGTAGTCTTGAAAAACTGTTAAGTGCTTAATACGCTGCGAAAGTAACTATTTAAAATAAGCACGCACCATTAAGACGAACTTTTGGCTGATAGGTGACACAGGGAATGGGTATGATTTTATGCGGATACAGTCGAAAATCGCATGAAATCTATTTGCCGACCAGCTCTGCTACCGTAGCTTCAAATTCTGCTTTGAAGGCCTCGTACTTACTCGTCGCCGGGCCGTTGAAGCCGGTATGTATACGCCTGACCCTATTTTCACGGTCGAGGAAAAGCATGGTTGGGTAGCTGAGAATCTGATCCAGCTGAGGGAGTGCATCGCTGGCTGCCGACTTGCTGCTGGGGCCTGCTAGTAGCAAAGGCCAGCTGACGCCCATGTTTTCTTTGTACCGGTCTAAAGCAGCAAAAGATCGCTGGTCTTCTACGCCATACCGCTCGAAGGCCAGACCTATGATGGCAACCTGATCGGCATGCTCGTAATCGGCTATCCAATCGCGCAGAAAGTTGGTTTCATCTCGGCAATTGGGGCACCAGGTACCCATGATTTGAACCAGCTTGATTTTGCCCTCGAAGGCTTCGTCGTCTAGGGAGAGGTAACTACCTGCGGAAGTCTGAAAAGAAAAACTCAGCGGCTCATCTGCTACCATACTTGTCATATTGTTTGGATCGGCCAGTTCGTAATCGTCATTGGCTCGTGTAGCCTCCCATTCCGTGGTGTAGTGGCGTCCCGAACGGAAGCTACCACTCAAGCTACCGTCTTCCTTAATCAGTGCTTCAAAAAGAAAAGCGTGCGAGCCGTCGAAAACCGATAAATAAGCTTTGTCTTCCTGTACAGTACCAGCCAGAAAGCGATAGTCGCCAGTCTCTGTTCGGAAGGTGCCACGTAGCTCATTGCCTGTCTGCTCAAACTCTGCTATACCGGGATAAGCATCATCCGTGCCAGGGCTGAAAGTCACCGCCCAGCGCCCGCTCAGGTCGGCATCGGGTGTCTTATCAAGTACGGTAAAGCGATGGTCTTGCCCAAATCGCGCCACAAACGGTATGCGGTAATTTTCGCGATAATGCACCACCCATACACCTTCGATCACATTCTCTTCGTGATAAGCCGAGATGTGCGAATCATAGACTGGGAAATCGATGCGCAGGGTGTCTCTCGACTGGCTGCGGTCACGCCCATAGCCAATGTTTTCGGCAGGTATCAGTATGGTTTCATCGCCATTGTAGAGCTTGATCTGTACCGAGGTGTCGGTTACGTATTCTACATCGAAAGTGAAGGGCAGTTCTCCTTCCATGACCTCGTCGAATTCCAGGTTTTGTAGCTCTGCTGTCGGGGCTCCTTTAGGGTTGGGAACGACCGGATTGTTGGTCAGTTCCAATACGCCTCGATATGGGCCGGGCGGCAGGGTGGGGTAGCGTTCTTGAACGAAGGTGCAAGCCGTGAGGGAGATTATGGCCAGTACGAAAAGCGTGCGCATGTTTTGAGTTGGTTTGATAGAGTGGTTAACACACATAGTAAAGGTTTGGATTGATCCGCTCGACACATCCGAGGAACATCGAGCCGCTTTGCAGCGGTGGCTCGATGATGCCGCGGATGAGCTCGCTTGAGACCTCAAGCGAGCTTGGCCAACAATCCCAAGCCCAATAGCAAGTACAGCTTCAGGGCAGTACTCAGCCTGTGCCAGTCTTTTTTGTCGTCTGCGTGTGCTATGAAAAATCCGATTGCAAGGAGCGCGAAGAGCAAGATGCCGATGTAAGTCCAGATGAATACGGATTGATAGGAGGGCCAGTTTAGAAAGATAGGCAAACAAAGGGCTGTGGCCGTAAGCGCAACTATGAGATAGGCTAAACGACGAGATGCTGCTGTACCAAAGCGTACGGGGAAGGTGCGCAGATTTAGCCTCCGATCTCCTTCGGCATCTTCTATGTCTTTGATCAGTTCGCGGAGGAAGGTGGCCAAGAAGGCAAATAGCATAAAAATGAATAGTGTCCTCCAGACAGTAAGGGCCAGCTCGGGGTTTCTGATAGATATTCTTGCTAAGCCGGTTCTTTCTGCCAGACCGATGATACCGGGAACTGCTGCACAGTAGGCAGATATGGTTAGGTTGCCGATCAATGGGCGTCCCTTCAATGCCCAGCTATACAATGCCAAAACACCTACAGAAGCTGGGTATAGCCATAAGAAAGACAACTCATCCAGCCTAAAGGCCACTATTAGGCTTAGCAAAAATCCACCTAGTATAGTGAGGGCATACAACCACTGTACGAATGCCCGGCCTAGGACAAGTACGGGATTAGTACCAGGCCGGTTGATCTCGTCTACTTTGGCATCGCGTAAGTCATTTATAATGAATCCCGATGCGCTAATAGCGATCGTGATAACGACCAGCTGGAAAAAGCGAAATGGGTCTAAAACTGGCTGGAGGTCTACCGAGCGGTAGGCAGGCAAAAACAGGCGGTAATAGACCAATAGCTGAGTCACGACCACTACCAATAGGTTGGGAAGTCTAATTAGCCTGATGAAACGTGCCATATCACGCATAGAGGCCAAAAGTAATCAGGACATCACGAGTGAATTAGTTGCTGCGCGACTATGTAGAAAATATTACTGTTTAAGCAACTCGCGGCTTATGACCAATTTCTGAATCTCGCTGGTGCCCTCGCCTATGGTACAAAGCTTGCTATCGCGCCAGTATTTTTCTGCGGGGTAATCTTTGATGTATCCGTAGCCACCGAATATCTGTACGGCATCTGTAGCGACAGCCACGCAAGTTTCACTGGCATGATACTTGGCCATGGCTGACTCCAGGGTGCATTTTTCACCGGCGTCTTTTAGGCGGCCAGCGTCGCGTACGAGGTGCTCTGCGGCTCTGAGTTCCGTACCCATTTCGGCCAATTTGAAGGCGATGGCCTGAAACTTGCTGATGGGCTTGCCGAATTGCTCGCGTTCTTTGGTGTATTGCTTGGCTGCTTTGTAGGCACCATTGCCGATGCCTAAGCTTAGCGCGCCGATAGAAATACGGCCGCCATCCAGGATCTTCATGCTCTGTATGAAACCTTCGCCCACTTCGCCGAGTATCTGATCAGCGGGAATGTGGCAGTTGTCGAAGATGATTTCGGCCGTTTCGCTGGCGCGCATGCCGACCTTGTTTTCCTTTTTGCCAGCACTAAAACCAGGTTGTCCCTTCTCTACTATGAAAGCGGTCATACCGTGGCTGTCCAGTAATTCTCCGGTGCGAGCTATTACAACGGCTACCTCACCGCTGGCACCATGGGTGATGAAGTTTTTGGCCCCATTGAGGATGTAGCTGCCATCTTCTTGCTTCTCGGCAACGGTGCGCATGCGACCGGCATCTGAGCCCGTGTTGGGTTCGGTGAGGCCCCAGGCACCTATCCACTCGCCGGTTGCCAGCTTGGGTAAGTACTTCTTTTTCTGTGCTTCGTTGCCGAACATCAAAATATGATTGGTGCACAGTGAGTTGTGCGCCGCCATACTTAGCCCGATAGCCCCGCAAACCTGAGCGATCTCATCGATGATGGTAATGTATTCGGCATAGCCCATGCCCGTGCCGCCATACTCTTGTGGCACTAGCACGCCCATGAAGCCATATTCCCCCATTTTATGGAAAAGCTCCTTGGGGAAATGCTGTTTTTCATCCCACTCTTCGCGGTGAGGAAGTATGTGCGTTTGAGCGAAATCACGGGCAGTTTGCCTAATGAGCTCCAGCTCTTCGCGGTGGGTGGGAGAAGCAATGCTTACCATCTAGCTTATTGGTTTTGGTTAGTTTGGTTAGAAATGAATATTAGCGGTCGTATTTATAGGTGTTTTCCATCTAGTCTCAATGATGCAACAAATGTAGGGTTTTAAGGTCGAATACCCAATGTTAAGCATGTGTAAAATCGATTTAGCCATCGTAAAAAAGTTCCATTTGGAGACTTGCTTCAAAAGCCAAATTATATCTAGCAGCCTACACCAAAAACCAGCTTATAGATTGAAAAACAAGGTTTATGCTTGTAATTAAATTTTGTACGAGTGCTACTGTTGACTGTTAAACAAAATTATATTCTGAATTTAACTGGTTAGTGTCGATCTTTAAGTAGACATTTGTGTTCTCTTAATGACAGCTTTGATGTACCTACCTCAGTTGTCGGATTAACCCTGATTAAACTAACGAAACCTATGCGGCCGATCTTCATTTTTGGGCTGCTTTTAGCCCTCTTTACCTCACTCAATGCTACCTCCATATTCGATCTGATCGAAACAAACGGAGATGCGCGGCAGCTCACCATCGAGCTACCGATGGACAGCATATACGCTAAGTCGAATAATAAGCAGGATGCTGTTCTTACTTTCACTGACGATACGGGCCTCGACCAACGCTGGCCCCTCCATGTAGATGTGCGCGGCAAATTTCGCCGCCGCATCTGCACCCTGCCTCCCCTTAAACTGGATTTTGACAAAGGCCAACTCGAAGCATCCGGACTTGCCAGACACGATAAGCTTAAGCTGGTTATTCCTTGCCAAGAAGGCGATGACTATCAAAGTATAGTACTAAGGGAGTATATGGCTTATCAGTTGTATGCTGAGATGACGCCCTATCACTTTCGCACGCAACTGGTGGAACTCACCCTAGTGGATGCCAATGGCAGTCTACCGACGCGCAAAATCATCGGTTTCATCTTAGAAGACACCGATGAGATGGCCGAGCGACTGGGTGGTGAAGAAGTCGATGATCTCCTGGGTCAGCCCGAATCTGCCTGGGACCGCCAAGCGGAGGTTGCGCAGAGTATGGCCCAATTCCTCATTGGTAATCATGATTACAGCCTGTCGATGGTCAGAAACCTAAAGCAAGTGCGTCTATCGAATTCCGGTTTGCTGGTACCTGTGGCTTACGACTTTGATTTTAGTCAGATCGTCAGTGCCCCTTATGCCACGATCAATAGCTCAGTTGGGCAGTCTACATTTTCCGATCGAATCTATTTGGGCTATATAGCTAGCGATAGCGATCTGGGAATGGCCATCGAAAGATTGAAAAGTAAGAGGAAAAACTTGGTCAGTATCGTTAAAGAAGCCAAGTGGCTCACCTACGGTGATCGCTACGATATACTGAATAAAATCAATACGGCCTTCTACGAATTTAGACGGGCTACACGCCATAATGAAGACGAATCCATCTACGCGCTTTTGAGCAGGAAGCACAATGGCACGACTCCAGCTAGATCTGTTCAAGGTCTCGGAAGAAAGTAAAGCTTTAATGAGTGACTCAAAGCATTAGGTAAGCTTTGGGCCACTTTTATTTTTATTCCACAATAAGCTAGAGTCTCCGTAGCTCAAAAAGCGATAGCCCCTATTGAGCGCGTGCGCATAAATCTTTTTCCAGTCTTCTCCAGTCATGGCCGCAATGATGAGTAATAGGGTAGAGCGGGGCTGATGAAAATTGGTCAGGATAGCATCGGCAGTAGCGGGTGGTATACCCGGCGCAATAATTAATTTGGTCTGTACCCTAAGCATATCTATCTCTTGACTTTCCATAGCAGAAATCAAACTCTTGATAGCTGATAGGGGCTCTACATTTGGTGCAAGATTCGATAGGGCCGCCCATTGGTCTAAATAAACGACCGGACTTTTTTCTTGCTCGAATTTAAGCTTGTCGACCGAGGCCAGACGACCTAGCTGGTAACAACTTTCCAGCGATCTGAGGCTAGTGGTGCCTACGCAGATTAGGGGCTTCCCGCTTTCGAGTTGCTTGTGGATAAGCCTCAAGACGTCGATTTGTACTTCTACATACTCTTGGTGCATGTCGTGACCATCGAGGGTGTCTCTGCTCACAGGCTTGAAAGTGCCCGCGCCTACATGTAAGACCAACTCAGCCCATTGACAATCAGCAGCTTTTAGACGCTCGAGGACATTGGGTGTAAAGTGCAAGCCTGCCGTGGGTGCAGCGACGGAGCCCTGTTGCTTGGCAAAAACGGTCTGGTATCGGGTTTGGTCTTTGGTTTCGGCATCTCGGCCCAGGTAGGGCGGTAGCGGAATTTGTCCGATCAGCACGAGCACCTCTCCCCAACTCAAGCGAGGGTCCGACCAGCGGAAGTCTACACTAAAACTACCCCCTTCACGCCTATCCACTCGATCGATAAACAGGGTGAGTGATTCCTGGGCAGGCCGTTCTAGTTTCAGCTCGGCGTGCCCGCTTTTCCACTTTCTGTTGCCACCGATCAGGCAAGACCAGCGAACGGGCTCCTGGCTCGATAAAGAAAGCTGATGTTCTGCTGGCTGGAGAGGGGCCAGACAAAAGACCTCGATCCACTTCTCATTAGGAAGCTGAAAACGGATGCGTGCGTGTATGACTCGGGTACGATTGGCTAGCAGCAAACTTCCAGCAGGCAGTAATTCCGGCAGTTCATGAAAATGGTGATCACTGATTTTTCCAGCATCGTATTGTAGCAATTTCGACTGGTCCCTTTCCTCCAGCGGGTAGCGGGCTATGCGTTCATCTGGCAGCGCATAATCATACGCGTCCATGCTGATTTGACGAGGATCTTTCATTAATTAGACTTCCGCAGGTAGGGGCATCACTCGAATACGGATCTATCTATTGCTGAATTCACCTTCAGATCTTCAATAATGACTCCGGCGGGCCATTCGGCATCTTCGGGTAGCTCGCCTTCCCAGTTTGATGCGAGCGAGCTACGGCCTATGGGCCAGAGCAGTCCGCCTGCCTCTTTGTAGCCGACTTTCATCATAATGGGTTCGGTACGCTCGGCTGCCATAACGGTGAATAGGAAGTAATCGACCAGCTTGGTTTCGGGGTCGATATAGACTAGATAAATGTCCTTTACATCTCCAACGCCATCTTCGAAGCTCACCTCTACGGCATGGTAGGTTTTGCCATCGAATTCTCTGTCGTCGAGTAGCTCGTACGTAAGACCCGGATCGCGCAACTTAAAGAACATATTGAGCCAGTAAAAATTGGTCTTTCGGCTGAATCGAGCACGTTCCATGGCTTGAGGATTGGCTACGTTTTCGCCTTCGAAGCGCACACGGACCGTGTCATCGGTGTATATCTGCTCCAATACGCCTTTGTCTTCTGATTTACCATCGGGGTCATTGGCCGTGGGGTAGCGGCCATAGGAATCTTCGCTGGGATAGAGATAGATTTCTTCCGAGATCATACGGGGTCCGTCTTCACCCGAGCGCATATATTTATAGCTGACGTTTTCGAGTTTTTGGTAAGCTTCCAGGCCACCCATAGCTTCAATCGATTGGTCGATCAGGGCGAGGGCCGGATCGGTAGGGGTTTCAGGCTCGTTAGACTGTTCTTCGGCTGTTTGGGTAGCATCGGTATTGCATGCACAAATGAAGAGGGAGAGGAGAGAGAGGAGGAGGATGTGCTTCATGATGCTATTGTAATGATGTTGATTACCTGAGTGCGGCAATTCCCGGCAATGTCTTTCCTTCCAATAATTCCAGCATGGCGCCGCCCCCAGTAGATACAAAACTCACCTGGTCGCCCAGACCTGCTTGATTGATGGCCGCGACCGAGTCGCCCCCACCGATCAAAGAATAGGCATCGTTGTTGGCGGTAGCATTGGCGACGGCTTGTGCTATGGCATTGGTGCCTACGGCAAAGTTGCTCATCTCGAATACCCCCATTGGGCCATTCCAGAATATGGTTTTGCTTTCTGCGATCACGGATGAGAACTGCTCGACAGTTTCGGGACCGATGTCTAGGCCTTCCCAGCCGTCTGGTATCTCACCGGCAGCTACGGTTTGAGAGGGTGTCTCATTATTGAATTCTTTACCGATCACTGTGTCAACTGGAAGGTGGATTTGGGTATTTGCCTTTTTGGATTTTTCCAAAAGCTCCAGTGCGAGATCGGTCTTGTCTTTTTCGACCAGTGAATCTCCGACCTTGCCACCTTGGGCTAAGCTGAAGGTGTAGGCCATAGCTCCACCGATCAGAATGTGGTCTGCAAAATCGAGTAAGCGCTCCAGTAGCTGTATTTTATCGCTGACTTTGGCCCCGCCTACAATGGCTGTGACTGGTTTTGCAGGGTTGTTGATCAGTCGGTCGGCTCCTTGTAGTTCAGACTCCATAAGCAGCCCAGCAGACTTACTCTCAGCATCGAAGTACTTGGCAACTGCTGTAGTCGAAGCATGCGCCCTGTGCGCCGCCCCGAATGCGTCATTTATATAGATGTCGGCTAGATTGGCCATCCCTCTGGCCAGGTCTTCATCGCCCTTCTCCTCCCCGGCGTAGAAGCGGGTATTTTCCAGTAGAAGGACTTCGCCCACTTCCAGATTAGCCGCAGCCTCTTGTGCAGCCTGTCCGATTGTGTCTTCGACGAATTGCACTTGATTACCCAGCAAGTCTTCGAGTCTGCTAACGATAGGCTTAAGACTGAACTGCTCCTTATCGATGCTGCCGTCTTCCAACTTTTTCTTTTGAGGTCGACCGAGGTGCGACATCAGAATGAGGGCTGCGCCTTCTTCCAATACATGTTGTAGTGTTGGGATGGCTTTGCGTATACGCGTATCGTCGGTGATCTGCCGCTCTTCGTTCAACGGTACGTTGAAATCTACTCTGACGAGGACTTTTTTGCCTTTCAATAATAGGTCCATGATTATAGTTTTATTACGGTAGGCGTAGTCTATAAAATAATTTGGGTCTGTTAGGCTAGATAGCCTAACAGACCCAAAGCATATAAATCTCTACATCCCCGCTACCCGCTCGCACAAATCGGCCAATCTTGCGGAGTAACCAGCCTCGTTGTCGTACCAGCTGACGACTTTGACGAGCTTGCCCATCACTTTAGTCTGGTCGCTATCGAAGATGCTGGAGTAGGGGCTTCCTACGATGTCGGAGCTGACTAATGGCTCTTCGGTGTATTGGAGGATACCCTTCATTGGGCCTTCGGCAGCTTTTTTGAAGAGTGCCTTTACCTCTTCCGCGGTGGTCTCCTTTTCCAATTCGACGGTTAGGTCTGTCAAAGAACCTGTGGGCACGGGTACGCGCATAGCGCCACCATCGAGCTTACCAGCCAGGTGAGGAAGGACTAAACCAACGGCCTTGGCGGCCCCGGTACTGGTGGGGACAATATTGATGGCAGCAGCACGAGCACGGCGAAGATCTTTGTGCGGAGCGTCTTGTATCCGCTGGTCGGCTGTGTAGGCGTGAACGGTCGTCATGAAGCCTTTCACGATACCATATTCATCGTCGAGTACTTTGGCGAGTGGGGCCAGGCAGTTGGTCGTGCAGCTTGCGTTGCTGATTACTTTTGCATCACCCGTTAAGACATGGTCATTTACACCTAGTACGACGGTCTTGATGTCGCCTTTGCCACCAGGAGCTGATAGCAGTACGCGCTCGCAGCCAGCATCGATGTGCATTTGCGCTTTATCGCGATCGCGGAAGATGCCTGTGCACTCGAGCACAATGTCTACACCCATTTCGCTCCAGGGTAGCTTGCTGGGGTCTCGCTCGCTCAAGGCAGCGATTTTCTTTCCGTCGATGTGTATGAAGTCATCGTCGCTAGAAACTTCGCCGGGGAAAATTCCCTGTACGCTGTCATATTTGAAGAGGTGGGCTAAGGTGGCGTTGTCGGTTAGGTCGTTGATGGCGACTACTTCAATGTCTTCTTTTTGTAGAAGGTTGCGCATAGTAATGCGGCCGATGCGACCAAAACCGTTGATGGCGATTTTCTTTCCCATGATTTTCGGGGGCTTTTATTTTATCAGAGGTTGTTTGAGGCCGCAAAGATAGTTGATTTGATTTAGCTTGCTAAGCTGATGCACAAGTATAAAACCATCCTGCAACTTCTGCTGCAAGAAGTCGTGCGAGGATCGGAACATTCGGGAAATGTTCCGACCTGCGCCTGCCTGCCATCCGCCAGGTAGGCAGGGAAGTCTGAAAATAAAAAAGCCGACTCCGAGAAATCGAAGCCGGCTCAGTAGCCCGTACGGGAATCGAACCCGTGTTACCAGGATGAAAACCTGGCGTCCTAACCCCTAGACGAACGGGCCATAGGACATTGAAGTCTAGCACCTTTTTGTAAGGCTGCGCAAAGATAGAAACCTTTATCGCGTTTTTGCAAATACAAGAATGAAAAATCTTTCATTTTGTTTGCTGCGATTGGATAAATAGCCAAACTGATTTTAAAGTTCCCACACTAGTCGATTAGTTCGGTTTGAACGACCACTTCTTCGTGTAAAGTACGATGAACCGGGCATCGATCAGCAATTTCTAGAATACGCGTTTTCTGCTCATTTGTCAATGGACCTTTGAGCTGGAGTTTTCTATAGAAGTGGTCGACCTTGGTCGGTTTACTTTCTGATTCTTCCATGTCAGTAGCGTAGTCTTTGCGGTGATCGACCTGACAGATGACCTCTTCGACCGGCCACTTTTTGCGGCGCGCGTACATCTGAATCGTCATGACGGTGCAGGCACTCAGACCAGCGCTGAGCAGCTCGTAGGGGCTGGGGCCATAATCGTTGCCACCAACCGATAGCGGCTCGTCGGCGGTCAGGCTATGGTGGCGTACCATGATCTCGGTGGTGTAGCCTTCTTCACCCAAACGGGCGGCAACCTCTTTGGCCTTTAGTTTTTGATCACTTTGCTCAGGCCTGGGTATATATCGCATAGACCATCCTGCAATGACCTGTCCGGCATAATGGCTGTCGGCTGGATCGGAGAGCAAATGGTCGGCACCGTCTAGCGATACGAAACTTTTAGGGTGACGGGCGGCGTGGTAAGCTTTAGCGGCTTCATCGATACCGACCGTCTTGTCTTGCGGACTGTGTAGTATGAGCAGCGCCCGATCGAGATGAGCGATGTGGGCTTTTGCGCTGTATTCGCCTATGTCATCGAGAAACTGCTTGCGAATGGTAAACGGCCGTCCGCCTATATCGATTTGCGCCTCCCCATCGGCTAGTATTTTGGCTTTGCCCGCCTCGCCCAGGAGGTTGCTCACATGTGCCGGATCGAATGGCGCCCCGATGGTCGCAATCGCTTTGACCGATGGTATTTGGTGAGCGGCGCACAAGACAGCGGCTCCTCCGAGGCTATGACCGACCAGCAGATCAGGTGCCTGATGGTTTTCTTCCAACCACTCGGCCGCTGAAATCAGGTCGCTGATATTGGTACTAAAATTGGTCGCCGAAAAGTAGCCTTCGCTGCCACCCAGCCCAGTAAAGTCGAAGCGCATCACCCCAATTCCCGCCAAATTTAACGCCTGGCTGATCTCCCTAACCGCCCGCAATGAGCTGGAGCAAGTAAAGCAATGGGCAAAAATGGCAAATGCATACGGGTGTTGATCGACGGGCATGCTCAACCTGGCACTTAGGGTTTCGCCACGGAGGTTTTGGAAAGATACTTTTTGAAGGGGCATGGTCAGGAGGGGGGATTTTTGAGTGGGGGTAAGTTAGCTAGTTCTATTTTAAGAGGAAAGGGGAAAGAAGGAAAGACTTTATTATATATAAAAGTAGATTTCACGGTCGAATAAAAGCCCCACTCAGCTAGTCCCCAAGGGACGCATAGAATAGCAATTGGATTTATCCAATTGTTTGTAGTTGAAATCTGACCCAATTGTTTGCTGTTGAGATTATATCCAATAGTAGTTAATCGCAAGTGTCCACCAAATTCCTATCTTACCCCTATGAAGAAGTTAGCACTACACTGGCAGATATTGCTGGGCATGGCAGCGGGGGTAGGTTTTGGTGCGCTGGCTGCCGCTATGGGCTGGGGTGGATTCGTGACTGATTGGATCAAACCCTTCGGTACGATCTTTATCAATGCGTTGAAGTTAATTGCCATTCCACTGATCGTAGCTTCGCTCATTATGGGGATCGCTAATTTGAAAGACATCTCCAAGCTGTCGAAAATGGGGGGGCGGACCATTGCCATTTATGTAATGACTACGCTGACGGCTGTCACGATTGGTATTTTGATCGTTAATCTGTTTGAGCCAGGCTCTTCGGTCAGTGAGCAAACGAAAACGGAACTGCTAGATAGCTTCGGTACGGATGCACAGGAGCGAATCATGCAGGGCAAGGAACAAGCAAAAGCCGGACCGCTACAAGCCCTGATCGATCTGGTGCCCGATAATATAGTAGGCGCGGCAACCAGCAACGGTAACATGCTGCAAGTGATCTTTTTTGCGATCTTTTTTGGAATTGGGCTAATCTTGATAGATCCGAAGAAGGCTAAACCCGTAGTCGACTTTTTCGATGGGGTGAATGAGGTCGTACTCAAGCTGATCGACCTGATCATGCTGGCGGCACCCTATGGAGTCTTTGCCTTGTTAGCTTCTCTGATCGTAGAGTCGCCAAGTCCAGACCTATTTAAGGCACTGATTGCTTATTCGGGCTGTGTTTTACTCGGTTTGGGGTTATTGATATTCGGATTTTATCCACTTTTGGTAAAGACATTCACGGGCCGATCTTACGCGTCTTTCTTTAAAGGAATCAGTCCGGCTCAGTTATTGGCATTCAGTACCAGTAGTAGTGCGGCCACCCTCCCCGTGACCATGGAAAGGGTAGAAGAGCATCTAGGCGTCGAGGAGGAGGTCACTAGCTTCGTCTTACCGATTGGGGCCACTATAAATATGGATGGTACGAGTCTTTACCAGGCTGTGGCTGCCGTATTCATCGCTCAGGTAGTCATGGATGATCCCCTTACGCTGAGTGCTCAACTGGGCATTATCGTCACAGCTACCTTGGCGAGCATAGGCTCCGCAGCCGTACCGGGGGCGGGAATGGTGATGTTGGTCATTGTACTCGGCCAGGCGGGTATTCCAGAAGAGGGGCTAGCTCTGATCTTTGCGGTAGACCGACCCCTCGACATGTGTCGAACTGTGGCCAATGTGACGGGCGATGCCACCGTATCTATGCTGGTTGCTAAGTCAGTAGGTAAGTTAGGCGAGCCTAAAGAGCGGAAGCTAGATGATTATTATGAGGGAGAGGTGGTTTAGCTTTTTTGCCCCGAAAACTGATCCTCTTTCCGCTTAAACAGCACATTAAAACTCGTCAGCGAGCCGTATATCCTAGTGATATACTGCTGAAGATTTACTTTTTCCTCATCGGTCATAGAGGAAGAATTGATGCGCTGCTCCATCACCCGTAGGCGGTCTCGTACCATCACGATCTTGTGGAAGAAAGTATCGATGGGCATTTCTTTGGCGGCCAGACCTTCTTCGCCGGGCTTTAAGATCAGGGTGCCGTCTTCCCACTTATAGCCGAGCTCGACCTCCTCTTGTATGCCGTTGTAGGTGCGCAAAATGCGAATGAGTGCCGCTTCGGCATTGCTGAAGCTGACTTCTTCGGTCGCTTCGATGGCCTCGATGATCTCGAAGCTCTCATACTCGCGACCGACTGACTTGATGCCGTAGGTCATAAAAGCGATATCGTAGGCAGCTGCATGAAGTCGGATAACCACACCATCGCCATAGGCCGGGTGTTTTAGACGTGAACCGATACCGAGGTTGGGATTAGCAGGCATAGTATTTTCGTTTAGGCGAGCAAAAATAAGTCAATGCTCATAAATATTCGGTTACTCGAACTGACAAAACATTAGGGCAAAGCTGACAAAAGTCAGAATGGAATTAAGCGTGATATCATACTTTTGAAGTAACTAAAAATGAGCTAGGAGATAGCCCCAAAACCACCCAAAGGCGATGAAAAAGATCCTCTTTCCCACAGACTTTTCACCCGCTGCTGAAAATGCCTATATCTATGCGCTTCAGCTAGCTAGAGCAACTGACTCTTGCATTATAGCCCTGCATGCTTATCAACTTCCGTCTATTCACTCGGCTGGGCTCAACAATACCATTACTGATTATCTGGAAGATCTTAAGCTAGAAGAGTTCGAGAACTTCAAAGACAAAGTACCTGAACTAAGGAAGATTGCAGAGGAAAATGGTTTGGAAAAAGTACCAAACGAACACGTTCTGGAAATGGGAGAACCCAAGTCTACGATTTTGAGAATGGCAAGGGATGAAAAAGCAGACCTGATCGTGATGGGCACAACAGGTGCCACCGGTGCCAAAGAAATTTTTCTCGGTAGCGTTGCTGGAGAAGTACTGGAAAAAGCACCTTGCCCGGTATTGGCCGTGCCACAAAAAGCTGAATTCGACGGAAAAATCGACCGACTCGCATTTACCACCAATTTTTCAAATGAAGATCATGTAGCTCTGGAGTGGCTAACGACCTGGGCCAAATCCATTTCGGCCAAGATCGAAGTGATTCACGTCGATTTGAATCACATCGATGAGTTCAGCGGCAGAATGTCTAAGTTCCAGAATGCCTTTGCTGAGCATAGCAACCTCACCTATACCGTTGTCGACTCTTCAAAGGATTTTCAAACGGCCATTTCCGAATATTTGGAAACGACCGAGTCCGACTTCGTAGCTATGGTCACATTCAAGCGTAGTTTTTGGCAAGAGCTCTTCAACAAAAGCCAGACTAAACAGCTCAGCTATCACATGGACCTGCCGATTATGGCCATGCCTGCCGCGCTTTTTCAAAATAGCTAAGCCTTGGTGCGTCACGCTATCTTTGCACCATGCCGCAGCCTCATCCCATCAGGTTTTTAAAACGATATCAGATCGATGACTCAGCCTGGGATGAGCGAGTAGCACAAGACCCATCTATGCCCATATACACGATGAGTTGGTACCTGGATGCCGCTACAAAAGCGCAATGGCATGCCATCGTTTATGGCGACTATGAGTACTTGCTACCTCTACCATTAAACTTTAGATTTTTTGGACTTCCGCGGGTGGTCACGCCGCCACTTTGCCAGCAGTTAGGCGTGCTTACATCATCTGATCTCCCGCTGGGAGGGCAAGAAGAAGCTGACGCCAAAGGTCGGATCAGGGCTATGTTGTCTGCTATACCTAGTAGGTACCTCGACACAAATCTGAAGCTTCGCCTTCCCTGGATTATCAAAGGCGAAAAAAGCCTGAGCCGCCGACTAAATCTAATTATCGATTTGTCGAAATACGATTACGATCGAATACATACCGGCTACAACAAATCCCTGAAAAAGCGACTCCGAAGAGCATCACGTCAATACCTTATAGAACCCTGTGAAGATATAACGGCACTCATAGAAATGTACCGCAAGGAAGTGGGCTTGAAAGCTGGTTTAAAACCCTGGATGTACAACCGGATCAGTGAGATCATTAGCGCATGCATCGAGCGGAAGGAAGGGCAAATCTGGAAAATTATCACTCCAAATGCTGAGGTACATGCCCGTGGGTTTTTCGCAGGGAAAAGCCGGGTGATTAATTTGTTTGGATCGAGCAATGCTGCTGGTCGGGCTGGTTTTGCTATGCATTTCCTACTCGACCGAGTCATCGCTAAGTCGGCAGAAGGCGGTGCTAATATCTTCGATTTCGAAGGCTCACAAATTCCTGGTGTCCGGCAGTTTTTTGAAAGCTACGGCCCAGATGAAGAGTTCTATTTTGATTATCGATCTTCCCTTCTGAAAAATTGATGAAAATCAAATGATAAACTGAATCTGTTTTGGGCGTTATTTGTTATTAAGGCGTAGAACATTATTCATCAAATACTACACATTATGAATCCCCTCAAGCCCGTCAGCGATCTGATGAGCATCGATTTGATCACGGTACATGCCAGTTCGCCCATCGCTGAAGCGCGTAAGCTTTTTGCCGATCACAATATCCATCACCTCATTGTGGAAAGCCCCGATGGTCAAATAGAGGGCATCCTCAGCGAACGCGATCTGCTAAGCCTGATCGATACGGACAGCGGCAGCCGTAATAATATGATCGTCAGCGATATTATGACGAAAGGCTTAGCTAAGCTGGAAAGAGGGGATAGTGTGCGTACTGCTGCCAACTTGTTTGCGCTCAACAAATTTCACGCTTTGCCGGTCGTGGAAGACAACAAAGCCATCGGGATTTTGACTACACATGACCTCATTAAGCTACTAGATGCAGAGTCAGTAGAATTGAGAGACTATCTGGATATGAGTTAATATTCGATTCGGGAAATGGCTCCACCTGCGAAAGCCTGCCTGCCGAGAGTACGCAGGCAGGTCTAAATTTTAAAATTTGACTTTTAAAACATGACCCCATTATTCGCCACTGCAGCGAATACGAAGCCTAGCACACTCACGATCATACCGAATAGGAAAATAGTGTATGTGAGGCGCAGGAATCGATATTTTTTCGCCAGTACCACACCGAGATAATAGAGGTCGCGGGTCATGGAGCTGTAGAGGAACTCGTCGTCGCGGATCATCTCCATCATGCCGTAATGGAAATCGTCGAGATCCATGTTGTAGAAGTTCCCGAAGAATAACAAGTTAGATGTGCGATTCTGTATGCTTTCCAGGCTGCTTTTACCCTCTGTAACTTTTGGTCTTGTAGCCTGAATGGCAAAGAACAGCGAGCATAGCAAGACCAGCGTGATGATGACTGTAGGCACCGTTAAATATGGATTGTTATCTAGCTTGGGTACCAGATTTGTGGCCACGATCGAGATGATGATCGCATTGATGGATAGCATAATATTTGCCTTATTGTCGGCTATGCTGCTCAGGTTGACATGGGTGCGGTAGGTGGTGCGGTACATAGTTTCTACGCCACGGCTCAGCTTGAGCGATTGCAGATCGTCGGCGACTTTGGCCTTCATTTGTTTTTTCTTCTTTTTCTTCTTCTTCTTTTTCTTGGTGTTTTCGATCATACTGTTGTAATCGGCAGGGGTTTGATCGGGGGAGAGCAATTTTTTGCGCTTGAGCAGTTGCTTAACGTGTTTGTCTTTTTGATCGCCGAATAGCTCTTCGGCCTCGGGCGTGTGGTAGTTGTGAGCCAGCATGAAGTTTAGCTCGAAGTCTATCCACTCCTGGTCTGACATGATGAGGTCGCGTGTGAGGGCATACTCTTGCCTGACCCGCCCGCAACGGTCCCAATAGCTTTTGTCACCCAAGTGACTCAGGTCTGCATCGCAGAGTATGCGCTCCAGCAAATTCTGCGGGTCGTGGGGCATCTTGGTGGCCCGTATGCACTGCTCGACTTTGTCAAGTTGCTCATCGGTAAGCAGCTGGTGCTCGGAGATGTAGCTCCTGGCGATCTCTGCCGAACGTAGCTCGTGTTCTTCCCATCCCTGGTCGTAGCCCAGATCGTGAAACCAAGCTGCGTAGACCAGCACTTGGCGGTCTTCTTCGCTCAACTCAAAGTGGTGGAATAGCTCCTCGACGGCGTGTACGACCGCCATGGTATGCTGAAAGTTGTGAAAGACGTACTTCTTGGAGACGTGGTCGCGTATGTACTGCTCAACATAAGCTGCGAGCTCGTTGACATGGGTAATGACTGTGGGCTGGTGGCTCATGGTGGGAAGATAGGGATTTTAGCGTTTTTGTGTCCATATTCGTCTTTTTTAATACAGACTTCCGCAGGTCGAAGACTCTCGCCAGAGCGGAGTGGAAAGCGAATCAATCACCGATTCTTTTTGTAGTGCTGCTCTTGTTGAAATTGATCTTGCTAATCTTACCTTTCTTTCCAGTGGGTGAAAAAATATTATCTTGAATCCTCGAACCACCTACAATTGAGACATGAAGACCATACTCCTTCCCCTATTTATCGTCTGTGCGCTAAATGTTTTTGCCCAGCGATTACCACGCAACCCAAAACCCAATCTTTGCTACGTAAGGACCGTAACCCCCAATGAATACGACGTCTGGTACGAAGACCATCTAACTTATAGTGCAGAAGAAGCCGCCCTCTATCCACATAAGAAGATTGAATACGTGCTGGCTCCTCAAAGGAATATGTGGGAATTCGCCGAATATAAAGGCTGTCGATCCGATGATCCAGCAGAGTGCCAGGTTTTGTGTTACAGAAAGATTCCGGCAACCGTTCATATCATATATGCACCACTGGATACGACAATGGGTAATCCATATTATGAAGAATTGCAGTTCATGGAGTTGGTGAAGAGAGGAGGCTTGGCTTCTTGGCATGAGATCGATTGCCAGTTGGTGAACTTCAATTACTTACCTATATCTTTAGAAGGAAAGCAGGTAGAATTTAGAGATTCTGATTATGATGTTTTCGATGATGTACTACTTACATTTTTAGAGGAGCACCCGAATATGAGATTAGAAATTGGCGCATTCACAGACTCCAGGGGCGAGGCCGATTACAATTTTGAGATAACCAGAGAGCGGGCAGATGCCATTGTCGATTACTTAGTGTGGCAAGGAATCAACCCGGAAAGACTGGTCGGAAGAGGCTACGGAGAAACCCGACCAATAAATGGTTGTGGCAATGGTGTTGACTGCCCAGATTGGCAGCATGATGAGAATAATAGGATTGCATTCAAGGTTATGAATATAGAGATTAACTAGCGTTGGCAATTCCACTAAAAATCAAGCACATGAATGTCATGAGATACTTAGTATTCTTATCCACCATACTGGTATGTCAAATTTCTTATACCCAGGATTTGCCTCTAAATCCAGACCCAAACCAATGCTACGTAAGAACGGTAACGCCTTACGAGTACGAAATCTGGTACGAAGATCATTTGACCTATACGGAGGAAGAGGCCGCTATGTATCCTCATGAACGTATCGAGTATGTGCATTCACGAGAAAGGTCTAGCTGGGAGTACCGAACGGATCCGAATTGTAAATCTCAAAATCCACTCGATTGTAGGATACTATGCCTAAAAGAAGAACCCGAAAAAGTTGAGGTTATATACAAGCCCATTCATGACAGCCTTGGCTCACCCAAATACGTTGAACTGGAGTTTGTCGAACTTATTAATGAGGGGGGCTTGGCTGCCTGGGAACAAATAGATTGTGAGCTGGTCAATTACAATGAGCTACCTATACACTTTGAGAATAAATCGGTTAACCTGAAGTACAACGAAAGACATATAATCGATGACAACTTGCTAGAACTCTTACTAAATCATCCAAATATAAATCTAGAGATTGCTGCCCATACGGATTCCAGGGGAAGTGCGGATAGAAACCTGGAAATCACCATGCAGCGGGCAGAAGCGGTGATCGACTATCTCGTATCGGAAGGAATAAACAGGCAAAGATTAGTTGCCAGAGGCTATGGTGAAATTCGCTTAAAGAATAAGTGCGCTGATGGCGTACCTTGCTCTGAGCGTGAACATGCCCAAAATAATAGGATAGAGTTTAGAGTGATGAACTCTGAGTAGTGAATGGCCATCATTGTATCATTCAATTTGCACTTTAATACTCGTTCGAGTTTCATCGAGCATAACCTGAAGCATATAAAAACCAGTTGGTAAATTAATATTCCCAAAATCGACTACTTGCTCTCCGGCTGGGTATTGGCCTAAATCTATTACCTGTGTCGAAGATTGCCCAAGAAGGGTGAAGAATTGAGCTTTGATCGTAGATGATTGATTAAGCTTGATTCTCATTTTTAGATGATCTCCTCTTAATATCGGATTTGGAAATACAGTCTGCACAAGATTTACTTGCTCTGAGTTTAGGGGGTTGCTAATTGAAGTCATCAGATTTAGATCTAGGACGAAAGGTTCAGAACCTATGCCTGGAGCAGATCCTTCAAAAAACAACTTATCTTGATGTACAAAAAATCTTTTGGGATTACCATCACCGGAACCTGGCCATGTTTCACCGGCCAGTTGAGTGCCTGCTTCTGTGCCATCAGATACAAATAGTTCCCAGCCGTGGATCCCGTCATTTCCAGCAAAGTAGAGTAAGGAGTCACCTACTACTGCATAAGGATCAGGGTTGGAATTATTGCTAATCCTTATACCATCTCCGTTTCCAGGATTAATATCTTTTACCAATTGTGTGCCAGCTGGAGTACCGTCTGTGCGATACAATTCATCACCTAGACCATTAGCATCGCTGGTAAAAAGTAGCTCTCCATCGCCAAAAGGAAACATTCGCCTTGGGATTAGTGTAGTACTATCTATAATAGAGGGTATTTCATTCGGATTTAATGTCCAAAATGCTCTATTATCGTAACCGTGGCCGGGACCAGAAGTGTTAAAAAACAGTCGATCCGATGAATTGATAAGATTATATACTGATCCGGTCAGGCCAAAGCTATCTATCTCTGAGAGATTAATTACGGTGTCGAGCAAAAGATCGTATCTGATGAGGTCTCTATTTCCAGCTGTGTCTAATGCTGTGAAATAGATATAGTCACCTGCTTTAGTAAAGTTTCTTGGATTGGAATGGTCTTGACCTGGATATATATCGGCAATTCTATACGTGCCTTCTTCTGTTCCATCTGATCTCCAGGGCTCGAGACCTTTATCGAGGGTGTAACCATTAAAGTAAAGGACGTCATCGAATATCTTTGCATCGATGTTCGACTGTGCAGATAAATATGGTATTACAGTTCCAAGGATTCTCGTATTTTCAGGTGTTCCATCACTACACCAGAGTGCGCGACCGGTAAATATGCCCAATGCTTCAAAGAAAAATAAATTTTCTCCGGCTATGAAGTCTTCAGGATCTGAAGCTAGAGGTGAATTGGATAGTTTTTTGAATAATCCGGCATTTCCATCGGCACCGTTTATGGCGTATAATTCAAAGCAAGGATCATTATAAGATAGGTCACAACCGTTGAAAAAAACTTTACCATTAAAACTGATCATATTACTAGTGACAGTCACAGAATCGACGAATCGAGTATTCAGATCATTGATGTTGGTCGCATACGCATAGCGAGTACCACTATTGACTTCTATTGTTGCTTTGTATATGATGTGTTCATTATCTACAGCAACCCAATTTTGTGGGAATGAACTTGCTGGCTCATTCGGTGTGGTATTAATGTTTTCTATAAGTATTTGCCCGAATAAAAGATTTGAAAAGGAGCATGCTATTAATAGTAAAAATAATCGAATCATAGCTAGAAGTGTTATTTCCTTAGCAATAGTAAGTTCTTAGTGCCTTGAATTTAAAATTGTATGAATATTTCTTTGTCGGCTATTTAGCAATTTAATAGCTTGTTGTCCAAAGTACCTCTTTTTGCTCTCCATCTTTGGAGGTAGCTGTTGTTCTGTACGCCCATGTACCTATGGGTATACCGGCCTTTAGCTGTCCGCTCATTCTGGTGAATTCCGGTAGTGCGGTAACTGAATGGCACCTACCTGCGAAAGTTTAAGTCAAAAAGACGTGCTTTGGACATAAACCGGCATACACTAGATGACAACTCAATCTAGATTCGTTCCTTTATACGATATGGGTCTGCGCCGGCTGGTCGCAGATTAAAAACTATCATCTGTCAGATGATACCAATTCAAGCATGAAGCCACTTTTTTTTACACTCGCTTTCTTTACAATCTTCAATCTCCAAGCTCAGCGAAATACCATTTCCGGCTATGTGCGCGAGGCGGGGAGTGGTGAATCGCTGATCGGTGCGAATGTGTATGTGCAGGGCGATCCGAGCCAAGGCGCGGCCACCAATGTGTATGGGTTCTACTCGCTGAGTTTGCCGCCAGATAACTATACCATTGTGTTCAGCTATTTAGGCTTTGGAGACGAAATCAGAGAGATCGATCTGAGCGAAGACCGAAGCGTAGATATCGATCTGTCGGAAGGAGCGGTACTCCAAGAGGTAGTTGTGACTTCCAGGGAAGACGAGCAAAACGTAGAAGAAACCCAAATGGGTGCAGTCGAGATCAGTACGGAGCAAATCAGAAAGCTGCCAGCAATTTTTGGAGAAGTAGATCTACTAAAAACCATCCAATTGTTACCGGGTGTGCAATCGGCCGGGGAGGGGACCAGCGGATTTTACGTGCGCGGCGGTGGGCCAGATCAAAACCTGGTCTTGCTCGATGAGGCTATCGTTTATAATAGCGGCCACTTACTGGGCTTTTTCTCGGTTTTCAATCCCGATGCGATTAATAATAGCTTGCTGATCAAAGGCGGGATGCCGGCCAACTACGGCGGCCGACTCAGCTCGGTAGTAGACATACAAATGAAGGAAGGCAATAACGAATCCTTTCAAGTAGATGGCGGTATCGGGCTGGTTGCCTCCAGACTTACCTTGCAAGGACCTATCCAAAAAGGAAAAAGCAGTTTTATTATCAGTGGTAGGCGCACCTATGTGCTGGACCTGGCGCAGCCGTTTATAAACAATACCGACTTTGCGGGGACTAACTACTTTTTCTACGATTTCAATGCTAAGGTCAACTATCGATTCAGCGATAAAGACCGGATATTTTTGAGTGGCTACTTCGGGCGAGATGTGTTGACTTTTAGGCAAAATGTGAGTGATTTCAATTTTAAACTACCATATGGTAACTCCACAGCTACACTACGCTGGAATCACCTGTTCAGCAACCAGCTGTTTTCCAATTTTTCGGTCATTTACAACGAGTACGATTTTGGTTTTGAAGGTGGTCAGGGCGAGTTCGCCATAGATGTGTTCAGTGGGGTCAGAGATTACAATTTGAAGTACGATGTGGAGTGGTTTCCCAATCCGTCGAATAGCTTCAAATTTGGTGTGCACTATACCTATCATCGATTGACGCCCCAAGTAGCTGAAGCTCGCTCTGGCGATCAGGTATTTTCTAATGGATTGGAGCCACGTTTTGCGCACGAAGCGGCCGTTTATGCACTCAACGATTGGAAGATCAGCCCTAGATTCGGTATCAATCTGGGGCTGCGATTCAGTATTTTCAATCAGCTAGGACCGTATACCTCTCCTTTTGATGGAGAGGAATTTGGCGACGGGGAATCAGTCGTTACTTATTCGGCATTCGAGCTCCGGCTGTCTGGTCGCTACACGATCAATCCGACCAGCAGCCTGAAGATGGGCATCACGCGCTCGGCTCAGTATTTGCACCTGGTCAGTAACTCGACCAGTACCTTGCCTGCTGACGTTTGGGTACCGTCGTCTCAGCTAGTCAGGCCCCAGTTAGGCTGGCAGTACGCCTTGGGCTACTTCAAAAACTTTGCCGATAATGCCTGGGAAGCTAGTGTAGAGGTCTATTACAAAGATTTGCAAAATCAGATCGATTATTCCGAGACCTATGTCAATGACCCTGCCGATGATTTGGAGCGAGAGTTCGTTTTTGGAAAGGGTAGGGCCTACGGGATCGAGTTTTTTCTCAACAAGCGCCGAGGCCGACTGACTGGATGGATCGGTTATACCCTAAGTACGACCAGAAGGACTTTTCCGGATATTGAAGATGGCCGTGAATTCAGAGCAGTCTATGACCGGCCACACGATATCAGTGCGGTGGCGAGCTATGAGATCAATCCTAAGTGGACGCTTTCAGGCGTATTCGTTTATGGGAGCGGGCAAAACTTTACGCCTTTAGATCGCATATATCTGATCGAAAATAGCTTGGTAACGCAGTTTGGTGGTCGTAACACCGCCAGGCTGCCTGATTATCACCGATTCGATCTGTCGGCTACTTATGTACCAAAACCGGAGTCGACGAAGCGTTTTCGCTCTAGCTGGACATTTTCGATTTATAATATGTACAATCGGCGCAATCCGTTTTTTACCTTTTATGATTTTGAAGTGGATCAGGAAGCGGGTACGGCAGGTGCTTCGGCTTTTCAGGTGAGTTTGTTTCCGATTATTCCGAGTGTGACGTGGAATTTTAGTTGGCAATGATCTCATGGGCTGAGTTTAGGCAGGATGGTCTATTCACACCCCACTCCAAGCACTAAACCCACCATCCACGGGCACTACGATTCCGGTTATAAAGCTGCTGCCGGGTGCGCAGAGCCAGACCAGGGTCGTGCCTAATTCTTCAGCTTCGCCGAATCGGCCCATGGGGGTGTTTCTGATGATCGTTTGACCGCGGTCGGTCAGGCTATCGTCTTCATTGAGCAGTAAGCGGCGGTTTTGTTCGCCTATGAAAAAGCCTGGGGCAATGGCGTTGACCCGTATTTTTCCTTCGTACTTGCGGGCCATTTCTACGGCCAGCCAGCGCGTGAAATTATCCACACCTGCTTTAGCTGCCGAGTAGCCCAGCACACGCGTGATGGTGCGGTCGGCTGCCATGCTGGAAATGTTGACGATAGAGCCGCCTTGTTTGACCAGCAGCTCGCCGAAGATCAGGCAGGGCAGCACGGTACCATCTAAGTTGAGCTCACTTACCCCTCTGAAATCATCGAGGCTCAAGTCGAAAAAACTGGCCGACGGGCCTATAGTGGCTCCCGCCCGATTGCCTCCAGCGGCATTGACGAGTATGTCGAGGCCACCCCACTCGCGCTCCAGTTGGTGGCGGGCATCGATCAGGCTTTGCCGGTCTAAGACATCGCCTTGGATGCCTATTATTTTGTGGTGAGCACGCTCGTTACCGTCTTGTTTATTCAGACTTTCGCGGGTAGATGCCTGACTACGTAGCTGCTTGACGGTTTCATCTGCATGAGTTTGTTTTCGGCTCATGACAGCTACCCGACAACCAGCAGCGACTAGGGCTTCGGCCATGGCTACACCCAGTGCGCCGGTTCCACCCGTTAAAAGGGCGCGCTTATTTGACAGGCTGAAGGAGGAGTCCATATTTATTGAGTTCTAAGGGAGCTTCGTCTCACAATCAATTCGGGTTTCAATCGCACCTTTCTTGCTTTGGGCGTTCCTGATTGTTCGAGTTGCTGCATAAGGATGGTTGCGGCTTCCTGTCCGATCTTGCGACTAAATTGCTCTACAGTAGTCAGTGACGGCTCCAAAAACGCCGTAAAAGACTCATTAGCGAAACCGACCACTGCTATGTCTTCTGGTATGCGTACGCCTTTGGATAGCAAATGTCGCATGGCGCCGGTAGCTGCCCAGTCGCTGGCCGAAAAAATAGCGTCAGGTGGATCGCTGCGGGCCAGTAGCTCTTCGGCGGCCTGCTTGCCGCCCTCGGCGGTGTGGTCGATCATCATGATCTGGCGATAGGGGTTGAAAGGCAACCCGGCTTGCTCGATGGCCTCCCTAAAACCGTTCAACCGGTCTTGGTAAATGTTGAGGTGCTGCGGTCCACCTAAGTGCACGGGGTAACGACAACCCTGATCGATCAGATGCTGAGTAGCTAAAAATGCACCGTGATAATCGTCTATGGTTACTTGCGATGCCTGTATGCGATCACTTACCCTGTCGAATAGTACCAAGGGAACTCGCCGGTCGGATAGCTCAGAAAAACTGCTGTAGTCTGTCGTATTTCGACTCAAGGAGGCAATGACACCGTCTACCTGCGCACGGATGAGCGCATCGAGCGCACTGGATTCTTTTTGGGGTTCGTCATCGTTTTGGGTCACTACGATCGAATATCCGGCAGGTCCAGCTACATCTTCGATACCGCGTACCACGGAAGCAAAAAAGCTGCGATTGATCGTGGGCATTAATACTCCGATAAGGCGGGTCTTGCCATTTCTCAGGGAAGCCGCTAAACTGTTTTGCCGATACTTCAGCCGGTCGGCCATTTCCCGGACCGTCCGACGAGTAGCTACACTGATACGTTCATGACCGGCCAGTGCGCGACTCACAGTCGATGGAGACATATCCAATGCCTCAGCAATGTCGGCTAATGTGGTTCTACGCTTAGACATAGGGTTTAAAACGATTGCATTAATAT
Source organism: Bacteroidota bacterium (assembly GCA_039025055.1). Classification (GTDB taxonomy): domain Bacteria; phylum Bacteroidota; class Bacteroidia; order Chitinophagales; family Saprospiraceae; genus Neolewinella. The sequence continues at coordinate 88,551 of JBCCPC010000004.1, read as the reverse complement.
TATAGTTGAAAAACAAAATTAAGAATAATTCGAGGTATTCGGCTATTTATTTGATCAAACTACCTGCGAAAGTCTAAATTGAAAGTAAAAATTTTGTGCAATCGTTTGCACAAATCAGTATTTTCTTGTTCTTTTACAGCCTGGAAGCAGATATGTCCTTACTGTCTGCTCTACATGTACCCTGACCTTGCCATATGCCCAAGCCAAAATGTCTTCTCATACTGGTCTTGCTTTTTATAGCGTCTGCCGATCTGTACGCACAGACCAACTTCGTGGTGACAGACAGTCTGACCAATAGACCGATAGATTTTGCTTCCTGGCAGATCGCCGGCACGACCCAGGGTGGCTTTACTGACTTAGAGGGTAGATTCTCGCTGCGTAGTCTGGATAAAGGGCAATACACCCTTCAAATTCGCTTCATTGGCTATGAGTCCAAGGATATAGCCATCAATACCAAGCTATCAGACGAGTTGGAGATCCGCTTAAAACCTTCTGGTGTCAATCTGGAAGAAGTCATTGTTTCGGCTCAGCTAGACGGGCAGCGCGCCGCCATACAAAAGCAAGTGAATGCCGACGCCATCGTAAATGTCATCAGCAAGGACCGAATAGAAGAGATACCTGACCAAAATGCGGCTGAAACCGTGGGACGCATACCTGGCGTGAGTCTGCAAAGAGATGGGGGAGAGGCCACTAAAGTAAGCATACGTGGCCTGTCACCTCGCTACAACGCCATTACCATCAATGGCGAGCGCATACCCGCTACCGATGGCGAAGACCGCTCGGTCGATTTGAGTATGGTCAGCACCGATGCTCTGGACGGGATCGAGGTCTACAAAAGCATTACCCCAGATCAAGACGGCGATGCCGTTGGCGGTACCGTCAACTTTCTCATTAAAAAAGCCCGCCATGGACTAAGGGGAACATTCAAGCAAAGTATCGGCTACAATGCTTTGATGGGGGTAAATGGATTGCCCAGAGCTAGCTTCAGTTTGAGCAATCGCTTTTTGAATAAGCGGCTGGGTGTTATAGCTACAGGCAACTATCAGGTCGCCAATCGCAGTTCTGATTTTCTGTCGGGCAGCTACGTAAGCATAGGCGAAGATTCGGAAGGAAATGCCATCATCAACGCCGAAAACATCAACCTGGCAGACCGCCTAGAAGACAGAAACCGATATGGCGGATCTTTGAGCTTGGATTACGATCTGCCTGCTGGGACACTTGTTTTATCGAGTTTTATAGGAGTTGTAGAACGCAGCGAGCAGCGATTCAGAACCCGTTTTCGCCCTGAGTCCTCACAAGTCGAATATGAATTCAGAGATCGTTTTAACCGTCAATTGACTTGGAACAATACTCTGAGCGGAGAGCTCAATCTGGGGCTGTTGCAGTCTAAGCTCACTTTCGGCGGCGGATATGCGCGCACAGATAACGACACCCCACTAGAAGAAACAGGGAGATTCAGGGAGACGGGTGCTTTTAATGACCAAATAGATGAAAGCGATCTGCTGAGTGTGTTTTCTAGTGCTAACCTAGATCTGGAACGAACTTTTTTCCAACAGGCCCGCCTGGACGAAACAGAAGTAGATACCAGAAAATATACGGCTAATATCAACTGGCAGATACCTTTCCGCGGTGGTGAGAAATTTGAAGGGTTCTTAAAAATGGGGGGCAAAGTTCGTTTGCAAGACCGTAGCCGCAATACGTCTAGACAATGGAGTGCTTTCGATGCCATAGATGAAATTGCAGCTGATAATCCAGATCGATTTACACTCAATGCGGATGACCGAATCAGTATCGTACAATTTCTGGGGAGCCATGATCCAGGGGAGTTTTTGGATAATCGATTCGGTGGGGGACTCGGACCAACCTTAGACCCGGAAAAAATTCGGTCTTTTAACGATGAATTCGGCCCAGAATACTACAGTGAAGATGAGCGATTACGCCTTCAGAATTACGAAACGGGCGAGGATATTTCGGCGGCCTATATCATGACCAAGCTGGTTTTGTGGAAGAAGCTGACGGTCATTCCCGGGGTGCGATACGAGCATACGAGCACTAATTTCACGGGTTTATTCGGTCGGTCCTTTGAATTGGAGGGGCAGGTATTCATCAGTGCCAGAGACACCAGTGGCCGACGAAACTATGGCGAATGGCTACCGATGGTACAGGCCAAGTACCAACTTAAGCCCTGGCTAGATGTGCGGGCTGCCGCCACACGAACCCTGGCCAGACCCAATTTCTTCGATTTGGTTCCCTACCAGGAGATAAATGATATCGATCAAATAACGACCCAAGGCAACAGCGAGTTAGCGCATACCACCGCCTGGAATTTTGACCTTTTCCTGAGTGCCTATAACGAGTGGGGCCTGCTCAGTCTAGGTGCTTTCCGCAAGACCTTGACCAACGTAGATTATCAAAGAATAAGCCGTGACCTCGATCCCGATTCATCTACCCGCGGCTATCAGCTCATTACACGAGAGAACCTACCCACTGAGGTTCAAGTACTGGGTTTAGAAATAGACATTCAGGCTAACCTGACTTTCCTGCCTCGACCCTTCGACGGATTACTGATCAACGCCAATTACACCTTGATCAACTCCGAGACGCTTTTCCCGCTGACAGAAACCCGAGAAGGGGAGCCGCCTTTTTTCATCCCTGAAGTTATCGACACCTTCCGGGCGGGTGTATTGCCCGATCAGCCCAATAGCGTATTCAATTTCAGCCTGGGCTACGAGCGTGGAGGTTTCAGTGGTCGTATTTCTGTCGTTCGCCAGGGAGAAACGCTGCAGTTCGTAGGAGATCGGGCGGAAGTAGATGGCCGATTCAGAGCCTTCAGCCGCTGGGATTTGGCTCTAAAACAAAAAGTGGGTGAGAATGGCTGGAGCATCTTTTTAAACCTGAATAACCTGACGAATACCCCTGAATTCACCTTCTTAACTGCTGATCAACGCTTCCCACTGGAGGAAGAATACTTTGGCTGGACCGCTGAGCTCGGCGGCCAATACAAATTTTAGACGCTAACAAAACAACCTTCGGATTATGAAAACAACAACTACACTTATTGCAACTTTATTTGCAATTGTCAGTGTGCTCTCTGCACAGACCGTTGTACCCGTTTCACCGGGCAACGGTACCCTCAATACGGCCATCGAAGACTATGTCAACAATACGGGCGAGCCCGATCTCGACGTGATCTTCGAACTAGAAGATGGTGGGTTTTACGTGTTGACCTCATCCATAGAAAACGAATTCCCGCTGCACATACGCGCAGCCCAGGGCAGCATGCAGCGTCCTGTCATTCGCCCTGGTGTACCTACGGGTGGCGATAGCTTCCGCGCCTTCCGGGTTAGAGATGACCTGATCGTAGATGGTTTATATATCACTAACCAAGATCCGCTCGGCGGCATTGAGAGCCAGATACTGCGTATCAGTGCTGAAAATGCCCGCGTCGTCATCAACAACTGTCACCTCGATAAAGCCTCCCAGTCCGCTCTTCGTCTCGACAACAACGGTAACAGAATTTTCATCACCAATTCAGTTATCAGCAACATCGTAAACGAAAGCAACCCCACCAATGGCCGAGGCATAGACGATAGAGGTAACGATATCGATTCCCTGGTCATAGAATTTACGACCATCTACAACCTCAGCAGCCGGATACTTCGCGACGATGGGGGTGTTATCAACTACATCAAGTACAACCAGAACACCAGCTACAATACTGGAGACCGTACACTGGATATGGGTGAAGTCAGCGATGAAGCCGAAATAACCAACAACCTATTCGTCAATACCGCCTTCTTCGGAGACGACGAGCCCGGAAGCAGCTCATTTCAGATTGATGCCAGCGACGATACCACCGAGCAAGTGCTGATCGCTAATAATGGTTTTTTCAATGCAACTGGCTTGCAGACTACCTATGATGTACTCAACCAGACAGCCGAGGCAGATGACCGAGATAGCATCTTTCCCAAAGTGTTTTTGAACGGAGACTCTGAATTCTTCGTAGCCAGGGAAATGACGGAAGCTACGATATACGAATTTTTAGATTTCAGCTTTGAAGACGCACCGGATTCTCCAACCGACTTCATCTCGACCTTCTTTACCGATCCAGATAATGTAGTTGGCTTCGACGATGGCAACGGTGGGGCCAATATGGATAGCGACGGACAGCTTCCTTTTGATTTCACCTACTCGACCGACCATCCGGCATACACTGGCGGTGACGAGGGTCAACCACTGGGCAATCTCAATAGCTTTGGTTTGGGTCCATTGAGTCTCGATCGTCAGTTGATCAGTCGTTTGGCGGTACAGGTCTTCCCCAACCCCGCTTTCGAGGTGGCTAACATAGCATTCAATTTGCCGGCAGCGGCCAACGTTAACCTACAGCTGTTCAACGCTATGGGTCAGCCTGTCGGGGCTGCCATTCGCGGTCAATACCCAGCTGGGGAGCATAGACTTCCGCTGGTGGTCAGCTCGCTACCTGTCGGTGCCTACTACTTTAGAATGGACGTTGATGGCCGTTTTGGTAGTGGCCGCATTTGGGTAAACCGATAGCCTACACCAGATATGCGCCTTGCATCAGCTACAATCTTTCTGTTCGTTTGGGTCAACCTTTGGGTGTATGGCCAAACAGAAGAACCGTGGTCGGCCCAATACGCCGCTCAACGGGTAGCTGATGCATGGCGTACTTTGCCAGAAAGACTGGCCCAAATAGAAACGCCTAATATCCAAGACCGAGAGCTGGTGTTCGATGCTCGACCCAGGGCAAAAGACCACCTTCCGGCCTTGCAGCAAGCCATCGATCAGCTGTCTGAAGAAGGCGGTGGCCGCATCCTCATTCCTACAGGCATGGCCTTGCAACTCCAAGGGCCCATCCATTTGCGGTCAGGTGTCCATGTCCATCTGGAAGCAGGAAGTTCACTTAACTTTAGCGATGATCCAACAGACTATCTGCCGGTAGTAGAGGTGCGCTGGGAAGGTACCAGTGCCTACAACTACAGCCCGCTCATCTACGCCAAAGATCAAACCGATATCGCCTTGACCGGGTCGGGTACCATCTATGGTAACGGCAGGCAGTGGAGCACCGATTGGCGAGAGCAGCAAGACGCCGCCAAAGACCGACTGCGCACACTCGGCAGCCAGGGTGCGCCTATGGAAAATCGGATATTCGGTCCCGGCTATTACCTGCGCCCCGGGCTGTTGCAGTTTTACAACTGCCAGCGGGTGCTCATAGAAGGGCTTACCTTCAAAGACAGCCCCTTTTGGACGATCCATTTGCCCTTTAGCCAGGATGCGACAATCAGGGGCGTATCCATCTACGGAAGTACCCTAAATGACGATGGCATAGACCCCGATAGCAGTCAGGATGTGCTCATCGAGAATTGCTATATCGAAACCCACGACGATGCCATCAGCATTAAAGCTGGGCGAGATCGCGACGGCTGGGATGGACCATCGAGTCGTAATATCATCATCCGGCGGTGCCAGCTCAATTCCGGTGTCAATGCATTCGCCATTGGCTCTGAGCTGAGCGGCGGCATTGCCGAGGTATTTGTAGAGGACGTAAAGATCATGCAAGGCCGCAGGGCATTGACCATCAAGACGAATAGCGACCGCGGGGGATATGTCAAAGATGTTTTCATCAGAAATATAATGGTCGATAGCCTCGGCAAATCGCTGCTTGCCTTTCGGACCGATTACCATGGCTACCGAGGCGGGCAGGCACCTACTCAGGTCTCCGATGTGTACGTGACGCAGGTCAAAGCCAATCACATAGCTGGGCCTGCTGTTAGCTTGGTCGGATTACCGGAAAATCCCATTCACCGGGTTTTTACCGACGATTTTGAGCTGGCCGAAGCACAAATGAGTGTCACTCAAAACGCCTATGAGCTTTTCTTGCCCGACAATCGGCGCATAGGCCCGCCAGGAGAGCTTGAAGAGGCCGTCCACACGGGAGCGGACTATGCAGTTGAGGTGCTGATCACGGATGAAGGCTACAGCCGCTGCGACTACGATTGGCTGAGTGGTCAATGGCATGAGTACGAAGCGGCCTGGCATACGGGCCAGGTAATTTACGGCTTACTTCACGCTTACCGATTGACTGGCGAAGAACGATACCTCCAGACCGCCAAGCGCGCAGGAGATTGGTGGCTCACCCTCGAAATAGGTCCGGAGCGACCCGAACTGGAAGGCTATCTAGCTGCCGTTCATGCCGGTCCGGTGGGCGCAATCATCAACTTCACGACCATAGCCGATGGTACGCCTGGCCTCTACGAACTGAGTCGGGTAACCGGAGATGACCGCTACGCAGACGCAGCCACCCGATCAGCCGATTGGGCACTCGAACACCTCTACCTGGAAGACGAAGGACTCATCATCGACCTGGTCGAACTCGAAACCGGAGAGATATGGCGGGATAAGTCCCCCTTTTTTAGCGGCGAGTTGAGCGTCCACGAAATCGCCAGACCCAACAACGAAGGCTTTTTGTTTTACGACGCCTACTTGCACACGGGCGAACAGCGGTTTTACGATGCCTTCGTGGGCTTGTGCAATAGTCTGGTCGATAAGCAAGACAGCAGTGGGTTTTGGCTCGACTACCACCCCAATCGACGGTCGAATGGGAAAATTCATCCCAGGTCGAATACCTGGTATGCCGAAAGCTTGATCAAAGGCTACGAATTGACACAAGACAAACGCTACCTGGAAGCCGCTGCCCATACCGCTCGGGCGCTGGCTGCACTCCAGCAGTACGACGGTGGCATGTACTACCACAACTATCTGAGCCCGAAAACTAACAATTCGAGTATGTGTGGTTCTGCCGTTTCGTTTGCGGGTTTGCTCTGGTTGGAATTGCAAGCGCATGGCTACACGGAATTCGACTTGCCGATAGAACTAGCTAGATCGTGGGTACTGGCCAATCGCTTTCCGGTCGACCACCCGGATCCGAATTTGCGCGGAGCCTTTCTGGAAACCCGTCGCTACCGACGCCCAGATGGGGTGGTGGTTAATGTGCGGGACATCGCTACCGCTTTTGGGCTTCGTTTTTTAGTGCGCTACGACGAGCTGCTGAACCCAAAAACCGTAGGCCAGTGAAGAGGAAGCAATTCATAACCGGACTTTTAGCTGGCGTGGTGGGTGTAGCCTGTGGCACGACAGAATCTGCTGCCAGGTCTGCTGGTGCGCCAATGGCCACAGATATCGACCTACCGCGCGATCAGGTGAAGATCATCGATCTAAAGGCGTATCGCTTCCGAAAAGCCTGCTTTATCAAGGTGGAGACTGATGCCGGCATTAGCGGCTGGGGCGAATCCGACGGTGCAACCAAGACTATGACCCCTCGCTATCTGGAAGAGCACCTCAAGGAACATTTCATTGGTGAAGACCCCTTCGATTCCGAAGGATTGTGGCATCGCGCCTATCTGAAGGAGCTTGAAATGGGCATGAGCGGTTTGCATCCCGGTACGTTGGCAGGCATCGACTCTGCCCTCTGGGATCTGAAGGGTAAGTTGCTCGGTATACCGACGCATAAGCTACTGGGCGGTAACGGTAAAGACAAGATACAGGTGTACGGCAGTTATGGGCGAGATGCCGGAAAAGCCGGCATGCGCTCTGCCGATGAGATGGCCCGCATAGCCGCTGGTTTCGTAGAAGAAGGCTACAAGGCCGTAAAAGCCCGCTTGCAAATTCGGCAGTATCGAGTCAATCCCTTCCCCGACGATACCTACGAAGTGGTGAAAGCTATCCGCCAAGCCATTGGAGACGATATCGTGCTGATGATCGACTTTAACAATGGCTACACACCGGCGGAAGCCACTGTGATAGGCCGTCGCCTATTCGAGGATTTCGGTATTGCTGCTTTGGAAGAGCCCGTCTTTCAGCAGGACATGCGCGGCTTGCGCCAGGTATCCGACAGCCTGGATTATCCCGTTATGGCCGGAGAGCATGCTTACAACAAATACCAAATACTCGAATTGCTGACCGAAGCTGGGGTCGATATCATCAATGCTGACGTTATCAAGTGTGGGGGTATCACAGAAGTGAAAAAGGCAGCGGCCATTACCCATGTTTTCGGTAAGCAGATCATGGTTCATAATGCCAAACCGACATTGGCTACGGCAGCCAGCTTACAGCTACTGGCCAGTATACCCAATGGTGCCAATTTTCAAGAGTATGCCGGTAGAAGGCTCGACCAAGGCTATGACGAGCTGGTACCCCTTTTCGACAATTATTTCGATTTCGACGATGGGTTTTTGCACCTGCCCGATGGCCCTGGTCTGGGCTTGATTGTCAATGAACGAGAAATGGAGCAACGCAAGTCAAACTGAAAAATACATCTACCCAATGCGTGTACAAACGATACAAAACTTCATCAGCGAAGACTTTTTACTGAGCAATGATTATAGTCAGCAGCTCTATGAGCAAGTACGTGATTTGCCTATCATCGACTATCATTGTCATTTGTCCCCCCAGGAGATCGCCGCCGACCGTCAATTTGAAAATATCACTCAAATTTGGTTGGCTGGCGATCACTACAAGTGGCGGGCTATGCGCACCAATGGGGTAGATGAACACTTCATAACCGGTGAGGCCAGCGATTGGGAGAAGTTCTTGAAGTATGCTGAAACCCTGCCCTACACTCTGCGCAACCCGCTATACCACTGGAGCCACCTGGAGCTGAAAAGATACTTTGGTGTAGATGAGTTACTTACTGCCCATAATGCACGCGAAATCTATGATCACTGCAATCAATTGTTGGCACAGCCAGACTTTTCTACCCGTTCGCTACTCGAAAAAATGCGTGTAGAAGTAGTCGGTACCACAGATGACCCACTAGACGATCTATCGCATCATGCCGCACTCGCCAACAGCGATTTTGAGGTACAAGTACTGCCTTCTTTTAGGCCAGATAGGGCGATCATGATCGACCAGCCTGGTTGGAAGACCTACGTCTCTGATCTAGAGGCCGAAACATTCGAGCAGCTGTTGGAGAAGCTGGAAGAGCGCATCGATTACTTCCACGATCTGGGTTGCCGGGTGAGTGACCATGGGTTGGAAACACTCTTTGCAATAAACTGTACGCGTCAGGAAGCGGTGGATATTTTCAACAGGGCTTACCAGACACCTGGGCGAGCAATGCTTCTACCTGCGGAAGTCAATTCCTTCCAGACCCACCTGCTGGTCGAGCTGGGTAAGATGTATCACGAGCGGGGCTGGGTACAGCAGTTTCACCTGGGGGCCATTCGAAATAACAATGGCAGATTGCTACGCCAACTCGGTGCCGATGTAGGCGTCGATAGCATAGGCGACTTCAATCATGCCAAGGGTTTGAGCTTTTTGTTCGACACACTAGATGAAACCGACCAACTGGCGCGCACCATCATCTACAACCTCAACCCTGCTGATAATGAGGTCTTTGCCACTATGATCGGCAACTTCGCCGACGGGCGAATACCCGGTAAGATGCAATTCGGATCGGGCTGGTGGTTCCTCGATCAGCTAGATGGCATGACCCGCCAAATGAACGCACTGAGCAATATGGGGCTACTGAGTCGATTTGTGGGTATGCTCACGGATAGTCGCTCGTTTTTGAGTTATCCTCGTCATGAGTACTTCCGCAGGTTGTTAGCTGACCTATTCGGCCGAGACATCGAAGCGGGTAAACTACCGCCCAATCTTGACTGGACCGGAAAAATATGCAGAGATATCTGCTACTTCAACGCTAAGAACTACTTCAATTTCCATTTATGAACAGCGTCGTCATTTTTGGAGCGTATGATGTGAGAGCTGTATGCACATGATCAAGGTACTTACCATACTTGGAGGGTTTGTTTTTCTGCTGTGTGCTTGCAGCCAGCAAAGTTCGACGACTGTCCTTCGCTTGGCGCACGGCCTAGACACCCAGCACCCCGTGCATCTGGGTATGGTCTATATGGCCGATCGCCTAGCCGAGCTCTCGCAAGGAGAGATAGAGATTGTCGTTTATCCCAATCAGCAGTTAGGCACCGAACGTCAGTGCCTGGAGCTTCTACAGATCGGAAGTCTGGCCATGACCAAAGTGAGTGCAGCAGTGCTGGAGAACTTTGCACCTAAAACCAAGGTACTCAGCCTGCCCTACCTATTCAGGGGCCGAGCCCATGCCTATGCTGTTCAGGATAGTGAAGTCGGGCAGGAACTGCTATGCGATAGCGAACGCTACCGGCTTCGGGGCCTCACCTACTTCGATGCGGGTCAACGCAGTTTTTACACCAAAGACCGACCTATCGAAACACCCGCCGATCTGGCTGGCTTGAAGGTTCGGGTGCAAGAATCGGCTACAGCCATCAGCATGGTCGAGCAACTCGGTGGCGCACCTACGCCCATTTCATGGGGCGAGCTCTATACCTCCTTGCAGCAAGGCGTAGTAGATGGAGCTGAGAACAATCCGCCGAGCTTTTACAATAGCGGTCACTACGAAGTCTGCAAATACTACAGTCTAAATGAGCATACCGCTGTGCCTGATGTATTGATCATTAGTACCGAGATCTACAACCGACTGACTGAACAAGAACAGCTTTGGCTGACCACAGCCGTAGCCGAGGCTACAACCTACCAGCGAGCACTCTGGCAAGAAGCCGAAGCCGAAGCCCTCGAAGCTGTCGAAGCGGCCGGTGTCGAAGTGATTCGGCCCGACAAACAGCCATTTATGGAGCAGACCGCTGCTATTTTAGAAGCTTATGAATCAGAACCCGAAATGTATGCCCTTATTCAACGCATCCAAGCTGTAGGGGAATGAGACTAAGTTTGGATCGATACCTGGGCTATTTCCTGGCTGGCCTAATGGCTTTGATTACCGTAGACGTGCTCTGGGGGGTATTCACCCGCTATGCGCTGGGTAACCAAGCTGGTTGGACGGAAGAGCTCGCCCGGTTTCTGCTCATCTGGATTGGGCTGCTGGGCACGGCTTGGGCCAGCGGCCAGCGTATGCACTTGAGCATAACGCTACTGCCCGATAAACTGGAAGGCAAGGCTCGCCGCAGATTGCTCTTGTTCATCGATTCCTTGGTGGTTTTGTTTGCGCTTAGTGTAATGATTATCGGCGGTGGGCACCTGGTATGGCTCACCTACGAATTAGGACAAACCTCTGCCGCTCTGAAGTTGCCCATGGGACTGATCTATTCAGTCATTCCAATCAGTGGAGTGTTGATCGTTTTTTACAAACTCAACGACCTGAATACACAGCTATGAGCGTAGCCATACTTGTTTTGTCGTTTTTGATATTGCTCATCATAGGTACGCCTATTGCCTGGTGCATCGGTCTGGCTAGTTTGTTGACTATGTTGGTGAGCATACCGACTTTGCCTGCCCTCACTACCGTCGCTCAGCAGCTAGCAACCGGACTGGATAGTTTCGCCTTACTCGCTATTCCGTTTTTTATTCTGGCCGGGCAGATCATGAATCGTGGGGGTATCGCGCGTAGGCTGGTCGATTTTGCGCGGGCGCTTGTCGGCAATTTGCCAGGCGGATTAGCCCACGTCAATATCATTGCAGCCATGCTATTTGGGGCCATCGCCGGGTCGGCAGCAGCGGCGGCATCGGCCATAGGTAGCTTTATGGGTAAGGAAATGGAGAGAGAAGGCTACAGTAAAGAATTCGGCGCTGCGGTCAATATTACTTCAGCCACCACCGGATTGGTCATACCCCCTAGCAATATCCTTATCGTATACAGTTTGGCCAGCGGTGGGGTGAGCATCGCTGCCTTATTTTTGGCGGGTTACCTGCCGGGACTGTTGACCGGTCTCATCCTGATGATCGTAGCTGCCATTACCGCCAAGCGAAATCGGATCAAGGATCGTGACCCCGCACTAGACCAGACAGAGCGGGTGGGTATTTTAGGTCCATTCTTGGCCGCATTGCCAAGCTTGCTATTGCTTATTGTCGTGATCGGGGGAATCGTGGCAGGCATCTTTACCGCAACCGAGGCCTCGGCCGTTGCTGTTCTGTATTGCCTGGTGCTGGCCTTTTTGTACAAAGAGATCAGCTGGTCCATACTGCCTGAAATTTTCTTGCAAGCCGTAGGCACTACAGCGATCGTCGCTATTCTCATAGCTACGAGTATGTCGATGTCTTGGATCATGGCTTACGAGCAAATTCCGCAGGCAATTACCAGCTTGCTACTCGGGGTGAGTGACAATCCGGTCATCGTGATGATTCTCATCAATCTCATACTGTTATTCGTCGGGATATTTATGGACATGACACCAGCTGTGCTCATCTTCACGCCCATTTTTTTGCCGGTAGCGACCAGTATCGGCATAGCGCCTGTACACTTCGGTATCATCATGATCTTGAACCTGTGTATTGGGCTGTGTACCCCGCCGGTTGGCTCTGTTTTATTTGTAGGTGTTGGGGTGGCTGGTACGAGCATAGAGCGGGTAGTCAAACCCTTGCTTCCATTTTTCGTGGCTATGCTGGTCGCCTTGCTTATTGTCACTTTGGTGCCGGGGCTGAGTACCTGGCTACCCAACTTGTTCGGCTATTAGATGAAAGTATTCCTACAGATCGATCCGAAAGACAATGTGCTTGTCGCCCTTCAAGACTTACCAGCTGGTACGCAAGTGGAGTGGGGGAGTAGTCGCCTGCTACTTCCTGGACCAGTACGGGCCAAACATAAGTTTCTAATCGAGGGCGGTCGAAAGGGACAAGAGGTCATTATGTATGGAGTATTGGTGGGTAGGCTCAATAAAGACTTACCGGCAGGCGCAGAGCTGACCACCGAAAACCTGATCCATGCTACGGCGGATTTGGTGGATTGGCAAGGTGCCCCGACTTGGTCTCCTCCCAATGTAGAGCGGTGGAGAAATAAGACTTTCGCAGGTTTTCACCGCCCTGGTGGTCGAGTGGGTACACGCAATCTATGGCTGGTTGTTCCTCTGGTTTTTTGTGAAAATCAGAATGTCGAGATACTTCGCGATGCGCTGATCGACGAGTTGGGCTATGGGCGCGATGCACAGATACCTCATTTGCGGGCATTGGCCAGGCGATCTCTCGGCAGGCAAAATACGATTGATGGGGTGTCAATGCAGAAGCGCGAACGTCCTTTCCCCAATGTAGATGGTATCCGATTCCTGACCCACGATGCCGGGTGCGGCGGTACTCGACAAGATGCAGAACTGTTTGTGAAGCTCGTAGCCGCTTACATCGATCATCCTAACGTAGCCGGGGCAACCGTGCTGAGCCTCGGCTGCCAAAATGCGGAAGTCGACCTGCTAAGAAAAGAGCTCGATGGTCAAAAGCCCGTTCACATCTTGGATCACCAAACGGTTGGTGACCGAAGGCATTACCTGGAAATGGCTGTAGCACGAACAATCGATGGTCTTACCGAGTCAAATAACCACCTGCGGAAGTCTGCCCCACTAAACAAACTGACCTTGGGCCTGGAATGTGGCGGCAGCGATGGCTTTAGCGGCATTTCGGCCAATCCGGTGTTGGGTTATGTCAGTGATTTGCTGGTCGCACTAGGCGGCTCGGCCATACTCGCCGAATTTCCAGAGTTGGCAGGCGTAGAGCAAGAACTCATCAATCGATCGGTCGACCAATATACCGCCGACCGATTCGTGCAGCTGATGCGAGATTATGGGCAGGCCGTGGAGCGCAGCGGTAGTAGCTTCGCCGCCAATCCCAGCCCCGGCAATATTCGCGACGGACTGGTGACCGATGCGATGAAAAGTGCCGGAGCAGCCAAAAAAGGGGGCACCTCGCCCGTGGTAGCCTGCCTCGACTATACGGAACCCGTCGAAAAACCCGGCTTGCACCTCCTCTGTACCCCCGGCAACGACGTCGAAAGTACCACCGCCCTGGCCGGAAGCGGGGCCAATCTGATTGTTTTTACTACTGGCCTGGGTACACCCACCGGTAATCCGGTAGCACCCGTCTTAAAGATGAGCTCGAATACCGCCCTGGCCGAGCGAATGCCCGATATCATCGATTTCGATGCCGGAACGGTCATCAGAGGTAAGCAAACAATAATGGAAGCTGGCGAACAACTACTGGATAAGCTCATCGCTGTAGCGAGCGGCGAGCATACTAAGTCCGACATGAATGGGCAGGAAGATTTTATCGTTTGGAAACGGGGTGTTTCCCTTTAATCGACATGATGCGCGTACTACAATTTGGCGGTGGCAATTTTATACGGGCCTTCGTAGGGCCAGCCGTGGCTGCCTTGAATGAATTGGAAGGCTTCGATGCCTCTATAACCATCGTTAAGCCCACCGAACGAGGAGATTATGAGGCACTTCGGGTGCAAAATGGTCGGTATCATCTGCTGGTCAAAGGATTCTTAGACGGCCAGGTGGTAGATGAAGTACAGTGCATTGATGTAGTCGATCGAGTGATTCAACCTTATAGCGCCTGGGACGATTTTCTGGCCACAGCCGCCGATCCTAGTTACCGAATTGTGACCTCCAATACCACGGAAAGCGGTATCCGTTTTGTGCCAGAAAATCTCGTGGCAGGAGTTTGTCCGAAGGAATTTCCCGCCAAACTTTGTGCCTGGCTATACGCAAGATGGCGCGCCATACCCGATTCGGACCCACTATACGTCTTGCCCTGTGAACTGCTGCCCGACAATGGAGATGAACTCAAGAAATGTGTGCGGGCTTATTCGGCACACTGGTCTTTACCTTCAGCCTTTTTGTCTTGGTTAGAGGAGGCCTGTATTTTTGTCAATTCGCTGGTAGACCGTATTGTATCTGGTCGCCCCGACCCAGTAGAAACAGCCTGGGATCGGATAGGTGAACGCGATGAACTGGTTGCGGTGGCAGAACCATACTTGCTCTGGGCCATAGAAGATGTGACAGGGCTCCAGGAGCTTTTTCCGCTCCATCGCACGAATTTCCATGCCATATTTACCAAAGAGTTGGATCGCTACCGCAGGATGAAGGTGAGAATCTTAAATGGCTCACACATACTGATGGTCTACACCGGCATCCCAGCGGGTATACAAACGGTGGCAGAATACGTCGATCAACCCGAATGGGGGGCATGGCTGCGCCGTGTCTTACAAGAGGAGATTCTGCCGGTTTTGCCCTACCCAAAAGAAGAACTCGACGAATATGCCAAACAGGTATGGGATCGGTTTCGCAATCCGTTTTTACATCATAAGTTAGCCGATATTGCGCTAAATAAGCACGACAAATGGGAAGTGCGTATTATACCGACTGTAGAGGATTACTACACTGAGTTCGGTCAGGGGCCGCCCTTGATAGGCAAACTAGATTTGAGTGCACTAGGAGATTAAAAGTTACCCACAACAGAGACATCATGCTTTATCCCACTTTACGTCATTTTGGTCCTAAAGACCCGACACCTCTCGCTTTTTTAAAACAAGCTGGTGCCGAAGGTATAGTGACGGCTCTACACCACATAGCTGTAGGTGAAGTATGGCCAGTGTCAGAGATAGAAAAATGCCAGGAGGAGATCGCTGAAGCTGGGATGCAATGGACGGTCGTTGAAAGCTTGCCCGTTTCGGAAGACATAAAAACCAGGTCTGGGAACTTTGAAAAGCACCTAGATAACTATCGGCAATCGCTAAAGAACCTGGCGGAGTGCGGCATTACCACGGTTACCTACAACTTTATGCCTGTAATGGATTGGACCCGTACCGATCTGGATTTTCGCTTGCCGAGTGGTGCTTCGGCCATACGATTCGACCGGGTTGAGATGGCCGTCTTCGATTGCTTTATCCTGGACCGCGAAGGCGCACAATTAGACTATCCGGCAGCTATCGTTGAGAAAGCCCGGACGGCGTTCTCGACCATGTCTCAAGCGACTAAAGATCGGATCGTTCATAATTTAATCAAAGGATTGCCCGGAGCCGAGGAGAGTTTTACGTTAGAAGAATTTAAACAGGCCTTGGCGGCTTATGACGATATCGATGCCGATCAGCTTCGTGCGCATTTGGTGTCGTTTCTACAAGCCATTTGCCCCCTGGCTGAGGAATTGGGTGTCAAGATGGTTATTCATCCAGACGATCCGCCTTTTCCGCTATTGGGTTTGCCCCGCGTGCTGAGTACGGCCGAGGATTTTCGGTATTTAATCGATCAGGTACCCAGCGAATCAAACGGACTGTGCTTTTGTACGGGCAGCTTTGGGGTGCGCGCAGACAATCAGCTATCTCTGATGGTGGAGGAGTTTGCCGATCGGATACACTTCATTCATCTTAGGAGTACACAGCGAGACGAATTCGGGAGTTTTCACGAGGCTGGCCACCTGGAAGGAGACGTGCCTATGCGTGATGTTATGATCAATCTACTGGAGGAAAATGCCCATCGGGAGACCCCAATTCCCATGCGCCCGGATCATGGGCATTGTATGATGCATGAATTGAATGCCCTGGGTGATACCGCCCCGGGCTATACCATTATTGGTCGAATGAAAGGTTTGGCGGAGTTAACGGGCTTGCAGATGGGCTTGATTTGGGAATAAGCTCCCAACTAATGGCCAGACGGGAAGTAGAAGCGATCTATGGCAATATCGAGTTTGAGGTTAGCCACTATCCGGCCGGTGAGTATATCGCTTATGTCCGGATAGGAGACAGTGAACCTGAAGCGAGATGCTTTGTGGTGGTGGATTGATTATGCACCTAGGGATCATGGCGATATCCGATTGGTTTATTTGGTACACGGATTCGACGGAGTGAACTGATTAACACGGAGACGGAGCGCTGAAGCCTGCCGACCTGTGGTGGGCGCAACCGATAATCACGGAGAGCGACATGGCTAAAGTACTCAGGAAACATGCTGAGTTTTGCGAAATCTGGAGGTGGATTCCCATCCGTTTTATTCCGTCGCGCTTTAGCGCTTGTATATTTTCCGTGTGAATTCTGTTTTCTCCGTTCTTTCCGTGTACGAAAATTAACCAATAGCTTAGTCAGAACACGCTTTGCCATAATAAGACTAAAGCTACCCCTCTTCACCCTCAATCGGCACCCGCTTTCTCACCATACCGCCCCGCACATCATTTATACTCGTCATGGTCACGAAGGCATTGGGGTCGATATCTTCGATCAGGCGGTCGATCTTGCGGATTTCCAGGCGGGTGATCACGACGTAGAGAATGTCTTTCTCGGCGGCAGCCTTATCGGCTTGTCGGCCACCACGGCCTTTGAAGACCGTCACGCCCGCTCCCATTTTCTCGATCAGGTCTTTGCGAATGGCATCCACCTGCTCACTTATGATGGTAATGCCGATATACTCTTCTATACCATCGATCACGAAGTCGAGCGACTTAGAGGCGACGAAGTAGGTTAGCATACTGTATAGCGCTTGCTCTACGCTCAGAATGTAGGCAGCAAAGCCAAAAATGATCACATTGATAATGATGATCCAGTCGCTCACTTTGGCACCGATCAGGCGGCTCAGGCGGATAGCTAGTATTTCGGTACCGTCTAGCACACCGCCGCCGCGCATACTCAAGCCGATCCCAGCACCTAGGAAAAAACCGCCGAATACGCTTACCAACAACTTGTCTTGAGTAACTTCCGGAAAGGTGAATAGAAACAGCGAAGCCGCCAGCAACACAATCGTAATCGTAGACCGCCAGGCAAATCTTGGGCCGATCACCAAACGAGCCAGCAATAAGAAAGGAATATTCAATACCACCAGTATGGCCGATAGCCGCCAGCCGGTCACTTCTGCGATCAGCAGGCTGATGCCCGTTACCCCACCATCTATGAAACTGTTAGGCAGCAAAAAACTCTCTAGCCCGAATGCTGCACAGGCAACACCCAGCGACAAAAAGAAAAAGTCGGCTAGGTATCGGGAGAATAGATTGACTTTGGGCATCGGCGCTTATCGACGACGCTTGCCGCGTTTCATACGTCCGGGTGCAGCACCGCCGCCCATGCCGGGCATAGCTGCCATAGCGGCCGGGTTTTTGCTCAATTTGTGCATCATCTTGCGCATTTGGTCGAATTGCTTGATGAAGGCATTCACATCTTGCATACTATGGCCGCTGCCGCGTGCTATTCGCTTTTTACGGCTTGGGTTCAGTAGCTCTGGGTTGGCACGCTCTTCGGGTGTCATGCTCTGTATCATCGACTCGACACGGGTGAAGGCAGAATTGTCGATATCGAGGTTGCGGGTCATTTTGTTCATGCCTGGTATCATGCCCAGCAGGCTTTTGATGTCACCCATACGCCGCAGCTGCGCGAGCTGGCCGAGGAAGTCGTTGAAGTCGAACTTGTTCTTCTTGATCTTCTTCTCCAGCCGCTTGGCTTCTTCCTCGTCAAATTGATCTTGGGCGCGCTCGACCAGGCTAACGATGTCGCCCATGCCCAAGATGCGCTGGGCCATCCGCTCTGGGTGGAAGACATCGAGGGTGTGCATCTTCTCGCCCGTAGAAATGAATTTGATGGGCTTGCCCACGGTGTAGCGAACCGACAGGGCCGCACCACCGCGCGTATCACCATCCAGCTTAGTGAGCACCACGCCATCATAATCGATGCGCTCGTTGAAGGCAGCGGCGGTATTCACAGCGTCCTGACCGGTCATGGAGTCGACGACAAACAGGGTTTCGTTGGGCGAGATCGCATTTTTAATAGCAGCGATCTCCGTCATCATCTCCTCGTCTACAGCCAGTCGACCGGCCGTATCTACGATGACCGTATCGTACTTATTATCCATCGCGTGCCCAATAGCGTGCAGAGCGATTTCAACCGGGTTCTTATTCTCGGGTTCTTTGTAGATGTCCACGCCTACCTGCTCGGCTATGACCGTCAGCTGGTCGATGGCTGCAGGGCGGTACACATCACAGGCCGTCACTAAGACCTTCTTATTTTTCTTCTCCTTGAGAAACTTCGACAGCTTACCCGTGAAGGTGGTCTTACCCGAACCTTGAAGACCCGCGATTAAGATCACTGTCGGCTCGCCATTCAGGTCCATGCCTGCTGCCTGGCCGCCCATTAGCTCAGTCAGCTCGTCTTGTACGATCTTCACCATCAGCTGGCCGGGCTTGACCGACTTGAGTACGTTTTCTGTACCCAGGGCTTTTACCCGCACCTTCTCCGTGAATTCCTTAGCGATCTTGTAGTTCACGTCGGCAGCCACCAGCGCCCGCCGGATCTCTTTGATCGACTGCGCTATATTGATCTCCGTGATCTTGTTCTCGCCAGTCAGGGTTCTGAAGGCACCTTCCAGTCTGTCGCTTAAGCTGTTAAACATAGCTCGTAGTCTGATTTTTTGATTGGACTTCCGCAGGTGGGGGCATTGTGGTAGAGACGAAGGTTTGGAGGTCGCGGTGGAGACGCAAAATTTTGCGTCTTTACGGCTCCACCATGGAACTCTTCAAGAAAACGTGACTGCTTGGTCGCTGTACGCTATACTTTGTACGCTATACGCCTTCCACCTGCGGAAGTCCTTAAAAATAAAACGCAAAGATACTCAACCAATCGCCCTTAGGCCTTAAAATTTTAAAAGCAGCCCTAATCGTGCTTTTTTTCGTTGTTTACACCTGAAAAATGTTTGTATATGAGTACCTTGCAGCCATAGCAGATAATTTTCCCAAAAGTTTTATGGTCACGAAAATGCGCTGGAGTACCAAGCGAGCATAAGCTTAGGCGCTGATACCCAACAAAATACACCCGTGTGAAGTCACTACGACGGTATGACTTTCCACTCATTTCTAAACTTAATAACCACACACTGCTCTATGTTAGGAAGATTAATAATCTACCTGCTCGTTTGGCTAGCGTTGATGTTTATTGGCTTGAAGGCGTGCATCGAACCCGAATGCTGCCCAGACGATGGTATTGGCGTAGTCGATGACGACGATGGTGCTGTAGTACCTGACGCGGCTACCTACGCCATACCTACCATGCTTAACTCGGCCGATGTCGAACAAGGTGCCGATTACGATACTTGGAGACGCGACCTGATCGCGGAATACCGGAACGACACGACCCAACGCCTTGAAGTTTACGGCAATTACTACCCAGATGAACCCATACCGGACGGATTCGAGAACATGGGCTTTGCTCGTGCCGAAGCGATCGCACGTATGTTACAGCCTGAAATTCCACTAGATCGCATCGATCGGCTGTCGCGCCGACTCGACGACGAGGCACCCGAAGCCGACGCGCGCTGGGAGGCGGGCAGATACGCTTTTGTCATGGACATGAGCGATGACGATGACGACGACGGTGATGGCGATGGCGGCGATGAGATCGTTGAGCTCGACAGCAATACCATTACGATCAGGTTCCCATTCCGTGAATCGACGCAAACCCTTAGCTCAGGTACCGAAAACTACCTGCAAAAGCTGGCGCAACGATTGCAGCAGACCGACGAGCGCGTCACCATTACCGGCCATACCGATAATGTAAGCAGCGACGCTTTCAATATGGGACTTGGCCAAAGACGCGCTGATTTTGTGAAAGGTAGACTAGTTGCCTATGGCGCGCCTGCCAATCGCATTTCTACTCGCTCGGAGGGCGAATCCAATCCTGAGGCTACTAATTCTACTTCTGCCGGACGGGCCAAGAACCGCCGTGCCGTTGTCGTACTACAGCCCAATTAATCCACTACTACTAAACACTCTAAGAAGAATTAAACTATGAATTTATTCTTGCAATTCGCCCCCGCCATGGACATATGCGGTACTTGGTGGTGGTGGTCAGCCATCATGTTTTTAGCTGGCCTTTTATTGGGTTGGCTACTTCGCCAGCTCGGTCTCTTCGGCAGCGAAGAGAAAGTCGATGTGGCGGCTATTGAAGCCGATCGCGACAGCTGGCACTCTAAAGCCACGAAGTGGGAGACCGACTACCAGTCGCTCAAGTACCAGTTTGAGGAGTCTCAAAAAGCCGAAGCCGATCTGCGAGCAGCTGTACAACGCTGTGAAGCCGATAAGCAAATACTACAAAATCAGATCGATGCCGGAGACGGCGATGTTTCTGGTCTGGGTATTGCTGGCGGTATAGTATCTACTAGCGATGACGGCCCGAGTGGTTACTCCGGTCTTTTTACCGAAGATAACTTGCAGATTATAGAGGGTGTAGGCCCTAAGATCGAAGGTGTACTCAAAGATGCTGGCTATAATACCTGGGGAGATGTGGCCGCTGCCGAAGCTTCTCAGCTAAAAGCTGCACTGGATGCCGCTGGTTCTAGATTCAAGCTGGCTGATCCGACTAGCTGGCCTCGTCAGGCACAAATGGCGGTAGAAGGCCGCTGGGCCGACCTGATCGAGTACCAGAAGTTTACCGATGCCGGTCGCGAGACCGTGGGCGACTTCGAAAGCGACTCCAAGTTCGAGAAGATGGCCCTCAAAAAGATGGGCTTCTCTAGCATGAATCCCAACGACCTCAAGGTTGTGGAAGGTATCGGTGCTAAGATCGAAGGCTTGCTGAAGGATGAGGGTATCAACACTTGGTCAGACTTGTCACAGACCAGTGTAGATCGCATCCAGGAAATACTCGATGCTGCTGGAAGCCGATTCCGTTTGGCTAAGCCAGGTACCTGGCCTCAGCAGGCGGCTTTGGCTGCTGCCGGAAAGTGGGAGGAGCTGCAAAAGCTCCAAGATGAGCTGCAAGGCGGCGTGTAAATACCGTTTTGCGCAGCGCGCAAAAACATTGATAAATGAAGTAGGAGGCTTTGGTCAGTTCGACCAAAGCCTTTTTACTTTGAGCTTGCTAGGCAATTACCTTTCCGGCTGCTCTTATGAATATTCTTTATATTTGTAAGCTATGCGAGGGTTTCCCTACTACCAACAGTTGGAGCGGATGGACTGCGGTGCAGCCTGCTTGCGCATGATCGCTCGGCATCATGGGAGGTATTACTCTTTGGAGTTTCTGAGGGAGAAGGCAGGCATTAGCCGCTCTGGGGTGAGTATGTTGGGCATTAGCGAGGCAGCTGAAACCATAGGACTAAAGACGCTGGCCCTGGAGGTTACCTTCGAGCAACTGTGTGCCGATATTCCACTGCCGTGTATACTGCCTTGGGGCGAGGATCACTTTGTGGTACTTTATAAAATCAAGAAGGACGAGCAATTCTTCATAGCCGATCCCAACCCGAGCCAGGGTATGCGGAGACTGAGCCGTGCCGAGTTTCTGGCCGAGTGGGCAGACCGCGAAGGCCCGCAAGGTGTCCCTGCCGGTACCTGTATGGTACTGGAGACCAGCCCGGAGTTTTTCGCTAAGAATAAGGACGGTGAGGTCAAAAGTCGATCGAACTATGCCCGGGGCTATTTATCGCGGCATAAATTGCTGATCTATCAGCTCACTGCGGGTCTGATTCTTGGCCTTTTCTTACAGATCATTCTGCCGTTTCTGATCAAAAATATGATCGATGTCGGTATAGTGCATCTAGACTGGAGCTTTATCAAGCTGGTCATTGCTGCTCAGGCTGTTCTGCTGATCACCATGACCCTGTTGGCTACCTTGCGCCGATGGATATTACTACATATCGGTGATCGGGTAAATATTAGTCTGGTCAGTGATTTCTTGACCAAGTTGACCAAGCTGCCCATCAGCTTTTTTAAGTCGCGCATGAAAGGCGATTTGCTTCAGCGCATCAATGACCACGAAAAAGTACAGCGATTTTTAACTGGTCAAGCGTTGGCGAGTGTATTCGGGCTGGTGAGTCTGGTCGCCTTTTCTGTGGTGCTGGCCTTGTGGTCTGTACCCGTACTATTGATATTCGTATTCGGCACGGCCATCAATATTGCCTGGGTGCTGTTTTTCCAGCATCGAAAGCGCGATCTGGACTACAGACGCTTTGACCAATCGGCCGAGAACCAGAGCCATCTGATGGAGATCATAGACGGGATGCAAGAGATCAAACTCTACGGTGCGGAGCGCAGTAAGCGATGGGCATGGGAAAGGCAGCAGGCTGGTATGTATCGCACGGGCGTAAAGACGATGCAGATCGACCAAATACAGCGAACCGGTGGCCAGATTATCAACGACACCAAAAATATCGTCATTACGCTCATCACAGCAGGTTTCGTCATAGAAGGCGGTATGAGTCTGGGTATGTTGGTGGCTATACACTACATACTGGCTCATCTGAATACGCCGATCGCTGACTTTACGGAATTTATGCGCGCCTATCAGGAAAGCTCGATCAGCTTAGAGCGCATGAACGAAATTCACGAAAAGTCGAACGAGGAAGACCCAGATCGCAAGTTAGGTATCATCAGCTCCGAAGACGCAGATCTTCGTTTAGACAGGGTCAGATTCAGGTACGGCAACGAGAACTCTCCCTGGGTGCTGCGCGATCTAAATCTAACGATCCCCAGCCGAAAGGTAACAGCCATCGTCGGCTCTTCGGGTAGTGGTAAATCGACACTGCTCAATATGCTCATGGGTTTTTTGCAACCAACAGAGGGTACTGTATTGGTAGGTGAAACCAACCTGGGTGCGATCAAGAACGATCTCTGGCGATCTAAGTTGGGCGTGGTCTTGCAAGAGGGCTATATCTTCAGCGATACCATAGCCCGAAACATCGCTTTGGGCGATGAGATAATAGACGAACAGCGTTTATTGACAGCTGTCCGCATTGCCCGTATCCAGAACTTCATCGAGTCTTTACCACATGGATACAGTACACGAATCGGAGAAAATGGCATGGGTGTGAGCCAGGGCCAGCGCCAGCGTATTTTGATAGCCAGGGCGGTTTACAGACGCCCGGAATATCTATTCCTGGACGAGGCCATGACGGGCCTGAATGCATTTAGCGAGGCTATCATCATGGACGATCTGCTCGATTACTTCGCCGGAACGACCATAGTTGTCGTTGCCCACCGTCATTCTACCATCAAGCAGGCCGATCAGATCATCGTCTTAGAGGGTGGGGAAGCCATAGAAGTCGGCTCGCACGAAGTATTGATGGAAAACCAGTCGATCTATCGGCAGATTATCCGAAATCAACTCGAACTGGGTAACTGATGGCCACCCCAAAACCAAAAAATAGTCTACAACTACAGACTTCCGATCGCTCGGAAATTGTTGAGGAGATCATCGGCAAACCACCACATTGGATTGTCAAATTCGGTTATCTTTTGATCATCGTCGTGCTGGTCGTATTAATAGGTTTCGTCTCGCTATATCGCTATCCCGATATCGTTGAAGGCGAATTAGAATTGACCTCGGTCAATCCGCCATACCCCCAGTTCTCACCGAGCACATTTAAAGTGGCCCAGGTAACCGTAGACAATCTCGATACCGTTGAAGCTGGTCAGGTATTGATCGCCTTCGAGTCGACAGCACAATTCGGCCATATCCTTTCGCTAGAAGACCGCCTGACGAATACACCCATGGATACCGACTCGGCCCTGGCATCCATCGATATTCCATCCTCTCTTGACTTGGGGACACTACAGGCCGAAGTATACGATTTTCAGGAGGCACAAGAAGCATATCGAACAGCACAGTATAGCTCACTGAGTGGTCTTTCAGTCAGGCAGCTCAACAATCGCATCAGTCAGGAGCTGGCTGCCATACAAAGAGAAAGGCGCCAGCAAAACCGACTGGAAAACGAGCTCGAAGCCGCCAGAAAGAATGCCGAAGACGATCAAGTCTTATTTAAAAAAGAGCAGATCAGTCGCGCAGAGTATCAGGCTAGTCTAGACAATGTATTGAGAATAAAACGACTGATCAGATCGATCGAGACCAATGTGCGCAACCATCGCTTTGAAGTAGAGATCATGCGCAATCAAATATTTAGCCTTCAAACAGGTGAAGAGAACCAAATACTCTTGAGCGGCAACGAACTCAGAGAGCGATACAACTTACTACTAACCAGTCTGGAAAGTTGGAAAAAGAAGTTTTTGCTGCTTACACCCATAGACGGCGTCGTTCACTTCGACCTGGAAATCAGGGAAAATCAACTCGTCAATCAAAATGATCCTATTGCTACGGTTGTACCCTTGCAAGGCGACGGCATCATTGGGCGTATCAACCTAGACCTAACCGTAAAGGGTTCAGGCAAAGTACGGGTAGGACAGCGGGTACTCGTCAAGTTTACGAGCTATCCCTTCTTGGAGTTTGGCGCTGTCGAGGCAGTTATCTCGCGCATGGCCGAAATTCCTTCGGGTGGGAAGATCCAGATTCAGGTCTCATTTCCTAATGGCTTATTGACCAATACCGGAAGAACCCTTTCAGCCAAACAATTTATGAAGGGCCAAGCAGAGATCATTACCGAGGAAAAGAGCCTGCTGAGTTGGTTTATGGATAGATATTGATGGTTTTTTGACCCCTAACCTCACGTTAATTTCAAACTACGGAGTTTAAAATCTTATTCACATCATCGTGCAGTTCCTCCAGCTCTTTGATCTGAATGTCTTCGCGTTCTAGTAACTGATCGAATGTATCGAAATTGCCTTCTATCCCGGCTCGTAGCTCTGTGATGTAGCTCTTCAGCTTTTCGTCTAGTTCCTGACCGAGTTTGTTTCGGCCATCTTCTATTTCGAGTTCGAAGTCTTTTACGATTTTTCGTCGTTTCCCTCGGGTGCCGAAGCCTGCGAAAATTACTCCTATGGCCGTGAGCACTCCGCCGGTTATGTCGAATACCGGCAGGCTGCCGAAAGCAAACAAAATTACCCCCAGTGCGGCCATGCCTGAACCAGCTGCCAGGTTGGGCGTCAGGTCTTCTCGACCGTCGAATAGCTCGGCGCGGGCGAAGTTCTCGTTTCGCTGCACAAAACGTTGGAATTGGTCCATCAACTCGCGCAAGACCGTCTCTCTGCGCGAAGCGATTTGGCTAAACAGCTCGTTGTCTTCGCGCAAGATCGTTGGGCTGGCCCGCAGCTTCAGGTCAATGATCTTAGCCATCTGCTGTATGGCTTCGGCCAGGTCGACCACGCCTTCGTTAAGCCTGTTCTTGAGTTCTTGCTTAAGTTCGGTATCTAGTTCGTCGGCTAGATTTTGTAACCACACTTTAGCCTTGGGTGTACTGCCGAAGGTGCTGGCTAGCGAGCGACGTAGCAAGCCGAAAGTGCTAAGCCCTGAGCGCAGTTCCCGCTGTTTGGCACGGGTTATACGATCGTAGGTCAGTAAGATATTCTCGACCAGCAAATCGACTTGCCGCTTACTTTGTGCTTCCTGCAAGTTGAGCCCTTCGCTGATCTCTTCGCGAAATGCCCGATCGGCTACCCACTGCTTTCGACGCAGATCCAGCCCTGTCCCGATGCGCTGATTGATGTTCCTGGCGGTTTCTACGCTATTGCCCAATTTCAGCATGGGTGCCTGCCCACCGGTGATCTCCGCCTTGATGTAGCCATCCAAATCATCGAAGCCAGACTCGGCTTTACCCGCTATTTCCTGCTTAGCAGAAACGGCAAAGACCTTGGGTTCGGTTACGCCCTTAGAGATGGCATGATCGCGTACACCGCGCACATTGACCAGCAGATCATTGGCATCCATGAGGTCTTTCTGCTGCAAAACGAAAATGACCTTTTTGCGCCAGTCCGCATGTATGTAGTCGAAAAATTCCCAGGCCGATTGACGGTATGGATTCTTAGCTTCGAATACAAAAACAATCAGGTCGCTAGCTGGCACAAATCGCTCCGTGATCTCTTGGTGGTGAGCCACAATCGTATTGGTCCCAGGTGTGTCCACAATAGACACTTCCTGCAAAATATCTACCGGTAGCTCGATTTTCTTGTAGTGCTCATTGACGATGATTTCCTGCTTCGCTGGGCCGTATAAGATTTGCTGAATCGTGTCGGTCATAGGCTGGGGAGCGACCTTGGCCACTTCCTCGCCCGTACCCAAAAGCGCATTGATGAAACTACTCTTACCCGCTTTCACCTCACCGACAATCACAAATAGAAAAGGCTCGAAGATTTGATCTTTCAAATCTCTCGCCGTTCGATGCAGCTCAGCATTACCGATGCGTTCCGTTAACTCGCTCAGCTTATCGACACCTTCAGCTAGACGCTCTCGCTTTTCAGCTATTTCTTTATCGAGTAAGGAGTTCAAATAGAAGTAGTTTTTGATTCATTTTTTGTACTTCCGCAGGTAGACACCTCCTCCGGGACCGAGACAAAACAATAGGTCCAAGATAGATAAATCTGAAAGGAAGCCGTGTCGATCCTCAAAAACTTGTGGGTAATGCTCCAGCTGGATCGGTACCGATTTTGATTTTTTTCGCAGGTCGATGACCGTTTCTAAAAATCGAAAGTTATATTTATCGGTAGTTGTAAATAAATCACTGATTACAAATACTTTAAGTATCTCTTGATGAAGTTCGTTATTAAGGCTCCAAAGCTTTTCTGGACGTTTTTCTAATATCCCAAATAGTGCCTGCGAATAATGATCGAAGTAGGGTGATCGGCCATAAGCAGCGGCTATACTTCGCTTGTGCAATCTTACCCAATCGGTGACATAACTGATCTTTACCTCTTGGATCGGTGTAGATTGATGCTTCCCTTTGACTAACGGTATACTGAGTAGCTCCACTTGGTTAGGACCAGAAATGTGACATCGATTGCGCAGACCTCCTTTTTGGTAGTTCTCATGGGCTTCCCACTGCCAGCAGCCCTGCTGTATGGCCAGCGCAAAATGAGAAACGGGCGCAAAGTAGGCGGTGGGAGTTACTAGCATTTTGATTTGAATCTGTCATCGGACGAGCACAGCTCGGCCGATGACTTTTTTTGCAAGATGCTAAGAGCATGGCACTGCACAAAACTCATGTATTACAAAATCTGCTAAAAGCAAAATACCGTGCAAATTTTGTCGGCCGGCGAGCATAGCTCGGCGGACGACGCGCTTAGCGATCCGTGTTGATCCTGCGAAAATCAGTGTCCCATTCAAATTACTCTCTACTCGTAGAGTGGAGAGTCTGGACCAGTCTTTGGGCGCCAGCCCATATCATTTCTTAATGATCATCGGCCAGGCGTAGACCTCCTTACCTACCGACAGATTGAGGATATAGCTGCCTTGTACCAACCCAACCACATCAGCAGACCAGTTGAAACCGTTTTCGAGAGAGTTGCCCACCTGCGGAAGTACAGAAGAAGAACCCAGCCTGACCACTGGCGATACGGGCCTACCCAATAAATCGAAAATCTGGGCTCGACTGCCAGAGGCCTCAGGGGGAAAGTTGATTACATCGCCTGAGGTGAACGGATTGGGGAAACGCACATCTGGTTTATTACTGACTATGGATTCGGTAGAGGTAAGTGCATCTATACCCAGAAAGAGTACAAATCCATCGTGATCGCTAGACCGTACTGTAGAGAATTGATTTACAGCAAAACCGGAAGCACCATCCGTATTACCACGCGCAAATTGAAGTTCGCGCACGGTCAGACCTTCCAGCTCGTTGGCGACGCAGTGGTCGAGCATTTGGGCAGAACCTTGAAAGACAAAGCTATACCGCTCTTCGGGGTTGAGCAGATCGACGGTCAGGTTTTGAATAGACGGATTAACGATGGATTGTGGCAGACGTTCAGCACCAAGCGACGGCTGGCCTGTTATCTGATTGAGTACGTCTACATAACCGTCGCTGAATTCGAAGGCGTTGAAATCACCAACTATAACTAGGTTCTCGTTGCGAAGGTCTTCGACCATATTGGCCACACTGACTGACTGCTCGAATCGTTTGGTGCGCACAAAATCTGAGCTACTTCCTTCGATACCGTTGAGCGAGCGCATGTGTAAATTGAGTACTTGCAGCCGGGTCTGTTCGGTATCGTCTAGCTCCATACTGAGCAGCATAGGTGGGCGGTCGTGCAAGATGCCGCCGATAGATAGAAACTCGTTGATACCCAGCTCGCTGATAGATGGCTCTGGCAGTTGCGCGGATACCAGGTAGCCGTTGCTTATGTCGCCGGTGCCTGTACCCAAATAAACGCGGTAGTCGCCATCGATCGGATTCGTCTGACGAAGCTGAAAGGCGAGTGCATCCAGCTCTTGTATGCCCCAAGCTTCTTGTACGGCGAGTATTTGCGGGTAGCCCATTTGAGTACTGATATAACTGGTGAGTTTATCGAGCCGAACATCGAAGTCACTCTCTTGATTGTCGAAGTTGAGCAAGTTCAGAGAAGCGATAGTTATCTCATCATTTTGAATGTCCCTGACGACCGTTGTGGGATCAGACGACGAGTAAGCGACGGGCTCGGTCGGTGCCAGCTCATAGCAGCAACCGTCTTCAAACAGGACACCCCGACCACTGAAGGTAGCCCCGGCATTGAGGAAGCGATTGTCGCTTTGCCCAAAACCGTCGGGGTTATAGGTCATCAATTCAGGGTTGCCGTCGTATACTGGCAGACCATCGATGCCCGGTGCTTCGATACCCGGCTCGCGCATGGGTCTGCTATCGGTGGTATAGACATTGGCATTGCCACTATTTCTGCTGGGCCCACCGACCGTTACATCGAATTCGACGTACATGCCTTCGTATTTTTCAAGGTCGGGCACCTCGCTGGGTGTCGTATCGACCAGCAGTTCTACAGGGACGGGTAGGGGTTCTGAGCCAAGCACACTAAAGGTAAAGCCCGGGCCGGCCAGCGAGGTCTGCCTGTCAAATTCTCTAACTATTCCTCTGGCGGTTACCAATACACCCACCGAAAGCTGCCCCAGGGAGTTGTCCTCGAGTAGTAGTCCATCGCTGGTACTCGGGTCATTGTCGCCTTGTAAGTCTTGTATGTAAGCAAATCCTGGGCCGGAGGCTACAACCACAGCCGATTCGACAATTACGGTTTGGCCGATGAATGGAGAGGTATTTCCTGCGCCTTGTATGTCGTAGGTGTGCAACAGATTTTGCCCATATGCAACAGGCATTACAGCTAAAATGAGCAATGGAGTTAACAAAAGCTTCATGGAATCGTTAAGGTCTCAATAACATTAGATATACAGCCCACCATTTTGATGAGCAATGATAAGCAGTCCATTTACGAACGACAGTTCGACCCACTAGTTCAGGCTGGCGTCGTCTTAGCGGCGATACTTTTGATTGATTGTATAGGTACGGCTATAGGCGGTAGCCCCGAAGGTCGGCCCAATCTTTTTGCCTGGCAATGTGCTGCGGCCTTTATTTTATTTTTCGCCCTGTTCAACTCCATTTTCATGGCCACGACCAAAGAGCGACAGCGTTACTTCCAGCGGTCTATGTATGGATTCACTGGGCTAGTGGTCGGGGCAGGTCTGCTGGCATATTTATTTACGGGTGTGGGCGTACGTGAAGCCGGCTCCTATTTTTGGATTCTGATTGTAGTGACGATTGGGTATTTCGTGTTTATGGGAATGGTGATCACGATCAGGAGTGTAGTGGATTTTGCGCAGAAGGAGGAGTGGAACCAGCCGAGGAAGAAAAGGCGGGATAAGAAGTAAGTAAATGTGCTGAGATGAAGTTGGAGGTAATTACAACCCAACTTCAAATATCCCACCTTCAATTAAAATACTCCATCAACTGCTTATTATCCAGCACTTCTTTGATAATGATGTCTTTGCCAAAATCATCCCTAGTGGGGTGGTCTCGATATAGATCAGTAATTTTTGCCATAAAAGCTTCTCCAGCTTCGGCATAATTGGCCTCTACATAATTGGCTATTTTAGTTTTGTGTCCAGTGTTGAATAGCATGCTGCCTGAATCTAGTGCGCCCATCTCTTTGAGAGCTTTGGCCTTCTTCGGACAGCGGCATGGGTTCGATTTTTTAACCAACCCACATTTGTTGTTCATGTAGTTGTACAGTTCTTTTCTAGCCCTGTGTAGCTTAACCCTAAAATTGGCTGGACTGATATTAAAAAGATCAGCACCCAGCTTGTGATCCACGCCGAAAGCATCGCCTATAATATAGATTAGCCTTTGCTCTCGGGTCAGACACATGAGCATGCCCGACATGCAGCGAATTTGCATCTCCCGACTTATTTCTTCTTGTTCAATTTCCTCTTCTCGCGTTAAATCCGGGTTGGGTACGGCGTCGAGCCGCTCGCCGTACTCCTCGAAGCTGGTAAACTGGTCTTCTGGGCGGCGGCGTTTGCCTTGCAGAAATTCGTTGAAGACTATACGGTATAGCCAAGTGCGAAAACTGCTATTGCCTTTGAACTGCGAGAGCTTGGTGATGACTTTGATGAGTACTTCTTGAGTGAGATCCCAGGCGTCATTGGGGTCGTGTACCATTTTCCATGCGACATTGTATATGAAAGGCTGGTGTCGCTTGACCAGGGCGTCTAAGGCATTTCTCTCCCCTTCAATGGCTCGGGCCACCAAGATTTGATCTTCGATTTCCTGGTATGAATTGGTAAGCGGATTTTTCATGGAGCTACATAAAAGAACGTGTATTCTGTGTTTTTCGTCATAACTTCAGTTTGTTTTATGCGAAAAACACAGAATACGATATGTGAGGTGGAATTAATTCAGGGAAGTCATAGAAGCCACATTGCCAATCATCTCCGTCGCAGTTTGATTGATAAATCCAAGAAACTGTTCTTCAGTCATTTGAGGATTGATGATGAAAGCTTCGTATTTGCTCGTCCATACAATCATAGATTTTCGGTAACCCAAGTCTACGACTTTAAAATTGTTTACCATGCCCTCTATCGGTGCGCCTTCGAGTAATTCGTAGGTGTACGTTCTGGCGTCGTCGTCTAGGCTTAATATCGACTCTTTAAAAGCCCCGTTGCCATCGGCGGAAGTACAAACCCTGGTGCCTCCAGCTCCATAATTACCTGTAAATTCGACTGTAGAGACTACCTCAGTCAATTCGTCAATATTATCTAGTTGGCGCAAGACTTCCCAGACATCATCTGCAGAAGCATCAACAACTTTAGTTAGGGTGATGTCGGCGCCTGTTTGCTGTGAGTGCACATCAAAAAAAGCGATAAATAGTAATAGAGTAGCCAGAGTCGTTTTTAGAATAGGCATAATTGATTTAGTTTTAAATGGACTCTATGCAGAGTGTTAGTTATTCTGCATAATATCCTGTGAGAAAAAAATGGTGAGTATTAGTGAGTAGCTGAAAGAATTTATCGGGTGTCTACGCGAATCTTCTCTAGAGAATATTCGAAATCTTTGTATCGATCGTCAGCCTTGTATTGTTTGAGAACGGCCTTGGCATTGTCAGAGCCACCTGTTACCCGCTCGCCGGTAATTAGGTAGTGCTCTAAGCCGATTAGCGTTTCATTTAGTGACTTTTTAAAGGAACCAGCTGCCATTCCTCCAAGGAAAGCTGGTTTGGTGCGAAAGTTGAATTCGTAGCTGGCAGAGCAGGTCCCGTCACCATGGTCTCTTACAGAGTAAATAGCATAGCTATTATCCAGATTGAGAGGGAATTTTTTGGCATCGATGACCATGTTTTTCAGGCGCATATTGTCGTGATCGATCCAGACAATTCGCTCATGGCTCCAGCGGGTACCTTTAGCATTGAAATCACATCTTCTCTCAGCTCCTTCTACGCCCTCCAGGCTCCCGCTTTCGTAGTTAGAGGCGTGGATAAATGGGCTAAAATTTGAGATCTCTCCGTAGTCTAATGCCAGTGCGTTCCAGACCTGTTCGGCTGGTACTTCTAGGTCTCTTTCTATGATCATCTTTCGATAGTTTTGAGACATAGACTGGCCGCTGAGACTAACGGAAGTGGCTATCAAAGCGATAACGAGTAAAATGATAGTTGTGTAAATTCGAGAAATGCGTTGCATTTTGAGATGGTTTGTCTGTTCCAGACCAATCGGCGACCTGGATACAGGATGAAAATTTAAATTTTGAAATGCTCTAGGCTCGAGCAGCCCTTTTGGCCAGTTCCTTACTTTTGGCTTGACTGGGCTTTCCAGTTTCTACAAAGACTTTGAGATCATTTACCGCCTGGTCGAACACCTTGCCCAACTGCATTCGCATGATGGGTTTCATCAAGAAGCCCAGAACTCCTTGCAGTTCCGCTACAAAGTGGACATCGACCTCAGTTTTATTACCTTTTGGCATTAGCCGCCAAGTATTTACGCCTGACTTGACAAAGCTCGGAAAACCTTCGATTACGGCGTAAGACAAATGATAATTCTTGGGATCGAATGCTCTGATCTCTTCCTTGATCTTACCCTGGTTGGTATCGCAAGTCCTTTTTACACTTTGTGCATTACCTGAAGCCGGGTTGCCACTAGCTTCCGAATGATATAGTCCGGTAACCCATTCACAGGCTTGGCCAAACTGATTACCTAGTACTTCCCATACCCTATCAGCAGGTTGATTGATGGTGAAGTTTCTTTTGATTTCCATGATATCGGTGGTTTGTGGTGGCCTAATTAGGCTGCCTGTTCACCGATTGGATACATATATACAAGAGGTGTTACAAACTTTTGGAAAAAATTGGAATCCTTCTTGGCTACCAAAAAGGTACACTATCTAACGCGACCAAACTTTGGCACGGTCTTCAATACTGCCTCCTGCCGCTTTAATCGAAGACCAGACCCCAACGGTATAGCGATGCCCATGCCCATACCTTGTTGTGGGGTGAGATTGGGTACAATTCTGATGGCACTGAGGTTATCGTCCATATCGAAGTCCATGAGTTGGGCATCGGTATAGGCTTCTACGGCTTGTAGAAGGTAAACGAGGGCGATGTAGAGGTAGGCGTATTGGCGCCTTTGATCGAATCGGTCGCGAAGGGTGCGCATAGCTTGTACATCGAAGACACCAGTGAACTCATGAGTAGTGGCCATGCATTCGTCGGGTATGCCATCACCAAAGCATTCGGCTTCCAGGGCCGTGACCATGCGCTGGAAATTGTTGTTGTAAAACTCAGCATAGCCGATGGTGCCGAATAACCCACCGTATACCAGCGGTAGCTTCCACCACCTACGGTTGTATATCTGCCCACCTCCCGGAATGAGTGACCACTTCAATGCTGCGCCGGGCTTCACAACTCGCTCTTTGCGCTCTAGCGAGTCTATCGCTAGCGCTATCGAGTCTGATTGCTGAGCGCAGAGCGTCGCACAACTCGAAATCAGGAAGCAAAGTACGATTAGATTTTTCATCTGGGCTATCAAAGGTAAGACGCTATTAGTAGAAGAGCTTCACTTTGAAAAATGTAAATTTTGTGATCGTAATCACAGGATTTACGTAAAAAATGTGATTACGATCACATTTTTTACACTTTTAGCTTCTTCCTGGCTGCCTTCAGCATCTCGATCAGCATAGGCCGGAACTGCTGGGGCTTCTCTATGGGGCTATCGTATTTCACCTCAAAAGTTTCTCGCTTTCCATCCTCACTTAGGCCGATTAGCTCCATGGCTTCCTTGTCGAATGGACCCATTTCGGCATCAGTTACCCACTTGGCATCACAGTAGGCATGCAGAATATCGACCATAGCATCGCGATGATCGTCGTTCATGTGGTCGATGACGCCGCGCTGAAATTTTTCGGGGAAGTGGTCTGGATTCATTTTATGGAAGGACTTTACACGAAGTTAAGGGTTTGTTTCTTTTAGACCTGCCTGCGTGCACTCGTCAGGCAGGCTTCCGCAGGTCGAAGGCTCTCGCTCAAGTGGTGTGGGGCATTCTACGTTTTTGAGCGAAGGTGCTTCCTCCTCCGAGGCGTCGAGCGGAGCGAGCTCCTCGGAGGTGTGAAGCACCTTCTGCTCGACGCCTCCGAGGAACTTTTGACGAACAAAACGTTCGTCAAAAGATGCCTCGGAGGAGCTCGCCAAGTTGCTCGGAGGAGCTCGCTAGGGTGCTCGGAGGAGCTCGATGTGTTGAAGTCGAATACGTTTTTTCTCAGCTGACCGTTAGTTAGTTCGATTAGTGAGAGGAGGTAGCTACCAAGCGTATTCGGGTGGAGATGCCACCTGCGTAAGTACATAAAAAGATCAAACTTTCACCCTTAAAGGGGCTCTCTGTTAAAAACTATTAAATGTGTATGTGACTGGTTAAAAGACTTTAAAGTACATACCCTACACGGTGATTCATAGGTTCTACGCTCGTATTGATTGATGTTTAAATCCCCTTAGCCGTGAGAGAGTGTCTTCGTAAAATTTTCCTGTTTTTTGTATTGGCCGTGATGGCCTTAACTGATGTAAGTGCTCAGCACCACATACACGCTTGTGTAGTTATGCCTTCGCCAGCAGCTGCGCCGAGTCTGGATCAATCGCCGGGCTACTTCGGGCCGCCGATTGCTCAGCGTGCAGTGGCTCTGGGTAATGGCTCGAATGGCGGCCTGCGCAGCAATTTCTGGCCGACTGGCAGCACCGTAAAAGTGCAATTTATGGGCGGGTCGAATTTTGTGCGCCAGAAAGTCATGCAGTATGCGCAAGAATGGACGCGCTACGCCAATATCAATTTTCAGTTTCTGGCTTATGGTACGGGTGATATTCGCATTTCTTTTACACAAAACGGTAGCTCTTGGTCTATGCTCGGGCGGCAAGCTCAGAATGCGCCATCTAATCGCCCAACTATGAATTTCGGCTGGTTCAACGAGCGGACACCCGAGTATGAGTTTAGGCGTACGGTACTACACGAGTTCGGTCATGCGCTGGGTTTGCTGCACGAGCATCAGAATCCGGCAGGGGGTATACCCTGGAATGAGGCTGCGGTCTACGATTTTTACCGGCGCACCCAAGGTTGGGATCAGCAGACGACCTACACGAACGTCATGGCCAGACAAAGTGCCGATGAGACGCAGTATTCGGCTTACGATGCCGAGTCGATTATGCACTACCCGGTTCCACCCCAGTTGACCTACGGCGACTACGAAGTTGGCCTCAATACGACCCTTTCAGCGACGGATATTGCCTTTATCTCCAAGGCTTATCCAGGGCGTAATTTCTCTAACCCAGCTACATCTACCGAGCGTACGACCTCCACGTCTAATGATCGCCCGACGACCCGTACCCGCGAAGAGCCAACCACCATCCGCAAACCGGTAGCGACCAGCTTTGAAGTGGATATTTCCAACAGTCTAGGCCGTGGAGTCAGTGCCGAGGTGGTCGACCTGTATATCAACAATCAGAAGTTCACCTTCCGCCTGCAAGCGGGCAGACAGTCTCAAAAAACGATGCGATTCAGGCTTAGGCCGGGTACCTACAATTACCGCATCCGCTCAGCTTCGGTTTACAGTGGTCAAGAGCGCGTCTGGAACGGCAGCCGATATGTCAATCTCCGCAAAGATCGTATGATTTACGGCGATGGTTCTGGCCGATTTGAAGTGAAAGGGGATAGCGGTCTGGTATTCTATGGGCGGTATGATGATGGGACGGGACGGATGAAGGTTTGGTTGGGGGTGGAGTGATTTATCACGTCTGCATCACCCCCGTCTTATACTCTCCACCCGGTGCCTGACTCGCTGCCTCTATACCTCTACTGATCCACGTACGGGTGTGCCTGGGGTCGATGATGGCGTCTACCCACAGGCGGGCGGCGGCGTAGTAGGGGGTGGTCTGAGAATCGTAGCGGGCGGTGATTTCGTCGAGTAATTTTTGCTGTTCTTTTTCGGAGAGTTTTTCGCCCTGCGTTTTTTTAGCTCGTACCTGAATTTGCAGGAGCGTCTTAGCGGCCTGCGAACCGCCCATCACCGCGATCTTGGCGTTGGGCCAAGCGAGCATGAGCCTTGGATCGTAGGCGCGACCGCACATGGCATAGTTGCCCGCCCCGTAGCTGTTACCTATTACGACGGTGAACTTGGGCACCACGCTATTCGACATGGCATTGACCAGTTTGGCGCCGTCTTTGATGATGCCGCCGTGCTCCGATCGCGAGCCGACCATGAAGCCGGTCACATCGTGCAAAAACACTAGCGGTATATTCTTTTGATTACAAAGCATGACGAATCGCGCAGCCTTATCGGCACTATCGCTGTAGACCACACCACCAAATCGCATTTCACCTTTTCCGCTCTTGGTCACCTTGCGGTTGTTGGCTACAATACCTACGCTCCAGCCGTCTATACGGGCGTAGGCGCAGGTGATCGACTTGCCGTAACCAGCCTTATACTCGGTCAGCTTGCCGCCGTCGACCATGAGCTTGAGCAGCTCTTTGGTATCGTAAGGCTTGGCCGGGTCGTCGGGTATGATGCGCAGCAGGTCGTTTTCATTGCCTGGAGCATCTACGGCTTCGATCCGGTCGAAGCCTGCATTTTCCGGTGCGCCGAGATGGCTAACTAAATCGCGAATGGTATCGATACAGGTCTGATCATCGGGCATTTTGTAGTCCACCACGCCGCTGATCTCGGTTTGGGTGGTGGCTCCGCCCAGGGTTTCTTTATCTACATCTTCGCCTATGGCCGCTTTCACGAGATAGGGACCGGCCAGGAAAATGCTTCCCGTTCCTTCTACAATCAGGCTCTCGTCTGACATAATGGGTAGATAGGCCCCGCCAGCCACACAACTACCCATAATGGCTGAAATCTGCGGAATTCCCTGAGCGCTCATGACTGCGTTGTTGCGGAAGACTCGACCGAAGTGATCGGTATCGGCGAAAATCTCATCTTGCAACGGCAGAAAGATGCCCGCGCTATCCACTAGATAGATGATCGGCAGCTTATTGGTCATCGCGATTTCCTGAGCGCGCAGGTTCTTTTTGCCCGTGATCGGAAACCAGGCACCGGCTTTCACCGTCGCGTCATTGGCTACGATTACGCAGAGTCTGCCGCTGACTCGTCCCAAACCCAATATCACGCCACCGGCCGGGCAGCCGCCGTACTCTTTGTACATTTCGTAGCCGGCAAAAGCACCGATTTCCAGAAAGTCCGAGCCCTCGTCGATCAGAGCGACTACGCGTTCTCGCGCGGTCATTTTACCGGCTTGGTGCTGCTTGGCGATCCGCTTTTGACCGCCGCCTTCGGCTATTTTTTCAAATCGGTGCCTCAGCCGCGACAGGAGCAGTAGCATGTTGTCTTCATAGGCGTTGGCGGCAATTTCCTTTTTGGTCATATTTGGTAGGCTTGGTCGGAAAAGTACGATTTTTTGTGGGTTAAGGGTGGGGTAGAGGGGGTAGCCGTATAAATGCATCTATACGTCCAGTTCGATCTAGCACTTACAAAAGTACGAACGGTCGCCGTCGAAGAAATTATGTTTCATCTTACGAGGCGTATTTATCCTAATTTTCAAGAATCTGTCGACTCTGCTCCCCATAAATTTTCAACTTGTCTATATTCAGCCTACAATAAACAATTGCCCAATCAAGAAGCTAAATATGAGTAAAGTCGTAACCTTCGGAGAGATCATGTTGAGACTATCTCCTCCGGGAAAACTCAGATTTTCTCAAGCCAATTCCTTTGATGTGATCTATGGGGGAGGGGAGAGCAATGTGGCCGTTTCTCTCGCCAACTATGGTATTCCCGTCTCATTTGTAAGCCGTATACCGCAAAATGACTTGGGTGAATGCGCCATCATGGAGCTGCGCAAACGCAACGTAGATACCAATCATATAGTGAGAGGTGGGGAAAGACTCGGCATATACTTCCTCGAAATAGGCGCAGTGAGTCGAGGCAGTAAGGTGGTCTATGATCGGGCATATTCAGCCATGGCCAGCATAGAGGCTGGCATGATCGACTGGGAAGAAGTGTTCAAGGACGCCGACTGGTTTCACTGGACGGGAATCACCCCAGCTCTTTCTCAGGGTGCAGCCGATGCTTGCCTGGAGGCTATCGAGACCGCCAATCGCCTAGGCGTTACGGTCTCTACCGACCTCAACTATCGTAAAAAGCTCTGGAAGTACGGCAAGTCTCCCAGAGAAGTGATGCCTGAGCTGGTGAGTGGTTGTGACATCATTCTCGGTAATGAGGAGGATGCCGAAAAGCACTTCGGTCTACACCCCGAAGATGTGGAAGTGACCCAAGGTAGCACCATGGAAGCCGCTGCTTATGAATCGGTGCATCGGCAGATCAAGAAGATGTTTCCCCGCGCTAAGAAGATCATCACTACACTAAGAGGTTCCATCAGTGCTTCACACAACAGCTGGAGTGGCTTGCTTTTCAACGGAGATACTTTTTTTGAAGCACCCACTTATCAGATCACGCATATCGTGGATCGCGTTGGCGGCGGAGACAGCTTTATGGGCGGGCTGATCTATGGGCTATTGACCTATCCCGAAGACGATCAAAAAGCTTTGAATTTTGCCGTGGCAGCATCTTGTTTGAAGCACACCATCTTTGGCGATGCTAATCAAGTAACGGTGGCTGAAGTCGAAACCCTCATGGGCGGAGACGCCAGTGGTCGGGTTTCTAGATAAATCTAAAATCATATAAAGATGGCCAGATTTTCCAGGCTAAAAGTAGCAACGACCATGCAAGCGCAAGGCATGGTACCACTTTTTTATCACCGTGATCCTGAACTGGCCAAGCGCGTAGTTGCTGCTTGTTATAAGGGTGGTGCCAGGTTGATGGAATTTACCAACCGAGGTGATTTCGCACATGAAGTATTCGGCGAGATGAATAAATTTTGTGCCGAAGAATGCCCGGAAATGATCATGGGTGTGGGCTCGGTGACCGAAGCAGCAACTGCGGCCCTCTATATGCAGATGGGTGCCAATTTTGTTGTCACTCCCGTCTTGAGAGAAGACATAGCGATAGCCTGCAACCGACGAAAGGTGCTTTGGTCGCCGGGTTGCGGAAGCTTGACTGAAATTACCAAGGCAGAAGAGCTTGGCTGCGAGATCGTCAAGCTCTTTCCCGGTAGCACATTAGGGCCTGGCTTCGTAAAAGCTGTTCGAGGTCCGCAACCCTGGACGATGATCATGCCGACAGGTGGGGTTAGCCCAACTGAGGAAAATTTAAGTGCCTGGTTTTCTTCGGGTGTGACTTGTGTAGGCATGGGTTCTAAACTTATTAGTAAGGAGCTATTGGCCGATCAAAACTTCGAGGAGATTGAAAACCGATGTCGGTCGTGTTTGACCCTCATCGCTCAGATTAGAGTGAAACTATAATTTTCCAATACCAATACATCAACTATGAAACCCATATCAGCGAATGTCCGATTTTTAGCAGCCTTAATAGCTGTGAGCTGCCTGCTGGTGTCTTGCCAGGAATCGATAAATAATCAGCTGAATCTTGAAGGCGAATGGCGTTTCCAGACCGATCCAGAGGATGTCGGGGTAGACCAAGCATGGTATGAGTCTGTACTTGAAGATCAAATCGTTTTGCCGGGTTCTATGGCAGAAAACGACAAGGGGGAAGATCCGAGTGTTTCGACGCACTGGACAGGCAACATGTGGAACGATAGTCTCTGGTATACGAGCGAAAAGTATGCCAAATACCGAGCACCCGATAATACTAAGATCTCTTTTTGGCTTACACCTCGGAAGGTGTACTACGGCCCGGCCTGGTACCAGCGTACGGTAGAGATTCCAGAAAACTGGACCGACAAATACATCACCCTACATTTGGAGCGGCCACACTGGGAAACAACCGTTTGGATCAATGACAGACTGATCGGTAGAGATAATTATCTCGGCACACCGCATACTTACCTTTTGCCTGAGGGCGTAGAAGCAGGGACACATACCCTCACCATCAGAGTCGATAATCGGGTTTCTGATATCGAAGTCGGCCTGGATGCTCATAGTATTAGCGACAATACCCAAAGTAATTGGAATGGAATAATTGGCGACATCTACATCTCTGCACAACCCAAAGTACATCTTGAAGACATTCGCCTATTTCCCAGCGTACGGGAAGGGAAAGTCGATGTCGTTGTGGCAGTGAATAACAAAACACGTCAGCAGGTTGAGGCCAAGATTAAATTGTCGGCCCGATTGAAAGAAGGAGAAAGCGTTCCTCTTCCGGCGTTGGAAGAGACGGTAAGCTTAGCAGGTATCGACACCTTGAACTTCAGCTACGATATGGGCGAAGACTTCGCCACCTGGGACGAGTTCGAACCCAATGTTTACGAATTGACGGTAACCTTAGAATCTGAGCTTGGAAAAGATGACAAGGTCGAAGACTTCGGTATGCGCGATTTCGATGCGGTCGGTCAGCATTTTGAAGTGAATGGCAGGCCCATATTTTTGAGGGGTACCTTGGAATGCGCCATCTTTCCACTAACTGGGTATCCACCTGCGGAAGTACAATATTGGAAAAAAATCTACCAAGCGCTAAAGGATCACGGCTTAAACCACATGCGTTTTCATTCTTGGTGCCCGCCCGAAGCTGCCTTTGTAGCTGCCGATGAGATGGGCATTTACTTACAGGTCGAAGCCTCGGTCTGGACCTATCTGGGTGATGGAAAGCCGATAGATGCGTGGCTATTTCGAGAGGCTGAAAATATCATGCGCCAGTATGGCAATCACCCTTCGTTCGTCATGTTTGCCCATGGTAATGAGCCCAGAGGAGATAGCCTGAATACGTTTCTCAATCGATTTTTAGCTCATTTTCAGGAGTTGGATCCAACCAAGGTCTACGCGCCGGCTAGTGGTTGGCCCTATCTGGAGCAAGCGGATTATTACGTACCCTACCAGCCCCGCATTCACCGCTGGAACGAAGGCTTGAACAGCATCATAAATCGCGAGGCCCCTCAAACGGAGTTTGACTACGATGATTTTTCTTCAGCCGTCGATCAGCCCATTGTTTCTCACGAAATCGGGCAGTGGTGTGTGTATCCCGATTTTTCTGGGTTGGATAAATACACGGGGGTATTGGAGCCTAGAAATTTTGAAATTTTTCAAGAAACCCTGGAAGAGAACGACATGGGCGACTTGGCCGATAGCTTTTTGCTGGCGTCGGGTAAGTTGCAGACCATTTGCTACAAAGCCGATATCGAAGCGGCTATGCGCACCAAGCCTTTTGCGGGTTTTCAGCTGTTGGATTTACACGATTTTCCTGGGCAGGGTACAGCTTTGGTGGGCGTGTTGGATGCTTTTTGGGAAGAAAAAGGCTATGTATCGCCAGCGGCTTTTCGTTCGTTTTGTGGCCCGACTACGCTGCTTGTCCGCTGGCCGAAGCGTGTCTATTACAGCGGCGATTCGCTTGTTGTGCCTGCTGAGGTTGCTCACTTCGGCTCGGAGCCCCTGCAAGAAGTGAGTCCAAGCTGGCAGATCACTTCGGAAGATGTCCAGATCATTGGCTCGGGGAAACTGGCTGACACAGATCTGCCACTCGGAAATCAATTGTCTCTCGGTGACATAGCGTTTGATCTGCCTCAAATAGACCAGGCTGAACGTATGATTTTGGAGCTCACCGTTGCGGAGAGCAAGAACAGTTGGGATTTTTGGATTTTTCCAAAAGTACTTCCTGATCTTCCTGAAAACGATATTTTGATCACCGATGAGTTCGACAGCAAACTCAAGCAATATCTGGAGGCTGGCGGGCGTGCTATCTTGCAATTGGGTCGTGGTGATTTAAGACCAGAGGCAGGTGGAGACATCGAAATTGGGTTTTCCAGCATATTCTGGAACACATCGTGGACTAGCGGACAAGCTCCGCACACACTTGGCCTACTTTGCAACCCAGAGCACCCTGCGTTGGCAGAATTCCCGACCGAGTACCATTCCGATTGGCAGTGGTGGGAGCCTATTTCAACTGGTGCAGCCATCGTGATCGATGATTTGGACCCTGGCATAGAACCTATCGTTCGGGTGATAGACGATTGGTTCGAAAATCGTAAGACAGCTCTGATTTTTGAAGCTAAAGTAGGGGCGGGTAAGCTGCTCGTGGCAGGTGTAGACCTCGAGAGCGATCTAGAGAATAGGCCTGTTGTCAAGCAGCTGCGCTATAGCTTGCTCAAATACATGGGCTCTGATCGATTTGATCCAAAGACAGCACTCACACCCTCGAGTCTGAGTACTTTAATGAAGTAACCCATTGCTATCGATATGCAGCTGTTTAAATTAGTTACATTCTTCTTTTTGGTATTTAGCGTAGGGTTTTTGCAAGCTCAATCGAGGCCTAACATCGTACTTATATACGTAGACGACCTCGGATATGGCGACATCGGGGTAAATGGTGCCATAGGTGTAAAGACGCCAAATGTGGATCGACTCGCTCGTGGGGGCGTAAACTTTAGGGATGCACATTCGGCCGCTGCTACGTGTACGCCCTCCAGATTTTCATTATTAACAGGCACCTATGCTTTCCGAAATCGGGCCGCTATCCTAAACGGCGATGCGCCTCTGCTCATAGATACAGATACGCGAACCTTGGCAGACGTACTGAAAGACGCTGGTTATCGAACCGGTGTGGTGGGCAAGTGGCACCTGGGGCTGGGAGACGGGCAGGTGAATTGGAATGAACGCGTTTCACCAGGCCCGGCCGAGCTGGGTTTTGATTACAGTTTCCTGATACCCGCTACGGGAGATCGAATCCCGACGGTCTTTTTGGAGAACCAGATGGTTGTCGGTTTGGAGAAAGATGACCCGATCACCGTCGATTACCGTACTCCCATTCCCGGAGGCTATCCACTCGGCACCGAGCGACCTGAACTTTTGAAGCAGTATACAGATCCTCAGCATTTGGGTGCAATCACGAACGGGATTAGCCGCATAGGTTACATGCGGGGCGGTCGTTCCGCACTTTGGGTCGATGAAGAGTTTCCCTTTGTTCTTACTGAAAAGGCGATCGATTTTATAGATGAAGATGTTCAATCGCCCTTTTTCCTGTTTTTTTCTCTGCACGATATACACCAGCCCAGAATCGCACATGAACAGTTCATAGAATCGAGCATCATGGGGCCTCGTGGGGATGTCATTGCCCAAATGGATTGGTGTGTCGGTGCTATCACCGCACATTTGGATAGCCTTGGTCTGGATGAACAAACCATGATCATATTTACCAGCGACAATGGGCCGATACTCGATGATGGTTACCTGGATTACGCAAGAGAATTAGTCGGTAATCATCGACCGGGCGGCCCATTCCGAGGATCGAAATACGCTGTTTACGAAGCAGGTACACGGATGCCCACTGTCGTATACTGGCCTGAAGGTATCAAGAAACCACTAGTCAGCGATGCCCTGCTGAGTCAGGTGGATTTATACGCTACCCTTGCTTCGCTGGTCGGTGTGGATATCCGGCCAGAAGATGGTCCGGATAGTCAAAACCATCTCGATGCCTGGTTGGGCCAATCTGAAACGGGTAGAGCCGTACTTCTAGAACAAGCCTATGCCTACGGCTTACGGAAGGGCAAGTACAAGTATATTCATCCTACATCTACCTCTATTATTCCTCAGTGGTTGAGGGATAAGTTTGTCGATCCTGGGTTCAGCAGCAGGCCACAGTTGTATGATTTGGAAAGCGATCCGGCTGAAACCAACAACCTAGCCGATAAATTTCCAGACATCGTCTCCGATATGAGGCAAACGCTTGAGCAGATTTTAGAGGAGCCGGAATCACGTGATTAATAGGGGAAGAAAGTCATACCTCTTCAGGCCATCATCTTTTTAGTCTATACTGTTTGGGTGAAACCCCCATGTATTTTTTGAAAACCCTCGAAAAATAGAGTGGGTCTTGGAACCCCAGTCCAAAGCTGATTTCCTTGATGGATTGGTTCGTCAGGTTCATTAACTCGCAGGCTTTCTGAACTTTGATCAGTCCGAAGAAGTGCATAATGGAGTAGCCGGTTTTCTCTTTGAAAATCTTGTACAGTGCCGTATTCGACTTCTTGAAGTGCAATTCCAGGTCCTTGAGCTTTATGCTCTCGGTAATTTTATCATTCAAAAATTTGATGATGCGTTTAACCAGATCGTCATTGGCGATTTCTCGCTTGCTTCTCGACTTTACGGAGTAATAGATGAAAGAACCGATCAGATTGTGAAGCATCATAGTGGCGTATTCCAGCACTTGATTGGTGTAGCCGAGCTGGAAAAGACCCAGCAGGTATTCAAATTCGGCAATCTTGTTTTGTTCATAGGGTATAAGTATGGGATTGCCTTCGCTTTGGGTAACAAACCTATCATACAAATATGGAGCATGACTGCCTTTAAAGTGAATCCAGTAAATGCTCCAAGGATCCATCTTGTGCGCGTAATAAGTGTGTGGCTTCTTTCTCTCGATAATGAAGAAGCTATTTGGCTTCAG
Organism: Bacteroidota bacterium; assembly: GCA_039025055.1. GTDB lineage: Bacteria > Bacteroidota > Bacteroidia > Chitinophagales > Saprospiraceae > Neolewinella. The sequence goes on along the minus strand of JBCCPC010000004.1, from coordinate 43,654 downwards.
TTGATGCTTTATCCCATTCAGCTCCACCACCCCTCGGCCATCTATGCAATAGATCAAAATGTATTCGCCAGATCCCCTTTTCCTCTTTCTGTAATGATCGGTTGCCCGTGGGAAAAATCCGATATCGGTCAGGTAAAGGCAGCTCAGCAACTGATGTTCTTTGACACGCGTAAACAGGCCTTTTGGTACCACGACCATTTTTTCCCCCTGAAACCCACTACGGATCGATTTAGACAGCATTTGTATGACTTTTTGCGAAAATATGAAAAAATCGTCCATGTTTTTTTTAAAATCGTCCATGATGTAAACTAGAATGCAATCTAATTTTACATCATAATATTTTCCGAGAGCAAGCTATCAGCAAATTTTAGTTTTTTAAAGCTTTCCATTTGTTTTGTTTGCCCTCGATAATTAAACGAACATTAGAAAAGCTTAAAGCACAAATTCATGCTTAGAAAAGTTGGATTCTACATACTCGCGGCAACCATCCTTTTGATAGGTCTAGCTTGTGAAGATGATATGATCTCTGTTGACTCAACGCCCCAGTTGGAGTTAGTGGAAGAAATCAGCGGTCTACCCGGTGAGACAATCGTATTTTCAGGTTTATTGTCTGATCCTGCCGGAGTCAGGGATATCCGAATCACCTATGAGCCATGGTTCTTAGACAAAGTGATCGAAGTTACCCCGGGCGTCACGCAATTCGAACTCGCTTACAGTTTCCTCATTCCAGCGGATGAGGTTATCGGCAGTGAGCACCTTGTCACCGTCACAGCAGCCAATCCTGGTGATAACGATATGACAAGTCAGATTCGAGTCACTATAAGTGGAGACAACTCTCAACCTGTCATTTCCATTTCCTCGCCCAACGATGGAGGAACGTTTATTCTCGGGCCTGGTGCGGAATTCAGTCTCGATATCAGTGCGAATGATGATCAGGGTATCGGATCAGTAAGGATAGCTGGCTTCGGTATCAACGAAGAAGTAGAGGTGAACGATGTGAGCTACTCATTCAACCGCGAAATCGACTTCAGCTTATCAGGTCAGTTCACGGTCAATGTTTCAGTAACTGACCTAGCTGGAAATACCAGCAGTGCGAGCCGAACGGTAAATATCGAAGAATCGCTTAGGTTCGATAGGATGTTCCTGGCCGATGTGGATACAGATGCAGAGTTGAATTCCGATGTATTCGGCGTGCCCATGTTGATCAATGGATCGACGGATCCAACTACAGAAGGCGTTATATTCGAAGCCTTGTACTACAACAAAGAGGCAAATCAGGAAATACGATTTATCCCTCAAAAATCGTCTTTTGCGCCCTTTGCTTTCGGCGCAGGTCCTGGGCCAAATGAGTTGGCGATAGGAACAGATGCCACTGTAAACCCGATCGTACTTCCCGAGGTAGCTTACTACCGCATTATCATAGACTTTACCAGCTTGACCTATACGCTCGAGACTTTCGAGCCTACCGATCCCACGTTTGATTTCATCATCCTCATTGGTACGGGTGTAACTGTAAATGGAGAATCCACTTGCACAAGCAATGCAGACGGTTCTGAGTTGTGCTACAACTTCGGTAGTGGCAAGGAACTCACTCCAGATCCAGAAAATCCATATCGCTTCTTTGCCGACATAGAGCTATTCGATTACGATCCGGTCGGCGATGGCAACAATGGCTTTATTCTAGGTGCCAATAAGACGGGCTGGGTACCATTCTGGCGCTTCGATGTAGGCGATGCAGTCGGGACTTTCCCAGATACGACAGTTCCTGGCGGTGGTGGCAACTTCATCTTCGGCCCCGAGGTATATGGTGAGTACTTCTTCGAGTTCGATACTTTCTTGAATCGAGTCAGGATTACGCCTAGATAACTAACGATCCACCACTTTACTACATCTTCAAATAATAATATAACCATGAGTAGTTTTCACAAACTTCTTGCCCTATCTATATCCGCGTTTCTCGTATTGGCCCTGGCTCTCTCTTGCGATGACGAAGAGTTCGTCTTACCCGATTCTGAGCCCCGTATCGTTGCTATGCAGCAATTGCGGTCTATGCCTGGGTCAGATATTACCATAACGGCTACCATCACTGATCCGGCGGGTTTATCGTCAGTAAATCTCGATTATCAACCCTGGAGTATAGCCGAGCAAAATTCACTCAATGGAACCGATACGCGTTTTGACTTTTCTTACGTGTTGTCTGTGCCAGCTGCTGCCGAAATGGGATCAGTTCACGAGCTGCTGTTGACGGCTACTAACATGAACGGCATTTCCTTAACCGATACCCTCACGCTTACATTGGATGAGGATGTGACTATGCCCGTTTTTCAAAATACGACTCCAGAGGGCATGGTATTTCTAGGAGAAGGACCAGACGTAACGCTGGAGTTCACAACCACTGACGATGGGCGTATAGCAAGTGTCGAAGTTGTGGGTGCCAACATCAGCGATATTATTCCACTAAGCACCGATGAGTACAACTACAGCCGCGAACTCAATATCCAGACACCTGGTGTCTATGAGTTCGATATTCGCATCACCGATAATGACGGCAACGTAACTGAAGATGTAATCAAGATCGCTGCCTTCGAGCCATTTCCAGCCTTTTTTGCCACAGACGTCACTACAGATGAAGACCTGAATGCGGACCTTTTCGGCGTTCCCGCAATAGCGGATGCAGTCGAAGGTGTAGATAGTACGGGCAAGCTGTTTGTTGCTCGCTTCTACAGCGAGCAGGCCGGTACGGAAATCAGACTACTTCCAAGCCGGGAAACATTCGGTACGCTAACGCTGGGCGCATCTTCTGAACCTGGTAAACTTGAGATTGCCACAGATGCCAGTGTTTCTCCAATTGTACTTCCGCAGGTCGGATATTACGAAGTAAACGTAGACTTGAGAGATCTATCTTATTCAGTAAATCCATATACCCCAACAACGACTCCGTTCCCGCTGGTTGCATTTATAGGAACGGGAGTTCGTGTAGACGGTCAGTCAACCTGTGTGAGCAACGCAGATGGTTCTGAGGCTTGTTTCTGGTGGGGTAGCGGTAAAGAGTTAACAGTTGATCCAGAAAATCCGCTCATCTTCCGTGGAGTCGTCGAGCTTTACGACCACGACCCTGTAGGGACTGGCAACAATGCATTTATCATGAATGCCAACCTTTCTGGCTGGTCTCCTTTCTGGCGTTTCGACGACGGCTCTAGTCCAGACTTGGCCGTTCCCGGCGGTGGTGTAGAATTTATCTTCGACAGCAGTGCCTATGGCTTCTGGGAAGCCACATTCGATTCACACTTAAATCGACTCGTATTGACTCCTTCGAGTTAATGGTTTTGGCTAACGAGCTTAAGTCGATATTTTCAAAACCACCATTTTTTACTAAACACTAGATAACTAGCCAATTCATGAGGACATTTTTATTAAGCTGCTTTGTAGCACTTTTGACAACGGCCACGGCCTGGGGTCAAGGTGCGCAAATATCAGGTCGGGTATCGACCTCCGATCAAGGCCCACTACCGGGTATAAACATCATCGAAGAAGGAACTTCAAACGGCACCATTACAGATTTAGACGGTAATTTCTCCTTTCGTGCGACTACGGATACACCCGTCTTATTAGTTTCATATCTCGGCTACGAAAGCCTGCGTATCCCTTACACCGGTCAGCAAAATATCGATATTCTTATCAAGCCAGACCAAACTACGCTCGATGAAGTCGTAGTCATTGGGTACGGTACAGCAAATCGAAAGGAAATCACCTCTTCCATTGCAACGGTCGAAGGTGAGGATCTGAATAGAATGACCGTTGGTAATGTTTCGGAAAGTTTGCAAGGTTTGGCAGCTGGTGTTCAGGTCATAAACAATGGTGGCGGGCCAGGCGCCGCACCTAACATCCTAATTCGAGGCATCGTAACCAATCAAGGCACTGCTCCACTTATCGTAGTAGACGGTGTTCCCCTCCCGGAAGGCACCAATCTAAATTTCCTCAACCCAGGCGATATCGAAGACCTGCAGATACTTAAGGATGGTTCTGCAACCTCAATCTACGGTACCCGAGCATCGAATGGTGTAATCCTCGTAACAACTAAGCGAGGCGGTGAAGGTAAAGCCAGCATATCGGCTTCGGTATCCTATGGCATACAGAATTTGCAGGAGCCTTCTCTAGCTGGTGCCAATGAATACGCTCGCGTAATCAACGCTCGCCAGATGAATGACGGCCAACCAGCCGTTTATGACCTCGATGCCATCGATACCGATACAGACTGGTGGAACGAAGTGTACAGTGATTTTGCACCCGTGCAGAACTACAACCTACAGATCAACGGTGGTGGAGATAAGTTGAACTACCTGGGTAGCATCGCTTACTTCCGCGATGAATCTCACCTGGACAGAGGTTATTGGAACCGCGTTACCGCCCGTTTCAATGTCGATTATCAGGTAAGTGATCGCCTATTGATCCAGCAAGATATCAACCCCCGATACGAGCACTGGGAGAATACCCCCAACCTATTTTTCAATACGCTGCGAATCGACCCACTAACTCCAGTTTTTGTGGATTTCGATGAGCGGGAAGGCCGCAATGAATTCAGTATTTACGGTCGTTCTCAGAACTTCGTACCCAATCCTGTCGCAGCCGTAGCGCGACAGTTCAACAAGTCTTACCTATTTAACTTCTTCTCGAATACCAAGTTGACTTACGATATCACGAGAAACATCAGTTTCTCATCTCGTTTAGGTCTGACGTTGGGTCAACAAAGGAATGATCAATTTTTCCCTCAGTTTACCATCGAACCAGGTCTAGAGGAAAACCCGGAAAGTAGTGTCCGTTCTCGCATGGACCAAAGTTTCGGTTACGTCTGGAATAACTTGATTGATTACAACCAGAAGTTCGGCCTACACAGCATCAGTGCAACGGCTGGTCTGGTTTTCGAGCGTTTTCAGAACAACTATGTATTGGGAATTCGCAATGACGTGATCCTACCCAATGAGAACTTCCAGTTCTTGGACGCAGCAGTTGGTGAAGGTATTCAAGCTTTTGGTAATGAAGGTGCCAATACCTTGGAATCTCAGCTTTTCAGGTTGCGATACAATTATGACAATCGTTATTTCTTATTCGGCTCCTTCCGTCGGGATGGTTCTTCAAGATTCCCCGTCAACAATCGCTTTGCCAATTTCTATAGCTTCTCAGGTGCTTGGAATGTAACCGAAGAATCTTTTTTCAACGTGCCTTTTATCAATAACTTGAAGTTGAAAGCGGGCTTTGGCCAGGTTGGCAACCAGAATATACCTGCCTCTGCATTCTTGTTCCTAGTCGGAAATGAAAACTTTATTCTTGGCGAGAATGAGGATCGCGTAGTTACTAACTTCATTTCCCAATTCGGTAATCCCAATCTACAATGGGAAGTCGTCGAGGATGTGAATTACGGTGTCGAAGCCAGCTTATTCAATAATAGCTTGAGCGTCAACGTAGACTACTATAATAAGAAATCCATTGGCTTGCTCTTCCCCACCAGCCTACCGCTGTTTACTGGTGCACCAAGTCGTATTTGGCAAAATGTCGGTAGCTTCGAATCCGTTGGTTGGGATATCGGGCTGGGCTATACTAAGCAAGTAAATGATTGGACATTCAGCGCAAATGCAACGGTCAACATCAACGAAAGCCGGGCCGTCGAATTGGCACCAGGTAATAGCCAACTCTTTGCGCAGCAGCGTGCGGAATTCGGTAATAATTTTCTGAAAGTAACAGAGCTAGGTCAGGTAGTCGGACTTTTCTATGGTTTTGAAACCGCAGGAATTTTCCGCAATCAGACTGAAGTCAATAGCCACTCTACCGATGAAGGTCAACTGATTCAGCCCAATGCCCAGCCAGGTGATCTGATCTTTGTCGATCAAAATGGAGATGGTCGTATCTCTGAGGATGATTTAACAACAATCGGTAACCCATTCCCCGATTTTTCTGCGGGACTGAACATCAATATTACCTATAAGCGTTTTGACTTAAATATGCAGTGGTACGGTGTATTTGGAAATGATGTATACAACTACACCAAATTCTTCCGGACTTCTGGCTCCTCTAACGTTAACGTTCAGGAAGGACTAATAGACGATGCCTGGAACCCCAATAACGTAGATGCTAATATTCCACGGTTGAGTACAATTGATCCCAACGGCAATTTCCTAAGATCATCTGATTACTTTGTAGAAGATGGCACTTTTGTTCGTCTTAAGAATATTCAGCTGGGCTATAATTTTGACATCCCGTGGGCCTCGCAATTCCGCCTGTATGTCTCTGGACAAAATCTGTTAACTTTCACCGACTACACTGGCTTAGACCCTGAAGTATCTGCTGGTGGCGGTATCATCAATGGCCTCGGTATCGACTTCGGTCGTTACCCTTTAGCTAGAACTGTCCTTGTTGGACTAAACATTGGATTCTAAAGTAAACTAATCATGCGTATACTAACCTTACTTTCATTACTTCTTCTTCTATTCACCGCTTGTAACAGCGATGAATATTTAGAAGAACCTATCCGTTCAACTCCGACCCTGGCTGAAATATTAGCTGATGGTAGCTCCATGGAGGGTTTTGTAAATAGTGCATACGACGGAGTGCAAGAAAATAGCTGGTGGCAGATTAACTTCTTCCGCCAAATCATGGACATGGCTTCCGATGACTGCTGGGCTGGTAACACCGAGCAACCACGTCCGGACATCATCTCCATTGCCCACTACAACAACATCGACGTAGGTTCTAACTACCTACAAGACTTCTGGAATTATCAATACCGAGGTATTACTAAGTGTAATGTCGTTATTCAGGAAATTGGTAATGTCACTGACATCGATCCTGAATTGGCTGATCGTCTATTAGGCGAGGTCAAGTTCTTGAGAGCCTTCTTCTATTTCCAACTGGTCAAGAATTTTGGTGGTGTTCCCATCGTGATGACTTTCGATGAGTTGCTCACACCAGATATTCTAAACTACCAACGCTCAACAGTAGAAGAGGTATATGCCCTCATCGAGCAAGATCTATTAGACGCTGTCGATTTGTTGCCATTGAAAAGTGAATACTCATCGGCAGACCTAGGAAGAGCTACAAAAGGAGCAGCCCAGGGTTATCTAGCAAAGGTATACTTGTTCCAAGAACGCTGGCGTGAGGCAGCTGATATGGCTAATGAGGTTATTCAGTCCAGTGAATATCAGCTAGAAGATGATTTTGCAAACGTATGGAATGTCGAAAATCCAAATGGCACGGAGACGATCTTCGAGATTCGTTATCGCACCGATCAGGCTTTCGCTGTAGGTGGCGTTTATGGTGTAACTACAGGATCTCGTGAAGATGGTGGCTGGAGCTGGTGTACACCATCCAGCTATTTGGAGAAGGCTTTCTTGGATGAGGGCGATGAGATTCGCTTACGCAGTACCATCATTAAGCATGGTGAGCCCGTATTTGGTGACCCAGATGTGACGGAGTTCAATGCGGCACCTACGCGTAATAAGTCTGCTCGCATCAATCGCAAGTTCTACATACCTCAGCGCTTCCGCGAAACCCCTTACAACCAAGGCAATTTGCCATTGAACCACATCCTGATGCGCTATGCCGACCTGCTGTTGATTTATGCAGAAGCCAGCTATTTTGCAGGTGATGAAATGTCGGCTTTGAATGCCATGAAGCAAGTGCGCGACCGCGTTCAATTAGAGACGGATATGTCACTTACTGGGGAGGCCTTGCGTGATGCCATCTGGAAAGAGCGTCGTTTGGAGTTGGCACTAGAGCAGCACCGCGTGTATGATCTGCGTCGTCAAAAGATCAATGGTGTTTCTCGCTTGGCTACGGTATTCGGTCCTGACGGTGATTTTGTTCGCTACAATATGGAAGAGAACACCGATGAGTTCGAGCTATCCAATATTGGTGAAGACCAAGCTAAAGGCATCACTTTCGATATCAACAAGCATACAGTCTGGCCTATTCCGACTAGTGAAATCGTTCTTTCAAGGGGTATGATTGTACAAAACCCCAACTACTAATCTATGAGATTTCTCAATTGCCTTTTATTATTTTTATTACTCTTCATTTTTGCTTGTGAGGATGAGACTACCGATCCAAATGACCCCATGTTCGGAAGTGAAAATGAAGAGAAAGGTCTTGAAATCGATTTTACCGATGTTCAGCAAACCGTCCATCATTTCGGTGGATCTGATGGGTGGTCTGCTGAAACCATAGGCGAAAATTGGCCGACTGCTGACCGCGAGGCTATTGCCGAGCTACTTTTCAGCCAGGAGTTTGAAGCTGACGGTACACCCAAGGGTATCGGTCTGTCCATGTGGCGAACCAATATCGGCGCTGGTAGTGCAAATCAGGCCAATAATGGCTTTCGTGCTGACGCCTGGCACCGAGCCACAGAATGTCCTCTACAACCGGATGGTACTTATGACTGGACCCAAGGCGTAGGAACGCGTTGGTTTATGCGTCAAGCTAAGGATTATGGCGTACCCTACCTTACTGGCTGGGTGACCTCACCACCTTATTTTATGACCAAGACGGGTTATACTTTTCAGGTTCCCGGTAATGGAGGATATAACCTTCAAGCAGATAAGTACGACGATTTTGCTGCTTATCTATCGGAGTATCTTCAGTATCATGCAGATCAAGGTCTAAACATAGATTTCTTGAGCCCCTTAAACGAGCCTCAGTACGCTTGGTCGTCAACGCCTGGTGAATCTACTCAGGAAGGATCTCCGGCCAGTAATGCCGAAGTGGCACAAGTGGTTAGAGAAATCAACACTAGGTTGGAAGCCGATAACGTCACGGATACTAAGCTCATCATTCCAGAGTCAGGTGACATTGCTGTGTTGTACGAAAGCCGAAACTCACCTAATACCTCCGACCAAATCCGAGAGTTTTGGGGATCTGGCTCTAATCAGGTGGGCAATTTGTCGACTGTAAGTAATACGGTTGCAGGTCACAGCTACTGGACCAACACGACTCCAAACGTAGGCATTAACCACCGCAAAGATTTGAAGCGTGCCATGGACCAATTTGGAACGGAGTTTTGGCAAACCGAGTACTCTATTCTAGGTGCGGACTATCAAGCTGGCAGAGATGTAAGTACACTTACCGAAATCGACTACTCTCTTTGGGCAGCTCGAATCATACATTGGGATATGGTGTATGCCAATGCGACGGGTTGGTCTTGGTGGACTTCTATGAGTTATCCTCGCTTTGCTGATCATAGATTCCGCTTTGGGCTTTTGAACTGGTTTCCAGATTCCGAAAACCGAAACAACAGCGCAGGGACTTACGAGACCAGCAAAAACTTCTGGATGTTTGGCAACTTCAGCCGTTTTATTCGTCCGGGTTACCAGCGAGTGTCCGTCGACAACAGCCTATTCAGTAGCGACAATTTGGAAGCAGAGAATGTGATGGCTTCGGCCTATGTTTCTCCGAGTCAAGATGAGCTGGTTATTGTGTTGATCAATTACTCTGATGAGATCGTAGATATACCTCTATTGAAGTATGGTGAAGAAGACGGCTTTACAGTAGTCGGCAACACCTTCGACAGCTATACGACAGACAGAACGCGAGGACTGGCAAAAGGAACGGTATCTGCAACTGATATAACGATAGGCCGTAAATCTATTGTAACACTTGTAGGCGAGCTATAAGATCAAAATTTAGATAACATTGAAGCCATTCTATCTTTTATGTTGGCTGCTTTTCTCAAGCAGTATGGGATTTCTATACGCTCAGCAGATCGTATTAGAGCCTTCCAAAGCATACCAGACGATGGTTGGTTTTGGTGCCTCCGATGCTTGGAGAACACAGTTTGTAGGAGAGAACTGGCCCATAGAAAAGCGCAACCAAATAGCGGATTGGCTATTCAGTCGCGATATAGATGAAAACGGAAACCCAAAGGGAATCGGCCTTTCCCTTTGGCGTTTCTGTATCGGTGCCGGAAGCACAGAACAAGGTGAAGAATCGGATATCGTAAATGAATGGCGTAGGTCGGAGAGTTTTCTCGATCCAGACGGTACATACGATTGGTCGAAATATGTGGGGCAAAAATGGTTTTTACAAGCCGCCAAAGAAAGAGGCGTCGATCAATTTTTGGCGTTCAGTCTTTCAGCACCCGTTCAATACACCATAAATGGTAAGGCTTACTCCATAAAAGGTGATGAAAGGCTCAATCTAAAGCCCGGTAAGTACGATGATTATGCCAAGTACTTGGTAGATGTGATCGAATATTTCCACGAACATGAAGGTATCTCATTCGATTATCTGAGTCCTAATAATGAGCCCCAATGGGATTGGTCTAACCCTGGGCAAGAAGGTTCTGCGGCAACCAATGAAGACCTTTATCTCATGACTAGCTACTTGTCCAGAGAGCTAGATAGAAGAAACCTAAAGACACGGATCGTATTAGGCGAAACGGGCGAGTTAAACCACCTCTTTGAAGAATACAAATCGACTGGTGATCAAATTAGCACTTTCTTCGAGCCTACTTCACCGCTTTATATAGGCAGTATGTCGGCTGTAGCGCATACAATTAGTGGGCACAGTTATTTTACGACTTGGCCTATTGACACTTTGAATGCAGTACGTCACGAGCTGGCTGAAAAATTGGCAGAGTATCCCGATTTGGGATACTGGCAATCGGAGTATTGCATTTTGGAAGAATCTCCAGAAATCGGTAACGGGCACAAACGCGATTTGGGTATGCCCACGGCACTGTATGTCGGACGAGTTATTCACGCTGATTTGACGATGACCAACGCCACTAGCTGGCAATGGTGGACGGCACTCACAACCTGGGATTTTAAAGATGGCCTGATATATTTAGATACAGGCGATCCCTCGGATTTATTTAATCGGGATCGTATGAAGACGGATGGCGATTGTCATACCAGCAAATTGATGTGGGCATTGGGTAACTATTCTCGATTTATAGAGCCAGGGATGGAGAGATTCGAGGCTAGTTTGGAGGGTGTGAAAGGAGAAGTCAGTATATCTGCTTATCAGAGGGACAGTGAATTCGTACTGGTACTTACCAATCACAAGGATAAGGCTGAAGTCTTGTCACTGCCGAAGGGGGTAGAAATTATCGGTGAATACCTGACCAGCTCTTCTCATGATTTGAGCAAGGTAGATTTATCCGATGATAAAAGTATACAGCTTCCTGGCAGATCATTGTTAACTATAACCGGGCGTTTCGATGAGCGATAATACCACCTCCTATAATTTCACTTACCTTTTGGCGATTGCCCTCACTTCGGCTCTCGGTGGCCTATTGTTTGGATACGACTGGGTGGTCATCGGAGGTGCCAAGCCATTTTATGAGCTTTATTTTGGCATCGATGCGAATCCTGGTCTCCAGGGTTGGGCCATGAGTAGTGCGCTCGTTGGGTGTGTTTTTGGCGCTTTAGTAACCGGAGTCGTATCTGATAAATACGGACGGAAATTACCACTTATTGGAGCGGCCGTTTTATTCATTATTTCTGCTTATGGAAGCGGTGCGGCCACAGGGTTTACAGAATTTATTATTTACAGATTAATAGGCGGTGTGGGTATAGGCTTAGCTTCTACACTCTCGCCCATGTATATCGCCGAGATCGCACCGGCCAAATACCGAGGCGCATTTGTATCTATCAATCAGCTGACCATTGTCATTGGTATTCTCGCCGCTCAGATATGTAATTTTTTGATTGCAGAGCCTATTGCAGATGGAACAGCCGATGCTGCTATTCTGTCTTCTTGGAATGGTACTACCGGATGGCGGTGGATGTTTTGGGCAGAAATAATACCGGCTGCTGCTTTTTTTGGACTAATGTTTTTGGTGCCCAAAAGCCCTCGTTTTATGGTCAAGGCCGGGCAAAGCGACCGTGCTACGCAAGTTCTTAGCCGCATAGGTGGTGGGCATTACGCAGCTGAGCAGGTCGGGCAAATCCAGGCTTCGTTTCAGCAACAAGAAAAGAAGGTTTCACTGGGTGAATTATTCTCACCCAAGCTGAGGCCTATCATAACCATCGGTATAGTTTTAGCGGTTTTTCAGCAGTGGTGCGGTATCAATATCATATTCAATTACGCGGAAGAAATATTTGCCGCCGCTGGTTACTCGGTAGGAGATATGCTATTCAATATCGTGATAACCGGAAGTGTTAATTTGGCATTTACATTGGTAGCTATGCGCACTGTAGATTCGCTGGGGCGCCGCAAATTGATGCTTCTGGGTAGCGGTGGTCTGGCTATCGTATATCTTATACTCGGTTTTAGCTATTTTGCAGGCTGGACTGGGTGGCCTGTGTTGGCTTTGGTTGTAATGGCCATCGCTGTTTTCGCGATGTCACTCGCACCGATCACCTGGGTCGTTATATCAGAAATATTTCCCAATCGGGTGCGTGGAGCTGCCATGTCCTTATCGACTCTTTCTCTTTGGACGGCTTGCTTCTTACTGACTTTTACCTTTCCTACATTGAATGCCTGGCTGGGGGCCTACGGTACATTTTGGGTGTATAGTCTGATATGTGTCGCTGGTTTTATATTCATTAAGTACCGACTACCGGAAACGAAAGGCAAATCGCTTGAGGAAATCGAAAAGGAGTTGGGCGCAACTCAAACAACTACAAAAGAACCTGAACTAATTGATGTTTAAATTTTAAGTCATGAAAGTAATTGCCCGAAATGAAAAGAAAATAATTGAGACTTATGAACTCGGCAAATCGGAAATAAACCCTGTTTTTTTTGAAAAACGGGTTTATCAGGGTTCTTCGGGCAAGGTATATCCTGTGCCATTCATAGATAAAGTTTATGATCATAAGATAGCACAAGCTTATGATTACCTGACTTTAGAAAATGATTTTGTTAGGCTGGCGATGTTGCCGGAAATTGGTGGGCGAATATTCGAAGCGCAGGATAAGACAAATGAGGATTATGACTTCTTTTATCGTCAAAAAGTAATTAAGCCGGCTTTGGTAGGGCTTGCAGGTCCGTGGATTAGTGGCGGGGTAGAATTCAACTGGCCGCAGCACCATCGCCCTGGGACATACTTGCCAACCGATGTTTTCATCGAAGAAGAGGAAGACGGTGCCAAGACCATTTGGATGTCGGAGTACGATCCCATGTACCGCCTAAAGGGGATGCACGGTATTCGAATCAGGCCCGATAGTGCGCTTATAGAACTGCGCGGCCGCTTATTCAACCGCACACCACTTACCCAAACTTTTTTGTGGTGGGCAAATGTAGCGGTAGAAGTACACGATCAATACCAAAGTTTTTTCCCCCCCGACGTCCACTATGTAGCCGATCACGCTGTGCGCGCTATGAGTAGTTTTCCAGAAGCAGAAAATTATTATTACGGGATTCCCTATCATGAAAGGCCGGGAGCTAACGACCTGCGGAAGTACGAAAATATAAACGTGCCCACTAGCTATATGGTCTGCGATACGCGCTACGACTTTTTTGGTGGGTATGACTTCAAAGCCGATGGCGGTTTTGTGCATGTCGCCAATCGCCACATAGCTCCGGGTAAAAAGCAGTGGACCTGGGGAAGCGATGAGTTTGGCCGGGCCTGGGATAGAGAACTCACCGACGAAAGCGGCCCATATTTCGAGTTGATGGCTGGAGTATATACCGACAACCAGCCCGATTTTACTTATTTACAACCATTCGAGACGAAGACCTTTTCTCAGTATTGGTGGAGTTACAAGAAGCTCGGCCCTGTACAGAACGCCAATAAGGAATTGGCCGTAAAATGTTTGCCGAAAGCAGGAAACAGGGTCGAATTCGGCATTGCGAGTAGCGCACCAACAGCTGGTTTGCAAATCGTACTGAACGTGGGCGGTATGCAGACGTCTTTCAAAGGGATAAGCACCAGCCCATCAGAGCCCTGGCAGCATGAAATGGCTATGCGCTCTGGTGATGAAACCGATCTGAGCATTGCGGTATATGATGCAAAAGATCATCTGCTGATCAGCTACAAGCATCAATCTAAGCCGGATACCTCGCGAAATCGCAATGAGGCCTTCGAACCCCTCCATGCAGAAGCCGTGAAAACTCCTACTGAATTAGAATTAATTGGGGAGCATCTGGAGTTGTATCGCCACCCGACTCGTTATCCGGAGCCTTATTGGGAAAAGGCATTGTCGGAAGATCCCATGAATTATCACGCACACATAGCCTTAGGTAAGGGATACTTGAAAAATACGCAGCTAGACCAGGCGGGAGACCATCTCGGCTCGGCGGTTCGTATTTTAACGACTTATCATCCCAACCCATCGACAGGCGAGGCACACTACTTTTTAGGTTTATGCAGATTTCGCCAGGAGCGCTTCGATGAGGCATATTCCCTGTTCTACAAGGCCAGTTGGAGCTATGCCTGGCGGTCTGCAGCTTTTTACTTTTTAGCTAAGATCGACTTGCGTCGTCGCGATTATGCGACAGCACTCGAGCACCTGGAAGCTTCGCTAGATACGAATCGCCAAAATAACAGTGCGTTTGTGTTAAAGGCTATTGCACTGAGCGAGCTTGGACGCGAAAATGAGCGGGTAAGCGTGCTGAAATCGCTTTTGAAAACTGATCCGCTCTATCAGTGGGCGAAATTCGAGCTGGCTCTAGCGAATTCGGATTTTCGAGATTTTTTGAGTTCTAGCCGCAATGATGCACAGACGGTCATAGACATTGCTTTTGAATATGCAGAGGTTGCTTGCTATGATCGCGCTATCAGGCTACTGGAGGTTCATCACGATAATGAGATTCCAGACTGCGCGGTACCTAACCCCATGGGTAGGTCTCAAATGACCCATCTCATCTTGTCGAATCAATACTATTTGATTGGCCAAGAAACCAAATGCCGAGAGCTGATAGAGCGGGCCTGTAGTGGCACCTTCGACTATTTTTTCCCGTCTCGCACCCAAGAGGTTCTTTTATTGGAGTGGTTGTTGAAGTTGAAGCCAGATTGCACACTGGCTGCCTATGGGCTCGGAAACTATTATTTCAATGCCAAGCGGCATGAAGACGCCATTCGCATATGGGAGAATGCCGTTGAGTATGGGTGCAAATACGGTACGCTTTATCGGAACCTAGGTATTGCGCATTGGAATGCTCATCAAGATGGAGATAAAGCCCGCACTTACTTTGAGCAGGCTATTGCGCTGGCTGGCGATGATGCCAGGATTCAGTTTGAATACGATCAGCTCCGCAAAAAGCTGAACGATAGCCCGACCATGCGTCTGCGAGATATACTTGCGCTGGGAGATATGCTATATACACGTGATGATTTTTCCGTAGAATTGGCGGCGCTTTACAATTTGACGGGGCAATATGAGAACGCACTGAAACTGCTTTCAAGCAGGCAATTCCATCCGTGGGAAGGCGGAGAAGGTCAGGTCTTAAAGCAGTATTCTTATGCCAGCTTGCAGTTGGGTAAACGCGCATTAGCCGATGAGCAGGCCGAAGACGCGCTTAGGTTTTTTGAGCAATCTCTCGAAACGCCTGACAATTTGGGCGAGAAGTTTCATCCATTACAAGCGGTAGCGCATATCAATTATTGGAAGGGTATGGCTTGCCGGGCGCTATTGAGAGAACGCGAGGCCAAAGAATACTTTACTGCCAGTGCAGAAGAGAATGGTGATTTTATCGATATGGCGGTGAGCAGCTTCTCTGAACTAACACTATACAAAGCACTTTCGCTCAGAGAGCTGGGTCGGGAAGTGGAGGCTATGGACGTACTCACACAGATGTACGAATTTGCCTCTAAGAAACTGAATGAGACCGCAAAAATCGACTACTTCGCTACTTCTTTGCCCTTATTGCTGGTCTTTGAAGATGATATTCAGAAGCGCAATACGATAGAAGCTTACTATTTGATGGGACTGGCCGAACTGGGTCGGGAGAACATCAGGAAGAGCAAAGAATTCCTTCATCGCGCTCTGGACCTGAATGTTATGCACTTGGGTGCGCACGAGCACCTGAACATGATCGAGTCTGCTCAGGAATTTTTAGTCAAGTAGCAGATGCGCACCAGAGCTGTATGGTTTATTTGGGTTGCGTTGATGTTTGGGTTGTACTCCAGCTGTGAGCAATCTGAGCCACCTGTGCCCAACGTCGTCTTCATTTTAGCCGATGATCTGGGGGTAAACGATTTGAGCTATAACAACGCAGATTTTTACGATACACCCCATATCGATGCGCTTGCGGCAAATGGAACGGTATTTACCAACGGCTATGCAGCGGCTGCCGTTTGTAGTCCTTCCAGAGCGAGCATTATGACCGGGCAATCGACCGCCGTACATGGTATAACCGATTGGATCGGTGCCCGGTGGGGACAAGACTGGGGGGATAATCATCCCTACACGCGCCTAAGCCCTCCCGATTATCAAAAACAACTGGATACGACCAAACAGACCCTGGCCAAACTGTTTAAAGCCTCTGGCTACAGTACTTTTTTTGCCGGCAAATGGCATTTGGGTCCTGTAGATTCATGGCCGACAAACCATGGCTTCGACATCAATAAAGGCGGATGGGACTCTGGAAGCCCGGTTGGCGGGTATTTCACGCCTTACAGTAATCCCAACCTAGAAGATGGGCCCGATGGTGAAAACTTGAGCATGCGACTGGCCAGGGAAACGGCTCAGTTTATACGTACAAAAAGCGATCAGCCATTTTTTGCTTTTCTGTCTTTTTATGCGGTTCACGGGCCAATTCAGACGACTCGGGAGAAATGGAAAAAATATCGTCAAAAAGCGATTGAAAAGGGTGTCCAACCTTTGGGTTTTGGCATGGAGCGTAGGTTGCCCATCAGGCTCCATCAAGACAATCCGATTTATGCAGGATTGGTCGAGCAGATGGATGATGCTGTAGGATTAGTCATCGATGAGCTCAAGCGACAGGGTATTTATGAGAATACCATCATCATTTTTACTTCCGATAATGGAGGGGTGGCATCGGGCGATGCTTATTCGACCAGCAACAGACCGTTTCGGGGGGGTAAGGGCTATCAATGGGAGGGCGGTATACGGGTACCTTACATTATTAAATCGGTGGCAGATTCGAGCAGGCGACTCGATGTGCCTGTGAGTGGGCAGGACTTTCTACCGACTTTAGCCAGCATGTGCCAGTTGGATTTATCTGATGATCAGATTGTGGATGGTGTCGATTTATCGCCTTTATGGGCAAATAATGAAATTACAGATCGCCCCCTTTTTTGGCATTACCCACATTATGGTAATCAGGGGGGAGACCCGGTATCGATGATGAGGAGTGGAAATATGAAGTTGATCTATTATTGGGAGACCGAGGAAGTCGAATTATATGATTTAAGTGCAGATCGGGGAGAGTCGCGTAATTTGGTAAAGGGGCGACCTGCGGAAGTACAAAAAATGAAAGATCAGCTTTTTAACTGGCTGGAAAATACTCAAGCTGGAAAGCCCACTGAAAATGAAGCTTTTGATGAAGGTGCTCTTCAAGCTAGAAGAGAATACATTCTAAATACCCTCAGTCTTCAATTGGAAAATCAGCGAAAAAATCAATTATCGATTAGTTATCAGCCTGATTCGACTTGGTGGGGTAGCTATGTGAACGATTAAACTAAAAAATAAATGCGGATACTTGTTTTTGCTATTTTACTGGTATTTATTTTTGCTTGTAATTCCGATACAGGGAGTGAGTTAGAAAATATCGATCTCTCCGGTGAATGGACCGTGGTGCTAGATGCTGATGGGGTAGGGGAGCGAGAAAATTGGTACAATGATATGCCCGAAGGCCAAGCTGTTAGCTTGCCAGGAACACTGGATGAAGCGGGTATCGGCACGCCGAATACCATGAAACCCGAACTAAATAATCAGGTGCTTTCGCATTTGACTAGAAAAAACGAATATATCGGGCCAGCATGGTACAGCAGAACCATAAATCTGCCAGACGATTGGACCGACGGAGCATACGAATTGGAACTAGAGCGAGTTTTATGGGAATCTACCGTTTGGGTGAATGGAAAAGAGACAGGGAAAAATTATAGTTTAATTGCTCCACATAGATATGCAATAGGGGAACTGCTTCAAGCAGGTGAAAATAATATAGTTATAAGGATAGATAATTCCGATTTTTATCCAAATATAAATGTGACCAGCGATCGATATCCTGTGGAGACCTCCCTGCAAATGGCTCATGCTTACACCAACCATACTCAAATTAAATGGAATGGCATATTAGGTGATATAGCTATTCGGGAAATAGGCGATTATGATATAAATAATTTAAGGATCGATGCAGATGCGGAAGGAAAGACCATTGTATTCTCTTATCTGGGTAATAAGACTTCCGCAGGTGGAATTCCTTACACCCTTACCCTGAATGGCGACCCTGTACAAAAAGGCGAAGTGGAAATCAGCGGGTCGAATAATCAATTTAAAGGATCGATTAATCTAGAAAAAGAGCCGCAGACTTGGGATGAGTTTAATCCCAATTTGTACGAGCTACACTTAGGAGAAAAAAGTAAAGGTGGAAAATCGACTACATTCGGATTTACGGATATCAGCTCGCAAGACGGCCAGCTCACACTGAATGGTCAGCGCATTTATTTGAGAGGGACGCTAGAGTGTTCTATTTTTCCGCTCACAGGTCGACCACCAATGGCTAAAGCCGAATGGTTGGATTTGTATGCCAAGGCGAAAGACTATGGCCTAAATCATTTTCGATTTCATTCATGGTGTCCGCCAAAAGCAGCCTTCGAGGCAGCGGATGAAATCGGTTTTTACCTACAGGCAGAGCTACCGCACTGGAGTCTGGTTGTTGGCACAGATTCCGTGACCAATGATTATCTGCGCGATGAAGGAGATCGCTTGCTCGCAGAATATGGCAACCATCCGTCATTTATATTGATGTCTTTGGGTAATGAGCTTCAAGGTGAATTGTCTTTTCTGAATGAGTTGACCGCTGAGTTAAAAGCTGCCGATGATCGTCGTCTTTACAGTGCAACTACCTTTTCCTTCCAGGAAGGCGCGGGTGCTTTGCCTCAGCCAGAAGATGAGTTTTTTGTGACTCAATGGACCGAAAAAGGCTGGGTAAGAGGCCAGGGTATTTTCAATGCACGCGCACCTCATTTCGATAAGGATTATCGCAACGAAATCGATCACATCACCCAGCCTCTGATATCTCATGAAATTGGTCAATACTCAGTATATCCAGATTTGGCGGAGATAGAGCAGTATACCGGAGTGCTGGACCCGCTCAACTTTAAAGCCGTTAAGCAAGATTTAGAACGGAAAGGGCTACTCGACCTGGCACCAGATTTTACACGTTCATCGGTGGCATTGGCGAATATTTTATACAAAGAGGAAATCGAAAGGGCCCTCAAGACACCAGGCTTTGATGGGTTTCAGCTGCTCCAATTGCAGGACTTCCCCGGTCAGGGTACAGCCTTGGTGGGTTTACTCAATGCGTTTTGGGAACCTAAAGGGGATATAGATGCTAAAGAGTTTAAGACTTTTAGTGGACCTGTAGTTCCTTTGCTTCGATTCTCGAAAGCAGTCTTTACTTCAGGTGAAACGTTTGAGGCGCAGGCCCAAGTTGCCAACTTCCACCAGCCTATGAACAAGCAGACGCTCGAATGGCGTATAAGCAGTGGGTCAGAAAATATAGCGGAAGGCACGCTTGATCCCGCAGATATTGCTCTCGGAAACGAAAACTTTGTAGGCGAATTTTCGACTGTACTATTTGTAGACAGAGCTACGGAATTGATTGTCAGCTTGGCCATTGAAGATTCTGAATATGTTAATTCTTGGTCGATTTGGGTATACCCAAAAGCAGCAGAACCCAGCGATGAGGATGTCGTATACACGCGCGATTTCAATGAGGCTGCTGATGCATTGGGAATGGGCAAAACCGTCTTGTTGAATCCCGATTTTGAGTCATTAGCCGGTGTTACTGGAAGGTTCGTACCCGTTTTTTGGAGCCCGGTACACTTTCCGGATCAGCCCTCTACAATGGGTATCTTGTGTAATCCCGATCACGCTGCTTTTTCAGATTTTCCAACCGATAGCCATACCGACTGGCAATGGTGGGATTTGAATATTCAGTCCAAAGCACTCATACTAGACGACCTGAACGTAAATCCACTCGTGCGCGTAATCGATAACTTCGTAACTAATCGTAGTCTCGGAACTGTCTTTGAAGCAAAAGTCGGTTCGGGTAAATTGATTTTCAGCTCGATAGATTTATTTACTTCTTTAGAAGATCGGCATGCGGCTCGGCAGCTGCGGCACAGCCTGGAAAGCTATATGGCTAGCGATGATTTTAGCCCTAAAGTAGAGCTGGAGTTTGGGCAGATCGAAGGCTTGCAAGCTAAAAAATAGGTTTCAGATTGAGCCTGAGATTTAATCATCCACATCTCAGGCTAGTAAAATTTTACTGGAGAACGAATTGCTACCTTTTACGCCCACTTTACAGGAGAACAATCCTCCACTAGAGGGATATCGCTCCAGTTGTTCATCAGACAACCCAAGCTTGGCGGTGGTTATGTAAAGCGTTTCAAAATCTTTGCCCCCGAATGCGCAAGAGGTGACATGGGGGGCGGGTACTTTTACCTGAGCGATGATGGCCTTCGTAATGGGGTCGACGCAGATCACTTGTTTGCCACCCCAGCAAGCTATCCACAGATTGCCATTTCGGTCCATACACATGCCGTCGAGATAAATGGATGGATTTGGGTTTTTATAAACTGTCTCGAAACTTCCAAGGGTACCGTCGACAGCATGATATTCATACTTTTTCACCTCGTGGCTGAAGGAATCGATGTGAAACAAATACCGATCATCATCACTCCAGCAAAAACCATTGGGAATGGTCAGGTCGCTCAAAATTTTGTTGGACTGACCATTCAGGTCTAACCGGTAAAAACCCCCTTTGCCTTCTTTAGCTTCTAGGTGCATGGTACCTAGCCAGAAGCGCCCCTGCCGATCACATTTGCACTCGTTGAAGCGTACGTTTTCATCTAATTCGAGTTTGGCGACTACTTTTCGGTCGCCGTTGCTCGTGTTAAGTATCGAGACTTCATGCTTTTCTGCTACCAGGAGATTCGTATCATCAATTTGGGCGAGTGCGCTAACGTAGTTTGGAAAACTCCAAACATCGAGTACTCGGCTATCCGAATCAACGGCCAGGATATTGCCTTGAGTAATATCAACCGTGAATATTTTTCCTTGCTGATGGTGCCATAGCGGACCTTCGCCCAGCTCTGTTTGAGTGAGTAAGACCAGTTTAGAATCAAAAACTTCCATGTCTAATCGGTATTCATTAAGGCCGAGACGCCTCCATCTACTAAATAAGTGGTGCCGGTGATGAAGCTGCCAAAGTCACTGGCCAAAAAAGCACAAAGAGCCCCTATCTCTGATATCGAACCGAGCCTTTTGGTCGGGTGCTGATTGATGATGCGATCTCGCTTAGCTTCTGGGTCGGGAAAAGTGTCGAACCAAGGCTGGGTCTTCCGAGTCCGGATAAAGCCAGGTGCTATACCGACCGTCCGAATCTCTGGCCCCCACTCGATGGCTAGCGAGCGAACCAAACCCGTGAGGGCCGTTTTGGCTACATTGTAAGGAAAACAATTCTTCAAGCTAGCAAATGCGTGGTTGGAAGAAATAATGATGACTACACCGGGTGAACCTTTTTTGAGATGAGGCTGGCACCATTTACTTAATCTCCAATGCGCGGCCAGGTTGAGTTCCATATTGAATTGCCACTCTTCTTCGGTGCAGTCTTGGGGTTGAGTGAAGACATTCATGCCTGCATTGGAGACCAGGATGTCGATCTGGCCCCATTTTTGAGCGGCATCCTCGACAAAAGTTTTCAGGGGCTCGGCCTCGGTGACATTCACCTGCCGGTAGAAAGCTTTCTGGCCTTCGTCTGTGACCAATTTTTTAAAAAGATCGACGTCTTGATTATCGTCGGGGGCTATCGCGCAACCCGCAATGTGACAACCTGCCTTGGCCAACATCTGTGAAACACCTCGACCGATGCCGGAGCTGACGCCAGTCACCAATGCCACTTTACCGCTAAGATCGATTTCTAGAGCCATCAGATATAAAAGCCTGGCTTTTCTTCGGTGATGCCCGGGTGCTTTTCCATTTCTTCTTCGATAAGATCTACTCCCAGACCAGGTCTATCGCTCAGGTGCAACTTGCCATCTTTGACCATATCTGCTATGGGGCTGGTGATGATCTCGTCTCGCCAAGGCACATCGGTGAACATAAACTCCTGACGGAAAAAGTTGGGAACCGATGCACAAACGTGGGCACTAGCCAGGGTAGACAAGGGGCCATTGGGGTTGTGCGGCGCAAGCAATACGTTGTAGGCTTCCATCATGGTCGCCATCCGCTTCATCTCCGAGGGACCGCCGCAGCGCGTAATGTCGGGCATCATGATCTCGCAAATCTGTTTTTCGAGTACTTGCCGAATTCCGTAGCGCGTGTAGTGGCGCTCGCCCACACAAATAGCCGCGTTGCCGGGCATCCGCTCTCGGACAGCTACCAGGGAATCGATATTTTCCGGGCCAACGGGCTCTTCATACCAGGTGATATCCAGATCGGCCAATCGCTGGGCCATGATAACGGCCATCCGCAAGTTGAGAATGCCGTGCGTCTCGATCATAATGTCGAAAGAATCACCAACGGCATCGCGTACCGCCTTGCTGATGTCGTAAGCCAGGTCTTGGCGCTCCTTCGTCAAGGATAAGTCGACGGAAGAATGCTCGCCATACAAATAGCTGGTATGCGCAAAGGGGTCGAATTTCAATCCCGTAAATCCAGCTTCTTTGACTTTTCTAGCCTGCTCGGCATAATCTTCGATGTTGTGGCCGCCCTTGATGAACCAGTAATTGGCGTAGAGCAGCACCTCCTTTCGGTATCCGCCACCGAGCAAATCGTAGCAAGGTACCCCAAGTAGCTTGGCTTTCAGGTCGAGTAGTGCCATATCTATTCCGCTGATGGCACAGAGGCTCACCCCATTTGGACCGACCCAATTGAGGTCTCGATAGAGCTTTGTCCAGATAAAGTCGGTCTTGCGCGGGTCCAGGCCTATGATGCGCTCACCGGCATGCTTAGTTGCGTGATACACCATCGGACTACCTGGCCAGTTGGTCGATTCGCCCACGCCGGTATGGCCCGTATCGGTATAAATTTTGAGCATCGTCCAGTTGTACTTGACACCCTCGACGAGCCATACTTTTACGTCAGTAATTTTCATTTTTCAGATTTACATGATTCCGTACTTGTCAAAAGCCTCCTTGGCACTCATGCCATCCTGGATTGCCTTTTGAACGACTTTTTCTCCTCGTGCTTTGCCGATAGCCTGCTCAAAAACCGGGCGCTCGATCTCTTTCGGTACGATGCAAACACCATCTATATCGCCAACTACGATATCTCCTGGATTGATCCGAACGCCTCTGATTTCTATGGGCACCCGATAGTCGATCACCTTCCCCCTGGGTGCTTGATCCTGGGCATAACGACCGTAAGAAAAGGTGGGAAAGTTTAGATCGAGCAGACCATTGGTATCTCTGGAATAACCATCGACGACTGCACCCGCTGAGCCTAAAATCTGCGCTCGGGTTCCCATCAGCTCTCCCCATAGTGCATACGAAGGGGACGATCCCGTGCAAATGTACACCTCGTCTTTCTTGAGATCGTCGAGTGCTTGCAGCATGAGCCCGAATGGCTGCTGCATGATCGGGTTGTGGCTGGCGGTCGGAATATCTTCAAAGCAGTCGGCTTCCAGCACCGTCATCGCCCTGCCAACGAGGAACATATCGTCTCTTAGAGGCTGGATTTCTGGTGGTAAGAACTGATGGAACCTACCCATCTTGTCCATTATGTCGCCAATCACGGCTGTGAAAAGTTCATTTCTGACAATGGCAAAGAGCTCGGTGTCGGTTTGCCAGGAAATGTCGTCTGTATTGGTTATTGATTCCATATTATTTGCTGCTGATGGCAGCTAAGATTTGATTGAATTCCAAATTTTGTTCGGGGTCGAATGCTGGGCTATTCATATAGTTGACCAGACTATATCTGAGTTGTCGTGCCTCTATGCGCTCGTCTAGATTTTCCTCCAGATCGATGGCGGAAAAAAGGAGCTGGCCTTCACCGACCTGAGCCTCGAAAATGAGCCCTAGATGTCGGTTGGTTAAAAAGTCGTCGATGACGCGTACAATCGGGTCCACGCCCAAGCCGTCGAGCGTCACTATGCGGGAGTTGGTACACAGGTCCCACCACTGCCAGTCGGAGTGGTAGTCGGTCGGGAAGTCATTGAAAGCCGCGTGTTCCGGCTCACAGAGTAGGCCCATATTCGATACCTGCTTGAAGAGCAACTGACCCCAGAAGATGGTTCCAAAGCGATTGGACTCGCCTATCGACTCATCGGCGACTGGGTTGAATAGCACCTTCTTGCCCGCTTGCAATTGGCTGATCGCTTCATCGGCCGATCTCGTATAAACGACGTCAGTTTCAGGCATTTCGACTTCTGGGAAAACCCAAATGGACCAGTCATTTTCATAATCGGTGTCGGCTATAGAAACCGATATGTTTAATTTTTTGGCTTCGTAGATCTCTAAGCTTTCACTTATCATGCCGAGGGTATCCGTGTTTCCCCTAGAAATTACAGGACCTTCTAATTGGCCACGACTCAAAGTTTCCGCCCCATCGGAGATAGACCAATCTATGGTGTAGTCTGCAATGGGCTCAGCAAAGTTGGCGACTTGAATGGCAGCAGTAAATATTTCGCCGCTTCGATAGCTGGCTTTTTCATGTCTGATCAGTGGCACGACGGGCGCATTGAATTTGCGGAATTCGGTACTATCCATAATTCCCTTAGATTCGAGAAATACGTCTAATAGTCCGATAAGTGCCGTTCCATGACCAGGGTAGTCTTGTAGTTGCAGTACTTGAAAGCCGTCGTATGCGGGTGTTTTAAGATTGCGTTCTATATCGGCTTTGTAGAGTAAGCCCGCTAGTTGACCAGAAGCTTTGGAAAAGCGAGGTGCCAAGTCCAGCATCCCCTTCTCTTCGAGATCATTTTTTACGGCTTGTAGATTGAGCGGTTGTGCTACGCCGGTATACGAGTCTATTTCATCCAAACTCGGGAAAACCGCATACTGCCCGATTTCATGGGCGATGATGGGCGTTTCAATATGGCCGAGTCTATCCTGATAGTCGGCATCGAACCGAGGTGGAAAATCATTGAAGTATCCCTGTCCTCTTACCCAGCCCCGATCTGTCCATTGAGTAACTAAAAATTCATCTTCTTCTTGAGGCTGCGTACCGACTCCTCGCTGAAAAGAGAAGGTTGAAGTCGTGTATAACCTTCGAGGGTCTGCTGCCTTCAAACGTGCAACTTGGTTATTGAGCCAGCTAAAGTCACCTTCCAGTTCATTGCCCAGCGACATAAGTACGAAAGAAGGATGGTTGCCATACTCTTTTAATATGAGATCAGCTTCCCGCTCCAAGAAAGCTAAAGCCGCCTCGTCTTCCCCGACGGTCAGGCTCCAGTGGGGGAGTTCGGCCTGGAGGTATAGCCCCATTTCGTCAGCTACCTCAAAAGCCGCTTTTGGCGGGCACCAGGAATGAAAGCGGATATGGTTGAAGCCGTAGGATTTGATAATCCTAAAGGTGTTTTCCCATCCATCCTTGGTCATATCAACCCTTCCCTTGATGGGGTAAACCGCACAATCCAGGTTTCCTCTAAAGAAGACTCGTTGTCCATTTAAAGTCAGTACTTCACCATCGGCTGTTATGTCTCTAAGACCTAGCGAAGTTGTCTTTTGTGGCTGTCCTTTTTTGCCAAAGCTGAACGTGTAAACATTGGGGTTTAATTCATCCCATTTCAACACATCCTCACCAAGTGGAATTTCTAAGGATATGGAATTTCCTAAACCATCTCCGTTGATATCGCCTGAGGCGATCGTCGTGTTTTTTGAAGTAATGGTATAGGTGAAGGATTCGTCTGCGTCGAGGTCTCCAAAAAATGTAGCTTCTACATCTAACAAGTTTTTTGTTTCATCGTAAGCAAGCTGGAGGTTGGACACCTCGTCTGATGATATCTTCCGGAGTTTCATCTCGCCAATAATACCATTCCATTTGCCCTGAGTATGGTTGCTGTATGCGTGTGAGAAGCCTATAGATTCATCGGTCGGGTAGCGCTCGTGGATGAAGCTGATACCGGGGTGAATGAAGCTGTTGTCTACCAGCACCGTTATGGTGTTTTCACCTGCACGGAGTACGCCTCCCAACTCGTAACGATGGGGCGTCGAAACACTCGATTCGCTACCGATCTCCTGACCGTTAATCCAAACTTTGGATTGCCAGAGTATGCGCTCGAAACTGAGCAGGCTGGTCGATTCTGCCCAATCAGCAGGCAGGTCGATGACTTTTTGATACCAGGCCTTACCAGTATAGTATTTGTTTCTGGCTAAATGGAACATGATGGTATCTGTTAGTGCTGGTTCCAGGCCCGGATCATTACCCATATCGGCTTCGGCCAGGGTGCCCGGCAGGCTGATAGTTTTTGCTTCGATGGCGTTTTCGTACCACTTTTCTTGCTCACCCATATCTTCGGGATCGAGCATCACCGACCAATCTCCCGCTAATGAGATAGAGGTATTTTGTGGTGGTGAACAGCTTAGGAAAAAGAGGAAAGGAATACTGGAAAGAATGCTTAGAAAAGCAATGGATTTACTCATAGTTATCTATCTGGAAAAAATGCTGGTTTACGCTCAGGAAATGTTGCTTTTCGGCATCATTTTACCTGCTGCGCTATAGTCAACAAGGTACTGAAATTTGGTGTGGAATGGGGCCTATTTAAGACTCAAATTTTCACCAATAGAGAGCAATATTTTGTTGGTATATGCATCCGATAATTTGATGTTTCGCTGGTAGCCACCCCAGCTCAGATCGACATAGTCCATTTCGTTATTGATGAACAAGGTGATGCCATCCTCTCGACCGGCCAGTCTACAGCTGACATCACCTTCCTCGTGTACTTCTAATAGCTTTTCATCACCCATGTTTAAGGCATACTGATTGATCATGTCTTTACTGGCACGGGCTGCATTGGTCAGTTGCACATCTATGCTTTCGTTAGTGGTGCCACTGTAGTAGAAGCTTTTCGTATCCTCATTCCACGGTTTAGCTGGATCTTGACCATATTGCTTTTGCTTGGATGTGTATAAATTGGCGGTTCCAGATCGAGCAGACAGATGATCTTCGGGATAATAGCTCCAGTAAGTTTCTCTATCCCAGGAGATCGAACTCACTTCTTTAGCCATCTGAAATTCAAGCCCCAACTCTCGTACTAGTCCTTCCGGTAGGCCTTCAACGGTATATTGTAATTCCATCAGACCATTATTGCTAATGTCGATCTCAAAAGTTACAGATGATAGATCGTCGTATTTACCGTTGATCCGGACTTTCAGGTGATCATCTTTTAGCTCGTGGTCTAGTGAATTGAATGTCCAGTTGACAGCGTGCTCATTTATTTCGTAGTGCGAATAATTCACTTCCCGGCCTTGGGTCCGAAGATTGAGTTGAGGGCCTGAGAATGGAATCACTTCCGAGCCCTTTTGAATTTCTTTTATTTGACCGGTCAATTTATTGAATACCACCTTGGTATTATTATCACATGTGACAACTAATTCCACATCTGTTTCTTCCACAGTTGGTGCTTCGCTTGCTTCAGGTAAGTCTATACCAGAGCTGCTATTAGTTTGTGTTAATTGATATTTATCTACAAGAGAGCCGTCTGAATGGTAAAATGATAGGGTTATAGGTAATTCTGGGCTCCAGCCAGAGATAGGTAATTCGATTTGAGCTTTTGAATGAGGTTCGATACTCGGTGGAATTAGATCAGCTGTCTGGCCATTGTATTCCCACGCTAGTTTTAGCTCGCTCAGATTCGTATGGTCAAATCTATTAAAGACGGGGATACTAATTTCTTTATCGCCCTTAGAATAATTGAAAATCGTTTGAAGTACTCGAATAGGTGAATAGGCCTTTTTGGTATTCCAAAATTCTGGTTTTTTTCTACGCCAGGCATCTATAATTCCCCATTCTCCATAGCCGATGGTGTGACCCGTATAGGTGACAGGAAGTACGCGTTCATCCAGTCTTCCCCACCATTCGGTGTAACCGGGGATGGTATCTGGTAGAAAAAAAGTTTCATCGATCATACACCAAATAGCGCCACCAAGTCCGCCATCGGCCGCAAATGTTCGTTGCCAGAGACTATCCAGGCTGATGCCCCAGAAATCCCTGACATTTGGATCCTCAATTATGGTTGGATTGTTATAGCAGGGTACATGCCCCCATTCATCGAATAACGCTGGTTTTTCTGGATGACTAAAGGCTTTGGTTATGATTCCTACTTGGTCCATATTACCGGATATGTACGGATAGTGCATGCTCAAAATATCATAAGATCGAACACTATCTGGTACATATCCCGGGTAGCTGAAAATAATAGGCCTACTCGGATCGTATGCATTTACCCAATCGTATGACTTCTTGAAATTAGAACCAAAAGTATTTTCATTTCCAATTGACCAAATAATGATGGAAGGATGGTTTTTGTGATTGACAACCATTTCCTCTAGTTGGGATAAATATCTTTCCGTAAAAGCTGTATCGCTTTCTGTAGAACCTGGAAAATATTCATTGGCCCGGTGAGAGCTTACAAAACAAACCGCCGTTTCGTCTTCCACATAAAGGCCATATTGATCACATAAATCGAGAAAATTTTCAGTAGGCGGATAATGAGAAGTACGTATAAAGTTCACGTTGGCTTCTTTGGCCAGCAATACATCTTTGAGTTCATAGTCAGGTGTGGAAACACGGCCTAGGGTTGGATGAATATCATGTCTATTTACACCTCTCAACTTAACTATTTTGCCATTGACTAGTAATTTATTGCCATCTACCTTTATTTCTCTGAATCCGACTTTATATTCTTTTTGCCAAACCATACTTCCGCTTTCATGTAAAGAAATAAACAGTTTATACAGATTAGGGTGTTCAGCATCCCATTTAAGAGGACTATCGATTTCATTATTTATTTCAAAATTCTGCTTATTGTCCAACTCAACTGATGACTCTGGCAACGCTATCTTATTGCCATTTGGATCTATCAGACTCAGTTCTATTCTGGGGTCATCTCCTACTTCTGACAGTTTTCCGCTTATACTCAGTTCTGCATTTTCATAATTATCGTCTAAATCGGTTAATATAGTTACGTCTTCGGGATATACTTTCGGTAATGCCTGGAGCGTAACATTGCGAAGTATGCCTCCTATGGGATGCGCAGCATAACCACTAGCGTATGAAACTTCGTCAGCTTTATCTGTCACTTCCACGGCCAGTATAGCCTCTGATCCCGGCTCTACGAAGGGCGTAATGTCGCATGTCCAGGCGGTGAAACCACCCGAGTGATCCCTCAGATATTGGCCATTCACCCACACGCGAGCATAGCTGTATACCCCTTCAAATCGGATTTGAATCGTTTTACCTTCGTAGTCGCTGGGTATGATGAATTTTTTGACATAGGCGAAAGGCTGATCGTGTCTGATCGTAAATCCTTGCATCATGCACTCACCTGGTACTTTGATATCTCTCCATCGACTCGAAAACTCTTGTAGCTTCCAAAATTCATCAGGAGGGCTGGTGGAGATTTTCCAGGTTCCATCTAATGATATGGAAGGCTCTTCGACTCCTTCTATGAAATAAGTCTGCTCTACTTGTTGGCAGCTGGATACAGCAATGAAAAATAAGACAATGAATATGTACTTGTGCATGATTGATCGATTCGGCTTGAGCAATGAATAGAGAACCAACACACTTGTGCTAAGGGCAGTAAATACGATTCTTCTACAAGCTCAGATTTCGTGGTCAATGTAGTAAATTTGCTCTAGCCTACTATGGCTATTCAAAAAATGATATGTTCCGCACCGTGAGCTACTGGTCTAAACTTTTACTCGTATTTCTTCTGGCTTCTTCTGTGTTTTGGAGTTGTGAAGAAGCTCCCCAAGATATAAAGCCACCCAACATTCTATGGTTGGTACTCGAAGACATGTCCCCTCAGTTCATAGGCGCCTATGGTAACCCAGCTGCTAACACACCGGTCATTGACTCGCTGATCGAGGAGGGGGTGAAGTTCGAGGCGGCATTTTCTACTGGGACGGTATGTTCTCCTAGTCGATATGCCATTATTACCGGAACCCGCACGAACGAGTATGGCACGGGACACCACCGTTCTAATATTCCGATTCCCGATTCGATCAAACCATTTCCCGCCTACCTCAAAGAGATGGGTTACCATACATCGAATAATGCTAAGAGAGATTACAATACCTCAGCCAGGCGAAGAATAACGCAAGAGTCTTGGGTAGAAACCAGCTACGAAGCCGGGTGGTGGAATCGCCAAGACGGGCAGCCCTTTTTCTCGGTGTTCAACTTCGATAATTGCCATCAGTCCAGAACATTTACAAACCCATACGACAATTACAAAGCGCGAATTTTAAACAAGATACCCCCCGATGAGGTAGTTAGTCCGGCTGATATCGTTATTCCCGATTTCTACAAGGATACTATGGGGCTGCGGGTAGAGCTATCCCGCACCTACAACGCCCTGAAAAAGACGGATATGGAGGTTGATTCCATATTAAATTTGTTGCGCAAAGATCAATTGATAGATTCGACAATTATCTTTCTTTATTCGGATCATGGTGGGGGAGCTTTGAATACAAAAAGCAAAGGAGGTGCGCTTGGGCATCAGGTTCCAATGGCTGTTGTATTTCCACCTGCCTATGCGCATTTAAATCCATATAAAAAACAATCGATTGCTATCGATCGGCCAATCACTTTTGAAGACTTAGCTCCGACGGTATTGACACTAGCTGATACCATAGTTCCCGAATATATGACTGGCGAATCCTTTTTAGGGCAAGAAGTATCAGAAAGATCTATCGTATACTGTTCATCCGATAGATGTGGCGAAGCCAATGATTTGACACGATCCGTTTCGGATGGTCGGTATTTCTATACCCGGGTATTCATGCCTAACCAAATGCCTATGGCTTGGAATAAATATTTTGATTATTCCAAAAGCCGCCAGCTGGCTAGACAATACTCAGACGAAGGAGCATTAAACGATATCCAAAAGTCATTATTCGAGCCTCGGCCTAGAGAAATGCTATACGATTTAAAAAAAGATACTTGGCAAACTAATAATTTAGCAGATCTACCGGAACACCAAGAAAAAATCGATGAACTGAGGTCTGCATTAGATAAGCAATTGATTGAAGCTAAAGATGTTCATTTTATACCGGAGTTTACATTGGATTCTATTTCCAAAAATGGTACACCATTCGACTATAAAGAATCAGCGGACTACAATTTTCAAGAAATATATGAAATGGCAAAATTAGCAGGCGGTGGATCAGAGGTGATTCCCCAACAAATGAAGGGGCTTGAAAGTCAAAACCCTGTAGTGCGATATTGGGCTGCTATCGGTCTGAATGCACAAGAATCCGCCAAGCTGATTTCAGAGGCCAGAGACATATCGCCTTCGCTATCAGATGATTATCCACCAGTGAGTATTGAAATAGCCTATTTGATGTATAATCATTTTGACAACTTGGAGGCAAAAGAAGTCCTACAGAAATATTTGAAAAGCGACAATGAATTTCTATCTGTCCAAGTCGCCCAGCGGATCGTCTATTTGCCATCTCGAAAAGCTGAACCATTTCTAAGCGATGTAAAAACTTTAAAGCAACAACAAATACCTGGAAATCTTTCAGAAAGTCTGGATATATTTATGTATATCCAAGAAGGTGAAGATTTGTACTATGCCCAGCATTGGTAATCGAGAGGTAATTTGAAAATATATTTAGGTAAATAACTGATTATGGCTTTTTCGTGGGCAGGTTTTATTATTAATTTACTACTATTCGCACTTGGCGTTTATGTTTATCTGTTTAGTCGGGGTATAATCCGTTTTGGAAGCCAGGAGGTGCGTGAACGTTCCGAGCAGTTTCGCAAAGAAAACGCCACCTGGATGCGAATTTTAGGTCTTGCGCTGGCCGCCATCATGCTCGTCAGTCTGGTCCTCGACATACAGGCACTAACCTCACTCTATGACTGAGCAACAATACTGGACTGCCCGCTATGCCGAGAACCGCACCGGCTGGGACATCGGCTATCCGTCTACGCCCATCAAAGAATATATCGATCAATTGACAGATCGCAATCAGCGTATCCTAATTCCAGGCGCAGGAAATGCCTATGAGGCGGAATACCTGCACCAGCAGGGGTTCAGTCGGGTTTTTGTGCTCGATATCTCACCGGCACCTTTAGCTGCCTTGAGCAGGAGGGTACCGAGCTTCCCTAAAAATCGCCTGATCAACGAAAATTTCTTTGAGCACGAGGGTGAGTACGATTTGATATTCGAGCAAACCTTCTTCTGCTCATTTATGCCGACCAAAGAGAACCGTTCGGCTTATGCCAAGAAGATGAGCGAGCTGCTCCATCCAGGTGGAAAACTGGTTGGCTTGTGGTTCAACTTTCCGCTAAACCCGGAAGGAAATCGGCCTTTTGGTGGCTCGCGATCGGAGTATTTGTCCTACTTGGAGCCTTACCTCGCAGTCAAAACTTTTGAGCCGAGCTACAATTCTATCCCGCCCAGACAGGGCAAGGAGTTGTTTGGCATTTTTGAAAGACTACACGACAATCAGTAACGCACACTACATCTCACTCAGGGGTGGGGTAGTCAGATGGTCAATATCCCAGCTGGCTCTTTTAGCTCCAGCCTGATAGCTACTCTCTAAAAAATCGAGCAGGGTTTGTCTGGGATTTTCAGCTGTCCTAACGACTTCATAAGGAAGCGTGGCCATAGGACTACCATTAGAATCGATCCAATTGGCTTCCTCAGGGAGTAAGGGCTCCTGATCTAGCCCCTCAGGTGCAGGAAAGGTATAGGAATAATACATCGGCTGAGGCACCTTGGGATCTCCAGCCCAAAACCCCGCGCTTATTTGCTCGTGCGAGTAGGTGTCCCGCTCGAAAAGTCGGCCGGTTTTCTCCCCATCGCTAGGTAGTCGCTTACCCGAAAAGCGCGTCACCGCCAGGTCCAAGCTGTGCCAATAAATATGTACCGGGCAGGTTTTACCATAAAAACGACCACTAAATTCCTGAAATACCCCTTTATTCCAGAGCATGACTTTCCAGAACTCTTTAATGGATGACCAATTATAATGATGATAATCTGTAATCTGATCAAACCGCTCTGTGATGGCCATATCCAAGGGCGTCATGACGAAGGTCGGGCGCAATTCGAAGTCGGCAAGTGCAGCCATGTATTCGGCATAAAAGCTAGCCACCGTAGGCGACTGTGACAAATCAATAGTGATGACCCGTATATCGCTACTTTCCAAAATCACCGCTTGCCTTTCTACATCCAGATGAATATCTAAGGTATCAAGGCCACCTCTTAGCGGTATGCCGTAGGTACTTATGCCACGCGAAGAAGGATGGAGCGTGATATACCACCAATGGTTTTTGCGCGGGGTGAGCTTGAGTTTGGCTTTCCCGATAATTTGCAAAATCAGATGGAGGGTGGTGCGGCTATCGGTCCATTGATTGTATTCTAGTGGGGGTAGTGTATTGTGGTTGGACATAATTTTAATTTTATGTTTTTAAACCCGTTGATTGGTTCGGTACCTACCTGCGGAAGTACAAATTTTTAGACTTCCGCAGGTGGTGACCTTACTCATTTTTATGTGTGTACTAAGGGCTTTACCTCTCGCCCGATCAGCTCGATGGCCCTGATCAGGTGCTCGTGGGAGGGATGTCCGATATCCATATGGAAGCTGAATCTGGTGATGCCGCCGAGTGCATCACTATGCCGCTTGATCTTGTCGGCAACCGTTTGCGGATCTCCGATGACTAAGGCACCGAGTTCATTGGCTTGCTGTTCAAAAGCATCCCTGGTCATGGGTGCCCAGCCTCTTTCCCGACCGATCTTATTCATGGCTTTGGCGTAGCCGGGGTAGAAAATCTCCTTGGCTTTCTCGGTTGTTTCCGCCACGAAACCGAGGGAGTGTACGCCTACATCCAGCTCATCGGGGCTGAATCCAGCCTGGCTACCCGTCTCGCGATATAGGTCGACGAGGGGCCTGAACCGATGCGTTTGCCCCCCGATAATGGCCACCATAAGCGGTAGCCCCAGCTCGCCCGCCCGCGCAAAGGATGCCGGGGTGCCACCCACGCCCCGCCAGATAGGAATTTTGCGTTGATATGGGCGGGGATAAATACCCTGTTCTTGTAATGGCGCTCTGAAGTTTCCCGCCCAAGTGATGGTTTCTTCTGCTCTGATCTTCAGTAGCAGTTCCAGCTTTTCCTCGAATAGCTGCTCGTAGTCTTGTAAAGCATAGCCAAAAAGCGGAAAAGCATCGGTAAAAGAGCCTCTGCCAGCTACCATTTCGGCCCGCCCTTTAGAAATCAGATCGAGCGTAGCCAGCTGTTGAAAAACCCGCACGGGGTCGGCGGCACTGAGTACCGTCACTGCACTTCGTAGCTTGATGTTTTGAGTCCGAGCTGCAGCTGCTGCCAAAATCAAATATGGGGCTTCATCCAAAAAATCTTTCCGGTGGTGCTCGCCTATGCTGAATACATCAATGCCAACTTGGTCAGCTACTTCTATTCGCTGTAGTAATTCTTCGAGTAGCTGCGCGTTATCTTCAGCTTGGTAAGTGGGCGAGGCGGCGGCGAAACTGTCTATTCCTATTTCCATGGTTGGGGTTATGGGAAGAGAACAAGTTGAAGGGATGGAATAGTTTTGTAGAAGCGTTTTGGCTGTAAGTAGGTGAAAAAGGATAGTTACAGCCAGAATGCGTTGACATTTTGGCTGTAAGTGTATTTTTGGGTGTACTTACAGCCAAAATGTCTTCACCTCAACCACACCGCCGCCTTACCGCTGTCATGTTTACCGACATAATCGGTTACACGGCCTTGATGCAAACCGACGAACAAAAGGCTGCAATCCAAAGGGCGTTGCACCGCAAAGTTTTTGAGGAGCAGCATCAGAAGTACTATGGTGAAATCCTACAATACTTTGGCGATGGTACCCTCAGTATTTTTAATAGTGGGGTAGAGGCGGTGGCTTGTGCTGTCGCTATTCAGCAGAAACTGAATACCCGTGATGGCATTCCCTTGCGTATCGGCCTACATATGGGCGATATCGTTTTTGATGGGATAGAGATATACGGAGATGGTGTCAATGTGGCATCGCGAATAGAAAGTATGGGCGTGGCAGGTGCTATTTTGATATCGGGCAAGCTCAATGATGAGCTAAATAATCAACAGGCTATTACCACGACTTCACTCGGTTTCTTCAAACTGAAGAATGTTTCAAATCCGCTGGAAGTCTTTGCGGTTACGGAAGCTGGATTAAACATTCCTCACCGACACGAATTGGGCGGTAAACGAGCAGTCGACCAGTATGCCATCGCCGTTTTACCCTTCGTGAACCGGAGTCCCAGCCAAGAGGCAGCGTATTTGTGTGACGGTATGACAGAGGAAGTTATAAATGCTTTGTCTACGATCAAACCTTTGAAAGTCACCTCACGCACTTCCTCCTTTTTTTATAAAGGCAAAAATCTGCCGTTGCCTCAGATCGGTAGAGACTTGCAGGTTAATTACATCCTGGAGGGGAGTATCCGAATTGGGGCAGATAAAATCCGTATTTCGGTCACTTTAGTCGATGCCAAAGAGGATATACCACTTTGGTCTGAGCGCCTAACGCGAAGCCAGGACGATATTTTTGCGTTACAAGACGAAATAAGTCTGCTCGTGGCCAATAAATTACGCGAACATGTCGGTCACTTCGATATAGCAGATCAATTGGTAGCCAAACCATCGATTAAGGTAGATAATTACAGCCAGTACCTCAAAGCCCGATTTCTAATCCTGCAAATGAGTCAGGCCGGAATAGAGGAGGGCATAGACATTTTGAAAAGAGTAATTAAAGACCAGCCTAACTTCCCCTTGGCATACCTTGGCCTTCACTTGGGGCATACTTTGCTCGGCATGTTGGGTATGGTGCCTGCGTTAGAATCGTTCGCCCATGCGAAACCATTTCTTGATCGGGCGATTAAATTAAATGACAAGCTACCCGAAGTACAGCTCAATTTGTCGCACAAAAGCTTCTTAGAAGACTGGGATCTGCCCCAAACCTACAAACACCTGAATCTATCATATGAGCTCAGACCCACGGTAGAGTACTACCAATCGATGGCCTCTGTCTTGGTGGCAGAAGGTAAGTTGCAGGCAGCTCATCACTATATAGATACCGCTCTACAGATTGACCCCTTTTCAGACATTAACTATCACCTAAAAGGCTTTATCTTTTTTGTTCAGGAGAAGTACGAGCAGGCCATTCAATACTATGAGAAAAGCCTGGCGCTAAAACCCAGTGCTATGGTATCTCTTTCTGAACTCGGCCAATCCTATCTATTGATGGGAAAGCATCAAAAAGCGCTAAAATTTTATCAAAACTTATCTCTACCCGACGAGGACTTGTTAAAGATTGGAGGTATTACGATGGTTCAGGCTGTTACAAAACCCGATGAAGCCAAAGCTGGTATACAGTTTATCGAGGAAGCTATGGAGGGGCCGCAGATGGACCGAGCTTTAAATACCTTACTGATATGCCAGACAATGTTGGGTAATACTGAAAAGGCGATGATTTTATTAGAGCGCGGTATCAAAATGAGGTTACCAATGATGGTCTATACCCAGATCAATCCCATACTCAAGCCTTTAAGATCATTGAAACGTTTCCAGGAGCTGAGTTCGCAGATATTTGGAGTCTATCCACTTCAGGAAATTCCGACTCGGAAATACAAGAAGTCATTATTAAGCGAGAAGGAATTAGTCGTCAATAAGCAGCTACTGATTGAGTATATGGAGAATGAGAAACCATTCCTCAATCCAGAGTTGAGTCTGCGCGAGCTGGCCACTCAGATCGATATGCCGCACAACTACTTATCGCAACTACTCAATGAAGGCTTTGAGCAAAATTTCTCGGAGTTTGTCAATGGTTACCGATTGAGGGCCTTTAGGTCGAAGGTAGCCGATCCTGCCTTTGGCCATATGACCCTATTGGGCCTGGCCTATGACTGCGGTTTTAATTCCAAAACGGTTTTTAATACTTATTTCAAGCGGGTGATGGGCAAAACACCGGCTGCTTATCATAAAGAAATACTGAACGAATAGGTTCTGATTTCTAAATCCGAACGATTGCCCGTTTGATTGGCTGCTCTTTTGTGGTATCAACAAAACCACAACGACATGACAAGCAAGAGCATGCAAGCCGCCGTACTGACTCGATATGGCGCACCAGAAAATATTGAAATCACAAGCATTGCCATACCCAAACCCAAATCTAATGAGGTGTTGGTCAAGGTATACGCTACGCCGGTCACGACGGCCGATACGATGATGAGACAAGCTATTCCGCCCATATCCAGATTGTTTTTGGGGTGGTCGAGACCGCGTAACAACATTATGGGCACTGGCTTTGCAGGTGAAGTAGTCTCCTTGGGGGCGCAGGTGGGCAAGTTCGAGCTCGGCGATCGCGTATTTGGCGAAAGTGGGACGGGGTTCTCCGCCAATGCCCAATACGTATGCATAGATGAAAACGGAGTCATCGATTTGGCACCAAATACACTTACAGATGAAGAGGCCGCTACGATAGGCGACGGCCCTATGACCTCCTACCATTTTCTGAAAACTCTAGGGCAAGTGCAGCCCGGGCAGAAAGTCCTCATCATAGGAGCTTCCGGGAGCCTGGGTACAGCTGGGGTTCAAATCGCTAAGTCACTCGGTGCTGAGGTCACCGGAATATGCAGTGGCCGCAATGCCGAACTGGTCAGGTCTTTGGGTGCTGATTCAGTGATCGACTACACTACAGCAGACTTCAGAACAAGCGGAGAGCAATACGATGTCATTTACGATACCTTAGGCATTTCTTCCTTTGGGCAGTGCAAGCAGTCATTGACAGAGAAAGGTGTTTATATGTCTCCCAGGCTGGGGTTTGCCTTGCTTGTGGACCTGCTTGTATCCCGATTATTCTTAAGCAAGAAAGCTAAGTTCGATGCTACCGGCTTGCTTCCCGCGGAAACGCTCAGAGTATATTTAGCGGAGATCGTTGATTTGGTCGAAGCCGGGCAGCTCAGGGTTGTTATCGATAAAAGATATCCGCTAGAAGAGGCCGTGGCTGCTCATCGATATGTAGACAGTGGGCGCAAACGGGGCAATGTGGTGTTGGTGGCGCATTGAGTTTTAGACTTCCGCAGGTCGAGTGTACACTCGACCTGCGGAAGTCCCTACACTAACCGCCCAATCTTCTCCCCAACCGTCCCTCGCTCGCCCAGGCGTATGATGCGGGTCGCTAGCCGCAGCACCCAACTTTTTGAACCCATAATGTGATTGGCCTGTACGGCTACTTTTTGGTCTCGTGAGGCGATCATGGACTGCCAGTCGGATTTTGGTGCAGCGTGCAACTGCTCTGCAAACCGCCAGGCGTCGTCTCGGGCTAGTTCCATTCCGAAGTCTATGATCACATCATCGATGGTGCCGGTTTTACGCAGTATCCAACTTAGGCGTGGCCAGATGGCGACCAGATTTTCTTGTACCTCGGTGACCAGCGAAGCCAGTATCTCGTTGATGCGCTCGAAGTCCTTGCGTAATTCTGCTATGGGCTTCCCCTGCTGAGTTTCTGCCGCGGCAATACCCAAATCGAGGGCGATATGGGCATTGATGCCCACCATGAGATGCTGCAAAACGATGGGCCAGTATTGATCGGCTAGTCTAAAGGCTTTCAGCCAGGCATCGGTACAATCTGAACCATCTCTGAATGCATCGTAAGCATCGAGATAGCGCTTGGCAAAAACGACATCGAGCTGCTCCATGCGCGGTCCGTCGGAGAAGAAACCGGCTTCGATGCCTTCTTTCACTTTAACGGTAACGCGACGGTAGAGCACGGGGAAATAACCTAAAGCGTTATTGCTGGCTCGGTTCTCAGCAATGATCTCGTCTAGGCGAGTAATGACATTTTCAATACCGATTAGTGGTGCAGACATGGAATAAAATTAGTGTCCGACAAAGCCTGATAGATGGCGGCGACTTTGATATATGGTACGATATATTATGCAAGGGTAGGGAATATCGAAGCGTCCATCAGTTTAGCACCCGAGAAAATTTTATAAGTCACTACAAACGTTTTTAGATCGGACTACGTCTATTGATGTATAATCCTTAAAAACCAATCCCATGCGTACCATTTATTTGCTTCCATTATTGAGCATTTTCTTCTTTGGCTGCCCCGGCGATGACGATGTGACCCCAGCCAACCTGACGCCCATTTGCGGTGAGTTGATCCAGATCGTCAACGAAATTCCCGATGCAGCCGATGTGCCACAAGCCATATCGGCTACGGCTGACGGGCTGTGTCTGAGCATCACGATCGGCTTTTCTGGCTGCTCAACAGACACCTGGCAGATGGAACTCTTTACTACCGGTGATGTAGCTGAAAGCCTGCCCACTCAGACTAGTGTTGCCTTCGTATTCAACGATGCAGGGCCAGATGAGGATCAGCTTTGCCAGGCATTCTTTAGCCAGACCTTCGAGTTCGATTTGACACCCTATATCGCTGATGCCCTGCCGACTATCCTTCGTATTGAAGGTACTGATCTAGAGGTAGCGATAGAGTAGATGACGTGGGCCACTAGTATATATATATGTGTATACGAGTAAGGTAAAAACCACTTTTTAAATTTTGGACTTTCGCAGGTAGAAACCTCAACTCGTAGAAGAGAAGGGCATTCTACCTGCGAAAGTTTACCTACCAACTGCACGCAGTTAGGTCGAAACGATTATTTCAAAAAGGCTTCTGCATCGATAATTCTGATTCCGCTACTCGAACTAAGCTCGTTTTCTCGGAAAGCTCCGCCAACTATAAGTGTGGGAATTACTTGATAACTAGTTTTAGTAAGGCTTATGAATCGGTCTGTTTTTTCCTGTATTTCATCAATACGCTTTTTGTTGAGTCGGTATTCTGCACGGTAAAATTTTATTTCGCATAGATGAATTGCCTGATCAGCACGTTCAATAAGCATGTCTATCTGAAGTCCAGGATTTGTTTCATCACCTGCATGACTGAAAGACGATATACTAGTCGATACACCGGATATACCCAATGCTTTTTTAATTTGAAGAATGTGTTTAAAGCACAAGCTCTCAAAAGCATAACCACTCCAAATATTATATGACTGCCCTTGGCTTAATTGTAGCCAAGTGCCAGGTCCACTGAGCTTATTATTTTCAATAAATCGAAGATAGAACAAAGAATATTCGTCTATAAGCCTATATATCTGCTTGGTTTTTTTATTGCCAAAAGCAGGAACGGACTCAATGAAATCTGACTGTTGAAGCTCATCAAGTATTCTTGAAGTGGTTCCACCATTAGGTAATGACGACTGCTTTATTATTTGCTTACGGCTAAGTCCTCTTGGTGCGGTAGCCAAGGTTCTGATAGTCTCTACATGGAAGTGTGCGTCCTCAAATAGGGCTGGGTATAAGCGATTGAATTCTTCGTGTAATAAACCGGTCTGTGTAAAACACAATTCATCTATATTTTCCGTAAGGCTATATCCTGGTTTTAAATCTTCTAGATACAGCGGAATACCTCCAGTGGTCATGTAAAGCTGAAATATTTGTCTAGTAGAGAAATTTATATTTCTACTTTCCAAAAATTGAGCTGTTTCAGTACAATCAAATGGTTTCAAATGAATATACCTCGTAACTCTGTTGTGTAGCCCGCCTTTATCATTTATTACTTTATTTATAATCCATGAAGAAACCGACCCGCACAAAACGATAACTAGTTTTTGTCGATGCGCCCAATCATTCCAAAAATGTGCCAGGTAATCAATGAATTCACCTTCCGGAGTAGCTAACCAGGAAAGCTCATCAAAGAATATGACAGCCTTTTTGTTTGTCTTGGGTAGTGCTTCGATAGCAAGTCTCAGTTGGAAAAATGCATCTAGCCAATCTTTGAGTTCAATTGGATTCGATCCGGTAAGTAGGGATAGTTTGTTGGCGAAGGTTCTGAGCTGTCGATCTGGTGGTGCATATCTAACCCCTGTTTGCTGGAATACGATGTGATCACCATAAATCTGATCAATTAAGAATGTCTTACCCACTCTTCGGCGGCCAATGACGGCTATCATTTCTGCCGTATCGCTTCGTAGAGCAGTATGTAGAACTTCAATTTCAGGCTGACGTCCGATTAACATTTTTGGCTGATTTTAGCCAAAAATATGATTTTAAATATAAATCTGGCTGAATCCAGCCAGATTTATCTATTTCTTTGAAATCAGATTTGGTCTAATTACAAACCGTATCGTATTTTTCCAGTTGTGCAAACAAGAGTAAATCTATCATGGCAAAACACAAGCGAAAAGGCAAACCATTAGGCAAGCGAATTTTTGGTTGGTTGCACCTGTGGCTAGGTTTGGTAGCTGGAATTATTGTTGTAATCAGCATGCTTGGCGCGACTATTTTCGTCTGGGAAGAAGAGTTGACCAATTGGTGGTATTCCGACTTAGTTTACACATCGGAAGATCAAATGACTGCCGATGTTCTACCGGTAAGCGAGGTTTTTGCTGCCGTAAGGGAAGCTTACCCTGAAAAGTCTTTCACTTTCGCACGTGTGTACAGGGAGGCAGATCGCAATTACATGTTCAGTACTTTCAAGAGAGCTGAAAATCCTGGCTGGACATGGGCATCGGGCATCGAGTACTATCAGCAAGTTTATGTAAATCCCTACAATGGTCAAGTAGTCGGTCACATAGATAAAAAACGGGATTGGATTACGCTCTCACGCTATCTACATCAGACGCTACTGCTCAAGCATGACATTGGTGGACAAATAGTAGGTGCAGCAGCTCTGATCATGATTTTCTTGGCGCTCAGCGGACTTTATCTTTGGTGGCCGCGCAATAAAGCCATGCTTAAGCGGCGATTGAAGATTAAGTGGAATGCACGCTTCAAGCGCATCAACTGGGATGTGCATAGCGTGGGTGGGTTTTATACTTATTTGCTTCTCATCTTATTTGCCACTACGGGACTGGTTTGGTCGTATAGCTGGTGGAGCGATGGCCTGTATCGCCTTTTTGGCAGCGACCCCGAGAAGGTATTCGAGCGTTCTGATCCACCAGAGATAACTGGAGCTGATCAGACCTACGCCATCAATATGGCCTTTGAAGATGCCAAGCTCAAGCAGCCCAACTGGTACAAGATGTCTTTCAGCATTCCGAGAGACGGAGCCGAGAAGGGGACCATCTCCGCCCGCTTGAACTACAAGCATGAAAGCTCTTGGTGGGAAACAACCGATCAATATCGATACCACCCGGAAACAGGAGAGGTGGTCCACACCTTCAGGCATGAAGACAAGCAGCTCGGCGAGAAATGGCGCAACAGCAACTACGCCATACACGTAGGAAGTATTTATGGTACGCCAACCAAAATCATCGCTTCTTTCTGCGCTTTGTTTTTCGCCACATTACCCATAAGCGGATTTCTGATATGGTTCCAGCGTAGGAAGAAAAAGAAGCGGAAATGGGCTAAAAATCCCAGAGTAAAGGCAAGGAGTAGTTTGAAAGAAGAATTAGCTTAAACCAGCATTGTACCTCGTACCAAGTTTTATGGCAAAGAAAATTAGGCTGTAGCCAACGCTCGCGGTTCCACCCCCCGTCTTACCTACCGATGAGCAATTAGCTCATTATATTTATCATTCAAAAAAGAGCCACAATGCCAACTAGACTCCTACTTATTTGCCTATCGATTACGGCGGCTATGAGCTTTACTTCTTGTTTGGAGGAAAGCTGCGATGCTTACACGACTTACATTGCCTACGAACCCGTCGTCATATACCCGGAAGACTATCGAGTTGAAGTTATTCCGGAAGGACCGCGCCAGATATGCACCCCATCCGGTTTTTACTATTACCAGGATCATCTGATGGTCATTGAGAAAAACGAGGGGTTGCACATCATCGACAATGAGAACCCTGGAAACCCGGATTTTGTGTCATTCCTGCCTATACAAGGCGCTGTAGGACTGGCCGTATACGAAGATGTGCTCTATATCAACAATGCGAATGATCTACTCACTTTCGACTTGAGTAGCATCGAGCAGCCCCGCATGCTCAATCGCGTGGAAGAGGCTTTTCCAGCCTATTCCAGCTTTTCCGACAACTCTCCATTCGGTAATGCTGGCGGAATCATCATCGATTATTTGGAGACAGAGATGACCCAAGAACTGCCGTGTTCGGATGCGCCCAGGAACTTTTTCTGGAGAAATGATTTTTTGTTAGTCAGCCAAGCAGAATTTGTGGCTAATGCATCAGCGGATCGTTCTTCGCTAGCGATGTCTGCACCAGATGTCAGTACGGGTATAGGTGGTAGCTTGGCCAGATTTACGATCAATAACGGCACTTTATATAGTGTCGATGAGCGTGATCTGACTACTTTCGATTTATCTAATCCAGCCGTTCCCGAAAACGTAGGCTCTGTTCATTT
>JBCCPC010000003.1:0-157906 GCA_039025055.1 Bacteroidota bacterium | reverse complement strand
TCATACTATTAATCACACTTAATCGCTGTGATTGACTTCGGCTAATCTTACCAGATTTCAGTATCTTTTCGACTAGTTGAGGTAGGGGAAGGAGTTCGGCCATCCTCAAAGATAACAATATTTAGTGGCTACGCCACTAGTTAGTTTTCTAGCATCTCTGCTCTTTTGCATAGGTAAGATCAAGGCAGATCATACACCTGGCAAATTCATTCAACCACTGGGCAGAATCTTTCAACCAATGGAATTGAGCTTTCTAATAACCGTTGATTGAATGTACCATACCGTTC
Organism: Bacteroidota bacterium; assembly: GCA_039025055.1. GTDB lineage: Bacteria > Bacteroidota > Bacteroidia > Chitinophagales > Saprospiraceae > Neolewinella. Next base: position 157,619 of record JBCCPC010000003.1, on the reverse strand, counting down.
GTTGAAGGTCTCTTGGTAAATGAATGTGATACCACTAGCTTAGCCCGACAACCAACTCTATGTATTCCTTCAACACCCCTTCGGTCACCGCAACAGACAACCCGTTCTTTCACTTACTGATTTGGGTTGGAGTTATTCTTATCAGCTTGGGGGTGTTCAGTCGATTTACAGCGTTCGATATTGTTTTGGCGCGCAGCCTGCTCAATACGCTGTTCATTGCAGGTCTTTATTACACCCACTGGAATCTGCTAAAGCGATTTACCAACCCCATCACCAATTGGCGACAGTGGCTCATAACCCTGCTCCTGATCAGTTTCTTCACCGTGATCAGATCCGTAGGTAATGAGTGGATAACCGGTGAATCATTTTCGCCTCTTACAGGCATCAACGGTCCAATTCCCTGGTATATGGGCAGTCTGCTATCAAACGTAGGAATTATTGCCCTGAGCGTTTTTCTGTACATCAATAATAGAAGATTAATAGCCGAAGCTGACCGTGAGCGCCAAGAAAAATTGCGCATCGAGTCGGAACTTCAAATGCTGCGCACCCACATCAACCCACATTTCTTATTCAATGTGCTCAATAACATTTATTCCTTAGCATCGGTAGGTTCCATGAAAACAGCCGATACCATTTTGCAGCTAAGTAGTCTACTTCGATATGTCACTTATAAGGGAAAAAGACCTGTAGTGGCGCTGCAAGAGGAAATCGAGCAAGTTGAGCAGTACATAGCTCTTTTTCAGCTACGAGGTAAACAGCCACTAGACATCAAATTGAGCATAGATAAGGAAGTTGTAAGCCAACAGATTGAGCCTATGCTGCTCATCCCACTCGTTGAAAACGCCCTTAAGCACGGTGATTTCATTATCAATCCAAATGCCTTTGCCTACTTCAAGCTAAACATAATCGAAGGCTTGATGCACTTTTCTGGAAGTAATTCTTACAATCCACAAGAACTTGAAAAAGATGAGCAAAGTGGGGTTGGGCTGGATAACATTCGCCGCAGGATCGCTCTGGCCTATCCCGATACCGCTATTTTACATACAGAAGCCAAGCCTGAGATTGGTCAATTTAATTTTCAACTTATCCTCCCACCCATCGGTAAAATCCAAGTATCATGAGATTAATGAAAGCCATGGCTGTAGACGATGAGCATCTGGCTCTTGATTTGGTTGAAAGATACATTGCAGATACACCAAGTTTAGATCTGATAGGTCGGTTTCAATCAGCCCCAGAAGCTGTACTTGCGATTCAAAGAGAGCGTCCGGATATCTTGCTTTTGGATATACAGATGCCTGGATTAAGTGGCCTAAATCTGCTGCACGCCCTAGGCAGGCCCCCCATTACCATATTCACGACTGCGTATCCGGATTACGCCGTTAATGCATTTGAACTTGATGTAGTCGATTATCTATTGAAGCCTTTTTCCTACGAAAGGTTCTTACGTGCTATAGGTAAAGCTCGCGAAAAGCTAGGCTCAGGAATGGCGGCTTTAACTACAGAAACATCATTCATAACCGTCAAGGTAGATGGTAAATTGGTCCGGGTAAAGTTGAAAGATATCATATACGTTGAAGGCATGCGTGAATATGTGGCCATCCATACCACCACTGGCAGATTGGTGACCTTCGAACGCATGCATCAACTGGAAGAGACCCTGCCCAGCCAACAATTCATGAGGATTCACAAGTCTAATCTAATCGCTACTAGCCAAGTCCGGGCCTTGGAAGGAAATCAACTCGACGTGGCCGGAATACTTCTCCCCGTTAGCAGGAGCCGAAAGGAAGACGTTATTCGACGAATATTCAATTCGGAATAGGTGATCCGAGTTTTCTCTTTTTAACGTTGTCGTGTCACAGGATTGATCCCCTTGAAGTCGATCATACTTGAGCCAAAAAAGGTCTGTTAGAGAGGTTGCTGCCGCTCATCAGACCTATTTTTTAAAAGGTGTAGCAACCGGTTTTGCTGCTGCCAGTACCATCTCCAATAATGATGCCCAGGGTTAGCCCCCCTGTAAAATACCAGTCGTTGAATTCTCCGCCTCGTCTGTAGTCCGCGTCTAAATCGGCGGGATCGGTGATGAAGGGATTGGAAAGGGTGGCAGACTCCAAACCGAAGTTTTCGAGGAGGTCAGAATAATTGACGCTGGTGTCGGAGACGTCATCCAGGTAATCGGTATTGGTGCGCCGGCCAATAATCTCGGCACCTATTACGACTCTGTCGCTTACACGCCATCTGACGCCACCGCCGATCAGGAACGTCCAGTCTGTCAATTCATAGGGAGCCGCGTCATAGCGATCGCCGCCAATACCCTGGCCTTCGGTACGAAATTCTCTAAGCTCGAAAGTGTTACCGTCGCGTGTAGTTTCGGGATTGAAGCTAAAGATACCTGCACCTCCAGTTACATAAGGGGCGAGGTGATTACCCTTTTGGTCACCGATATAAAACAGATCGAGCTCGGCGACTAAGCTAAACTCCGTTATCGAGCTTTGAAAGTTGTAGGGTTCGATACCCGTACGCTCGGAAAGCTCTTCGCTGGCTGGCCGGGAATCTACAGCTTGCACACTGCCGAATACACCCGTTAATCTCAGCGCCAACCGATTGGTCGGTCTAAATCTCAGGTAGGCACCACCAAAGCCTTGGAGCTCTTCGAAGTATAGCCCGAATTCATCGGGTCTAAGGTCACCACTGTAACCGGCCACACCGCCGGTGAGGCCAATCTCGAATTCTGACTGCCCTTGCAGCTCAGCAAATGTACAGCCCAATAAAAGGAAGGGAATGGCAGCTTTAAGTAGCTGTCTTGAAAAAACCATGTTCTCAGGATCTTGATTTGTAAGAAGGGAAGGCGAATAGCATACAAATTTCAAACTTGTATCAAATATTGTGCTCGGTTAGACATTTTGTCCGAATAAGCGTTTCTTTTGCGTAATGGCAAGACGAAAAACCGTAGAACCGGGCAAAGAACGGCCTAAACTGAGTAAGGTTCAGCTAAAGCGATCGCTGCGCATCTTCAGCTACATCCTGCCGTATAAATGGTATTTCATAGCCTCTATGATCGTGCTCGCGGTGGGCAGCCTACTATTTTTGGTGATCATGCAGCTACCTGGTGAAGCCCTGGATACCGTGCAGGGAAAAGGCAGCTATGGACTTACGCTCAACGAAATATTCACCGTTCTGGCTATACTATTGGTCGCCCAGGCTGTACTCAGTTTTTTTAGGGTACGACTGCAAGCCGTAGTTAGCGAAAAGTCGATGGCGGCCTTGCGCGAGGACTTATTTCAGAAAGTGCTTTCCCTGCCGCTGGGCTTTTTCGAGCAGCGACGAAGCGGAGAACTCATCAGCCGGATTACCAGTGATGTAACTCAACTGCAAAGCGTATTTTCGATTACCCTGGTCGAGTTCATCAGGCAGATCATCATTTTCATCGGGGGCACTGTCTATATTCTGTTTACTGTTTTTAAACTTGCGCTGGTCTCTTTGGCTACTCTGCCGCTGGTTATTGTTATGGCTTTATTCTTCGGCCGGTACGTCAGAAAGTTAACGAAGCAAAGACAAGATCAGCTGGCGCAGAGTAATGTGGTCGTCGAAGAGAGTTTTCAGAACATTATGGCGGTTAAAGCCTACACCAGCGAGACCTTCGAGGCCAAAAGATATGGACACAGTATTCAAGAAACGGTGCGTATCTCGCTGAAGACGGCTACGGTCAGGGGGCTATTCGCTGCCTTCTTGATCACGATCATGTTCGGTACGCTGTTCTTCATCATTTACAAGGCCATGATACAGGTACAAAATGGGGAGCTGGATGCGGGCGAGTTGCTCAATTTTGTCGTATTTACAGGCATTATCGGGGCTGCTATCGCTAGCCTGGGTAGTTTTTACACAGAGATCGTTGCTGCGCTTGGAGCGAGTGACCGAATAGTAGATATACTGGAGGATACGACATCCGAGCTACACTCTGATGAAGAGGCAATAGGCCCTATGTCAACGGAGAAACTCCAAGCTTCAGAAAAAATTGGCACGATCAGTTTCAGCAATGTCCACTTTTCTTACCCGACCCGACCTGATCTACCTGTGCTCAAAGGCATAGACCTCAACATCGCTCCGGGCAGCCAGGTAGCCCTGGTCGGATCGAGTGGTTCTGGCAAGTCGACCATTGTGAAGTTGCTGCTGCGTTTTTACGAATTTGAAGAAGGAAAGATCACTGTAGACGGCCATGATATACGCGACTTCCCGCTGAGGGCCTGGCGGGATAAGTTGGCGTTGGTACCGCAGGAGGTGCTCTTATTCGGTGGGACGATTCGGGAGAATATAGCTTACGGCAGGCCCGACCTGAGTGACGAGGCCATACGCGAAGCCGCCGAGCAAGCCAACGCTTTGGAATTTATCAACACCTTCCCCGATGGGCTGGACACCTTGGTAGGCGATAGAGGCATAAAGTTGAGTGGCGGCCAACGCCAGCGAATAGCTATAGCCCGTGCGATACTGAAAGACCCACAAATACTCCTGCTCGACGAAGCCACCAGCAGTCTGGATGCCGAGTCAGAGCGACTGGTACAAGATGCCCTGAACAAGCTGATGAAGGGGCGGACGAGTATCGTCATTGCCCACCGTTTGTCGACTATTCGAGATGCGGATAGAATTTATGTATTAGAAAAAGGGCAAATTGTAGAAGCTGGCACACACGAAGAGCTATCCAACCTCCCAGACGGCACCTATAATACCTTAGCCAAACTACAATTCGAGAATGCCGATGTCTAGCCATCTGCTTAAAAATCAGTCTTGGCTGGGTACGCTTTTTGGTTTGGCATTTATCGCATTGGTCATTGGATTAACCGTAGAACTCAATCAGATGAGTCGCTCGCTGGATGCGCGGGAGCTTGCGATACTCTGTGTGAAGGTCTCCATTGCAATGACATTTCTAGCTGGGCTCATCATCTGGGATCGCAAGCAGTGGTCTTCGGCTAACCGCTATAAAACGATGGCATTAGCCTTGTTGGGATGTATGATGTTGGGCACATGGGCGACATTGCTCGCTAACCGGCTGGGTACCCACCTGCGGAAGTCTAAAATAGCCCAAGTCGAAGTCGTGAAAGAGGATGCCTATTACCAAGGCGGCGTGGTTATCAGCCCCGACCAAGCCAGCGGCAAGCCAGATCGATATTTGAGTATCTTCAAGTGGCGGGGAAAGACGTATGAGCTGAGTTTGGACGAGCCGCTTTTTAGCAGAAAAGAAGCCGGGGATACGGTAGCGTTAGAGATTCAAACTGGCTTGTTCGGGTATCGATATGTGAAGCCTTAAGGAACGTCAATTATTTATATTGCCACTCGAATGAACTGGAGCCCCCAAGACCTTACCCCCTTCAATACCTTTGGCCTTACTGCCAAGGCCGAATCCTATGCGGCCCTTACCCACATGGATCAGCTACTGGCCTGGGCACCAAAGAGTGCCCCCGAGCTCGTACTCGGTGGCGGAAGTAATCTGGTGCTCTCCAGTGAAATAACGGGAAAAACTCTCCACGTTTTGCTGAAGGGCGTAGAGGTTTTAGAGGAAAAAGGCAGTCGCACATGTGTACGTGTGAGTGCGGGTGTCAACTGGCATCAATTCGTGATTTACGCTTTGCAAAACCGTTGGTACGGGCTCGAAAATCTGGCCCTTATTCCCGGTACGGTGGGTGCCGCCCCGGTACAAAATATCGGGGCCTATGGCCTGGAAGTCTGCGAGCGCATCACAAGTGTATATGCCTACGAGTACGGAAGCGGAATGGCACACCTAAGCCCCGAAGATTGTCAGTTTGCTTACCGCGATAGCTTATTCAAGCGCGAACCTGGTCGCTTTTTAATTACAGCCGTAGATTTTGAATTGGGCACTGACTTTCCTGTGCGCACGCATTATGGTGCCATCGAAGCCCAGCTCGCCCTGCACGAAATCGAAAACCCCACCCCACCCCAAGTCGCTCGCGCCGTTATCGAAATACGCAATAAAAAATTACCCGACTGGAGTTTATTGGGAAATAGTGGCAGCTTTTTTAAAAACCCGGTTATATCTAAAGAGAAAGCAGAACAATTATTAATTAATTATCCCGATATGCCGAAATATCCATTGGGAAATGGCCAGGTTAAACTCGCCGCCGGTTGGCTGATCGATCAATGCGGATTTAAAGGAAAGCAGGTTGGTAATGTAGGCTGCTATAAAAATCAGGCATTAGTAATCGTCAATCACGGCGGGGCGACAGGGGAAGAGGTGCTGACGTTTAGTGAGAAGATAGTTGATGTCGTCAAGGATAAGTTTGGAATTTCACTGGAAAGGGAAGTAAGATTTATTGAGTGATTTGGGTTGGTGGTTTTTTAAATTTTTGGATAAATTTCTTTTTCCAAATTTAGGATGAATCTCTTTTTTAAATTTTTGGATGAATCCAAAAATTTTGGGGCAAGCTGAAGCTTGCCTGAACGTGCACGGGCTGAAGCCCGCGGAACCTCATTGAATTTCCGGATCCTCGATTTTATCGATCATCGGTAGCTCTACCACTTTAGCTTCTTTGGGCCCGATGGTAATCCATCGCAAAAAACCGCCTTCCGTACGGGCGATGGCTGTGGCTAGACTTATAAAATCGCTATAAAATTGGTAGGCTAGTTTTTGATCCATTTTTGCAAAGATTGGATTTAGTCCCGATAATTTTTCAGCGGCTGCTTTGGTACGCGTATCAGCGTGTTGCGGTAGCTCGCCGAGCAACGACCGCACTCGGGCTGAAAAATCGTACTTCACACTTTCGTAGAAAGACTTCAGCTCGGACTCCTCATCGTAAGTTCTTATTTTTATCGTTTTTGAAGCCTTCTCGCGTTCGGCATCGCTGAGGTCATCGTCGGCACCACCTACTAAAATGGTGATGAGAGCGGGGGTATCTAGTAGCAGTTTTCGTTCCTCCTCTTTGAGTTCCAGGTAGGTTGTGATCATTTCTAAGTATTTTCGGGCCGCAATATACAAGCAAGCTTTTGCAATATCTTCTAATTCTTCTCGCGCTGGTAGCAGGCGTCGTTTTGCCGATTCAGGCTGCTGTCAATTCCAAGCTGGGCGAAAGCGCACAGAGTGCCGAGCTGGGTGCCCTGATATCCTTTGTGGTCGGCATCACAGGGCTATTTATTTACTGCCTGATCATACGGGTAGACTTTTCGGCCTGGAAAAACACCCTTTCCCTACCCTTGTATTATTGGATTGGCGGATTGCTGGGAGCCTTTTACGTGGTTAGCCTCATCGTATTGGCACCAAAACTGGGCGTAGGACTTACCCTCGGCCTCAGCGTAGCCGGGCAGATGATCTTCGGGCTGGTCATGGATCACAACGGCTGGCTGGGACTAGAGCAAAGAAGCGTGGGCTGGCAGCAGTTGTTGGGGGCGGCACTGATCATAGCTGGTGTTTTGCTACTCCAGCTCAACGACAAAAATGTAGGATGATTATAAATTTTCTGTCTGGAGATTTCTGCGAAATCTCCAGACAGAAATTATCACTTATTGGCCTGCTAACGAACAGATGAGGACCATCTTCCCTTATATAAATACCCACAACAAATTTTATGTCAAAAGCGAGTTTAGCCCCTTTCAATGAAACCAAAAAAGCACAACAATTTTATCGCGACCTCTGGGGAGGTGACGATCTTCATGTAGGCATTTATAGACCGAAAACCCTCACCATACATGAAGCCGGTAGAAAAACCACCGAGCGCATGCTCCGCTTCATGCCGAGAATAAAACGCGCCACTAAGATGCTGGTCTTGCAGTCGGGTTTCGGTACCGCCGCCCGATACATTGGACAGGAAAAGAAATGCAAAGTCTGGTGCCTCAATGACGACAAAGTCCAAAATGCCTACAACCAAGGCCGCATAGACGAGCTGGAACTCACCAAGAAAATACAAGTCGACCAGGGTGGTGTCGAGTATATGCCCTACGACCCCAATTATTTCGACTTCATCATGGCGCAGGATAGTTTCAGCATCACCGCCAAGAAGCGGAAGATGTTTCGCGCCATTCATCGCGTCTTAGTGCCGGAGGGTCGATTGGTCTTTACGGCACTTATGCGCGCAGAAGGGTTAACCAAAAAGTCGGAAGAGATCATCGACAAGCTCCCCGTACAAGAACTCGCCACCCTCAGCCAATACGAAGAAGATGCCCGCAAAGGCTTTTTCCAGCACGTGTACACCCAGGATTTGAGTTCGCATCTCGTTACCCACTTCAAGAAAGTACTCACGACACTCGAAGAGAAAAAAGACGACCTGATCGCACAGAGCAGCAAGAAATTTGTAGGCCGAAGAATCAAGACCTACGAGCGGTTTCTAAAACTCGCCAAAGAAGAGCAGCTTGAATGGGGGATTTTGGTATTTCAGAAGTTGAATGCGTGAGATCATCCTAGCATGGGTAAGCACAGCTTAAGGAACAACGATTTTTCTCCATTCAATCTGCCCTCCACTTTCCAATGATAGCCAATAAATACCAGCTGATAACCTATCGAGGTTTATTGAAAGTTCATTAAATCCAGCATGCTGTAGTATACTTTGCTGGAGCAAAGATCTGCCTTGAGTATCGGTAATACGATATTGTATTTCACCAGGACGGTTCCGTCGAATCAGCAAATCCAGGTGCCAATTTATTATGGGATTACTTATTAACTGATCAATTGTAAATATGGAATTAGTTTCATTATTTGCAATTGAAAAATGCCGCACAGGGCTGTAGGCATAAGACTGGTCCAAGTCGAGCATTTTTAATCGATAGTAACAGTGATTCGATCCAACTAGATGTTCTTGATCCAGAAAATCATAATCATTCAATAAATTACTATTTCTAAGGGCTCGAACGGTCCCTATATTTTCAAATACAACTCCGTCGGTACTGCGCTCTATCTCAAAATGGCTGGTATTTTGCTCCCATTCAGTCTGCCAAGTGAGTTTTCTCGCGGGAAGTTGGGAGGAGATGCCACCTTCAGTGGTCTGCTCTACATTAAAATCAATAAGGTTAAGTGGAAGGGCAAAATCACCTTCTGCAATATTGAGTATTTGGTTGAGATTCGTGATGGACTCTATTTTATCTTTGATACCACTTGGCCATTCGACGATCAAGGAATCGATGATTGAAGTACTTCCCAACCCAAAATGTATCATTCGGCTGTGCTGGCTTAAGTATCCGTTGCTACATTCTACAAATCTCGTCATGGATGTACCATCTGGCAAGTATGCCCGTACATTCGATCCAATACCAGACGTATTCGATTGAATGCCGTTTAGTATCACCTTCAAATACTTACTTGATCCAGGTTCTTGATTTTTCCATACCATAATGGAGTCAGGAGCCATCTGAGAGCTTACTATATCGAGTCGGCCATCGTTATCGACATCACCGACTGCATGAGAAAAGGTATTTTTATTGTCTATTCCGCCTAACCCACCGGTCGCACCATATGGCTCGAAATATACTCCTCCACCAATATTAATCAAACAGGCATTTGTACCGTTAAAACCGGGATTATTGGATGCGGAAACATATAAATCCTGATCTGTATCATTATCCAAGTCAAAGAAAGTGGCTGACCAGCAATATCTATAAACGCCTGTTCCAGTACTACCTGTTACATTTGAAAATTGACCAGTTCCATTGTTTTGAAGGAGCGCATTTCCAGATTGTGTGTTCGATACATATAAATCGTAATCGCCATCATTATCGTAGTCTGCACCACCTACATTCATAGCATCTATGCTGACGTTTGCTCCGTTGGTATCGTCTTCTATAAAAGTACCATCGCCTTGGTTGATAAAAGAGATATTCGAAAATTGATCCCGGTCCACTGCCAGATAAATGTCTGGCCAACCATCCGAATTCAGGTCAGTAAAAATAGCGTCGAAATTCAGGCTATTAATATTACCCTGAATGACGGTTGAGGCGACATCGGTAAAAGTGCCATTGCCATTATTTCTCCACAATCGATCTGGTTGGCCAGTTATTTGTCGGTTACAAACATATAAATCCAGATCGCCGTCTTTGTCGTAATCGCCCCAGTCGCATCCCCAACTGCTGAATGAAGGGAGATTTGTTCCAAATGCTTGGTTGGTCACATCTTGAAAAGAGCCAAAATCGTTACGAATCAGCCGGTTGACACCACCATTGACGGTAAAGAATAAATCCATGTCAAAGTCATTGTCGTAATCGATCCAATTGATTTCTTTGACGGCTTCAGTGTTTACAACCGGACTGGGATAAGGCGCAAAAGTCCCATTGCCCATATTCATGTAGAAAGCAAGTTCTTCTCCACCACCAGTGCATATGGAAATATCGTCTAGCCCATCGCCGGTGAAATCAGCCATACTGATGCCCCCACCAAATGTATCGAAGCCGTAGGTCTCCTCTATGCCCATCAAAGCTGAAACCTCAGTGAAATTTTGCCCCTTCAATAAAAAGGTAACTAAACAATTGGTGAGAGAGAGGGCTAAAAGCAGCTCAATTTTGAAAGTCTTATTGACTCTGTAGCCTGACATTTTAAAACCATTCATGGTGAAATTTGATTTAGACCGTAGTATGCCCGCTAATTCCAATATGTCGGTGCATAACAAATATAACAAAGAACTCACAAATACGTGGTTAAACACTTCTTGTGCTGCCACTTCAATTCCCTATTTTCGCCACGCAACTCAAAAAAACATGCTAAAGACTATCACGACCTTGCTTGCCAGCGTACTGGCTTTCACCCTTTTTGCTCAAAACCAGAATATACCCCAAGCACTGGAGAGCTACCTCAAAGACAACCTCAGCAGGCTCGGACTGACCGATACCGACCTGAGCTACTCCGTCAGCAGCCATTATGCGAGCACGCATACGGGGGTGGAGCACATCTACCTACAGCAGCGCCACCAGGGGCTACCCATACGCGGGGCGGTACTGAACGCCAACCTGAGCCCCGATGGTGAGGTGCTGAGTGTGGGCAATAAATTCGTATCCGACATACGTGCAAAGGCTATAGAAGCAGAGCCGATCGTAGCCTCACGAGAAGTACTGGCCTATGTGCTCAGCATGTTTGGCCCGACGGTCGATGGGCAGCGTGTGCGACCTGCGGAAGTACAAAGAATAAAAATCACGGACCAAGACGCACACAGCGTCACCTTCGCTCCCAGCAACCTGGCCCTGGAGTCTATACGCATGTGGCACGAGTGGATGGAAGACGGCAAAAAACTGAGGCGCGTCTGGGCCGTAGAGTACCACAGCATCGACGCCCAGCACGTCTGGCTCATACGCATCGACCCCTACGAGCTAGACCTGATCGACTTCGAGGATCAGGTACTGCACTGCCAGTTTTCATGCGCAGAAAATCATCAGCACATTGAGTCTGAATTCAACTCGGAAGGTACCCCCCTCCTTCTGGGAGGGGTCGGGGGAGGGCGCACTTCCGCAGGTAGTCACCACACTCACCAAGCCGAAACTTCCAACCTGCTCTCATCTACACCCAACAGTTATAACGTTTTCCCCTACCCCGTCGAGAGTCCCAATCACGGGGTGACTGCCGTAGTGGTCGACCCGATCGATGAGCTGAGCTCGCCCTTCGGCTGGCACGACACCAATGCCGTAGATGGTGCAGAATTCACCACCACCCGTGGAAATAATGTGCATGCTTACCACGACATTTTCAACCTGCGCCGCTCGCTGGGCGACGAACCCGATGGCGGTACCGATCTGAATTTCGACTTTCCCTACGACGGTAGTCTGCGCCCGCACCAGCAGGTAGATGCCGCTATGACCAATCTCTTTTACTGGAATAATATCTCGCACGACATCTTGTACCGCTATGGCTTCGACGAGGCCGCGGGCAATTTTCAGGCTACGAATTACACGGGCGTGCCCGATAGCCAGGCCAACGACTGGGTCAGAGCAGAAGCCCTAGACGGTGCCGGACTGAATAACGCCAACTTCTTCGCCCCACCCGATGGCGGACTCGGGCGCATGCAGATGTTTATCTGGAACAGTTCATTTCCAACGACACACCGTTTCTCTATGGAGGTATCTGGTGTCGATAGTCTCGCAGGCACCTACGGCTACCGACCTGCCAATTTTGGACCGCTGCTCCTCCCACAAGACGGGCAGCAAATCTTCGAGCTGGCCATAGCCGAAGACACAACTAACATTTCAGGAGACGGCTGCGACAGCCTGCTCAACCCCGACGAGCTGCTCGGCAAAGCCGCCATTGTGAGGCGTAGTGGCGAGTGCTCTAACTTCACCAAAGCTCTTCAAGTACAGGCCGCCGGTGCGACCCTAGTCGTCATTTGCAATACAGACGGTGGTGACGATTTCTATAACCCTTTCACGACTTTTGCCGACGATAGCCTTACGATTCCGGTCATTGGGCTGAGTCAGGCTGTATGCGATAGCTTGATTGTGGGTTTAGACGCCGGTATATCACTTAAGCTTCCAACAGACATCGTACTGCCCGATCCAGGACCACCCGGACTCGATAGTGACTACGACAACTTGGTGATCGTGCACGAGTATGCGCACGGACTCACACAGAGGCTAACCGGTGGTCCTTTCTTGACCGATTGCCTCAACGAAATCGAGCAAGCGGGAGAAGGTTGGAGTGATTTCTTCGGCTTGGTATTCACCACTGACTCGACCAATACGCCCGACGAGCCCAGGGGCATAGCCACCTGGCTGAATGAGGAACCGACCGATGGCACGGGTATTCGCCCGTTCCCTTTCTCCAGAGATTTTGGCGTAGATCCGATTACTTACGAAAACTTCGGGCAGGTCTCCATTCCACATGGTATTGGCTCTATCTTCGGCAGTGCCCTCTGGGACCTCTACTGGAACATGGCCGATGAATATGGATTCGACAACGACCTTTACGAAGGTACTGGCGGTAACAACCTGGCCCTTCAGCTGATCATAGACGGGCTAAAACTGCAACCCTGCGATCCGAATTTTCTAGAATCCAGGGATGCCATCATCTTAGCTGATTCCATTTTGACGGGCGGTGAAAACCGCTGTATGATCTGGGAGACCTTTGCCAGACGCGGCTTGGGTGTAAATGCCACCCCTGGTGGTGGTGCCGACTTCAGTGCGCCCTTCACCTGCCGTCCATTCCTGCAAGTCACCAAGACCAGCCCAGTAGACGAAGAGCTTTCGGGTTTTGAGCTCCAGTACGCCCTGGATATTCGCAATGGTCGCATGGAGCCTATCCTCAATGCGGTGGTCTACGACACCCTACCTCCAGGCACTAGCCTGGTGCCGGGTAGCAGCAGCTGTCAAATTACGGAAACCGATGGCGTGCTCACTATCGAGTTGGGCGATATGGCCCCTGAGTCTATCGTGCTTTGTAGCTATCGCCTCACGACGGAGCCGACCCTATTCAGCGAGCTCGACTTTGAAGAAGATACCGGCAATTTCTCCGATTGGGATAGAGACAATACGATCGGTGGTGAAAACTGGCGCTTTAGGAATAGCTTCGACTTTAGTGGAAACCGGGCCTTTTTCGCACCGAATTCCGATACACTGGGCGATTTCACCCTGACGATGGAAGATGCCTATGTGCTCGGTGATGTCAGACCCGGCATCATTCTCGATCACTTCTATCGTACCGACGAAGGTTCTGATGGAGGGGTAGTAGAAGTAAGCACCGACGATGGCCTGAACTGGCAGGATGTCGGGGCAGAAAACTTTGTAGAAAATGGGTACAATCCGGTTCCGCTAAAATCGGACACAGACAATCCCATTGCAGGTCGTTTTGCTTTTCACGGTCGCCTGGATACTTTCGTCAGAACAGCTCTCGACCTCAGCGAATTTGCTGGTCAGTCAGTTAAACTACGCTTTAGGTTTGCTTCGAATTCCGAAGGCGGTGGCGAAGGCTGGGTCATCGACAATATCTACTACTATGATCAGCTATTCGTGGCCGTCAACGAAGCCGTAGCTATTACAGATGATGTAGTAGATCGCTCGTCTGTCGGTGTTCTTATGTTTCAAGGACCCAACTCCGTGGAAGAACCAGGTGCGCAGCTCGATATGTCGATCTATCCTAACCCGGCGCAGCATGAAATCTTCTTGCAAACCAGCTACCAGCAGCCGATCAGCAATTTGAATATTCGCCTGATCGACCTGAATGGCCGAGTCATTTTGACCAAAGCGATAGGGCAGCTGGCGGGTAGGCAGTCTATTAATTTAGGTAATTTGCCTGCTGGGGCTTATCTGGTGGATGTAATCGCTGATGAAGGGGTCTACCGTGAAAGATTGATCATCAAATAATTCCATTCAGGCTCCGGCGTGCCGGAGCCTGAATGGAACTTTATAGTTGCCACATATTTATTGCATCTGCTGCGAAAAAATCGCCTCTTTCCCATCGGTACTCCAGATAGGCTTCCATAACAGCTCCGGTTTGTTCGAGTAGCTGCTGTCTTTGTTCGAGCTGACGCTGGCGGATGTCAAGGAGTATGCCAGGGTCTTGGCTGGCATCATTCGATAATGCGTCAAATAATCGATCTAGTCGGTTGCTTTCTTCGCCTATGATACTTTGCAGTTCCTGGAGGGCACTCAGGGCTTGTGTCAACTGGCGTCGATTGGTCAGACTACGCCTTTGGCGGGCTTCCTCGGCCAGAGCAGTACGTTGGGCATACTCGGCTTGTTCTATTTTCAGCTCCTCGATTTTGATTTTGTCTTGACCCGGTGTCGGGATATTGACGCCCATACTCAGTGCGATTCGTTCGGTCAGCAAATCTTCGTGTGGCCCTTGATAGCGTATCTGCACAAAATCCAACCAACGTTGATCCTCGGCTTGTTCGAGTGCGATTTCCTTTTCCAGTAAGGTCTTTTCGTAGGCGAATGGATCGGCCAGATCGATTGCAACTGGACTATTCAATAACCACTCGCCAATTTGATCGGCGGTGGGCATACCTTCAAAAGATAGTGGCCGGTTTTCCAATCGATAGGTATCATTGAGTTGAGCAAGTTGTATGGCATTTTGCTGAGTTGCCCAACGATGCTTACTGATGTTTTCCTCGTGCTTGATGAGCTGGGAAGCCTCTACTAGCAAACTACTGAGTTGATTATCTTGTAGTATCTGACGGTCAGCCAGAAGATCGGCCTCTTCTGCCAGCAAGACCTGCTCTTGCTCCAGTAAATACAGTATCAGCCAGTCTGCGTGCCACTGGTAGGAAAGTTCTTGTCTGACTGCTTCCACTCGGTCATCGGGACGAGACAGCCAGTGCCGGTGCAGTTCCGATTGGGCAGCGCGCGTTCGTCTGGATACCGGAGAGAGTCGAAGAAGATACTCTTGCTGGTCGAACATAAAATCGCGCGTTTCTGTCCTGAACTCCAATTTATCCACCCAGGGCGGCCGATAGTCGGGAATGTCCGCTTTTTGTGGTGCACGATAAGCGGCGGTTTGCATTTGTAGGAAAGCATCGGCATCGATACGCCCTTGAGAAAAAAGCCAGGTTGGCAAGCAAAGAAATAGTAAAACCAAAAGACGAAACATATTAAAGACGTTCTGCGGAGGTAACACTCACTTTCTCCTTTTGCAAAAACCGATTATCGCGAGGAATCTCGATCAATACTTCCCGTCCGTAAGATTTGATAGCCTCCACCTTGCGCAGGCGGGTGGGTATCTCCACTATTCGCGATCCTAGACCTACTACGGTTCCTCTGTATTCGACCAGCTCTTCCAGTAGAGAGGCTACGATCAGATCATCTCCCAGTTGTACGTTCAATCGCAAATCTTCGTGAATATATCCTTTGATCAAACCGGAGTGTGGCTCGTAAAGGGTCAGCAAGCTACTGAAAGCCGATAGGTGTTCTCCGGGCTGGCAGTTGACGTTGCCTACTAGTCCGGTTTGCTGAGCAATAACGGCAGCAGGCTGATCGATCAAGGATTCTTCGAAGTCTTCCTCAACTTGTAGTCGTTCTATCTGCCGACGGTATGGGTTGGTGCCTGCGCGCTGAGCCAGGACCTGTTGTTTGCTTTCCTGCTGGTAGGCTTCAGTGAGTCTGGTTTCTTCGGCCTCCAGATCAGCTAAAGTCCTTCTTAAAGGTTGATAAGCATTGCTGTCTGGCCGAACGGTACGAAGCTGCTCTACAACAGCTTCCTGCTGAGCCATTTGTGCCTTAACTGTTTCTTTCTTTTGCTGCAGGCTGGCCAGTTTGTCTTCGTATTGCAGTCTGAGTTCGGTTTGCTCGCTTCGCCTATTTTGCTGCCAGGCTTCGGCTTCCGCTTGTAGGGTGCTGATCTGGTAAGACTGATCGAGCAGTGGTTTTTTAGCGGGCCGTCGGGCAATGCGCAGCAAAGTATCGCCAGCTTCGACCATCTGCCCCGGTTTGATCAATATTTGATTGACGACCACGGGATAATTGAAATTGATAATAGTCTCTCGGTTTTCAACAAAACAAAAAAAAGAAACTTCTCGGTGAAAGCTCGGCCGTAAGACGATCAGCAAGGCCAGACCCGCCAGTACGATGGCTATATAAAATAGATTGATCCGCCGCATGACTTAAAGATTGGTCGGTTGTTTCTGGAAATTGAGCCGAAAGCTGTCCAATCCCTCTATGGTTTTTATGCCTTCCTCCAGCTCACGACTGGTCTTTTTTCCTTTCAAACGAATCAAATAAACAAACTCTTGGAGGTTTTCCCGATTGATCTCTTCCAGAGTGGGTGTACCACTTTCATCGATTCCTCGCACCCGCTTGGTATTTAAAAATCGCAATCGATTTAATTCAAAATTGCGACAATATTTTGATAGGATACTTTCGATTACTCCTTGAAGATGATTCTCCTTTGGTACGTGTATTCTCAGCTCTCCGATGAGTTCATTGGCTTCACTCATGGGGGAATATCGCAGTGCGATAGCGGCAGCACAGAAGACAAGTGTACCCGTGAGTGCAATACCAAAGCCCACAACTCCACAAGCAATTCCAGCACCCAAAGAGGCAAACATGAAGGTGATATTCCGAGGATCATTGAGCGCGGTCCGAAAGCGTATGATAGACAGGGCACCCAAAATACCCAGCCCGATGGCCACACTTTCGCCAATAGCTTGCATAATCATGGCCGCTACGATCCCGATCAAAGCCAAAGCCTGTACGAAATGTGCGCGCCTGTAGATACTACGGGTCGTAAAATCGTAAGTAAGGGCGATAAGGGAAGACAAGAAAAAGGCAAATAAAGCCGACACCAGCATAATGAAAATACTAGGTGTCTCCGGGCTAAACCGCAATAACTCAATATCAAACATTCCTCGCTAACTGCTTTACATGTTGCCGCTACTTAGCTTGACTTTAGCCCTTAGGGCTAAAGTCAAGCTAAAAAAGATCACTTCAACGAGTGAATAACGGCGCAAATGTAAAGCTTTAGTACAGTAACACTTATTTAACATCCAGAAACACCCCTACCGAATACCCTGGGCTTCCTGCTATCAGCTGTCCGTATACGGCCCCGGCTGCTCCTGCGGAGACGCCTAAGGTTGGCGTGATGTAGTAATTCAGCTCGATACCCGGGCTGATGAATTCCATATTATTCGCAAAGAGACTGGTGCTGGTATTACCGACCGCTGTCTCGCCGTTGAAGAAGGAATGTACTGCCCGTATGCGTAGAATAGCCCAAAGCTTATCTTGCGCAAAATTGATGCCGCCTTCCAGGCCCCACCTAAATTCATCAGAAAACCCCTGAGTTCGATTGTTTACACCAGCTAAAGCAGCCCAATAGGCATTGGTGTTGCCCAACTTGAAGCTGCTGCCGATGTGCGCTTGAAGTAGTTGATTAAACTCGCCATCGCCCAACTGCAGGTTACCCAATCTTCCACCTGCATCTTCGCCCAACGGAAGACCGAGTGTAAGCGAAAGCGCAAAAGGTACCTTGGCCCCTCGCTGGGTTAAGGTATATTTAGCAGCAATTTCCGCATCACCCGGACCATTTATGGCTTCACCGTCTACGAGTACTTCACCATTCACCTCCGAGATGAGATTATTCATTGTATTACGGCTGAAGAACGGGAAGTTGACGATGGTCGTTAGTCGATCTGTTAGTCCGTACTCGGCATACAAGGTCGTGTTATATACACCGGTCGTTAGGTTAGGATCTCGCCTACCCTGGTCGGTGAAGTGCTCGTCGAAGCGGGTCCACCACTCCGATAGCTTGAAAAACCCCTTGCCCTGTGGCTGGGCCCATGGTCCCTGAGCCGATAGAGAGATGGCTAATCCTGAAAGAATTGCAGCGAAAAGAATGCGCTTTAACATAGTCGTCGATTTTTCAAGATTAGGGCTCCACAATCTCGCCATCGCCCACCTTAACGGTAAATGGCTTGCAGAAATAAAGAATATGCGAATACGCATCGATAGCCACATCGGGAATAACATACTCGTGTGCACCTTGGAATACATCGACCTCGCCAATCTCGTAAGCATTTACGATCGTGTTGGGGTTGTTGGTCAAATAAACGTACAGGCCCGGCAGTGCAGAGCTGGCGCGATAATCATCTGCAATTGAGAGAACAATAGTACCTGCATCCAAATCTTCATACAAGGTAAAGTCACCCTCTAATACATAAAAGGTCGTCGTCTCTATGCGGCCAACTAGCGTATCCGGTTCTTCTTCCACGATTACAATTGGATTCTCGGCTGTATGCAAAGACACCGAAGCCACCGCGGGGTTCATGCCATCATCGAAGCGGGCAGAGATATCGACTGTCCCCAAGGCGTGAGCCGTTACCATCCCCGTTTGATCGATAGATGCAACAGCGGGATCCGAACTGCTCCACTCCAAATCGACATCAGACTCGATGCCCACATTATTGAAGTAGCGAGCTGAATATTGAAAGGAAGAATCTATCGTCAGGCTGTCGGGTGCGGCACTGAGCCGTATCTCCGGCTGGACAAAATCGTTGATGAAGTCGTCGCCTATGCACGACCAGAATAGTAGCGTGGCCAAAATGGCGAGTGGGGGCGTGAGCTTTTTCATGGGGTAAAGCTAAGGTGAAAACAGAGTTAAAATGACATGTAAAGGCTTTGAGGTTGTATGAAGACATTTTAGATATACATCAAAAGTCCGCTGGACTTTTGATGTATATCACTCTTTTATCCATTCATCGACCCATATGCCCATTCGTCGATAGCTATGCTGCTATAGCCTAAAGGACAGTCTATATTTGAGTAAAATCAATCAAAATGAAAACGACAAAAGCAATCACATTCATCCTATTTCTGATCGCAAAGCAGCTTCAGGCGCAGACACTTGGCTCCCTCAACTTTGTATTGAACCCGAATACCGCCTCAGAAGTCACCTACGTCTATCCGAAAAGTACAGACTACGAGATTACCGATGCCGAGGGGAATATTATCTCTGATCTCGAAGGACACTCAGCTACCTACGATGGGGTCGTATCGATAGAGCTCACCACTAAGTGGAATGACGAGCCCGATCAACTACAAGCAGATAAAGGGCTGAGGATATCTATCGTCGAACATCAACAGATCGACTCCGACCAGGTGAAGAGTGACAATAAGCAAAATACATATGGAGCCTATTCCGGAGGTATTGAAGTTGTCAGCAAAGAGCTATTGGAAGAAGCCGATGGCTATGGCGTTAAAATGAGCTTCAGCAATGGTATTACCTTCAAGTTAGAAAATGGTCAAGCGGAAGCCTTTCAGGATGAGCAGCCACTGCCCATAGATGGCAATTTTAAAATATCGAGCCCTGAAGGGATGCTATACATCAGCTTCGATACAGATACCGCAGAAAGCTGGTATTTCTTCGAATCAAAAAATTAGAGCGGCAAGATGAATTGGTCCAAAAACACATTCGCGGGTATAAAGCGCTATGAACTGGCAGCCGTCGTCGGTGCTTACTTATTATTTTCTCTGATATATCGGATTACCCTCTACGCCAGCTGGCCAGAAAAGAAAACCAGCGAACTATTCAGTCTTGAAAAGTGGTGGGATTCAGCGGGCTTGCAGTATGGCCTCATGCTACTGGCAACCGGCGTCATTTGGCTTTTTATATTTAAGGTGTTTAAGTCTTGGTCATTGTGGAAAAGACTTCTATTACACATATTTGGATTACCATTTTTTTTGTTCGCAGCTTGGTATCTGTATTACGCGATTGAAGACCAATTCGATGGTCTAGGCCACCTATCAGGCAGTGCTCAAATATGGGATATTTACATTCCAACGCTCTTATACTTCGTGCAGTTCGGCATATTTCATGCCTACGCATACTTCCGCGAAAACCAGAAAAAGCTGATCGTGGAAGGCGAATTGCGGCAGGCTGCACTAAAGAGCGAGCTTAGTGCCATCAAAGCCCAGCTCAATCCGCACTTTTTGTACAATGTTTTCAATACCATCAATGCCTCTTTACCGCCAGAGCAGGAAAACACCCGTAATATGATCGCCAAGCTCAGCGATCTGTTCAGGTACCAGCTTAGGGCTTCCAGGCATGAGTTGGTACCCTTGAAAGACGAGTTGGAATTTGTGGAAAAATACCTGGAGCTAGAGAAAAAGCGCTTTGGAGACAGATTGAAAATCAATGTCCAAGTAGCTGCCGAGCTCATGGAAGAACTAATTCCGCCTATGATCTTACAACCCATAGTCGAAAATGCGGTCAAGCATGGGCTGTCTAGCCTGGTCGAAGGTGGACAGCTAGACATCTCCATCTTGAGACAAGACGGAAAACTCTTTTTCAGAGTCAGCGATACCGGCGTGGGCGTAGCAGATAAAACGCAACTACTCGACAAGGGCGTCGGCTTGAGCAACACCGAACTTCGCCTTCAAAAAATGTACAAATCGAGTCTTCAATTTCTCGACAATCAGCCAAAGGGTCTAACTGTCCAGTTCTCACTATGAAGAAAGTAGCAGTAATAGACGACGAGCAAGCAGGCCGACAACTGATCAAGGAATACCTGGGTAATCACGACGACCTGGTCATTGTAGCCGAAGCCAATAATGGCGTAGATGCCGTCAAAGAAATCAATCGATTCAAACCCGATTTGATATTTCTGGACATCCAAATGCCTGGGCTAACCGGCTTTGAAGTCCTGACCAAGCTCGATGAAATACCTCAAGTGATATTCAGCACAGCCTACGACCAGTATGCACTCAAAGCCTTCGAGTTTCACGCCATCGACTACCTGCTCAAGCCATATACCCGCGAGCGATTCGATCAGGCCGTGTCCAGACTCAAACCCGTCGATGAGCCCAACCCGGTGGCCCCACTGGCCGAGAGCCTGATCATGAAGCCCAACTACCCCGAGCGTGTCCTGGTCGAATACGACCGCAAACTCATCACCGTCAATACGGTCGACATCATACACATAGAAGCCTATGGCGATTACTCCAAGCTGGTCACGGCAGATAAAATTTTAGTCTCCAACCACGGCATCGGCGCGCTAGAAGACAAACTCGACCCCGCCATATTCATGCGCATTCACCGCAGTCACATCATCAACCTCAGTCAGGTAGCACTCATGGAGAAATATCCAAAAAGCTATGTGGTAAAAATGTCGAACGGAGATGTCGTGCGGGTGAGCAAAGGCTATATGGACAAGGTCAAAGACCTACAGTTGTAGTATTTTTGAGACTGATCCCAAATCGAATCTCATGTACACATCAGGCGGCACTTATGTGTGGAGCATTGTCTTTGCAATGATGGCCCTTGTGCAATCTGTTTGTGGGCAAAGGCAAGCATACTTCGGAAGTACATATTTTCAAGAATCCAGCATGAGGTTAGCAGGTGAATCTCCTGCTGAAATAGCAGCTTCATTTTTAAATTACTCTGCCGACCCTCCGCATCTCCAGGCCAATGACTTGCAACTCCTCCGGCAAGAACGCGACTGGATGGGCGCAGCGCATTTATTTTTTGTGCAGACCATCGGCGGTGTACCGATTTTAGGGGCAGAAATCGCCCTTCATTACAATATCGATGGGCAACTGACATCAGCAACCGGTACGGCTTTAGAAAATGAATTAGATTTTAATTTTAGACTTCCGCAGGTGGAATCTTTCCCTAAAACCCCACCCCTCTCCCACTTCAATCTCGCCCCAATTCTCTACCTACGATCGGAGCCTGACCCACAAAACTGGCATGTAACAAAAATAGAGCCCATTTATGTGATCCCTTATCTGATCGATCGTAAATCGAGTAAAGAGCCAGTAGCTGCTTTTCGATTACAGCTCGAATCCAAAGACGGACTACGAGCCTACGAAGCTTATATCGATGCCAACACACAACGCGCCATTTTCACCTTTCCGCTCCACTGCAATCTACTCGAACGCAGGCTCTACAATCAATCGCTCAACGTCAACAATCTCCTCTGGAGTGAAGGCGACCCTTTGCCTGGGGCACTAAATCAAGAGCAACAAGATGTACTGGAACAGACCGAGCAGACTTACAATCTCTTTTTCCATTCCTTTGGTAGAGACAGCTACGACGGTGAAGGCGGTATCAAAAATATCATCTATGATCCGCCATTTTTGGCTTGCCCCAATGCCAGTGCCGGTCAGGACCGTATAGCTGTATGCACGGGTATAGTTGCCGACGATGTTACTGCCCATGAATGGACGCACAGCCACATCTTCAACACCTCCCGCCTGATCATTGCCTATGAGAGTGGTGCCCTCAACGAAGCCCTGGCCGATATCTTCGGAGAGGTCGTCGACCTAATCAACGGCACCGGAAATGATACCGGGATCGATACCCCCCGCGCAAGCTGTAACGAGACCAACACCCGCTGGAAAATAGCCGAAGACGCCCCCGTACTCAATGGACATATAAGGGATATGGCCTTCCCCAATTGCCTGGATTGCCCAGACGATCGCCAAGATAGTCTCTACTACTGTGGCGAAGAAAGTCAAGGCGGTATTTATATCAACTCGGGGCTGATCAATCGCTGCTTCGTGCTACTCACCGATGGCGGTACACATAACGGAGTCGAGGTAGATGGTATCGGACTGACCAAGTCTACCCACCTGTTTGCCCATACCATGCTTTACTATCTGACTCGGGTTACGGACTTTTACACTTTCGGGCAGCATTTGCGTCTGGCCGGGCAAGACTTACTAGGTCAGGAACTGCCCCAGCTGACAACTGAAGATATTCCGGGCTTGAGTTCGGGCGAGATGATTACACAGGCCGACCTCCATGTACTCGATAGTGCGCTGGCTGCCATAGAATTATTCGCCCCTTCGCCCTGTCAGTACGGCACCCTGCTCGCGCCCAACGCACCTGCTCCTTGTCCACCCGATAGTAACCTGATTGTCTTTGCCGAAGACTGGGAAGACGGCCTGACGGGTTGGACCGCCACCCAAGAACCCGAAAACCCTAACGACTGGATAGCCAGAGAATGGACCCTCGACAGCCTGCTGCCAGACGGGAGAATCGGCAAGGGCGTTTTTGCCCCCACCCCTTTCACGACCAATTGCCTCAATGAACTCCAGAACGGAACCATTCGATTGATCAGCCCACACATCGGGATACCTCAAGAAGAAGGTCCATTGACCCTCAGCTTCGATCATTATTTTTGCCTGCAAAACGGTAGAGATGGCGGCTTGCTTTACATCAGAAGGGTCAATGGAAACTGGGTGCAAGTAACACCTCCATTCTTTAGTTTCAACGGTTATCCTGATCGATTAGACCCGCCTATCATCAACAATAATCCCGATGCCAATTTGTGGGCATTTACCGGAGCCGACAGCAGTAGCACCACCGGAAGCTGGGGCACCAGTCAAGTCGATTTAACTGCTGTGGGCATCCTACCCGGTGATAGCATCCAGCTGGCCTGGCACCTCAGTACCGACGGTTGCGACGCCCTACTCGGCTGGTATTTAGACGATATTGAAATCGCAGCTTGTATAGAAAATGCACTCCCCGTTGAGCTGCTCGACTTCAGCGCAAGATGGAATGGCTCGGCAGTCGACTTAGTCTGGCAAACTGGTGAAGAAATAGATAACGCTGGCTTCTATGTCGAGCGTTCTGTAAATGGCATCGCATTTGATAAAATCGCCTGGGTTAATGCGAGAGGAACAGGCAGTAGCTATGTGCACGAAGACAGACATGTGCAGGCAGGCCGCACGAATTACTATCGACTTCGACAAGTAGACCTGGATGGCAGCGAGCAACTGAGTGAAGTCGTAGCTATCGAGATTCCAGACCAAGGCAGTGAATGGCAAATATGGCCCAATCCGGCTGTCGATGAATTGCAGGTTTTGGGGTTGGAGCCGGGCTCATTCGTATACATGCGTGTATACGACCTGGCCGGCCGCCTGCTCATCGAAAATACGATCTCCACCAACGAGCCCGATATTTCAATCGGACAGTTAAAGCCAGGCGTCTACATCCTCAAATTGGATGACGAAGTATTTCGGTTTGTGAAGCGATAGAGATGAATATTCGTATTTTGGTTGATATTTAGAGTTTGTATTTCGACTTATCGAAATATGGCCAAATGCGCTTGTCGAGCTTCGCTCGTCAAGGACAAGAACTCGACGCGGATGGGCGCGAATTGAACGGATTTACACCGATTTTTTGAGGTCTTCGTCCACTAGCTTGAATTTGCACAATGCATCATATATGCACAATTTTTTACATATTTTTGGCAAATGCCAGAAGAAGCGTTCCGTCAATACCGCTCTCTGTTAAATCCGTAAAATCTGTTTCATCGGCGTTCGTCTGCGGCGAATTCATGCGCGTATTTCGACTTGTCGAAATATGGCCAAATGCGCTTGTCGAGCTTCGCTCGTCAAGGACAAGAACTCGACGCGGATGGGCGCGAATTGAAAGGATTTACACCGATTTTTGCGCTCTCCGTTAAATCCGTTCTATCCGTGTACAGTTCAACACATTTATACACTTTCTTTATTCTCGCAATTTTCCTATTCACGGCCTGCCGAAATAGGCCCCAATTACTCCAAGCCGAAAAGTCGGCCATTTATGAACACGCAGCCCTAGCCACGCCCCACCCCATCTGCACCCAGGTAGGTAAACAGATCCTAGCCGAAGGCGGCAATGCCATCGATGCAGCTGTAGCCGTACAATTTGCTATGGCCGTCGTCTACCCACGCGCAGGAAATCTGGGCGGCGGTGGCTTTATGGTTTACCGCTCCAATGGAGGAGCAGTCGATGCCCTCGATTTTCGCGAAAAAGCGCCCGCCGCCGCCAATCGCGATATGTATCTAGATGAAAATGGGGATGTCATATCAAATTTGAGCACTTATGGCCATCTTGCAGCAGGTGTGCCAGGTACTGTAGCAGGCATAGATGCCATGTATAAAAAATACGGGAGCTTACCCTGGAAAAAGTTAGTACAGCCCGCCATCGATCTGGCTAGAAATGGCTTCCCGATCACCCAGACCGAGATAGACCGACAACTCAGCAAACGAGAAGAAATAGCCCGCATCAATGAAGCAACGCCATTCTTGAATGACTACCAAGAAGGCGATTTATTCATCCAACCAGAGCTGGCTGCCACACTTGAGCGAATCCGAGACCAAGGTAAAGGCGGCTTCTACACAGGAGAAACAGCAGACCTTATCGAAAAAGAAATGCAATCCGGCGGTGGGCTGATCACCAAAGAAGACTTAAAAAAGTACGAAGTCAGCTGGCGCAAACCTATATACTGCACCTATCGCGATTACGAAGTCTACGCCATGTCCCCGCCCAGTAGTGGCGGGATCGCGCTCTGCCAAATGCTGAGCATTATGGAACCC
Organism: Bacteroidota bacterium; assembly: GCA_039025055.1. Lineage (GTDB taxonomy): Bacteria > Bacteroidota > Bacteroidia > Chitinophagales > Saprospiraceae > Neolewinella. The sequence continues at coordinate 131,918 of JBCCPC010000003.1, read as the reverse complement.
TACCCACTCTCTGAAATGGGCTTCCAGTCTACCGGATCTGGGCATATAACCATCGAAGCCATGCGCCGCGCCTACGAGGATAGAGCCGAATATTTGGGTGACAGCGATTTCTTTCCTGTTCCCATCGATAGCCTATTGGACTCGACCTATTTAGCTCAGAGAATGGAAGACTTTGAAGTTTCCACTGCGACTCGCTCTCAGCCCAGCGAAGATGCCCTCATTAAAGAATCATTCGAGACGACCCACATCAGCATAGTCGATAGTATGGGTAATGCCTTAGCTATCACCACCACATTAAATGGCAACTACGGCAGCAAAGTCATCGTAGATGGCGCCGGGTTCTTCCTCAATAACGAAATGGACGATTTCAGTGCTAAGCCCGGCGTACCCAATATGTTCGGACTAGTCGGAGCCGAAGCCAATGCCATTGCGCCAGGCAAACGTATGCTGAGTAGCATGACGCCAACTATTATAACCAAAGACGACGGGCTATTTCTGGTCTTAGGTGCCCCGGGCGGCTCGACCATTATTACAGCTGTTTTGCAAGTTTTCACTAACGTAGCTGACTACAATATGCCGCTGGATAGTGCCATAAGGGCACCGCGATTTCACCATCAGTGGCTGCCCGATTCTGTGCTGGTAGAGCCCATGGCTTTCGACTCCATCACTAGATGGAGGCTTAATAATATCGGCCATGGGCTTAAGTCAGTTGGCAGGATGGCCGTCATAAAAGCCGTGCAAAGACTACCAAATGGCCAGCTTCACGCGGCAGGTGACAAGCGCAATGCAGATGATGATGTAGGGGGTTTCTAGAAGTAGTACTTTTGTGAAAATCAGCTTTGCTGATTTTCACAAAACAAAGTTGGAATTTGCAATTACAAGTCCTCTTCGAAGACAACCACTACCTAGCCGTCAACAAACCGGCAGGCATACTCAGCCAGGGCGATCAAACCGGCGACGCGACTGCGCTCGATATGGCTAAGCAATACATCAAATTTCGCTATGATAAGCCAGGCGACGTTTTTCTGCATACCGTGCATCGCTTGGACAGACCAGTGAGCGGATTACTCCTTTTTGCCCGTACCAGCAAGGGCCTTAGCCGTATGAACGATCTCTTCCGCAAGCGACAAGTCGCCAAAACCTACTGGGCCGTCGTGAGCGAGCAGCCCCCCGATCTAAGCGGAAACCTCGTCAATTTTCTACACAAAGACGAAGCAAAAAACAAAGTCAAAGTTCTCCCCAAAGCCAACAGCAACCGTTATCCGGGAGCTAAAAAAGCTGAACTGAGCTACGAACTGATCGGCCGCCTGGGTACCAACGTACTGCTCAAAGTAGAGCCCAAAACCGGAAGACCCCACCAAATACGCGCGCAACTCGCCGCTATCGGTTGCCCGATCAGGGGTGATCTGAAATACGGCTATCTGCAACCCAACGAAGGTGGTTTTATACATCTACACGGGCGTGGGTTAGCTTTCGAGCATCCGATAAAAAAGACGAAGGTGGTGATCGAGGCGCAGGTGCCGGAGGGCGACCAGATTTGGGATATGTTTAAAGAATTCTAGTTCTGTCAGTTTTGGATTTTTGGATTTTTGGATTTTTGGAAAAATCCAAAAACCCAGAAGAGTAAATAAATGAAGTACAATAATTTTTAAATTAAAACTATTTGTTGTATATTTGTCCTGTCAGGAAAAGTGTTTATCCATTCCTTGTCGATTTTATACAAGTATGACTTTAGGCTTCTCCCCCTGCCCCAACGATACCTTCATCTTCGATGCGCTGGTGCATGAGCGTATTGATCTGGAAGGTTTGTCCTTCGAGCCCGTACTCGCTGATGTAGAAGAGCTCAACCAAATGGCGGCCAGGGGTGAGTTGGATGTGACCAAGCTAAGCTATCATGCCTTTGGCTACTTGAGTAGTAGCTACAAGTTACTACACGCTGGTAGTGCGCTAGGCCGTGGCGTCGGTCCGCTATTGGTGTCAAAACGACCGATGAGCCGAGAAGAAATCGAAAATGGTCGTATAGCCATTCCCGGTGTCTGGACGACCGCAAACTTCTTGCTCGGGCTCGCATATCCGAATGCCAGAAATAAGGAAGAAGTACTCTTTAGCGACATAGAAGATGCCGTACTGTCGGGCAAATTCGATGCAGGTCTGCTCATACACGAAAATAGATTTACCTACGAGCAGCGTGGCTTGCACAAGTTAGCCGACCTGGGCGAATTTTGGGAAAGTCGGTACCAGCATCCGATACCCCTCGGTGGCATTGCCGTAAAAAGAGACCGACCTGCGGAAGTGCAAAAAAAGATAAATCGTCTGGTCAAAAAGTCTCTTGAATACGCCTACGCTAATCCTGAGGCTGCCCTACCCTATATCCGCCAGCATGCACAAGCGATGGAGCAGGAGGTCATGCAAGCGCATATCGATCTGTATGTGAACGAGTATAGCCTTGACCTGGGCGAGGAAGGCCGAGAAGCGGTTCGCTTTATGATGGCAGAAGGAAGAAAGCTAGATGTAATTCCGGAGGGACCCGACGATATTTTTGTCTAATTGTCCTTTACGTAAACTTCATATTCTCCATCTGATGCGCGGAAGTCATAGAAAGCGTAGACAGCACACATATTTTGAAAATCGGGTCGGAAGCCAAGAACTTCCTCGTAGTCTATGACATACCGGCAAGGAGGAGCGATACCGCACTGCAAGTCTATATCATAGTCAGTGGAAGCCCTTTCGCCACTGGGCAGCGTGTATGAAAAGACGCCGTCAGCCGAATAGCTAAATCGAATGCGCTGATCGGAATCCAGATTTTCGCAGAAAGGAGCTACCCATGAATTCCCCTTGGCTATTTGCTGCCAGTTGCCTTGCAAATACTCTTGAAACTCGTCTTCTGATGACCAGTCGGATTCGAAGAACGTCCGACAGTTTTCTGAGGATGGAGACTCATTGCACATATCAGCGTTTATGGAAAGGCTGTCGTCTTCACCACAGGCAGTAAGAAATAAAATAGCTACTATGGAGATGATGTGTAGAAATGGTTTCATGAATAGCATTTTTATGGAGTTCTTTACCAGACAAGACCGCTTGTGTATTGCCATCCGTTGGTCAATTTTAAACAAAAATTCGCTCCCTACTATTCACGCCCTATATTGCCACTGAATAAGACAGTCGATTATGAGTGAATGGAACCTGGATACACTTCGCGAGCTGCACGATAGCCCGTTTATGGATTTGATCTTTAAGGCGGCCAGCGTGCACCGATCTCACCACAATCCGAATGAGGTGCAAATGAGTAGCCTACTGAGCATCAAGACCGGCGGTTGCCCCGAAGACTGTGGCTATTGCCCACAGGCGGCACGATACCATACGGGCGTAGAATCGACTGGCTTGATGACAGTCGACCAGGTTAAAACAGCCGCCCAACGCGCTAAGGGACTGGGCAGCAGCCGATTGTGCATGGGTGCTGCCTGGCGCAATGTGAAAGACAATGCCGAATTCGATCACGTACTCGACCTCGTGCGCACCGTCAACGATTTGGGTATGGAGGTCTGCGCGACCCTCGGTATGCTCACCCCAAACCAAGCTGAGAGACTGGCTGCTGCCGGGCTGTATGCTTATAACCACAACCTCGACACCAGCGAAGAGTACTACAAAGAAGTCATCTCCACCCGGGGCTATCAAGATCGACTAGATACCATTGACAATGCCCGAAAAGCAGGTCTGACCGTTTGCTCGGGTGGTATCATCGGCATGGGCGAATCGGTCGATGATAGGCTCAAGATGCTGCTCACACTTGCCAGTCTCGATCCACAGCCAGAGTCGGTGCCCATCAATACATTGGTCGCCGTAGATGGCACACCCATGGAAGACCAGCAGCCCGTTTCCATCTTCGAGCTGGTGCGCATGATCGCCGTCACGCGCATACTCATGCCCATCACGACCGTGCGCCTAAGTGCAGGGCGCACTAGCATGACCGCCGAGGGGCAAGCACTATGTTTTCTGGCTGGCGCAGGTAGCATCTTCGCTGGTGATAAGTTACTGACCACACCCAACCCCGAAGCTTTCGCCGACCTAGAGATGTTTGCCAATCTAGGTCTCAAGCCGACAGCTCCCTACTCCAAAGGCCACAAGCCGCTACAAGCAGAAGACCCGGGTGCCCCCGCAGTACGTCGCTCTATCAAATGGTCGCGACCTAAGCACAAGATCGACCGCAACGAGGAGAAGCGGAAGAAGCAGCAGAAATAAGAAAGGGATACATCCTCTGGTCGCACCTATTTAAACGTTCTTAACTCGCCACTCTTAAACGAATTGGTCGAGCGAAGCTCGACAAAATTTAACTCGACGCGGATCAGCACTGATCTAGCGGATCAAGCGGATATTCTGATAGTACAGCAACACTCACCGATAAAAAATCCGCAAAATCCGCTCGATTCGCGAAAATTCGCGGCGAGTTGTGTATTAGTTGGCGAGCTTGGCTCGCCAAGACTTTTATTAAAAGTGCATTTGCACGCATTTCCATCTATCTTTGCGCAAAATTGACCTAATGTCTAGAAAAATGGTTGCCGGCAACTGGAAAATGAATACCACGCCAGCCGAAGGAAGAGCCCTCGCTCAGGCTATCATCGAGCACGCCAACCCCACCGTCCCAATTATATTCGGTGTGCCTGCCATACAGCTATTGAGCATTCAAGACATCGCATTGGAGGCTGCACATTTTCACGTCGCTGCCCAGAATATGCACGAGCAAGACAGCGGCGCATATACCGGCGAAATCAGCGCACCCATGCTGGCAGATGCCGGAATCGAATACGTCATTCTAGGCCATAGCGAACGCCGCGAATACTACGGTGAAAACGATGAGTTGATTGGCAAAAAAGTACTGAATGCACTGAAACATGGCATCAAGCCCATCTACTGCTGTGGCGAAAAATTGCCCGTTCGCGAAATCGGACAACAGGAAGAGGTCGTGGGGCAGCAACTAAAAACGGCACTTTTTGAGCTCGATGCCGATCAATTTTCAAAAGTAACGATTGCTTATGAGCCAGTGTGGGCCATCGGTACGGGAAAAACCGCATCACCCGAGCAGGCGCAGGCTATGCACGCTTACTTACGCGGGTTGATTAATGAAAACTACGGTAGCAAAGTGGCCGATCAAACGACCATATTATATGGAGGCTCCGTTAAGCCAGTCAATGCAAGTGACCTATTCTCTCAGCCAGATGTAGATGGTGGCCTGGTAGGCGGTGCTAGCCTAAAGGCAGAAGATTTTGCAGCCATCATTGCGGCTGTATGAAAAAATCCTTAAATTTAGGTTCGACATTTTCTTTTATATATACGCTGCGTTTACACAATTATGATCTCATTCCGAAGCAGTCTAAGCTTTGTCCTTCTTGTTTTAGGATTTTCAGGTTTGTTCGCCCAATCTATACTTTGGGAGGTGGAGGGGACTTCCGCTAGATTGCAACACTACCCACCTGCGGAAGTCCGCTACTTCGAAGAGCTCGAATTGACGGGGGAAATGTCCATCGACGAGTCCGCCCGCCTAGTTGTGGGCTTTTCAGATGAGCACGGCCCCTTCCTCGCCAATACTTTTAACGGTGAAATGAGTGCCCCCCTATTTTACAACGAAGGCTACGAGGGCTACCTGCTCGACTTGAAGGCATGGAAGGTAGGTGAGTCCTTCGACTACCTCATACTCGGCAGTTTCGGTACCGAAGAAGGCAGCGTTGGCCTCCAAGTCTTCTACCTGCGCGACATGACCTGCCTCGAATACTGGTCTGAGGTACCCCTCACCGCCTACGAAGACTCTCCCGACGAAGACCGCCCCCGAGAGCTACCCGAAGAGGCATTTTACTACACCGCCTCCGTTTTGAATAAGGTCAGACCAGCCTCGCCCCAGCACAATATCATTTCCCTAAGCATCAGCCCCGGCTGGTATCAACTCTACGACGATGCCTACCCCCAATGGTATGCCGATCGATTGACCCTGAGTGTGGATAGTAAGGGGTGGCGGTTGTTGTATCCGGCGCGGTAGAGTGAGTACAAGGCTAAATATTTTCAATCAACGACAACTTCCATTGTGACAAAACAGTTAGATTTGTGTGATACACATATAGTATTGTGCCTAAGAGTCATAAAACTGTGGTACTGACAATACCAATTGCATGGCTGAGTGACCTATTTTACCAGTAACCGTAATCTGAAATGACTTCTATACCAAGCAACTACACAGACATGGTCATGGTATCTATGAAGACAGTTAGTGTAGTTGAAGAAGTTCCCGATAAAAGTGTGGCTTTCATAGAATTGGTAAAGGCAACGACTGTAGGCTTGCGCAACCTCTATCATTCTATAGCAGACAACGATAGCTTCACTCAGGAGCTTGCTCAAGATTGGTTAGATAGAAGTCCTGATGATTTGAAAGAATTTGTTGAATACTATCAGTTCTTTATGGCATCACCCATAAAGTATACTCCAGTCGGAAAAGAGATAGTCATATTATGCGAGGCATTTAAGGATTTGGTTGAACACGTCATGTTTATTGCTGAAGGTGGGGAAGAATCTGAGGATTATCAGCAATTTTGGGTTGATTTCATAGAAAGTCACAGATTAAACTTTGACCCCAAAGAGAATTCGTTTGGAGTAGAGGCTTTAGAAGCCTTGTTTGATTAGATGCCAATATGGCCTACCTTCTAATTTTGCACAATCGATTTGAAAGGGATGCTAGAAAATTAGCAGGTAAGGATAAAGCTCTTGGCAAAAAGATAGAAGAGCAAGTCAAGACTATATTGAAAGACCCTTACAAGGGTAAAGCCCTAAAAGGCAATATGTACGGGTTCTTCAATTTCCGTTTTAATCGCAGTCCTGAGTATAGAATTATTTATGCGATATACGATTGTAATGAAGATTCTCCCTGGATGTCTCATTTTAAACAGCCTTTAGGTGATGACTGCGAAGGTGTAGTACATATAATTTGGGTGCTCACGAGGGAGAACTGTAATAAGCTTTACAAACAAAAGAGGCCATATTTTAAGAATTTCAGATTAGACTAATCCGTCATTTACAAACCTACTTAAGAGAAATTCTACTGACACGGAACTGACACAGTAGATTTGACGTTTTGCGCGTAACTTTTTGATTTATAGGTGTTTGTAAGAAAACAAGTGCCGAAGGGGGGACTCGAACCCCCACGCCCGAAAGCACACGCCCCTGAAACGTGCGTGTCTACCAATTTCACCACTTCGGCTGGATGTGATTTATCAGGTATAATCACTAAGGGACGGCAAAGATAGGGTGTGGACTTTTACTTGAGCAAGTGAAAGGAAGAAATAGTTAAAGTCCGAGTATCTCATCAGCTACAGCTTGTTTGAGTCTGAGCATTGCAACCTCTACAGCAAAAGCTCGTCTTTACGCAAAACACAACTATGAGACGAGCGACGACCTATCTGACGATCGCACTTTTGATCGGATCCATCCAAAAGAGCATGGCCAACAATGGATTTACGGCCTACATATACCCACTAACAGGAATAACCATCGATGGCGATTTGGGTGACTGGCCTGCGGAAGTCCAAATTCATAGCATGACTCATGTTCATTACGGAGATGGCATCAGCGGCCCTGAAGATGCAGAAGTGAGCTGGCGGGCAGGATATGATCGTGAACGTGGATGCTTGTATGTAGGTGTGCAAATGCAAGATGACGACTATGTAAAAACGCCCGATAACGATCACTATTCAAGCCACGACTTTCAAGTGCTCTACATAGACCCTGCTCATAACCCAGATGGCTCGGGGGTTATCGCATACGAAATCGATGAGGACCATCGTAAAATCGTAGAGCAGGAAATGTTGTCCTTCTATCCGCAGGTGAAGGATGCCAGCTATGATCAAATCGAGCTACAAATCAAGCGTGTAGGTGACGTTGTTACCTATGAATGGAAAATTGAAATCGGTGGTCCACTAGTTTCGGGAAGAGTAATCGGATTCGACTATGCTGCCTTCGACAAGGATACCGACCAGAATCATGTTATGATTACCTGGGGCGCAAGAGGAGGCGATAAATTTCAGAATGCCAATCGAATCGGTGACTTGATACTACTAGAGAATGGCAACGAAATTGCAGAAGTCTCCGGAAATTTAGCATGGCTCGGAACCAGTGGCACCCGCTGGCCCAATGTGGTCAGGTTAACCAGAACAGACAATATCAACTACTTTTATTCAGCGAAAATAGATTCAACAGGCAGCTTCAGGGCAGATGTTCCAACTGGTAATTACCGCGTCAGCATACCGACCAGCCGAAATATGATCGATTGGAATAAAATTGAGATCATCGAAGCTGCTGGCGAAGAAATGGAGGTCAAAATTAAGTCCGATCGTGAGACGAAACTCCAAAGCTTACTCGTCAGACTGGTTGAAGCAGCTGACCTCATTTCAGATAATGGCATTCTTCACAGCCCTTTTGATGAATCTACAGCCAAACAAGTAGATGAGTTTGTTGCAGCCTATCAGTCACGATACATCATCCCAGGAGTATCTCTCGCACTGATTCAAGATGGGGAATTAGTCTACCACAAAGTCTATGGCGTAGAAAATGCAATGACGAATAAGCCGATGCGCCCGGAAGCGGTCTTTGAAGCGGCATCGATCACCAAACTGGTATTTGCTTACGCTATGAATCGTCTAGTACAGCGCGGCGAATTCGACTTGGACAAACCACTGTACGAAACCCTGCCCTTCCCCGAATTAGAAAAATACCCCGAATACAAGCTGATGACAGGTAGACATGTGCTAACCCATGTAACGGGCTTACCCAACTGGGGCGCGGAATTGATCAACAAGCCAGGCACGACCTATGGCTATTCTGGCGAAGGATTCGAATATTTGAAAAAAGTGCTGGCCGGTGAAGTTTCCGATGATTTACCTGGAATCATTCAGGGCCACCTAGACCGAGAGATTTTAGATCCATTGGGGATGAATAATACCTACTTCATGTGCAATGATATTTTGCCGGAAAGAAAAGTGGCCGGCCATATCGAAGGAATACCCAATATGTTTGATTGCCCAGACTGGCCAGGGATGGCATTCAGTATGCATACCGAAGCTAAAGATTTTGTCCCCTTTGCACTGGCTCTCTTAAATCGGGAAGGACTGACTGCCGAACAAGCTGAAGAAATGTTCCGCTTCCACACCCTGATGGAAGAAGAAGAATGGATGAACGGCTATCGATCCGGCTTTGGTCTCGGTGTGGCACTTCGCGATTCACCACATGGCTTAGTGTTTGGCCACGGCGGAAATAATGGAGACTTCCGCTGCTCCTTTGAAATGTACGACGAATTGAGAGCTGGCTTTATTGCGTTCACGAACGCAGATACGGCCGGGCCCTTTCTCTACGACTTGGCCCAGTTTCTATTTGAAGGAAAATGGGAAGAGTGAAGTAGTCTATCCTACGGTCTTTGCCAGCTCAGCCGTATACTTTACAGGCATGGCCGCTACCAAACCGTACATCTCTTGAGCGTCTTGTCCGAGAATGAGCCGCTCTTCACCTACTTCGACTGCTTTTAGGATAGTTTCTGCCGCCTGATCGGGGGTAAGGCCACCAAAGCCGCGGAAGGCTTTGGCCAGCTTGTCGCGTTGCTTGGTCGTGTTGTGCTCGCCAATCAGGGAATCATTGACGATGTTAGTCTGTACGGCACCGGGGTGTACGCATAAGGTTTTGACCCCAGTTCCCAATAACTCCATACGAAGGCTCTCCGTAAATCCTCGGACAGCAAACTTTGAGGTACAGTAGGCAGTCTGTCTGGCAATACCCAGCAAACCGAAGATGCTCGAAATGTTAATGATGCAACCACTATTCTGCTGGAGCAAATGGGGCAAAAAGTACTTGGTCATCGAAATCGTCCCCCAAACATTTATGTTGATCAGTTTTCTGAAATCGCTTAGCTCCGTATTTTCAAATGAGCCACTGACCAGAGAGATTCCGGCATTGTTGAATAGGTAGAGCGATTTGCCTTGGAACATCGGAATAACCAGCTTTGCAAAATCAGCTATGGCCCTTTCATCTGCCACATCTAGCCAGTAGGTGGTCAGATCTCCACCTACTATAATTTTGGTTTCTTTTAAGTAATCTTCGTTTACATCGGTCGCAATGACTTGCATACCTCTAGCGGCAGCGGCTTTAGCGAGTCCCCTTCCTATACCCGAGCCAGCTCCTGTGATGAGAGCAACTCCATTTACATGTATATCCATAGAACGCAATCTAACACCTTCTACTAAAATCCGTTCGATCCGTCCAACTCGTTTTATCCGCGTCGAATTCGCACAAGTATTTCGACAAGTCGAAATATAGCACAGTACACTTGTCGAGCTTCGCTCAACAAGGAAAAGAACTCGACGCGGATTTTCACCGATCAAACTGATTTGACGAATTTTACAAGCTAGTCATTCAATAGTCAGATCAATATAATCCGTTCGATCAGCATAATCAGTGTCGATCAGCGGCGAGTTATGGTGCCTGGCGACCGAAGGTCGACAGCATCTAACACCCAGAACGCCCAGCCAATCTTGCGACCAGCCAGGCGTTTCCAGAAAGGAAAAAACAGATTGGTCTATTGTCTCATGACGGAGAGCACCACAACTGCCGACTCCGAGCGAGCCAACAAGCGGTAACTACCCGGCGGTAGACCATTCCAATCCATTTCTAAATTTTGAGTAACAGAAAGCTGACCCTGCTCACGCTGCCAAACCTGGCGGCCCAGCTGGTCGTAGAGCTCCAACTGCCAGTTGCCAGCTAATCCCTCTGGCGTTTTCAAGAAGGCCAAACCTTCACTCGGGTTCGGGTAGATGACCCAGCCCTCGCCAGATAGTATCTCTTCTACAGCTACGTTGCAGACGATCACATCGGCATCGGTAACTTCGATCTCGTTGGCGATACTACAACCCGTAGCATCATCGGTGACAAGCAGGGTGTAAGTGCCGTTAATGGTCGGACAAAACCGCAGCGTCGTCTCATTGAACGGTTGACCATCGAGCAACCAGGTGAAACTGGTTCCTGGAGGCACATCCGCTAGATTTTCAGTAGCGACCGTCGTGCCGTCTCTGGTCAGGGGCGTAGGCGGTACTTCCGGGAGGAAGCTCACGAAAACAGTATCGGAAACAGCCGTACAACCATCCGCATTCTGGAAACTGGCGACATACGAACCAGGCTCAGTAGCAACGAGTAAGCTGTCGGTATCTTCGAGTGTAGTGCCGTCTAGCGTCCAGACTAGATTGCTGTCGTAATTGGCCACAAACAGCTCAGCCACTTCATCGCTGCAAAAATCGACCATGCCCGAAGGATCGATCAGCGGATCGTCGGGCTGCGGAAATACGATGACCGTATCCGTTACCTCTATCGTATCGATAGACCTGAATATATCAATGGATATGCTCAGCGGACCCTCAGTAAATAAGCCCTGGTCGTCACGCGTAAATTCTATTGTACCACAGTCATCATCGCCTCCGCCCAGGCCACTGTCTTCGTCGACAACCTGCACAGAGTAGGTACCGTCTCCAATCTCTATAGCCAGCGGAAAACTGACCGGAAAGTCTGTATTCTGATCCACTGTAGAAGTAAATAAGAGTACGTTATCCGGGTCAAAGACATTAATATAGATATCTGGATTGCCACCGAAGGCATCATCACATCCTGCACCCAAAACCGTCACATCGATCAAAGTATAGGCCGACGTATCGATGACTGCTTGATACTCGATGATATAAGTACCCGGATCAGAATAAGTGACCGGAGCCGGATCTTCCTCGAATGAGGAAGTACCGTTATCAAAATCCCAAAGGTAGCTGAAGCCATCAGCCCCGTTACTTGGATTATTATTCACAAACACGGCAGTCACTTCGCCACAGCCAGAGGCATTCACAATGCTGAAACCATCGTTATTGACCACTTCAGGCTCGATCAGCAGCGGCACGACAACCGAAGCCGGACTGCTCAACGGACCGACGAAAGCGCGCAATTGCACTTCCACTTCGAAGAAGCCGGGTATCAGCGGCGTACCGCATATACGCACACAACCATCCGTCGAGTCAGAGACCATAAATTCATCGTTCGACAATTCCCAGTTCAGGCCGGGCGGTACGCCGAGCACCGATTCGATTTCTATGGTACCGATCGGTATACCCGCTGGTATATCAAAGCCTGCCTCTGCAACGGGTGTCGTCGTCATCGGCAGTCTGAAACTCAGCGTCTGATCGTATGGCACCCCTGCCTGCCCGCTATCTAAGGAATCGAGAAATAGTGCATCATCGGCCAACGTATCGGGCAGGCTGGTCACGCAACCCGGGCAACCGGATTGGGCATGGGCAAAATGAAGAGTAGAAATCAGTAAAAGTGTAAAAAAGTAACGCATACACATATTTTAATATTTGTTTTTGGGGCCTGCGGCCCCAAAAACAAATAACTTTATTGTTGTACCAATAGTCTTTGACTAACCCCTGCTCTTCCGCCGGTCATCACAACGGCTGTGTACAAGCCTGCGGGTAGATTGCTGGTATCGATACGGTGGCGGTTTTCGCCGGGGATGAGCTGCCAGGCTTCGGAGCGGAGCACTCTTCCAGTGGCGTCGATCAGTCGCACTTCAGACATTTGAGCACCCGCGGCATTGACAATCAGATCGGTATAAGAACGAGCGGGGTTGGGGGCCAGAGCAAGGCTCGTACCTGCGGAAGTCCCTTCTTCAATACTACTTGGTTGGCAAGCGGGGTCGCCGTTTTCGCGTACATTCAAAAAGTAGTTTCCGGGTACCAAAAGCTGGTCAGGTAGTGAGTAAGGTAAACCGATAAAGCTACCATCGAGGAAGATAGACACGCTGATCGTGAGCGTATACACGCCCGCCGTATCGTCTGCCACGCCGTCTATTCCGATGCAACCAGCTGCTTGTGGCAAGAATGAACAACTACCTGGGTTGCAGGTAGCTACTAGCCCATTGGGCAAACCACCGATACCATCACCGGTTACGACAATGCTGTCGATATTTCTTGTGTCACCCAATAACGTAATGGTATCAGGTGCGATGAAACTGATGACGGTCGAAAAGCTCTCACCGATACAAGCCGTATCTGGTATGCCCAAATCCGGAAACTCATCGGTCTCGGGCAGTGGACTTACAATGAAGTTCGGATCGAGGTCCGGATCGGGTGTACACTGGGCACTGAGGTGGCTTAAACCACTGAAAAAGAGGGCAATAACCCCAAAATAAAGGTAGACATATTGCTTCATGGCAATGAGTTGAGTTAAGCAAACTTATGTAGTTCGAATCACGGCCAAAAAAGAGGGAAAAGGCCGCAACCGAGACGCTAGGGTGGCTCGGCGGCAAGACATGTTGCCAGGGCACAAGATAGATACTTTTGCGAAAAGAGTGGTTTATTGTGTTACCTTTACCGCGCAACTTGAGCTTTTCAGCCCATAAAATCGGGCTTTTTCCCATGATTTTTGTCGATTCACCCATCGTGCGATCAGTAGATCGGCCTGGGGAATGTTTGCATTTTTTAGACTTCCGCAGGTCGGAACATTGATTGTATGAGGACTATAATTTCAACACAATTCAGCCAAATGCACAGTAGATACTTCGTCCAACTATTGTTTTTAGCTTTTTTATTTCCATCCTTCCTCTCCGCTCAATCGGGTGAAATTTTCGGTACTATCACCGATGCCTATACCGCAGAGCCACTCATCGGCGCAAGCGTATCGATAGAGGATACCAACTTGGGAACCATCACCGACTACGACGGTAACTATGTGCTCGAATCACCTACAGGCAAGCAAGAAATCACCATTTCTTACACAGGCTATGAGAGCAGCACCCAGCTGATTGACGTAGCAGATGGAGGTCGCTACCAGGCCAATTTTTCGCTCAGCGAAACGGCGGCCATCCTCCAAACAGCCACTGTCACCAGCGGTCGATATGAAAAGCCATTGGGCGAGGTGACCGTCTCCCTGGAAGTACTTAAGCCCGCCCTACTCGAAAACACCAATCAAACCAGCATAGACGGTGCCTTGGAAAAACTGCCGGGTGTGAGCATTGTAGACGGACAGCCCAACATCAGAGGTGGCTCCGGTTTCAGCTATGGCGCAGGTAGCCGGGTGCTACTATTGGTCGACGATATACCCATCCTGCAATCGGATGCCGGGCTGCCCAACTGGGATGATGTACCCATCGAAAACATCGAGCAGATCGAGGTGGTCAAAGGCGCGGCATCGGCTCTATACGGCTCAGCTGCCATGAACGGCATCATCAATGTCCGTACCGGCTTTGCACGGTCTGAGCCCATTACACAAATGGCCACCTTCACCCGTTTCTATTTGCAGCCTCGAAACAGAGCTGCCCAGTGGTGGGGAGGTGACAACGATGTCGTACCCAATGAGACGGGATTCAGCCTGAAGCACGCTAGAAAGATTGGAAATTTAGATCTCATCCTGAGTGGCTTCTACCTCAACGAGACCAGCTTCGAACGCGATAACTTCGACCGATATGGGCGATTTACCACTAGTCTTAGGTATCGATTCAACGACAGGCTGAGTATACAGGTCAACAGCAACTACAATCGCGGGAGGGGTCAGTCTTACTTTTTCTGGGGTGGCTTAGATTCTCTTCAGTACACCGGCGCACCAGATGTAGAAAGCATTACCAACCCCGAGCGCTATAACATCGACCCGTCTCTGACTTACTATACCTTAAATGGCGATCGCCACCGCGTCTTGGCTCGCATTTACGGCATCGACAATCAGAATAATGCCAATCGTTCCAATAGCTCAAATTTATTTTACGGCGAATATCAGTTCCTCAGGAAATGGGAGGCACTAGATCTCGTATTTACAGCAGGGGGTGTAGGACAAACTACCCGCACCGAAGCCGAGCTATTTGGTGATACCATCTACCGAAGCCGAAATTTCGCTACTTATGCCCAACTCGACAAAAAGCTATTTGGCAAGCTTAACCTATCAGCTGGTGCTCGCTGGGAGCACAATACCTTACTGACACCCGAAATGGTGGGCGGCGAGATGGTTCCCAACGAGGGTCGCATTACGGAGAATCGCCCGGTCTTCCGATTCGGTGCCAACTATCAATCGGGCAAGCAGACCTACTTCAGAGCCAGCTGGGGCCAGGGCTACCGCTACCCGACTGTGGCCGAGACCTTTATCACAACACAGCTAGGCCCCATACCCATCATTCCAAACCCCGACCTCCAATCTGAAACGGGTTGGAGTGCAGAGGTGGCCGTTAAGCACGGTTTCAAAATAGGCAGCTTCGGCGCATACGTCGATCTAGCCGCCTTCTGGTCGGAATATCAGGATATGATGGAATTCAATGCCCAGGAAGGCGGCTTTGCGAGTATCAACGTAGGCGACACACGCATACGAGGGCTAGAGCTCGGTTTCGGTGGACAGGGAAAGCTATTCGGCGGCATGACCAACATCATTGCTGGCTATACCTTCATCGACCCTCGCTTTCTGGAGTGGGATACCGACGTAGGTGGTCGTCCTTTCAATCAGGGCGAGCTCAATTTTATCAGCGGCACTACAGATGTCAATATCCTCAAGTACCGCAGCCAGCACAGTGCCAAACTAGACGTCGAGACCGTTTGGGGAGCGTTCAGCTTTGGTGTATCGGGCATTTACAATAGCCGCATCGACAATATAGATCAGGTCTTCGAGTTGATCATCCCCGGTCTTAATCAGTTCCGGATGGACGAAACGGGCTATTTGCTGGCGGGCTTGCGCACCGCTTATCGCTTTGAGGGTGGCCTTAAACTGAGCCTGCTCTGCGACAACTTACTCAATCAGGCCTATGCGACACGGCCAGGATTGCTGGCCGCACCGAGATCGGTTTCGGCGAGGGTGGATTTTAAGTTTTAAAAAGGTTTCTTCACCCCAGATCAGCTTTGCTGATCTGGGGTGAAGAAATGCTAAAGTTTGAAGTCATAGGCTACGCCCACAGAGATTGTACTAAAAGCATTGATGTATTTATCGTACAGATCTCGATCGAGATAGAACAAACCCAGATTTGTATTAAAAAAGAAGGAAAATTTTGAAGGTTGGTAGGATAGTCTTGTACCAAGTCCAATTAATGTATTTTCTAAACCTGGTCGTTTGTACACAATAGATTCCCTACTAAAAGCTCTTCGCCAAAAGTGATCTCTTACGAATGTTATGTTCGGCCCAACACCCAAATTTATGTTGTTGGACAAATTATAGATTAAACCTAGATTCAAATTATAATTTCGAAATCCTGTCTGGTCAATATTCCCTGCAACCCCAAAGAGGTAATCTCCAGACATCTTATATGAGGCGTAAGACATACCAAAAAAAATATCAACCTGCTTACTCAGCTGTTTACTGATTTTTATGCCCATGACTATGGATTGATCCGCAAAAGGCTTGTTTTCGATATTGAAATCTAAGGAGGATGAAGGAGCGCTTGATTCACTGATGATTAAAGTTTCGTAGCCAGCGTAAGGCTGTATGCTTATTTGGGCCTGTAAACCAGACTTCGCACAAATCAAAGTAAATGATACGGCCAATAAGAAACTCAGAATCTGTATCCTTTCCATCAATTATTGATCGGGTTTTCTATCACTACTTCAAATTCCGGTATCTCGAACCGCTCGTCAGCTTTTATATTTTTTAAAAGCATCTGATTGGATTAAATTAAATATATAAAATAAATACAACACACTACTTTATATTTACTTCTCCAATTTTTCGATGATCGTCCAAGTTCCATTTTCCAAATCGTATTTGTGGATTTCAAGTACTAGTTCTCCAACTTCATTCTTTGAAAAAGTATATTTTTCGCTGTAATTCCCTAATGATATGAACGACAACTCATTTATAGGATATAAGCTCTCGCGTCCGTGATTATAACGAAAGAGTAAAAGTCTCTCACGTTCCTCATCACATTTAATTCTGATTTGTTTTTCACCTATTCCAAACGTGCCAGTATAATCTAGGTAATTATTTACTAATTGCTTTGAAGATGTAGCCGAAGCAAAATCTAGATGATCTAAAGCTAACTGGAGGTAGTAATGCTGAGGATTATTTTCTAAAGAAGTGCGATATGCTGCTCTGGCTTCTTTCAAATTTCCTTTGTAGAGTTCCCGCTCTGCCAGTCTAATCATACTGTCTTGCTTCCAAAAAAGTATCGGGGGATCATCTGTTGCCACATCTTGAGCTATTAACCCCAATTGCTCGCCATTTTCATCTTCCCACAACTTCAATTTCCATGAATGATCATATACGCCTCGCACTTCATCATCGGAAGCAGGAAGCATAATTAAGTTTGTGTTGTTAAAGTCTGCACCAATCAAAAAGAAACGATGATGCAAGAACCTAAAGCTTCTATCAGATTGATTTGACTTAAAAAAGGCTGCAAATTTAGAGAGTACACTCTTTGGATCTTTTCTACTCTTTGCATATTCAATACAGTCTTTATACAGTTCAGTTCCAGTTTCAAGTTCTGGTCTCTTCGCACTGAAGTCTGCCAAAGTAGCATAAGCATCTTCATATTTATCTAGAGCAAGTTGGGCAGTGACCAAACGCCCATATCCCGAAGTCGCTAAATTATAATAATCGGTTATCTGTGAAAGAGCTTTTTCATCATTACCTACATATAAATTTGCTACGCCAATCTTTATTTTCATCCATTCTGATAGTGTTTTTTCATATTGATTTTCCAAAATCTCATAATACCTCTTAAATTGACCAAGACTTAAATAATAGTCACCAATCCATCCAGACTCTGCTTCTTGATCAATCCGACTTATGGCAGAGGCTATTGCTACAGATTTTTTGGTATTTTCATTAAGATAATATTTCAAAAATAAATCAAATAACTTATCCTCTTGTGGCACCCGACTGCTATACTCAATTGACCTATCGATGGCATAGATAGCCTCTTCTCTACCATAACCAAATTTATTTTTTATCACATTAATAAATCCAGCTAGCGACCAAGCAACAGAACAACTAGAGTCTAATTCGGTAGCTTTCCGAAGGTCTTCCATCATATTATCTGGATTGTACCAGTCTATTTTCAAATGAGGAATGACCGATTCATTATCTGTCACATAAGCGGCTACTGACATATCTAGTGAATTCTTTATCTGCCAATCTGTGAGTCCACTATTTTTTAATATATGAACGCTCACAGAATCTACTAAAACAAAAATATCAGAACCAGTAAAAGTTTTCTCGCTTAAAATCTTAGACTTCCCTCCCTGTCTTTTATATACTATAATTTCATAACCCTCTTCCTTGGAAGTTATTTCACCATCGAAATAAAAATCTTCATTGATTGTATATTGACACTTTAAAGCCTCGGTGTAGGGGTAGACAATTGGTTCAGAGACCAAGACATATTTATTTTGTTCTAGATCACACCACAACAAGAATGCCGTACCGTAGGCAATATCCTGCAATGAATCGTTAACGGGCTTGACATCAAACGGAAAAACAAATAAAGGGATGGTATTTTCTTCTTTAGCAGCACTTATTGTTTGCTCCTCGCCTTGTTCATCTTCAAATGAAACCGCCTGCGTGAGCCTCCCTAAATCTTTGTTGCCATACGCCCCAAATAGGACACCACTTACGAGAAGCATATTGAGTACGAGAGCCAATTTGACTTTCCATCCTTTGAATATAGGCAGGTCGCTTTCTTGTCTATAGGAGATTATGCAGATAGCCGGCAAGAACAGAACAAACAGCCAAAATGAAATATCTACCCAATAGGGCGACCATTCATTTCTACCGGTAAACCAGTCTATGAATTGAATGATAGACCAGCCGCCAACAATATAAGCTGTCAGATATGGGAGCATACCCTTGAATGTCTCCTCCAATGTGTTTGTAGGCTGCTCTTCTAGGATTACAGCATCGCTTTTAACAGGCTTTTGGTCTTCTGTATTCTCCGCTTCCATTTTAGTGGGTTGAATGAAGGAAATTAGCGTGTCCGACTACGAGGGAGTTACTAATTATACTCCCGTTACAGGTTACGACAAATTTAGAGAATTTGTGTCAAAACAGGATTTAGTTGCCCCATAAATCAAACTCTAAGCCAGTTCCACTCTTACAACATCTCATCCAACAACTTCTCCTTCTTTAGCCGATATTCCTTTTCAGTAATCAACCCCTCTTCATACAGCTCTTTTAGGCGTTGCAACTTCTCGACAGGGTCAGCGGGACTAATGGGGCCATTAGGTGCTTGCTGGGCACCTGCGCGTCGCATTTCCATTTCGCGCTCGCGGCGGAGGTCGTCCATTTCGTTGACGCGCTGGGTGCCGTATTGATAGAAGTGGCGGGCGTCGGACTTGCGCAAGGAACCGAGTACCAGGGCCGGTCCTTTACCAGGCAAAGGAGAGACGCTGATCTGCGCCCGAAAGATGCCTTCCTTGAGGTGAATGTCGATGACATCCAGCCAATCGTAATCTTGGAATTGATAGGAAAGACCGAGGTATTTGGGCTCGATGAGAAGTACCCGTTTATCGGTAGCTATGAGGGCCGAGCGATGGTAAAGACTATTGCTGCTGTTCTTGCTCACGACGACCTTTTCGACCTCTTCGTTGTGCGTAAGGATCTTGTCTAAGATTTTGAAGGTCTGTTTGACGGAGCTCATAGAGAAATACAACAACAATTGTTGGTGGATGGATTAACCTTTGCGCGTCGTCCGACTACGACAATTACTTCTCCACCACGATCCCTCTAAAGAAAGACCGTCCATATACTTGATTCTCCAACATGAGCGTATCGGCATCGGTGACTAAACGTACGATCAGCTGGGCTTCGTCTTCGTCAATTTTATCGTAGCCTATCCCAACTTGTGGAAGGGAGTCAAGACCCATTTGTCTGAAGTACGGAAGAGCCGTCGACGTGAGTGTGCGCTCGCCGCGTAGGATGAGGGAACCATCGGTGGGCAGGTCGAGGTCGGCTATAGCGCGCTGCGGCCAGGCGCGTTGGGTTTCGATAAAGGGATAAACCTGTGTCCAGAAAAACATGGTAGCGATGAGTCCGGCGAAGATGGTGCCACCTATGGCAAAGTCACGCTTCATGCCATAGAGACCGATCACCCCGAATAGGCTGAAGATCCAATAGGCGGCGGCGGTACCCAGGCTTGCCCGATAGCCGTCGCCGCTGAATGCGGCCAGACCTGCAAACATGCCGAATAAGGCCGCAAAGAAGGCAAAAATCAAATGCAGCGTAGCTCCTGCCCGCACCCAGCTTACCCACGGATATGGCTGGCGGAAGTAATTCTCCATTTGCTTGGCGACGAGAATACCAAAGATGACAAAAACCGATAAGGACTGAACGACTAAACCGACAAGGAGGAAAGGCAGCAGTAGCCGAATCAATTCATCACCTTTTTTGAATCGAAGCACGGCATCGCGACCGGCGGCGAGCCACCAGCCCACCTGCGGAAGTACCCCCAAAAAAGCATACGCCAAAAAGGTACCTTGCGACGATAACGAAATGGAGCCCCAGAAATAATAGGTGCGATTGACCGGCAATCCGAAGACCGGAACGACCAGAGCGCAAATCGGGAGAATAGCATAAAATACGGCCCTGACCTCCTTGTTTTTCCAGTAGATGGCCGTCAGCAATATCGCCATGAGGAAGGTAGATAATGGGGCGGCCAGCAAAGAGACGATCGTGAAGGCCAGCATCCAGAATTTGTAGATTTCTATGCCTGATCTGAGCAGCATGGCCGTAGCCAGTATCATGCCTATATGCCCGAAAAGCGCCCAGCTATCGGCCGTGGCGACCTTGCCGAAGAAAGGGAGCCACAGACCCGAAGCGGCCACTAGAATAGCCAGCTGCACCGTTTGCACACCGAATAATCGGCTGCCCCACTGGTAGAATACCGTAGCGCTGCCCAGCAAAAAGCTGATGGAGAGTACGCGCGGCGCGAGGTAGAACGGCTCGGTAAGTGAGCTCAGCCATGACTGGATGACCGTTGGGACGTAGATGACGCGAGATTTGCTACTTAAGGCTGCATCGAGTGCCCAGCCTTCTGCACCCGGCCAGGCGGTTATGACATCGATGCGCAATACCAAACCAGCCAGTGCGAAGAAGCCGCATACCCACAAAAAAAAGCGGTAGCGGCTACTGACAGCAGCAGTCGGTTTCGATTGCTCTGTTGGTGAATTTGACTTGAATTTTCTGCGATGCTTGCGACCCAAAAGCCTGCGTATTTGCCCGTTTTAACCGGCTGTTTGGCTTAGTGGTTCACCGTTTTTGGCGAGAAGCTCTTCCGCCAAATTGAGGAAGTTGGTCGCTCCACGGCTCCCGGCATTGATCATGACCACGGGCATGTGCATGTTGGGTGCCTCACTGATGCGGGCATTTCGGTGGATGATAGTGTCGTAGACGATCTCGCCGAATATCTTCCGCACTTTTTCGACGACCATATTGGCCAGGCGTAGGCGGCGGTCGTACATGCTGAGTAAGATGCCTTCGATTTTCAAGTCGGGGTTGAGGTTGTTCTGTACCAGCTCGACAGTGGCCTGCAATTTGGTTAGGCCTTCCAAGGCAAAGTACTCGCATTGAACGGGTATGAGCACCGAATCAGCTGCTGTTAAGGCATTGATGGTAATGAGTCCGAGACTCGGCAGGCAGTCGATGATGATGTAGTCGTACTCCTCTCGTAAGGGGGCGATCACCTGGTTTTTCATCACGTCTTCGCGGCGCATGCGGTTGACGAGCTCTAGCTCAGCACCGACCAGATCGATGCTGGCAGGCAACAGATGTAAGTTGGGCGTATCAGTCTCATAGATGACCTCGTTCACATCCAGGTTATCGACCATGACGTGGTATAGGCTGGCCTCCACCTCTTCTGAGGGAATGCCCACGCCCGAGCTGGCATTAGCCTGTGGATCGGCGTCGATCAGCAGTACTCGTTTTTCGAGTATGGCTAACGAGGCCGCCAGATTGATCGATGTCGTGGTTTTGCCCACCCCACCCTTCTGATTCGCTATGGCGATGACTTTGCCCATGAAGCGTATTTGCTTTAAGACGCGAAAATACGCATAGGAAATAAGAATTCGTCAAAATCTATTGACGAAAATAATCCATCCGATCCGTTCAATCAGCGTCATCCGCTGCGAATTTTATGCTTATCGAGCGAAGCTCGATAAGGACAGGAACTCGACGCAGATCAGACGGATTGGGCGTATGAAACGGATTGGGTTAGTGAATGGTCTTGGTCTTTGTGAAACAAGTTAATCCAGTGTAGCCAGATCGAATACGATGATGCTTTCGCCTTCGACACAAAGGAGTTTTTTGTCCACTAGCTTAGGGGGTAAATCCGACCGCTGATTGGTTAGTAATCTTTTTTCGCGATTGTAGAGTTCCCACCTACGAGTACCTTGGTGGTAAGCGAACCAGTGATCCTGGTCGATGGCTGCTAGCTCAGAAGGTTTGAAAGGAAGTTGGACAATGAATCGGAGCTTTCCATCGCCGGTAATCCGCTTGAGGGTGCGATCTTGGGCAGTGAGCAGGTCCTGGGCGCGGCCAGACTCGTCGAGGAGGATGGCTAACTCGCCGCTGGAAATTGTAGGTGTTTTGATGTCGAGCTGTGTGCCGGTTTTTTTGTCGAATACGAGAATTTTTTCAAGTTGTCGCAAGGCAATGAAATCGTCTTCTGTAGTAGGTAAAATTTTGGCACCCAGTAAGGAGTCGTGCTGTGTGATGATACGTCCCTCCAGGTCGGAAAAGATCAATTGGCCTGCTTCGTCTATGGTAATGATGCGATCATAATCGGGCCCGGAGATGTGGACTGGCGACTGCGTCAGTGGCTCGCCCTCGCGGTTGGGCGATCGCCCCTGAGCAGTTTGCCAAAAGCTGCCGTCGGGTCTGATGGCGAGTAAACGGCCAGTGCGGGTAGCTAGGAGGATTATGGCTTCGTCATATGCGGGTAGGTAGACGTAGGTGGGCGCAACGTCCATGGGGGCATCCAGGCGGTTGCCGTTGCTGATTTGCCAGCCTTGAGTGGTGGGATAGGCTTTATCGGAAAGGAGTTGGATGGGTGGGGCGAGAGCGATGTCTTCTTGAAGTTGTGCATTATGGAAATCAATATCGTAATTATAGCAATAATAGATCGCTCTTGTTTCAAAATCATCCTTATTCAGCTGAACCCCAAAAGTAGGCCACGAAGGTGCTGAGAGCCAGCTTTCTATACGTGAATGAAACTTGATTTCATTGTCACGTACACCAAATTCTGTTCTGGCTACCTCACCGAAAATCGACCACTTTACGATTCCTCCATATGCCTGGCCCAACCACCAATCGGGCCTATCGTTATCATCAATTAATTGATTTATGTTAGGCCTGTAGTCAAGCATTCTTAAAAATTGTATATCTGGATTTTCAGATAGTATCTCATAAATATCAGGTCGGTCGAGCAAAGATGAACCAGACATAAAACGATCTATATAATTCTTTGCAGCACCTGGATAAGGCACCTTTAATATCCATTTATCACTCAAATCAACTAAACCCCAATTATCTTCTAATTCTTTAATATTGAAAGATTGATATTCTTCATTGTCAACTACTTCTATCTCTTTATTTAAGCTATTACTTTGAATTAGCTCCATCCATTCACCTGCCAAATAGAACTGAGCAAATGTTAATCCTGCTCCATCTGGGGCTATTAATACATTCTTGGCATCACTGGGCATTAGGGCAATAAGCTCCTGTAACTGCTTGTTATGACCAGTGGTTAACTGACCATTACTATACATTATGGAATCTTTAGTTGACAGTTGAAAATACGTGACATCCCTTGCATCAGACTCCGACAATAGCCACTCTTTCCAAATAAAGTCACCAACGCTTATGTAATGAGGAGAAATAAATATCGTTCCGTATTTCTTATTATCAATAATTCTTTCCAGCATTTCCCTCGGACCTATCCACATGGCTCCTCCAACTATTGAAGCCGCAGTATTCTCATTTAAAATTTTAAAACGGTAACCCTCATATAATTCTGTAGTAATTGAATCGACAATACTTGGAAACGTATCACTTTCCGGCAAGATAGTAATTGACATCCCTTGATCAAACCCAGAGAATATATTATCCTGTTTATGATGAAAAACAAACTTTACTACCTCCTCATCAAAAAGAGTAATAGAGGGAAAAATTGCATCTAATTCTAAATTCACTTTATCCGTATAGCTAAGTTGATAGAGTCCATCTGGCAAATAATCTCTCCAGTCTTCTTCTGCGGCGCAACCGTAAATAAGCAGCAAAAGTATCCATAAATACTTCATGGCTCAATCATTAGTCTTTCTTCCTATGCCTTTAAAAAATGTATAGCAGAAAGTGCCTCCACCTGCAGAAGTCCTATATAAATCCGCGATTCCACGGTCGAAGTCTTCAGAAGTCATCATTTGATTTTCGATGGCTTCCTTTCTTACGCCTTCGATCATAGCTGTAAACGTGTTTCGGGTAAACCCTTCGACCAGCTCTGGCTTAGAATCATCGACATAAACCTGACGAGGAGAAACAAAAATATCAGAAAATCCTCCCGCCTCTAATATTGGAAATAGACGCCTCCCGATATCAGCGTCCCCTCCTTTCTGAGCTTGTAATTCGACTTGGCATTTTATGGCTCGCTTAGCGAGCTTACTATCCGGATAAAAGTAGGTAGATCCATGATCACCCTCTATGAGTGTAATCGTTCCACCAGTCTTGATTTTACGCTTTAAAATCTGCAGTGCGCGTTCTGGCTCAGGCAGGTGCTCGAGCACAAAGCAAACCAGAATGTGGTCAAAATGATCATCTTCAAATGGCAGATCAAAGATATCGGCCACCTGAAAACCGACATTCTCTAAGCCCATATCGGCAATTCGCGATGAAGCCTCCTCTACTGAAACTGGAGAAATATCAATAGATATGAAATGGCTATCCGGATTTTGCGCAGCAACAGTTTTGGTTTGAGCGCCAACGCCACAACCAGCCTCTAAAATCAATGAGCCTTTTGGCCAGATGGAATCATAGTGGATAAGATCAGCCAAGGTATTAGCTTGGTCGTTGAGGCGTGAAGCTTCTTTTTCTGAATAGCCGTGTACGTATTTACTCATGACTAGTTGATTACTTTCTCAAATAAAATCAATTAGCCGTTCCATCAAACATCAGCCACGCCTTCAAAAACCCATCTAAATCGCCATCGAGTACGGCGTCGGTCTGCGAAGTTTGAAAGCCGGTACGATGATCTTTGACCCGCCTGTCGTCTAATACGTAGGAGCGAATCTGACTACCCCACTCTATCAGGGACTTGCCGGCTTCGATCTCATCTTTTTCGGCTTGTTGCTTTTGGAGTTCGAGTTCGTAGAGACGGCTGCGCAGCATATTCATCGCGCGGTCGCGGTTTTGGTGCTGGCTGCGCTCGTCTTGGCATTCTACGACTATGCCTGTAGGAATGTGGGTGATGCGTATGGCCGACTCGGTTTTGTTGACGTGCTGCCCACCTGCACCGCTGGCCCGGAAGGTATCGGTACGCAAATCGGAAGGATTGATGTCGACTTCGATGGTTTCGTCTACCAGTGGGTGAACGAAAACGGAAGCAAAACTCGTCTGCCGTTTGCCTTGGGCGTTGAAGGGGCTGATGCGCACCAAGCGATGCACCCCGTTCTCGCCTTTGAGCATGCCGTAGGCAAAATCGCCCTTCACTTCGATGGCTGCCGATTTGATGCCTGCCACATCGCCGTCTTGGCGGTTGAGACTGCTGATCTTGTAGCCGTCTTGCCGCTCGCCCCATCGGATGAACATGCGCAAGAGCATCTCGGCCCAGTCATTCGCTTCGGTACCACCGGCACCTGCGTTGATTTCCAGTATGGCACCGAGCTCGTCTTCGGGCCGGTTGAGGGTCGCTCGGAACTCAGCATCGTCGAGAAAATCGATGGTTTGCTTGTAGCGATTGTCGACTTCCTCTTCGGTGCCTTCGCCTTCTTTGAGGAACTCATTGAGTACTTCGAGGTCGTCTACCCGATCAGCAACGGTTTGGTATTTGGCTACCCAGCTTTTGTGACTCTTTAGTGATTTGAGTATGGTTTCGGCCCGCTTGGGATCGTCCCACAGATTGGGGTCGAGCGATTTTTGCTCGAGGTCTTGGATTTCCAGTTCGCGTCTATCGACGTCAAAGATATTGCTTGAGCAAGCTCAGGCGAGCTTGCAGGTCCTTCAATTGATCTTGGGTCATAGCTATCTAAATTTTTGGTGGAAAGCGAAGGTAGTTTATTTTTGCATGCCGAATGCGATGCGTTCGGCTTGCAAAATACTAACCATGGGACGTGCATTTGAGTTCCGCAAGGAGCGGAAAATGAAAAGGTGGGCCGGTATGGCCAAGGCATTCACCAAGGCTGGTCGCGAGATCAGCATAGCGGTAAAAGAAGGCGGCACCGAGCCCGACTACAATCCGCGCCTGCGATTGGCCATACAGAATGCCAAGGCAGTCAATATGCCCAAGGCCAATATCGAATCGGCCATCAAGCGGGCATCGGAGAAAGACAGCGAGAACTTCGACGAGGTCACCTACGAAGGCTACGGGCCTCATGGTATAGCCATACTCGTAGAAGCCACCACCGACAACATCAACCGTACGGTGGGCAGCATCCGCCATATCTTCAGCAAGTACGGGGGTAGCCTGGGCGTCAATGGCTCAGTAGACTATATGTTCGAGCGCATGGGGCAATTCACCATCAAGAAAGACAACTACGCGGGTGATCTGGAAGAACTCGAACTAGAGCTGATCGATAGCGGTCTGGATAAAATGCAAATCGAAGACGATGAGATCGTGCTCTATTCGGCTTTTGAGGATTTCGGCAATTTGCAGAAGGGGCTGGAGGACAAAAACATCACTGCCGATAAGGCCGAGCTCGTACGCCTGCCCAGCCACACTAAGCAACTAGATGATAGTCAGGTAGAGGAGGTCATCATCTTGCTGGATAAGCTGGAGGAAGATGACGATGTAGCGAACGTATTTCATACGATGGATGAGTCGGCGTGAATATGTTTAAACTTCATAGCCCGGGCCGCATAAATATAATAGGCGAGCATCTGGATTACAATGGTGGACTGGTACTACCGGCGGCTGTAGATAGGGGCATTACTTTTGAGGTCAAGCCTAAAGAGGGAAAGCTGCTCAAATTACATGCGCTTGATTTGGGAAAAACGGAAGAGGTCGATCCAAATAAAGATAGACCGACGGGTATTCAGTGGGTAGATTATCTATTAGGCATCTGCTATGAGTTTAGGCAGCTTGGGCACGAAATACCGGCACTTGAAATAGCCTTCGGTGGAGACTTGCCGAGTGGGGCAGGCATGTCTAGCTCGGCAGCTCTGGAGGGCGGTATGGCTTTTTTGCTCAATGAGATAACCGGTGCCGAGCTTACCCGATCTGAGTTGGCTCAGCTTTCCCGTCGATCCAGCAATAACTTTATCGGTGTGCCGGTGGGCATCATGGATCAGTTTGCCAGCTTGAATGGGCAAGAAGAGCGCGCCCTCATGCTGAATTGCGACACCCTGGAATACGAAGCCATACCCGCAAACTTACCTGGTTACACCTGGCTATTGGTCAACTCTTGCGTCTCACACGATCTGGCCGAAAGTGCCTACGGAGACCGCGTAAACGAGTGCAAAGCCGGGCTCTATGCGCTTCAGAAGGTCTATCCTGAAATCAAACAACTCGCCCAGGCCAGCATTACGCAGCTAGAGCGCGTAGCTGATGATATTTCGGACGTCGTCTACAAGCGCTGTTGTTATGTAATTAAAGAGCAATCGAGAATATTAGCGGCGGTGGAGGCCCTGAAAGATCAGTCGGCAAAAAAGTTAGGACAGCTACTCAACGCCACCCACGCAGGTCTTCGCGACGACTACGAAGTGAGCTGCCCGGAGGTAGATTTTTTACAAGCTTTTGCCGAGCAGCACGATGCCGTATTGGGCAGTCGAATCATGGGTGGTGGCTTTGGGGGGTGTACTTTAAATCTAGTGCTGGAGCAGCAAGTGGAAAGCTTCACGGAAAGTGTGCAAGAAGCCTACCTGCGGAAGTACAAATTAAAAGCCCCGGTATACAGCGTGAAGCTGTCTGATGGGACTAAGCTTTTGTGATTTTAGTCGCAAACAACCGTAGTTGTCCATACGGAGACACTCCCATCCGATCGCGTAGTAGTCGAAGTCGAGGTGTTTTCCTCTTGCCTGAAATCCCAGTCCGTACCACAAAATTCATAAGGGCTAACGGAAGTGGATCGAAGCTGACCATCTCTGGTTATCTGGGTAGTGCGGGTGCAGATTTCGCATCTTTCACATGAAGATCCAAGAAAGACCAAAAGAAGGCTGGTGATCAATATTAATAGCGTTTTCATGAGTTTGTTTTTTAGTGTTTCTACTTAAAAAACCAGGTCGAATTAAGGGTGTTAATCACAGTGATCGGTTTAGGAAAATTTTAACGCGTCTACGCTATGTTATCACGTCTTTCTGTCCTTGCAGTTATCGGTGCCATTGCGGTAGCCATCGGTGCATTCGGCGCCCACGGTCTGGAAAAAATCGCCACCGAAGAAAATGTAGAAATCTACCGCACGGGCAATCGCTATCACTTCTACCACTTACTGCTCCTTTTTATGGTTATTTGGACCAAAGGGCGAGAAGGGGCTAAGGACAGATTGCTGTCTTTTTCTTTTGGACTTACGCTGGTGGGTATTTTGCTCTTTAGCGGCAGCCTTTACCTGCTGGGCCTAAGAGATGCTATAGATGCCAATATCAACTGGCTGGGGGCAATTACGCCCATCGGGGGGACGTTTTTTATAGCAGCTTGGATATGCTTTGCTGTGGGAGCCAGGAAGGTGAGTTGAGGTTTTTTTGGGATGTTGATGGGGTAGCCGTATAAATGCATCTATACGTCGAGTTCACCCCAAGCCCAGCTAAAAACAACCTCCGTAATTTTCCAGTTACCTAAGAACGTCAATTATTGACCAAGCTTTCGTTTCATTTTAACAACTTTGTATCATATAATCAACATGAATATGCGTCTTTCCTTCACACTTCTTTTTATGCTGGGTATCGCTGGCTGGCTCAAAGCCTCCATGATCCTTATTCCTATGGATGACACTCAGACCGACCACCTCAAAGCTTATGGCATCACTTACTGGGTGCTCGAAAACGAGATCGAAGCCTACTGGCTGCTCAACTATCGGGGGGGAAGTTTCGCCTTTTCGCACAATCAGATCTTCGAGCGTGAGTGTCTGACCCGTGGTGTAAAATACGAGGTCATCCCCGACGGCCGCTACAATGCCATCGTCGCTGAGATTGCCCAGCCCGAAGCCAATATGGACGTGATGAAGCTGGAGAAAGCCCCCAAGATCGCCGTCTATACCCCCGAATTCAACTTCCGCGAAGGCACCCGCATGCAACCCTGGGACGACGCCGTGACCCTGGTCTTGACCTATGCCGAAATACCCTACGAGACCGTCTACGATACCGAGGTCTTGACCGACCGACTTGCCGAGTACGATTGGCTACACCTGCACCACGAAGATTTTACGGGGCAGTACGGTCGCTTTTATCGCTCTTTCCACGCGACACCCTGGTACCAGTCTATGGTGGAATATCAGGAAAATCTAGCCGCCCAAAACGGCTTCGGCAAGGTGAGCGAACTCAAGCTGGCTGTTGTCAATCGCATACGTGAATATGTAGGTGGCGGTGGCTTCATGTTTGCCATGTGCTCGGCTACCGATAGCTACGACATTGCCTTGGCTGCCGAAGGTGTGGACATCTGCCACCCGCAGTACGACGGCGATCCCATCGATCCGAATGCGCAGCAAAAGTTAGAATATGACCGCTGCTTCGCCTTCGAGAATTTTACGCTCGAGCGCAATGCTTTGGCCTACGAATTCAGCAGCATAGACCATAACCCACGCCGCGGTGTACAGGCTGAGCGAGACTACTTTAGCCTCTTCGAGTTCAGCGCCAAGTGGGACCCGGTACCCACTATGCTCACCCAAAATCATACCCGCACGGTCAAAGGCTTCATGGGCCAGACGACGGCTTTCAGAAATGAGCATATCAAGTCTAACGTCCTCATACTTGGCGAAAACAAAGCGGAAAGTGAGGCCCGGTACATTCATGGCACTTTAGGTGAGGGTTTCTTCACCTTCTATGCCGGCCACGACCCAGAAGACTATCGCCACCTGGTCAATGATCCAGAGACCGATCTGAGCCTACACCCCAAAAGCCCCGGCTATCGGTTGATCTTGAATAATGTGTTATTTCCGGCGGCTAAGAAGCAGAAACGCAAGACAAAATAAATATTTCATTAAAAAAGCCTGAAACAAAGTTTCAGGCTTTTTTAATGAAATATTATAACCATCGCCAACACCACGACTTGAATCACCAAAAACGGCACCACTCCTCGATACAAATGCCCAGTCGTGACGCCATCTGGCGCCACACCTTTCAAGTAAAATAGCGCAAACCCAAACGGTGGCGACAAAAAGCTACTCTGCAAGTTGAGGGCCAGCAGCACCCCGACCCATACCAAATCGACGCCCATCTGCTCGAAAATCGGAGCTACTACCGGCACGATGATGAAGATGATCTCTATGAAGTCGATGAAGAACCCCGCGACAAAAACGACGATCATCACCAAGGCCAGAAAGACTCCGGCCGAAAGGTCTGCGCGCTCGATCAGCTCTACCAAGTAGCGATCTCCGCCCAACTGCCGAAATACGAGTGCAAAAGTCGTAGCCCCGAGCAAAATCATAAAAACCATGCTGGTCAGGTGGGTGGTTTCTTGCGAGACTTTGCGAAGTACATTCCAGCTCAAGTGCTTTTGAAAAGCGGCCAAACCAATGGCACCGGTAGCGCCTATGGCTGCTGCTTCTGTAGGAGTGGCTATGCCCGCAAATATGGAGCCGAGAACGGCGAGGATGAGTAAAAAAGGAAGAATAAAACTAGCCAGCAAACTGCTAGCAGTTTGCTGGCTAGTTTTATCTATTACAGCTTTTTCAATTTTTGTAATTCTAAAACTCTCTGGTTTTAAGCGCGCCAGAATTAATACATAACCCAGATAAGCCCCTACTAGCGTAAGTCCCGGCCATAAAGCGGCCCTAAACAATTGCCCGACACTCACTTGCAAAACTGAGCCGAGCAAAACCAGCACGATAGACGGTGGAATGATCTGCCCCAGGGTACCCGAAGCTGCAATGATCCCCGTCGCCAACTCGGGCTTGTAGCCACGTTTGAGCATAGGCGGCAGGCTGATCAAGCCCATCGTGATCACCGTGGCTCCGACTATACCCGTCGATGCAGCCAGCAAGGCACCAACCAAAATAACCGATACAGCCAGACCGGCAGGAGATTTGCCGAAGACCCCAGCCATACCGAGCAGCATGCGCTCGGCCAGACCCGATCGCTCAAGCATGATGCCCATAAAAATGAAGAGGGGTACGGCCATCAGCACTTCATTGCTCATGATGCCCATTATTCGGTTGGGAAGTAGGCTTAAAGCTTCAGCATCTAGAAAGCAGAGCGCGTAGATCAGACTCAATCCCCCTAGCGTAAATGCCACCGGATAGCCATACAAAATGAGCAAAAAAATACTCAAGAACAAGATGATCGCAATGACGGCCAGGCTCATGCGCGCTCCTTGTTTGAATGACTTCTCAGCGTTTGCCAAGCTTTTACAGCTTCGGCACAAGCCTGAAGAAAGAGTAGCAATATGGCCAATGGCAGAGCCACTTTTATCGGCACATAAGAGATCAGCACCGCATCGCTAGACCGCTCACCCACCAACCAGGCCTGATAAGCAAAGCCGGTGCAAAACCAAATCAGCATAGCGCACCAAGGCAGTAAAAACAGCAAGCTTCCTATCAGATCCACCCAAGCTTTATTTCTGGCACCGAATCTCTCGTAAAAGAGATCGACCCGCACATGCCGCCCTTGTTTCAGCGCATAGGGCGAACCAAAAAGAAAGATGAGCGCGAAGAGCTGCCATTGTATTTCCCCCATCCAGGCGTGGCTGTAGCGCAGGGGCGGCAGGCGCAGCAGCACCTCCACGATGATCGCGGCAATCAAAGCGACGCATAACCAACTGACGGCTTGAAAGACTAGCTTGTTGAGCTTATTGATTTGGCTGAGCATGGGGAAAGGTAGGATTTTCTGGAAGGATCAAGGGAGTAGACTGACGTATAGATGCATTTATACGGCTACCCCCTATCTTACGCCCATGACCAAACGCATCGCCCTGACCGGCAACATCGGCAGCGGCAAAACCACCGTCGCTCGCCTCTTTTCGAAGCTCGGCATACCCGTCTTCGAGGCAGATGCGGTAGCTAAGCAGCTGCTGTTAGAAGATGTAGACTTGCGCAGGTCGGTCACCCAGCTCTTCGGCGAAAACACATACACAGACCAGGGAGAACTGAATCGAGCATATCTAGCCAGTAGAATTTTCAACAACGAAGACGATCTCCAGGCATTAAACGCAATCGTTCACCCTGCCGTGGGTCAAGCCGCTTTAAAATGGCACCAGTCCCATGCTCAGCAAGCTGAAATCGATGGTCAAAATGATCCACCACCCTATACTCTGCACGAAGCGGCCATCACATTAGAAATCGGGCAAGCAGATCACTTTGATGCTATAATCGTAGTTACCGCTCCACAAGAGCTACGCCTTGAACGCGTCATGCAACGTGACGGTGCCACCGAAGAGCAAGTCCTAGCCCGTATGGCCCGCCAATGGCCGGAAGACCAAAAAGTAGCTGCCGCCGACTACCTCATTCACAACGATAGCAAACACGAACTCTGGCCCCAAGTCCAAACCATTCACCACCAAATACTAGCCCAATAGTGAGCAATAAATTCATTTCAGACTTTCCGACCTGTGTGCGCACCATCGATTCTGCCTGGTTTTTGGCCAACCAAGTCGATCTGCGCCATGTCACCCTCATCGATCTCGATCTTAAGCAGACCAGCCTCGATTGGAGCAAATTTCAAATCGACGGCACAACTTTATTCTTAGGCTGCGAAATGGATAAAGAACTGGAATTCGAGCTGCGTACGCTCGGTGCCAGTATACTCGCCGAACCCGAACACCTACCCTACCAGCCCCTACGCAGTCAACTATATACCTGGCGAGAACTCATGGACGGCTATGATCCAAAAGACGACCAAAGCTACGATCTGCGCATCTACAACCATTTCAGCTATTATCGCTCGGCACCTTGCATGCAGGAAGCTCTCTACGAACGCCTCCACGACTTCAGCATGGATGAGGCACTGCGCCGTTTACTTAGCTTCGGTACCGATGGGCTCCCCAAACGAAAGTGTGTCGGCTTCATGGGTGGCCACAGCATGGGCCGAGACGAACCCTACTACAAACTGAGCGTACAGACCGCCAAGCTACTCACCGAAGCAGGATTCCTGGTTGTATCTGGCGGCGGCCCGGGCATTATGGAGGCTGCCAACTTGGGGGCCTACCTCGCAGGCCGCAGCCCCGAAGAACTCGAATGGGCACTCGATACGTTGGCAAAGTCACCCAAATATACCGACGCTGGCTTCCACGAAGCAGCACTAAGCGTACTCGACCGATTTCCCGAAGGCCAGGAGAGCCTGGCGATACCCACCTGGTTTTACGGCCACGAGCCCAGCAATTTATTCGCTACTTATATCGCCAAGTACTTCAGCAACAGCATTCGCGAAGACACCCTATTGGCCGTGTCGATCTACGGCATCGTATTTGCACCCGGCAGCGCAGGTACTACCCAGGAGATATTCCAAGATGCGGCCCAAAACCACTATGTCACCTTCGATTACGTAAGCCCTATGGTGTTTTTGGGCAGCAAGCGATACGAGATAGATACGCTTATCTACCCGCTGCTCCGACAGCTGGCACACGACCGCCCATATGGCAAATACCTACACCTGACCGATGCCCCTGAGGAAGTCGTAGATTTCATTCAATCCCATAAGCCCAAAAGAGTATCAGATTAAAAATCCGTCTGATCCGCTCAATCGGCGAATATCCGTGGCAAGTTAAAGCACTTGATGAGCGAAGCTCAACAAGGCATTTGAATAGCAAACATTATCGTTTTCCGACTATAATTTGCTTGCTCCAACCGTTTCCGTCTCCTTCCAGTCCTTGCAAGAGGTAGATACCCGGCATCATGTCATCGAGCTGTAAGCGATCAGTGAAAGCAAATTCACTTTGGTTCCATTGCCGCACGATTCGGCCTTGCTGATCGATCAGCCTTACGGTTTGTAAACCATCCGAAATGGGTTGGATAGTGAGCCAGTCACTCACCGGATTGGGGAAGATTTCGACCTGTGCAGTATCCATATCGCTAAAACTGACAGCCCTAGGGCCGTAGTAAGCCGTAGTGCCATCTATATCGACCTGGCGCAAGCGGTAGTAGCTCGTTCCGCTCAGGGGCTCGGTATCTAAAAAGTCATATTCGCCACCAGAGCTGCGCCCCAGGGCCGACACCTGCCCGATTTCGGTAAATGCCCGCCCGTCGGCAGATCGCTCGATGGCAAAGTAGTCGTTGCCCTCTTCTTCGCTGGTGGCCCAGAATAGCGCTACCTGAGCAGCATCGGTTGCTCTGGCGCAAAAAGCGGTCAAGTTAACCGGAAGGGTAAATACACCTATAGGAACCGGGGTGGTCGCCATATTATTAGAGGTTTCACCATCCAGCGCATCGCAGCCGCTGTATGTCCAGTCATTTAGATTGAATGTGGTCGTTGGAGGCACATTGTCATTACGAGCAGCCCAGCCGTCAGCATATCTCCAACCGGTAGGTGGGCAAGAACTCGTACTATTTTGGTCACCAAACAGGTCGAATAGCACGCCATTCTGAAAGAGCTCTATGGCATCATCTCCATTTATAGAAATGCCATCAGTTATATAATCAGCCGGAAAACCAAAGAAATCAATGAAACCCTGTTCCCCCCCATTAGACTCCTGGTTTAGGTATATATAACTACCAGCAGTTGCCGAAACGGCCGGAAAAGTAAATTCCTCCCCATCTGTACCAGTACCATTATTTGCAGAACCGATTCCATAAATACTCAGATCTGGAATATCTTCGGACACATATAATTCGACCCCTTTTGGATTTCCGCCAGTGAGTGGCCCATCAAAGACAGCACTAATTACGATTTGCCCGTGAATAGATAATGGCAGATAAAAAAATGATAGCTTGATCAGATGAAGTATAAATCTTTGCATATGGCTTGACTTTTGTTTCTTGTGCAGAAAATGAACTTACCAACGGTTTGTTGGCTTGAAGCTTCAAATTAGTGGTTTCATATTAACCCTGCATCAATCCTAAAATAAATGACGGTCCGACTTCGAGGAAAAATCGTGGATTTATACCAAACTCTGGGCTATTCAGGATTAACGGTAGAGGCTAAGGCCGTAAAAGAACTGCTAGAACACACCACCGACAGACGAGTCATGTGTCGATTCCCAGCGGCTGATGTAGAAAAACATGCCGCCCTAATGCACGATGGCTCGGGCAATTACTTCATCAATATTTCCAAAGAAATCAGAAAGGAAGTCGGCGTCGATTTCGGCGATGAAGTCGACTATGAGCTGAGGCCCGATCACAGCAAATACGGTATGGCCATACCCGAAGAGATGACGGTACTACTAGAGCAGGACCCCGAAGCAGATCGAGTTTTTCACAGTCTCACGTTGGGCAAACAGCGATCTTTGCTTTATCTGATCGGCAAACCCAAACGAAGCGATACCAGACTGACCAAAGCCCTTGGTGTCGTCGAATATCTTAAAAGTACGAAGGGCAAGCTCGATTTTAAGGAGCTGAATGCAGCACTTAAGGAGCGTTAATACTACTGCGCCTCCAGGGTACGACCTACCAGGCGATACTTGGCTCGGTAGCTATCGTCTGCTTCTCCATCATTATCGTCATCGACCAGGCCGGTCCACTCGAATTGATCTTGGGTGGCGTTGAATTCGGTGACCAGCACCCGAACGATATTTGGCTCTATGGTTCGCACACTGTCACCACCCAAAGTTTGCCAAAGCCCATGTACGAGATTGACTTCTTCGGCATTTGCGAGGCGGGTTTTGCGCACAAACTTGCCATCGGAGGTAAAAGTCGTTCGGCCGGGATTCACGCCATACTGGCGCAACCAATTGGCCTCGGAGATAAAGCGCGTGTAACTGCTATCTGATCCATCGATCGTGACTTGATCGACTTCCAGCTCGATGAGCTCCCAGGTGCCGAGTAAGGCTTCGGAAACGGGGAGGGCTTCCTGGCCTTGGCCATCGTTGGCAGGTGCGTCTGATTGGCAGGCCGCGAGCAAACTCAAGATGGCGAGCAAAAAGACAGTGGAGAGATGATTCATAATCGCATTACGGGTTTTGCTTTCGGACGTAAGCCCGGTACTCTAAGGCCAGCGGAAGTCCAATTCCGCCAAGAAACAGCAATAGGTTCCAGTACCAGGCCTGTGGCTCGCGATTGACTTGCAGATAGCGCACGTCTTCGGAGATTGCGTATCCCATTTCCGCCCAGCTAGAATCGGAAGGTGTCTTTTTGGGGTTGGGCGGGCGCACCAGGCCCTGCACATAATTGGCTGTGGCGTCGTAGCAATCTTTACGCTCGTGGCAATTGTTGTCGAATACATTAGACCAACCCATGTACTCGATCGCAATAAGTTGACCCGAATTTTTCCTATCGCGCTGATCGGGCATAAGCAGCGGAAAAACAACGATGTCTTTGTCGGTACTATGCAGCGCATCGCCAATTTGATATTGTTCGGCTACAATAAGATTTTGCAATCGGACGAAATCGGCATCGGCTATACCCTCACTCACGGCCTCAGTCAAGTCGAGTGTGCGCAACTTATGCGTGCCGAAAAATTGAGAGATTAGGCTGTTGCAACCGGTGATCATCATGACCACACCGCCGGCGATGACTAGGAGACGGATCCACATGAGGGCGAAGGTCGGATAAAAAGTTTTATTTGAATTTTGTTCTTTCGCGTATTCGTAAATTTACGAATACGCGAAAGAACAAAATTCAAAAACCAAATCTTCGATCAGTGCTTCGTCAATCATTCCTGTATATAATTTTGTCTATTTCTGCCTGCACCACCGCCCAAACCGACATCTACAACGACGACCCTATGCAAAAGCTACCGCTGGGCATGGAAGAATCTCAATATAGGCTGAGGTCTTCAGAAGGACTTCCGCAGGTCGTACCCTCCCCCACAGGCGAAGACTTCCGCGTAGAGCCACCCAACTGGTGGGTAGATATGGCCAATCTACGCTTCGAGATCATGATCTATCATCAAGGCGTGAAAAATTTGGTGGCTAATGTCTTGGAATACCCTGGTCTCAGCCTGGTCGATGAAGCTCGTCTTGAAAATCCCAACTATCTATTCCTGACCTTCGAGATGGCTCCAGATATAGAGCCCGGCACCGTAACTATCGAGCTACGCACGACCGAATGGCAAGTGATAAAGACCATCGAATACGAGCTAAAAGCAAAGCCTCAAAACGTAGAGCGCGGCCTGACCAGCAAAGATTTTTTGTACCTCATCATGCCCGACCGCTTTGCCAACGGCGACCGCAAAAACGACTCGGTGAATGGCATGGCTCAGCAAGGTACGAACCGAGAGAAATTCCTCTTCCGCCACGGTGGTGATCTGCTCGGCATCATGGAGCACCTCGACTACCTGCAAGAGCTGGGTGTAACAGCCATCTGGCTCAACCCGGTGCTCGAAAACGATCAGCCTTATGAATCCTATCACGGCTATGCGGTGACCGACCACTACTACATAGACCGTCGCTTCGGCAGCAATGAGCAATACCGCCAGTTGGTTGCCCTAGCTAAGGAACGCGGCATCAAAGTCATCATGGATGTGATCTTTAATCACGTAGGCGACCATCACTTTTTCATTCAAGACCTGCCCAGTGAAGATTGGATACACCAATGGCCAGAATTCACCAAAACGACCTACCGTGCTACTACCCTACTCGATCCACACGCCGCCGAATACGACCGCAAGCTCATGACCGATGGCTGGTTCGATCATCATATGCCCGACCTCAATCAATTAAATACACAGCTGGCTAACTACCTTATCCAAAACAGCATCTGGTGGACGCTTTACAGCGGCCAGGCGGGCTTTCGCATAGATACCTATGCCTATCCCGATCCCAGCTTCATGGCTGAATGGAATAAAAGGCTATTGGCCGAGTTTCCCGATCTAGGTATCTTCGGAGAGACTTGGGTACATGGACCCGGCGTACAATCCTGGTTTGTTGGCGGCGGCCACCTGAGCCAAACCTACGATAGCGAGCTACCTGGCGTGACCGACTTCCAACTTTACTACGCCATTGGTGAAGCACTCGGTCAAGATCCCGGCTGGACCAATGGCGTAATGCGCCTCTACTACACCCTGGCACAAGATCATCTCTACAAAGATCCCAACCACAACGTCGTCTTCCTGGATAATCACGACCTGAGTCGCCTCTTCACCTCCGTTGGCCGCGACGAGACGAAGTACCGCTCGGCCTTGGCCCTGCTTATGACCCTGCGTGGCATTCCTATGGTCACCTATGGTACCGAGTTTGGCTTCACGGGCTCTGGTGGTGGTTTCGGCGAAGGTGGCCGCGTAGACTTTCCCGGTGGCTGGCGCAAAGACGATCGCAATCTATTCAAAGCGGAAGACCGCACCGAAGTCGAGCAAAGCCGATTCGAGTACCTACAGCGACTCGCCCAGTTCCGTAAAGGCAGCCCCGCACTAAAAAATGGCACCCTCACCCAATTCGTTCCAAGAGATGGTCTCTACGTCTACTACCGCGAAGCGGAAGGTCAAAAGGTTGTTACGGTTTTCAATGGCCACAGCCAGCCACGCGAGTTCAACCCAATCGATTTCATCGGACTGATCGAAGAGGGAGATACCATTTATGATCTGACGAATGGGGAGGTTGTAGAAGGGCTAGGCGGCCAGACTTTGGCAGGTAAGGAAGCAGTGGTTTTGGTAGTTGAGTGAGTTATTCAAATGGTGCAAATTGTATAGTCGACTATGCAATTTTCACCGTTTAAGCCATCTTATTATCTTTACCACATGATAGCTCGCAAAATATCAGCGGAGGTAAAAAAACAGGTCGGTAAGTATCCGGTCATTACGATTACAGGTCCGCGGCAGAGTGGAAAGACAACGCTCATTAAGCAACTTTTTGCTCAGCTGCCCTACTTCTCACTTGAAGATCCTGACTTGAGGGCTTCCATTGAACAAGACCCCAGAGGGTTTTTCCAACAATACGGTCATCGGGTAGTGCTCGACGAAGTCCAACGCTTACCCATACTATTAAGCTACATACAGGGGATAGTCGATAGCGACAAAGAGTCACTATTCGTGCTGAGTGGATCGCACAATATGTTGATGATGGAATCCGTCACGCAGACGCTTGCGGGGCGCACGACTATTTTTTATCTACTTCCTCTGAGTTACGAAGAACTGCAATCAAGTCTTCCAGCATCAACCACTGCTTTAGACCTTGTTTGGCGAGGAGGTTATCCCCGCATTTACGATCACGATTTAGAAGTGAATCGATTTTACCGTGACTACC
Source organism: Bacteroidota bacterium (assembly GCA_039025055.1). Classification (GTDB taxonomy): domain Bacteria; phylum Bacteroidota; class Bacteroidia; order Chitinophagales; family Saprospiraceae; genus Neolewinella. The sequence goes on along the minus strand of JBCCPC010000003.1, from coordinate 92,284 downwards.
TCACTACCTATGTGCAGCGAGATGTCCGGCTGGTCAAAAACGTCGGTGATCTCGATGCTTTTACTCAATTTTTGGGAATCTGCGCTGGTTTTATTGGCCAAACACTAAACAAGAACACATTAGCTAGTGCTGCAGGAGTGACACGTGCTACAGTAGATAGCTGGCTTTCAGTTTTACAAACCACATTTGTTACCTATCAGCTACCTCCCTATTTCAAGAACTTCAAAAAACGTCTCGTAAAATCGCCAAAACTATATTTTCGTGACACAGGATTAGCCTGTGCTTTATTAGGCCTTTCCTCCCCAGAGATCTTGTTTACCTACTATCAAAAAGGTGCCCTGTTTGAAAACTTCATTCTCAACGAAGTTGTAAAAGCCTTTTACAACCGAGGTGAACATCCACCCATTTATTTCTGGCGGGACAGTAAGCAGCATGAGATCGACCTGCTTCTCGACATGGATGGAAAGCTGCACCCCGTAGAGATTAAATCCAGTGCCACCTATCGAAAAGACTTTTTTGACCAACTGGAGTGGTTCAAAGAAGTAGCTCAGGTTCCTCTTAGCCAAGCAACTGTTATATATGGTGGTGAAGAAGACCGTACGATTTCACACAACAGACTAATTAGCTGGAAAAATTGTGACCAGTTAGTTGAAACCTAAGACTTTTTGCATGAAAGTCCTCACCATCAACCGATCTCCACCTCTACATCAGGCTTTTGGGCAGCGGATGTCTTCATAATCGTGATCAGTAGCACCCCGTCTTCCATTTTAGCACTGACTTGCTTTTGATCGGCCCGCTCACTCAGCTCGAAGGAGCGCTCGAACGACTTGATAGGGTACTCCTGCAAAATAAATGGTGGATACTCTTCAGCAGGCTGGCGGCGGCCGGAGATGTAGATCACATCATCTGAAATAGTCACTGAAATATGCTCCTTGGCAAACCCCAGCGCATATACCCTGGCTTCAAAGCGGTCTCCATACTCGCTGATGTTGACCGGTACATTGTGCTTGGGGCGGCGGTATTCCGCTTTGCGATAAGCGGGTCTTCGGCGGCGATAAGAATAACTCATGGTTTTTGATTGCTGCTTATAAATAGTTACTTAGGAATTATTCATAAGCTGATTAATTAGTAAAAAATTCATCATACCAATCCTGCAGCTCTGCCCGCAAACGCTGCTTGGCATACTGCTTGCGCGATATGATAGTTTTCAGTTTTTCACCCTGTGATTCAGCGATCTCGCGGAGGGTCTCTCCTTCCAGCTCGTTGCGCACGAAGACCTCAGCCTGAGTTTCGGGTAGCGTTTCGAGTGCGGCATCGAAGCGATCCCAGAAAGCATCGGTATCGAATGCATCCGGCTCAGCCTCCATGAAGCGATCAGCCTCGTCTATGGCAACAAAAGCCGGGCGTCGAGCATGTGCACGAAAGCGATCGGCCATCCGATTTCTGACAGCCTTAAAGAGCCAAGCTCTTGGCTGTTCGATCTCCATATCTAAACGGTATCGAGCGAAAGCAGACCAGACTTCCTGTAGCAAGTCGTCGGCTTCATCTTCGCCAACTCGGGCCATGACAAAAGCGCGCAACTCATCATCATAAGCTTGCCTGATACGCTCGAACGTCTCTTCACTAGATGGATACATCACTCTAGTAGACGTATGATAGAGCGCATTACCTTAAACCTCGTGAAAATAATTTTAGGAGTACTTTAAAACGATGCACATAGGTTCTATCCTAACCAGACAAATAATCCTATGAGTACAGTGATTATGGCCGCTGAGAACACCAATCCCAACCAAAAAACGATATTAGATGTGGTAAATGCACCATTATCTACACCTCTGTATTTTCGTCTACCCTGTCCGCCAAAGATCAGCATACCAATTAATGAAAATAGCCATAGAAGAAAAGCAACAGGGCTAATCGTAGAGAAAATTGCAGATAAAGTTATCAGTGTGAATATACTTAAACTACCCAAGGCCAACCAGGAAACGGTCTTATCTACTTCATATTCTAATGGCGGCAAGCCTCTCTCTGCCCGCCTCGCATTTTTGCGCGCTCGTCTGGCTTCCCGTCGGTCTTGCCTTTTCAGCTTGCCTCGTATGAGACCAAAAACCAACGACTCACCTAGGGTCAGCCTTCGCCTCAGGTGCTCCCGAAGGTCTCTATTGCGCATGGTGCGCAGGTCGTCGAGCGTAAGCATAGGCTCTGTGGGGTTGCTTTCTGCCTCAATCTGTTCTACCTCTGCGCCTGGGCCAACTAAAGCCGCCTGAATTAAATTTTGGCTAATTGCAAGCAATAAAATAGACAATAACACCTTCACAAATTAGAGTTTAATATTAAAAAATATTTTTCGCCAGCTAATTATCTTTGGAAATAATTATGACTGCTTTATTTTAATTTTCAACTCTAGATAGGATACTACTCTTCCATAGATGGTTGGTTCCAAAAAACAAAAAGGTAGATTTACTCATTTCACCAAGCTCAGACTGGCAAAAAATCAAATATACCATTTTTGGAAATTTTTGGGAAATTTAATCCCTGTCGAGTTCGCCGTCGCGATGGCGCAGCCGAGCTAGTCCCAACGCCGATAGGCGCGTTAATCCCAACTCGCGATAGCGAGTTCATCCCAGCGAAGGCAATAGCCGAGCAAATCCCGATTCGCGATAGCGAATTCATCCCGCGAGGGCCCTCAAGCCCGAGTTATTCCTCCAGCCAGCCCATCGTACGCTCCACCGCCTTTTTCCAGCCTTTGTACCGCTTCTCTCGCTCTTCGCCTCCCATTTCGGGCTTAAATCGCTTATCGAGTTGCCAGGCTTGAGAGACGTTTTCTTTTTGCCAATAACCCACAGCGAGCCCCGCCAGGCAAGCAGCTCCGAAGGCCGTAGTCTCCGTCACTTTGGGTCGCTCTACAGCTTTGTCGAGCATATCGGACTGGAATTGCAGTAGCAGATCGTTGGCACTCGCGCCGCCATCTACGCGTAGGGCGCTCAGCTCGATGCCGGCATCTTCCTGCATAGCTTCGAGCACGTCGCGCACCTGATAGGCCATGCTGTTGAGGGTAGCGCGCACTAAGTGCGACTTGTTGGTGCCGCGCGTCAGACCGAAGATGGCACCGCGGGCATACATATCCCAATAGGGCGCGCCTAGACCAGCGAAAGCAGGCACCACGTATACGCCATCACTATCGTCTACCTTGCCGGCATAGTGCTCGCTATCGGGGCTTTCGTCTATGATTTTCAGCCCGTCGCGCAGCCACTGTATCGCCGCACCGGCTATGAAGACCGAACCCTCCAGGGCGTATTCCAGCTTACCGTCTATTTCCCAGGCGACGGTCGTCAGCAGGCCATTTTGGCTGGTCACGGCATCAGTACCGGTGTTCATGAGCATAAAGCAACCGGTACCGTAGGTGTTTTTAGCCATCCCGCTCTCGAAGCAGGCTTGACCAAACAGGGCCGCTTGCTGGTCGCCAGCGATGCCCGCGATCGGCACCTCTCCACCCAAAAATTGAGCTTGACAATGACCGTAAACCTCACTACTCGACTTGACTTGGGGAAGGACTTCCGCAGGTAGATTCATTTCTCGTAGCAGCTTGTCGTCCCACTGCTTCTTCCGAATGTCAAAGAGCAAAGTTCGGCTGGCGTTGGTGACGTCGGTAATGTGGTGTTCGCCGCCGGTCAGCTTGTAGACCAGCCAGCTATCGATGGTGCCGAAGCACAACTCGCCCGCTTCGGCACGCGCTCTTGCACCGGGTACATGCTCCAGCAGCCAGTTGAGCTTGGTCCCGCAGAAGTAGGCGTCTATGACCAGTCCAGTCGTTTGCTTCACATAATCTTCCAGCCCACGTTTTTTTAGCTCTTCGCAGTAGGCAGCCGTTCTTCGGTCTTGCCAGACGATGGCGTTGTGAACGGGCTCGCCGGTCTTTCTATCCCACAGCACGGTGGTCTCTCGTTGATTGGTGATGCCGATGGCAGCTATGTCTTCGTGGCTGATCTTGGCTTCTTTGACAACCTGCTGCATCACGGCTAGTTGCGTCCCCCAGATTTCATTCGGATTGTGCTCTACCCAGCCCGCTTGCGGAAATATTTGTGTGAATTCTTTCTGTGCCACGCCAGCTATCGACCCGCGGAAGTCAAAAAGAATAGCACGTGAACTGGTGGTGCCCTGGTCGAGCGCGAGAATGTATTTTGTGGTGGACATAAACTATCGACTTAAGAATGTGTAAATGTAGGATATGTGATGTGAAATGTACAATGTAATGCTTCGATGATACATTTCTACATGTACATCACGACATCATACATCTCACATTATACATTTCTAAATCTAACATTCGATTTGCCCACACAAAGAATTCCATTTTCCGAAATCCCCCAATTTTCAAGTCGAGATATCGCCTATGCTACGGGCGATCCCAAACTTCGGCCATTCTACAAGTACGATGTCACGCTGAAAGCTTTTGAGCAGGTCTTTTCCGATAAGTCCAAGGATACCATCGACCGTGAGCTACTTGCCGAGCAGTTGACGGCCCAATATCGGGAGTTGGGCATCTCGAATGCACCGACCGAGCAGATCGAGGCCTTGGGCAGCAAGCACGGTTTCAGCATCATCACGGCTCACCAGCCGAGTCTTTTTACGGGGCCGCTCTACTTTATCTATAAGATTTGCTCTTGCCTCAACTTGGCTAAGCAGTTGAACGAGGCCTATCCCGACCGCACCGTGGTACCGGTTTTCATCACCGGGGGCGAAGACCACGATTTCGAGGAGATCAACCATTTACACCTTTATGGTAAGACCATCAGCTGGCAGCAAGATCAGGGCGGGCCAGTGGGTCATCTATCGACGAGTAGCCTTGGCCCCGTGCTGGAAGAACTCAAAGATATTCTGGGCGACCGAGAAACCGCTTTAAGCATCTACGCTCGTATAGAGAAGCACTTTACTGAGCAGAAAAACTACGGCCCGGCCACGGTCGCTTTCGTCGCCGATCTGTTCAGCCGCTTTGGACTAGTGGTCGCCGATATGAGCCGGACGGCCTTTAAGCAGGCGTTCATTCCGCACATCAAAAAGGAGATATTCGAGCAGCCCAGTCAAGCCTTGATCGAGAATACGCAAGCCGAGCTAGAAGAGCAAGGCTTCGGTGCTCAGGCCCACGCTCGCGAGATCAACTTTTTCTACCTGCAACCCGGCCGTCGCGATCGCATCGTCTTAGAAGAGGATGGTAGCTACTCCGTTATCGATACCGACCTGAGCTTCACGGCCGAAGAGCTAGCAGCCGAGATCGATCACTACCCGGAGCGGTTCAGCCCCAACGTGGTCATGCGGCCTATCTTTCAAGAGACCATCTTTCCCAATCTGGCCTATATCGGCGGGGGCGGCGAGTTGGCCTACTGGCTGGAGCGCAAGTCGCAATTCGAGGCGTTTGGTGTCAACTATCCCATGCTCATTCGCCGCAACTCGGTCTTGTGGCTGGATCGCGGCAGCCAAAAGAAGCTCGACAAGCTGGAGCTGTCCGTCAGTGACCTTACTGAAGAGGCCGACCTCATCATCCGTCGCTTCGTAGACGAGCAATCCGAAAACGAGCTCAGCCTGGCCGATGAGCAAGCGCAGCTGCAAAGCCTCTTCGACTCCATAGCCGAGAAAGCCCAGCAGATCGATCCGACCCTCAGCAAGGCCGTCCTCGCCGAACATGCCCGCCAGGCCAAAACCATCGAAAACCTAGAAGGTCGCCTGCGCCGCACCGAAAAGCAACGCTTCGATACCGCCATGAACCAAATCAGAGGCTTGCGCGATAAGCTTTTCCCCAACAATGGCCTCCAGGAGCGCTACGATAATTTCCTGGGCATCTACCTGCAAGAAGGCGAGGAGATGCTAGATCGATTAGTGGAGGAGTTGAATCCTTTGGAGCGGGGACTCGTGGTGATAAGTTAGCTTTTCAATCGCTCGACACCTCGGAGGAGGCACTCCTGAGGTCGCGCACGCCTCCGAGGAGCTCGCTACATCCGGGTTCCAAAAAGCTGCGCCAGCAGCGATCCGGTCTCCGGGCTCCAACAGCATTAGCAAACTCCCTTTACCGAGCAAACCAGTCTTTGCTCTTTACTCTTTTGTCTTTGCTCTTTAATCTTTGCTCTATTATTCTATTCCCACCAACTCTATCTTCTGCACCATATCCATTTCCATACTCACCCCTTCAGGCATTTCAGGCATACCGCCGCCAGCACCTAGCCCGAGATCGCCATCTACCTGAATTTCTCCGCCTACAAAGTAATGACCGACCGGATCCCAGTAGTAGCGACTTCCCGTTGCCATATCGATGTCCATGTCTATCTCCGTTTTTTCCGCATCGGGATCTTCTGGATTCTCGAATGACAAATTGGATTCATCGACCACAAAATCCAACACCAAGACGGCACACTCTTTCCCCTTGTATTCATCGTATCCGGCAAAGGTGATAAAGACGCGCTGCTTGAAATCGGTATCGACCATGTCCTGGCTCATGGACTGCTCCATGACGAGTGTATCGGTTTCGCCTACCTTCAAATCGCGCCGGGGCAGCATAAAAGGAGAAGCAGCTCCAGCCATTTCCATACCGGATAGATTGACAACCTGATTGGGGTCATAATCTCCGCCAGCATCCATATCCTTGATGATCAGGGTCGGCCCCTGCGGAAACTGAGCAGCCATCATCTCTTCCATCCCTGGAAAAGGTGCTTTGATTACATTCATGTTATCGATGTAGATATCTGCCTTGCTATTGTCTTTGGCTTCGATCCGATAGTCGATGCCGATTACCTGGTTGAAATCCATATTCCCCATCGGCAGTTCTGTCTCGGAGCTCATGCTCATATTCATCTCCATCTCGGTCCGGTAGGTGTAGCTCTTCGGCTCGCTAAAATCCCAGACGAAAAAGGTCTTATCGGTATCGGGGCTGGTGAGGGCTACGCCTTCGGGCGGCTTGTCTTCTACGATATCGTTGCTGTCTTTAGCGCAAGCGTAGAGGGTAAAGAGGAGGAGGAAAGGAAGGTATCTCATGGTATTGGTTTTGGCCAAATTTACTTTTTTCTTGATAACCGCCGAAGGCAGCAGCGAAGCTAACAAGTAACAAAAAATCAAGGCTTTCCGGCCGCTCGACACCTCCGAGGAACATTGAGCCGCTTTTCAGCGGCGACTCAATGATGCCTCGGAGGAGCTCGCTGGCCATCAAACAGAAGCGATTTCTTAACGGCTATCCTAGGCGCTCAGCCCTAAAATGGATAAGGCCGAGGCCCTGCAATCGAATCGTTACTCGATAAAGCAACCTACGCTAAAAGCTCCTCAGTACTAAAAACCTCTTTTCCCCTAGCAACCAAGTCTAGCAGTGAGCACCAGCGAACGATCTAATGTCTCAAAGCGAACGAAGTGAGCGGTCTAAAGTCTCACAGTGAGCACCAGCGAGCGGTCTAGGTTCTCACGTCCCCTTCGCCAACTCCCCATACACATACATCCCCTTTTCGTACAGCTCCTTGATCTTCTTGGCCGAGAGCAACTTCCCCTTCTGAAATAAAATCAGGTAGTACCCCACCCCTTCGGCATACCAGCCCTTTTCGACGCTGAAGAAATGCAACAGCTCATCATTGAAATGATGGCGGATGAACACCTCGTCATCGCCGGTTAGTCGGTAGCGGCCGGAGAACTTGGGAAAGCGGACGAAGTCGATATCACCGCGACCGAGCAGCTCGCCCAGCTTGTGGAGGACCGTTTCGGGACGCAGCCAAAATTGGGGCAGTACCAAGTCTTTAGATCGCAGATAAAACACCGTCTGGCTTTCGGGGCGCTTATTCTTTCCCTTTAGGCGGTGAAAGTCGAAAATCCGCAGGTCGTAATCGAGCATACCGTCTTGCCGCCTGAGCATATGGCGTATCTTCTTGCGTCGGCGAAAACCCTTACTGAAGGTGCGAAAATCTCTCAATTCCGAGATGAGTTCATTGTGCTCGCCGGCATGATAGGTCATGTTAAGTTGGGTAGCCAGCCGTGAAAGCTCGCTTTGGCGCGATCTGCGTTTTGACATTTACAAGTATCTGTTTTCCACAGTGCGCAATATCGGTAAATAAACCGCCGTATCTTTACACTATGGCACGCTACATTACCAATTTTTTGTTCGGCGACATCAAAAAGGATAGTCATCGGAAGGCAATGATCTGGCTTTGGCGGGGTATCGGCATCATGCTGCTGCTGGTCGTCGGTCTCTTTATGATCTTGGGGTTCAGTAACCTACCCTCGGTAGAAGAGTTGGAGAATCCGCAGAACAACGAAGCCAGCCAGGTCTTGTTCTCTGACGGAACGGCCATGGCCAGATATGCTGTTGACAACAGGGTCATGGTGCGTTACGAAGACCTCAGCCCTCACCTGGTGGATGCCCTTATCGCTACCGAAGACAAACGCTACCACAACCATAGCGGCATCGACTTCAAAGGACTCGGCCGGGCGGTATTTTTCATGGGTAAGCGAGGAGGTGCTTCGACCATCACCCAACAGCTGGCGAAGCTGCTCTTTACCGAAGGCGGAGAAGGCAGCAAAAACATCTTCCAGCGAATCACCCAGAAGTTTCGGGAGTGGATCATCGCCGTGCGCTTGGAACGTCGCTTTACCAAGGAGGAGATCATGGCCCTCTACCTCAACCGCTACGACTTCATCAATCGGTCGGTGGGTATACGGTCGGCCAGCGAGAACTACTTCGGCAAAATGCCCAAGGAACTCGACGTAGAGGAAGCCGCCATGCTGGTGGGCATGCTCAAAAACTCCAGTCTCTACGACCCTCTCGACAACCCGGAAGGTGTCACCAATCGCCGCGAGGTTGTCCTCAAGTTGATGATGGATGCCGGGCACTTCGACCGCGAAGCCTATGACTCGCTGCGTCAGCTACCCCTCGGTGTCAATTACAGCTTTCAGGATCACGACGATGGACTAGCCCCTTACTTCCGTGCGGTTTTAGCTGAGGAAGCCAAGGGGATCATTAAAGAATTCGACCTGCGTAAGCCAAATGGAGAACTATACGACATCTATCGCGATGGCCTCGTCTTGCAAACCACCATCGATCCACGCATGCAGGCCCATGCGGAAGCTGCCGTGATGGAATCCATGCCGCGCCTCCAGAAGCAGTTCTTCCGCCACTGGCGCAACGAAGACCCCTGGACCTACGAAAGCCCGACCTCAGAAACCGAAACGGCCGTCGAGTCCAGACAGCGAGCCTTTACCCGCGAGCTGCGCAGCACCAAACGCTACCAAAATCTAAGGCGAAAGATTCTCGTACCTGCTATCCAAGAGGTCAATAAAAAGCATGACTTGCGCTTCAGCAACGACGATCACGAAATTCAGCGGATGCTGCGCGAGGAAGAAGAACCGGGCTACATCAATCGCTTGATCGGGCCCAATGGCATCAGCCGCGATCTGGCTGCCAAGTACAAGCAGGTCATGCGCCTCGATGTGTATCCAGCCCTCAAAACTGCCTACCTCGAACTACAAAAAGCGGTAGAAGAGCAGTTCAACGAGCCGGTACGCATGCGCATCTTCAGCTACGAAAACGAAAATATGACGGCCGACACTATGATGAGCCCCATGGACAGCCTCTACTACCACTCCATGATCCTGCAGCTGGGCTCGATATCTGTCGAGCCGACCACCGGCTTTGTACGCACTTGGATAGGCGGTGTTAACTTCAAGTGGTTCAAGTTCGATCATGTCACGACGCCCAGACAAGTGGGGTCTACTTTCAAACCGCTACTTTACGCTACCGTTATCGAGAAACAAGGTTTCTCTCCTTGTTATCAAGTTATCGATCAGCCGGTCACCATTGCACCTGGTGATGGACGTTTCAGACTTAGAGAAGAATGGACACCCAGAAATGCCAGCGACGACTATTCTGGTGAAATACTGACACTTCAGCAGGGCTTGAAGAAATCGAAAAATACCGTCTCTGCTTACCTCATGAAAGAACTGGGAAGTACAGCTCCTTTGAGGGATGTAGCCCATAATATGGGAATCGATCAGAGCTTTATTCCCGATGCGCCATCCATCGCTTTAGGATCAGTTGATTTGACCGTAGAACAAATGACTGGTGCCTATTCTACCTTTGGTAATAATGGAATCTTCATACGACCCGTCTTTTTATTATCGATTAAAAATCGTGCTGGCCAAGAAATTTTCAAATATACACCTGAAGAAAGAAGTGCACTACACCCACACACCAATTACGCCATGGTTCACATGCTGCGCAATGCGAGCGTGGGTGCACTAGGCGGTGTAAAAGGCCCCGTTGGGGGTAAGACCGGCACCACCAACGATCATACAGACGGTTGGTACATGGGCATCACACCCAAGCTGGTGGTCGGTACCTGGGTCGGCGGCGACCGCCGATGGATTCGCTTCCGCAACCTCAATTACGGGTCCGGTGCCAACATGGCCAAGCCCTACTTCCGCAGCTTCATGAAGCGCGTCCACGCAGATGAGGAGATCGGTATCGATACGAAAAAAGACTTCTTCCGCCCCCGTGGCGACCTCGGTATCGAGCTCGACTGCTCTCTCTACGAAAGCCAGCTCGACCCCGATGATGAAGACATAGACGCCCCAGTCGATAGCGTGAGTTTAAGAATGAACGGCAACCAGTTCGGCTCCCCGAATTTTCGATGATCGAGGTGCCCAAATTTTTGAAATACGATGCGTTTTGTCAGGAATTGGGTATTGGTTTGGAGTACTTCCGCAGGTGGGGGCTTGTTTCATAGGCGGAGGGTTATACACCCTCATCCCCGGCCCTTCTCCCCGAGGGAGAAGGGGGACGCCCAAGCTTAATATCGTGCAAATACTTAGCCAATTGATTCGATGACCATGCCTAAGAATATGCAAATGCACCGGGCTTCATCAAAAGAGGTTGGCCCTGAACATTGGAATTCATATACCAAGCTTGAAGCGCACCCCTCTCCCCGTGGGAGAGGGGCGGGGGTGAGGGTGTCACGCCCAAGTATATACACCCTCATCCCCGGCCCTTCTCCCCGAGGGAGAAGGGGGACGCCAAAGCTTAATATCGTGCAAATACTTAGCCAATTGATTTAATGACTATGCCTAAGAATTTGCAAATGCACCATGCTTTACCGATAAAATATTGCCAAGAGCATTGGAATACGAATACCAAGCTTAGTGCACTTCCCTCTCCCCAGTGGGAGAGGGCTAGGGTGAGGGGGCAGCGTACAGCACTTCACGACCTATCATTTTTCAAAAGAACAATCACCTACCTCGTATCTACGATTATTTTTACGAGCTGCATCATCCCCGAGCCCCCTACCCCACCCGGCGTTCAGCTCAATCTCGAAGACCCGAAATGCCAGGCCATCATAGATTTTCAAGACCAACGGCAGACCGATAGTTTGCTCGTTTACCTAGGTCACGAGGACCCGACTTACAGATTTCTAGCAGCTCAGGCATTCGGTAGCTATATGGAGCCAGAAGCTATCGATACCCTAACCTCACTTCTCGACGACCCCTTCGATCTAGTGCGCGAGCAGGCTGCCTACGCACTGGGGCAGCAAGGCAATGAAGATGTTACGGCTGCTTTAATTCAAGCCTTCGAAAGTGGTCCCGAAGCTTACAAATACACTCGCAGCAATGGTGCCATACTCGAAGCCGTCGGCAAGTTGGGCGGGCAGGATGAGCTCAAGCTTCTGAGTACCATCGATCACTATCTACCCACCGACACCCTCTTGCTAAATGGGCAGACCAGAGGTATCATGCAGCTGGGTCGCCGGGAGATTACCAGCCGAACAGGTACGAGCGTACAGCTGGACTTGGCCACCGACACTGAGCTACCGATGTCTACACGGGTTGCCGCAGCCGATTACATGGCCCGATACCCGAAACGACTCACCATAGAGCAGATCGAAACACTAGCTGAATACTTTGAAAATGAAGACGTAGACCCCGCAAGCCGACTGCTGACAAAAGCACTGGCCAAGTTTGCCCGAAAAGAGCAAATGACGCTGTTGGAAGAACTGATCGATAGCGACGATCCGTGGACTAAAATCCAACTCATCGGCGGCTTGCCCAAATCGAGCTATGAACAATTTTGGCCTATTCTGAGGCAGCTCATCGTTGCCGACCCGGATCACTTGGCCCGGACAGCCGCCGCCCAATGGCTCCTCGCCAACGGGCGCGAAAGCGAAGCGACCACCTACGCCAAGCTGGCCAAAGATTCCCTCCAGGGTCGGGAGCGCTACCTCTTGTATGCGGCCGCCAACAGATACCTACCCTACTACTTAGCCGATTATCGAACCGGGCTCAACTACGAGTTGCAGCGGCTATTCGAGCAGTCGACCGATCCTTACGAGCAAGGACAGATATTGCTGGCATTGGGCGAGTTCCCCTGGAATTACCGCATCATTCACGACTACGGCTTCAATAGCGAAGAGCCGGTAGTGCGCAAAGCTGCTGCGGAAGCTATCCGCCAAATTGCCAGTTTCGACCGCTTCGACGAATTCTTTGGGGTTAGCCGCAGGCGGGTCAGGACCGAGATCAGTGTCTATATGCGCGAGGCCATCACCAGCGGGCAAGTCGGTATGATCTACGAAGCGGCCCTCGCTATCAAAGCAGAACCAGATTACTACAAGCCTTACTACCCTGAATTGAGCTGGATTCCTGCCGCCATCGATAAACTAGACTTGCCCAGCGATCTCGAAGCCCATACCGAGCTTTCCGGGGCATTAGCTGCTCTGCAAGGGAAGAAAGAAGACTACGTTCCAATAGCTACCGAATACAACCACCCCATCGATTGGTCGATACTAACCAGTGCCGGCAAAACACCGGAAGTGCGCATACGCACCAGCAAAGGCAACTTGACCCTGCTCCTTTTTCCTTACAAGGCACCAGGTACTGTCGCCGCTTTTTTGGAGCTGGTCAACGATGGCTTTTATGATGGCTTAACCATTCATCGGGTAGCTCCTGGCTGGGTGACGCAAGGCGGCGATCCGCTGGGCCACGGCATAGGGGCCGGCGATTTCAGCATACGCACAGAAACACCACCGATTTATTACGATCAAATAGGCTTGGTAGGCGCACCCAGACTTGGAAGAGACACCGAGAGCGTGCAGTTTTTCATTACTCACGGTCCTACTCCTGTACTCGATGGCCGCTATACCATCTTCGGGCGAGTCATAGAAGGGCTGGACGTCTTGCAACAACTTCGCATAGGCGACCGTATAGAAGGTACCGAATTGAGATAGATACCAATGACAAAGAAGACCGAGCAAGATCTAGCCAGCCGCATCCACGACCTGGCCAATGACCTCCAACCAGAGGCTGTTGCCGTGCGCCGCTACATGCACCGCAATCCGGAGCTGAGCTTTAAAGAATTCAAAACCGCTGCCTACCTGGCCGACCAGTTGAAGCAGATCGGCATTCCATTCAAATCGATTGCCGAGACGGGTCTCTTAGCCGAAATTGAAGGACAAGCTGGCCCTGGTCCAACATTCGCCCTTCGCTCAGACCACGATGCTCTCCCCATTTTGGAAGCCAATGAGGTACCCTACAAGTCTCAAAACCTCGGCATCATGCACGCCTGCGGGCACGATGTGCATACGACCTGCTTGCTCACAGCGGCTAAGATTCTCTGGCGAGTGCGTGGCCGTTTTGCAGGGACTATCAGGCTGCTTTTCCAGCCCGGAGAAGAGAAAGCACCCGGCGGTGCCAGCATCATGATCGCTGAGGGTGCTTTGCAGAACCCCGAGCCAATAGGCATCATTGGTCAGCACGTACATCCGCCCCTGGAAGTCGGTAAAATCGGTATGCGCCCCGGACTCTATATGGCCAGTACCGACGAGCTTTATTTGACCATTCATGGCAAAGGTGGCCACGGTGGAATCCCGCAAAGCACAGTCGACCCCATTGCCATCTCTGCTCAGGTTATTTCGGCCCTACAGCAGCTAGTTAGTCGGCAAGCAGACCCAACCATGCCCACTGTACTCACCTTCGGCAAGATCGAGAGCGTAGGCGGTGCCAACAATGTCATCCCCAATGCCGTAAAATTGGAGGGTACCCTGCGCACCCACAATGAAGAATGGCGGACCGAAATGTGCCAGCGAATCGGTACAACCGCCTCGGGCATAGCTGAGGCCCTGGGCGGCAGAGCCGAGCTCAACATCACCAAAGGCTACCCCTACCTGGAAAACGACGAAGACCTTACCCGAGCCGTATTCGCCGACGCCCAAGCCTACCTAGGTCCCGAAAACGTAGTCGAGCTGCCCCCCAGAATGACGGGTGAAGATTTCTCCTTTTATAGCCACCAAATCCCCGCCTGCTTCTACCGCCTCGGCACCGGCAACCAGGCCAAGGGCATCACCAGCCCCGTACATACCGACACCTTCGACGTAGACGAAGCCTGTTTGGAGGTAGGTTCGGGTATGATGGCGTGGTTGGCTATAAAGCAATTACAACGGAATGCGGATTGAAAAATGGTCATAGGATTGTAGTAGATGAAAAATCATCAAAACTCCTGAAATACTAACACGTTTGCTTTAAGTGCGTCATCGCACGCTATCCGATAATAAAAATAGCTCTAACATGCCATTAAGACTAGGCGATACCGCCCCAAACTTCAAAGCGAAAACTACGCAAGGAGAGATCGACTTCCACGAGTGGGCTAGTGACAGCTGGGTCGTATTTTACAGCCACCCAGCAGATTACACCCCCGTTTGTACCACCGAGCTCGGCCGTACGGCAGCCCTCAAAGAAGAGTTTGCCAAGCGCGGTGCTAAAGTCATCGCCCTTAGCGTAGATCCACTCGACTCTCACCAAGGCTGGGTCAAGGACATCGAAGAGACCCAAGGCGTGGGTATGAACTTTCCCATTATAGCCGACGAAGACAAGTCGATTGCGGTTGCCTACGATATGATTCACCCCAATGCCACGGCAAAAGCGACTGTGCGCTCGGTCTTTATCATAGACCCGAATAAGAAGGTCCGCCTCACGCTGACCTATCCGCCCAGTACCGGCAGAAACTTCAACGAGCTTCTCCGCGTACTCGATAGCTTACAGCTGACAGACAATTACAGTGTCGCTACCCCAGCCGACTGGCAAGACGGCGAGGATGTAGTCATCTCTCCTTCTATAGCTGACGAAGACATACCAGATCGCTTCCCCAAAGGCCACACGAAGATCAAGCCGTATTTGCGTACGACCCCGCAGCCCAATAAGTAAAGATGTGCGGTTGTCGGCTTAGCCGACAACCGCTTTTTAATTTCATATTTTTGCTTCGTCTAAACGAAAACCTATGCACCTGTTTCGGCAGATCAGAATAGCCGACCGACTCAGCCCACTAGCGGGCCAAACGGCTGATTTGCTGGTGAAAGATGGCCGAATTACCAAATTGGCCAAGCACATTGATGCACCCGAAGTCTGCCCCATTCACGATGGCCAAGGCCAGTGGGTTTCACCGGGCTTTTTAGACATAGGTGCCTACCTCGGCGACCCTGGTCACGAAGATCGCGAAGACGTAGAAAGCCTGGCCACAGCCGGGCTTAGAGGCGGATATACCCAACTAGCCGTATTACCGAATACGCATCCTGCTAGACAAGATAAGTCCGGAGTAGACTACCTCAAGATGAAGTCTGCCGGTCTGGCTGTCGATCTATTGCCACTAGCAGCCGTGAGTAAAGACACCGAAGGTATCGAGCTCACGGAGATGATAGACTTACACCGAGCGGGTGCCGTTGGCTATACCGATGGGCTACACCCAATCAACAACGGCCAACTCATGCGCCTGGCCCAAGAATACGTGCGGACATTCGGTGGTACCATCATCAATCAACCGTTGGAAGTCGAGCTGGCTCCCGAAGCACAGATTCACGAAGGCGAGCTCAGTACGCGCCTGGGTATGCGCGGCTTCCCGCTTATGACCGAAACCATACCCCTTCAGCGCGACCTGGAGATCTTGAGCTACACCGATTCGAGATTGCTCGTCCATTTGCTAAGCGGCCAAGCCAGTCTGGATATTCTACGTAAAGCCAAAGAAGCAGGATTGAAAGTTTATGCATCGGTCAGTGCTGCTCATCTTCAGTTCACAGTCGATGCCCTGGCAGCATTCGACGTCAGCTACAAGCTCCTTCCACCGCTTAGAGACGAAAGCGACCGAAAGGCTTTGATATCAGGCATAAAAGATGGTACCATCCAGCATGTGGCCAGCCACCACCAAAGTCACCAGCCAGAGGCCAAACGACTGGAATTTCCGTATGCTGATTTTGGTAGTCAGTTCCTGGAGACTTGTGTGGCACAAGCCAATACCATCTTAGGTGCCGACATGAGTCCCGAAGACATTTGTGCGCTATTCAGCCATGGGCCAAGGGAAGCTCTTGGGCTCGATCAGATACACATAGCCGAGGGCCAGCCCGCCCAGCTCAGCATTTTTGACCCTAGTCAAGAATGGACACCCACAGCCGATGATTTTGGCCAAAAGTCCGTCAATACGCCCATGATCGGTCAGGCCCTGAGAGGAAGGCCCATAGGTATCTACCACAAAAATCGACTATGGACATCAGCGTAGTCGTACCCCTGTTCAACGAGGAAGAATCCCTGCCCGAGCTGACTGCCTGGATAGACCGGGTGATGCAGGCCAATGATTTCGAGTACGAAGTCATCATGATAGACGATGGCAGCACCGACCGCAGCTGGGCCGTCGTCGAGCAACTGCGCGAAGAAAATCCGAACATTCGAGGTATCCGCTTTCAGCGCAACTACGGGAAGAGCCCGGCCCTCCACACCGGCTTTCAGGCGGCCAATGGGCAGGTGGTCATCACCATGGATGCCGACCTCCAAGACAGCCCCGACGAAGTACCCGAGCTCTACCGCATGATCGTCGAAGACGGCTTCGATTTGGTGAGCGGATGGAAGAAAAAACGCCATGATCCCATCGGCAAGACGATCCCATCCAAGTTTTTCAACTGGGTCACGCGCAAGGTGAGCGGTATTCATCTCCACGATTTCAACTGCGGGCTCAAGGCATACAAGCACGAAGTCACCCAAGCCATAGAGGTTTACGGCGACATGCACCGCCACATGCCGCTACTAGCCAAGTGGGCCGGATTCAAAAATATAGGCGAAAAGGTGGTCGAGCACCGGGCTCGCAAGTACGGCTACAGCAAATTCGGCGTCTCCAGGCTGGTCACGGGCTTTCTCGATCTGCTTTCGCTCATGTTTGTGGGTAGATTCGGTCAGCGACCCATGCACTTCTTCGGTACATTCGGTACGCTCATGTTTGTGATCGGCTTCGGCTCGGCCTTGTATATCGGCATCTCTAAATTGATCAGGCTAGACGCAGGCGAGAAGACGATACTCGTTACTCAAAACCCATTTTTCTACATCGCATTGACCTGCATGATACTGGGCACCATACTATTCGTAACGGGCTTTTTAGCCGAACTGGTCGTACGCTCCAGTCCCGACCGCAACCAATACTTGATCAAAGAACAATTGGGCTAGGGCATGTCAAAGTACTTACCCATGTTCGTGATCCTGACCCTCGCCTGGTGCCTAGGGGTGCTCGTCTGGGGTGACTCCAGGGTCGATTTCAAAATTCTCGACACCTATTTTCAGCTGTCCGGCAGCCGACTCACTTACGTCTTGATAGGTACTTACATCTTCAACGAAATCATACAGGCCAGGCTACACCAACTCGATCTGGCTCCCGATTGGGCGCCCTTACTGCGTACTTCTTGCCTATTCTTACTGCTCATGATCATCGTTTTATGCTTTGTAGGGCGCGATGCCGATCCAGCCAGTTTACAGTATAGTCGATTCAGCAGACGCACAGCTCCACACAATATGGTACTGGGTCTGTTGTTCATTTACGGTATATCTCTGATCGTCATGCTGCTGGTGAGAAAAAGAAGTCACGCTTAAGTCTTCTTCTGCTTCTCATACTTGCAATCCCACCATATTTAAAACAATTTCTAGATTGATTTTTTATTAGTCTGACTTCTCAGGTTTGTCCTACCCGACTTTTACTCAGATATTTTATGCAAACATTATTCTATATCGGTGTTACATTAGCCACTGTAGCCAGCATGGAATTTGTGGCCTGGGCGGCGCACAAGTACCTCATGCACGGTTTCCTTTGGGTATGGCATGAAGATCACCACCGGCCACACCACCACGACGATGGCTTTTTCGAGAAGAACGATCTCTTTTTTCTGGTATTTGCCATTCCATCGGCGGCTTCGTTTATCATTGGTAGTAATCTGGAAGGCTGGTTTTGGCTCTTTTTCGTAGGGGTCGGCATTGCCATCTATGGCACGATTTACTTCCTCATTCACGATGTGTACATCCATCGTCGGTTCAAGTGGTTCAAGCAGCTCGACAGCAAGTACAGCCGTGCCATCTTACGCGCACACGGCAAGCATCACGCCATCACCACTAAAGAAGGTGCCGAGAGCTTCGGCCTGCTGGTCGTCGATAAAAAGTTCTACGGCAAACGCAGCGATTGGGATAAGCCGAAGAAGAGCCAGCAGGCTAAAAAGGAAAAGGTTTAAATTTGTACTTCCGCAGGTGGAAGCCGTACAGCGTATCACGTATTGCGTACAGCGACCAAGCAGTCATGATGACATCTCTATACGCTATACTCTGTAAGCTGTACGCTTTCCACCTGCGGAAGTCTAAACAAAAAACCTCCTCCTATCCATGCAAGAACGACTCGTAGATAAACTTTCAGAACCGTTTAAGCTCGATACCCCTCTCGGGCAGACGATGGCTATGAAGATCGAGTCTGTGCTGGGTGTACTCAAAGGAAAGTCCAGGGGGCTTAGCGATACGAGCTACTTCGTGAATAGACATTGGGCGGAGCTGTTCGACGACCCGAGCATGGTGGCCGACGTGATCGTGATGTTTCGCTCACTACAAAAGGAGGACGACCCGCTATCTCCGGGGCTTTTTGAAACCTACAAAAATGGAGAGCTGACCCTGGGTAGATGGCGGAATGTGGGCGAGGGCAGAATGTCGATCAGTCAAGGTGGATTGAGCAGTGGCGACAGTAAGAGAAAGGGAAATTCTTCTGGTTCGCTCAAATTATCTGGTGAGACTGTACTCTACGGCGTTGCTTTTTTAGACGAAGACTTCATCATCCTTAAGCGGCATGGCAATTTGCCCAACGATGCCAAAGATGCTCTCGGCAGCAAACGCTATCGCTTGTTCATACGCGATGGGCTCAACAAGCGGGAAAAATTTGAATGGGACGATGCCCTGGAGTTTCTGCTGAACAAGTATCGGGGCATGGCTTGGTACTATATAGCCGCTGTTATATTAGCCTTCTCTCTCATGGCTGCCATGCTTTTGTTGAGCAATTGACAGAGTTTTTAATTTGTTCTGCCTGCTAATTAGGTGCTCACCTAACAATAGTCGTATATTTGCGCTCGCTTTGGCAAAAGTGGCCCTTGGGAGGCGTCATTTTAGCCAAAAGTAAGCCGGGTTTTATACCCGATTTACGGATTCATCATTTTACTTAAATCAATCTTTTATGCAAGGCAAGGGACTTGTCAAGTTCTTCCTTGTGGTCATGGGTTTGCTGGCTATAGCTCAGTTCATGTACTTGCTGCCGACCAATCGGATCGAGCGGCAAGCGGACGACTATGCACAGCGCATTTCATCGGCCGTGGAAGACGATATTCAGCAGCGCGACGCTTTCAAGTCTGCGCGCTCAGAATTTCTGGACAGCGTGTCCAACACAACTGTATTCTCCATTCCATTACTGCGAGACTACACCTACCAAGATCTCAAAGCAGCTCAACTCGCTTATGGCCTCGACCTGAGCGGTGGTATGAGCGTCGTACTGCGCGTAAATCTGCGCGAGTACATACTTGCCCTGTCAGATGAATCCGAAGATGAGGACTTTAGAGAAGCCCTCAAGCTCGCCTCCCAGCGACTAGCTAACGCTCAAGACGACTACATTTCACTTTTCGCTACGGCCTGGAGTGAAGTGCGAGGCGATAAGACACTGGCCAATGATATCTTCTCAGACAATCCTTCGCTGAGAGACAAAATCGGCCTCAACGATACCGACGATCAAGTGGTCACCTTCCTGCGCGAGCGGGCAGACGCCACCGTGAATGAAACCTTCGAGATGCTTCGCCGTCGTATCGACCAGCTGGGTGTGGTACAACCAAACGTAAATCTGGACGCCGATCGCGACTTGATCTTGGTCGAGCTACCGGGTATCGACAACCCGGCTCGTGCGCGCCAGTTCTTGCAGGCTGCGGCCGTACTGGAGTTCTACGACGTTTACCGCATGGCCGAAGACGGCGTAAACTTCTACGAGCGTCTGCAACAGGCCGACCAGTATTTGCTGGCCGAGCAGCGTAGAGCCAAGGGTGATACGACCGAGGTAGAAACAGAGAAAGTATTTAGGTATGATACAACCTATGTGCCCGATGAAAACAACTTGGCGACTACGGAGATAGCAAGAATTGATACTGTTGAAGTGGAAGAACCTGCTGAATTAGGTCCATTAGTTTCAATGATCCAAATTGCTGGAGGCGCACAATTCGCTACCCTCGGTTATGTCAGCAAAAGCAATCGAGACGATGTGCTGAAATTGCTACAGCGCGATGATGTGGCTCGTTTCTTCCCGCGTACGGCTTCTTTCCACTTTGGGCGCGAGCCACTCGACGCCGACGAGGAAAGGGGTATTGATCCGAATACATACTCATTATATGTACTCAAGCAGCCGGTCAATGGTAAAATCCGGATAACCGGAGATATGATTACCGATGCCCGCTCTGAAGCCGATCAGAACGGTGAAATGGGCGTAAGTCTGAACATGGACCAAGAGGGTACCCGAGAGTGGTCGCGTTGGTCTACCAAGGCCGCCAATGACAATAATCGCCAAATAGCTATCGTGCTCGATAGCCAGGTGATTTCTGCACCAACCGTGAATAACGCTATTACCAATGGGCGGACACGTATCGATGGGAGCTTCTCTGTTCAGGATGCCGAAGATCTGGCTAGTTTCTTGCGCGTGGGTAGTTTGCCTGCTAGATTGGAAATTATCCAAGAGCAGGTGGTGGGCCCGTCTTTGGGTGCTGAAAATATCCGTACCTCACTAGTAGCTATGGGTATCGGTGTGGTATTGCTGCTGCTGTTTATGGTATTCTACTATGGAGGAGCCGGTATCGTGTCTATACTTGCACTGCTGCTCAACCTGTTGTTCATATTTGCGGCTATGGCCAGCTTGGGATCGGTGCTTACCCTCCCGGGTTTTGCCGGTGTGATCTTGACCATCGGTATGGCGGTAGATGCCAACGTGATTATCTTCGAGCGGGTGCGAGAAGAGTTGCGAGCTGGCAAGAAGATCGGTCAGGCCGTGGCAGACGGTTTTGCCAATTCCTACTCGGCCATCATCGATGCCAACGTCACTACCCTACTCGTAGCAGGCGTATTGGCTTACTTCGGTCTCGGCCCCATCAAAGGTTTCGCCGTTGTATTGATCATCGGTGTACTTTGCTCGCTCTTCACAGCTGTACTCGTTGGTCGTATGATTATCGAATGGTGGCTGGGCCGCAAGAAAGAAGTCAGCTTCTGGACGGGCTCTACCAAGAGCGCTTTCGCCAACGTCAATATCGACTGGATGGGCAAGCGCAAGATCGGTTACGCCATTAGTGGTGTCCTACTAGCCGTCAGCTTCATCAGCATCTTTACGCGTGGCTTCGATCTCAGTGTCGACTTCAAAGGTGGTTACAACTATACCGTAGAGTTCGACCAAGACGTGACGGCTGACGAGCTGCGCACCGCTCTAGCTACGCCCTTCGGTGGCGAGCCAACAGTCAAAAGCGTAGATGCCGACAACACTTACAGCATTGTCACTGACTACCTGGTCGAGGTGACAGAGAAAGTAGATGGCGAAGAGCCACAAGTAGTCGTACAGCGCGCCCTACACGAGGGCGTAGTGGCCGCTACCGGTCGTGATGATCTGAGCTATGAAAACTTCAGCAATACGGAGCTACTCGGCACCACCCACGTACTTAGTGCCAACAAAGTAGGTCCGACCATTGCCGATGACATTCGCTCGTCTTCCTGGAAGGCCGGTTTGCTGGCCTTGATGCTGATCTTCCTGTACCTCTTGATTCGATTCGACAAGTGGCAGTACTCGGCAGGTGCCGTTGCAGCCCTCTTCCACGATAGCATTATCGTGCTGGGTATGTTCTCGCTCTTCTACGGTATTTTGCCATTCGGTATGGAGCTCGACCAGCCATTCATTGCCGCCATTCTGACGGTAATCGGTTACTCGATCAACGATACGGTGGTCGTATTCGACCGTATTCGAGAGTACATCAACAACTACACCAGCGGCAACAAGACCGAGGTGATCAATGCGGCCATCAACAGTACCGTTAGCCGTACGATCATTACCTCGCTGACGACCTTGTTTGTGGTTTCTACCTTGTTCTTCTTCGGTGGTGCGAGTATTCGCGGATTCGCGTTTGCGCTACTGATCGGTATCCTGGTAGGTACTTACTCCTCTATCTTCGTGGCTACGCCCATCGTTCACGACCTGACCGATGAGATGAAGGCCAAGGAAGTAAGCACAACTAAGGCCACAACCGACAAGAAGAAGTCGCGCAAGACGGCTAAGGCTTAAGTATATTTTTGGCTAAAAGCCAAAAATATGTTTTTTAAACGCCATCGAAACGAACGTTTCGATGGCGTTTCTTTTTTATTTAAATGATGCATATTTCCGCCTACATCGACGGCCAATGGCACGAAAACGATAAGACCTTCCCCGTGCTCAATCCATACGACGGTAGCGAGCTCGCTCAGGTGACCGACTGCGGCAGCGAAGAGACAAAGCTTGCTATTGAGGCTGCAGCACAAGCATTCCCCAAATGGAGTGCCCAAACAGCAGCTCATCGGTCGAGGCGTCTGCGTAAATGGTATGAGTTGATTGTAGAAAACGTAGACGAGCTGGCCGAGCTGCTGACCAAAGAGCAAGGCAAGCCACTCTCAGAAGCCAAAGCTGAGATCAAGTATGGCGCCTCTTTTATCGAGTGGTTTGCAGAGGAAGGTAAGCGCGTTTATGGCGACACCATACCTGCATCAACTGCCGACAAGCGCATTGTGGTCATCAAACAAGCGGTGGGTGTGGTAGCGGCGATTACGCCCTGGAATTTCCCGAGCGCGATGATCACCCGCAAGGTGGCACCTGCCCTGGCTGTAGGCTGCACCGTGGTGATCAAACCGGCTGAGGATACGCCACTGTCTGCTTTGGCATTGGCCGATTTGGCTCACCAGGCCGGTTTCCCGCCAGGTGTACTGAATGTGGTGCCCGGTAGTGATCCGGAAGCTATAGGTGAAGTACTGACCCAGCACCCGAGTGTTCGCAAGCTGAGCTTTACCGGCTCTACGGCTGTCGGCAAGTTGCTGATGGAGCAATGTGCCGGTACGCTGAAAAGACTGTCTATGGAACTAGGCGGCAATGCGCCCTTCATCGTATTCCAGGATGCCGATATCGATAAAGCAGTGGATGGTGCCATGGCGGCCAAATATCGCAATGGCGGGCAGACCTGCATTTGCGCCAATCGCTTCTATGCCCACGCCAGCGTTTACGATGCGTTCGTAGAAAAGCTGACGGCTAAGACCAAGCAGCTACAACTCGGCAATGGCTTGCAAGAAGGTACCGACATCGGCCCACTCATCAATTCGGATGGGCTGGAAAAAGTAGCCCGGCTGGTTGAAGATGCCAAGCGCAAGGGCGCGCATGCCGTCACTGGCGGTCAAAAATCGGAGGTGGGCGATCAATTCTACGAACCGACGGTACTGACCCGGGTCTCTACCGATATGGACCTGGTCGACAAAGAGATTTTCGGCCCCGTTTGCCCCGTATTTCGGTTTGAATCGGAGGAAGAAGTCGTCAAACTGGCCAATGCGACCAATGTGGGTCTGGCCGCCTACTTCTACGGCAACAACTACGCCCGCATCTGGCGCGTAGCCGAGGCGTTGGAATACGGCATGGTCGGCATCAATACAGGTCGTATTTCCGCCGCTCAGGCACCCTTTGGCGGCGTCAAAGAGAGCGGCTTCGGCCGCGAGGGCAGCAAGTATGGGTTGGAAGACTTTTTGGTAAAAAAGTATTTGTGTTGGGGGCTGTGAATGTATTTTAAATAAGGACTTCCGCAGGTTGATAGCCCCGGCGCATCAGTTCGCTAGCTATTTGCGGTGCCCACCTGATCAGTTTTTTAGACTTTGAATACCATTTGTTTTCAAGCAACTCATCTCCCAGCAGTGGTTGACCGACTTTATGCAGCTCTGCCTTTAGCTGTTCTAAATCGATCATGCCTTCCCGATAGCAAGCTATGGCGTAGTAAGCAGCCAGCATAGGAATGTGAGAATTGCCCATTTTACGTTCCTTTTCCCGTTCGAGCAGCTTGTTTTTTCTGACCGTTTTGATGAGCTTTTCTGCTAGCCCACATTCGAGTAAAGCCTCGAAGTAGATCGAGTAAAATAAATGCCACCTGTGGCGAGCAACCTCCTTCGGGTAAGCCGCTAAAAAAACAGAACCATACTGTTCGGCTTGTTTATGCATACCGTTAGCTAGTAGGGTGCGAATATTGAAGGCCACAAAACCCACTCGGTTGTGCATATTTTTGGTTTGCTTGGCCACACATGAGGCCCGCTGCATAAGTTGCAGGGCTTCTTGCGCCCGCTCTCGCTTGAGTAAAACCGCACAGAGATTATTAGCGTAGTGGAGATAGTCGTGCGTTTCGGAACGAACCGATAAATACCCATACCTCACAGCTTGATCGTACTCGCCAAAGCCAGCATGCATCATCAATCGATTGTTGTAATAGTTGATGAGCAGCCGCTTACTGTAAAACTCACCCTCCTTAAATTTTTCATCGAGGTAATCAAATGGCGCACGCATACCATCGAACTGACGGTAATTGTGGCTGATGAATACCAGACGAACGAGCGCCTGATAACGCAAATAGCCTTCGAGGGTTTCGTCGAAGAAGACGTCGTTTAGCCACGATATCCACTGTTTTGTATCAATGGGCTCCCCGGTGTACTGCCCCACTACTCCAGAGGCTATTTTCCTGAGTTCGATCGCTACTTCATTCGCGCGGCGATATTCGCCCGCGTAGTTTTCTAAATAATCTGCTACCAGCTTTTGATCGGTATAGCGCAACCTGATCAGAATAAAGTCATGGTAGGTGCTGAGTAATTCATAAAATTTGCGGAAGTAGAACTTGGGGTGATCATATTTCTTTAATGCGCTTATGAGTTGTTTCTCTTCGGAAGGTTCGATGCTGTCGTTGTTGATCTTACCTTCCAGATCGAGCATCCAGGCGTAGTAGTTGTCGACATCTGCCTGATCGAGGCGGGTTTTGATCCAGGTCGTCAGATGGTTGTACTTCCGTTTGTCTATTGTGGTATCGTAAGGTCGAAACTGATCGATATACCTCGCATTGTAATCGACTCGCTCTAAAATGCGGAGCCTTTCATCATCTTGAAACTTGTGGCACGAAAGCAGGTAGCCCGTCTCATGGGGCAAGAGACCATTAGCAAACTGAGTGAACTTACGTAGTTGGCTACGCATAGGCGGTTTTACATGACCAGCCCGCCGTCTACATTGAGTACAGTACCCGTGACGTAGGCTGCTTCATCAGATGCTAAAAATAAGTAAGCCTGAGCAACTTCCAAAGGCTCGCCCAATCTCCCTAGAGGCGTGCGCCCCACCAAATGCTCGATAACCGCATCGGGAACGGTCTCTATCATCTCGGTTTTTATGAATCCGGGCGCAATGGCATTGACGGTTATTTTTTTCCTGCCCAACTCTCTAGCCCAGGTTTTGGTCATGCCGATCAGTCCGGCCTTAGCGGCTACGTAATTAGTTTGGCCGAAGTTGCCGGTATGGGCCACCACCGAAGCGGCATTGATGATGCGACCGCCGCCCGCCTCGACTAAGTGAGGAAAAACAGCCTTGGTGCAGTTGAATACCCCCGTCAGATTGACATCGATCACCTGCTGCCATTGGTCAGCCGTCATTTTTTTGAGGGAAGCATCTCTGGTGATCCCGGCATTGTTGATCAGAATGTCGATGCGGCCGAAGTGATCTTGGGTAGCGGCCGCTGCAGCAGTTACAGCTTCCAAGTCTGTGGTATCGACTTTTTGAAACAGCAAATGATCGGCATGGCCTCCAGAACTCAAGTCAGTGATGGCCTTTTGACCACTTTCTTCGTTGATATCCCAGATAGCGAGCTTGGCACCCTCGCCTAGAAAACAGGCCGCTATCGCTTTTCCGATGCCTCGCGCCCCACCGGTAATGATGGCCACTTTATCTACCAATCGGGTACCCACATTAGCAACTGACATAAGGTTGTGTTTTGTTTTGATCGGAAGGTAATGGGCTTTGGATAGATGGGGTGTATCATCTATAGTTAATGCGGTATTGACTATTGTCAATAAATTCGTCTATTTAAATTGTAAGATACTGATTAATAGTAAGGTGCATTTGAGTCATTACATATTGACTAAAGCTTGTCAGCTGCCCAGTATATCCGATGATTGTATTTTTACAATAAATAGCCTGACCGATGATCAAGAGAATCATGTTTTGCGGAATTATGCTGCTTTACACTACTATTGCTGATGTCATTGCCCAAAACCAAACAGATGCCGTGGATTCTTGGAACTATACCTACGACCTACACTACGCAGAGATAGACGACTCTACGCAAATAGCCTTCGTTGATGAAGGTCCCAAGGCTTTTGAGGTGACCCTGCTCTTCATCCACGGATTAGGTAGCAATCTCGAAGCTTGGCGCAAGAACATCGAAGAACTTTCAGAGAACTATCGTTGCATAGCCCTCGATCTGCCTGGCTACGGCAAGTCGAGTACGGGCGATTACCCGTTCACGATGACTTATTTTGCAGACGCCGTTAAGCGTTTCGCTGAGCATCTGGAGTTAGAAAATATCATTCTGGTTGGCCATTCTATGGGTGGGCAGGTAGCCATGCATACTGCCCTGAAGGAGGAAATGGAGATAGCTCGATTGGTATTGGTTGCTCCGGCCGGAATCGAAACTTTTTCAGATCAAGATGCACAATGGCTAAAGCAGGTGGTCACTCCCCTGGTGATAAAAATGACCCCACCTGCGCAAGTCGTAAAAAACTTCGAGGCTAATTTCCACGAGATGCCCGACGATGCCAGATTCATGATCGACGACCGTATGCAGCTGATCGAATCTCCTCAATTCGAGGCTTTTGCCCAAATGATTCCGCGCTGTATGGCAGGTATGCTCGATGAGCCCGTATTTGATCGCCTGGGTGAGATCAAGCTAAAAACCCTCATCATTTACGGTGAATCGGACGGTCTGATTCCCAATAAATACCTGCATCCGGAGCTGACCGTAGAATTGATCGGGCAGGCGGCTAAGGAGGCTATGCCCAATGCGGTTTTACTATTTGTACCCAATGCTGGACACTTCGTACAATGGGAGGGAGTCGATATGGTAAATACAGCTATCGACGGTTTTGCGCGGTCCCAGTCCACCCATTAGTCCACTAAAATTTACAGAGACTTAATCTTCTGATTATCTGAATATTACAAAGCAGCTTGCCGCTATTTCAGACTTAAAGTCCACGTACTGATTTTGTTATCTGGTGGGTTTTAATCGAGTTCTTCCATCTACATTCGCCAGACCGAATTATTTTTCTTCAATTCATTAATTGGTAGAATAAAAATTCGCTCACTGGGAAACTTCAGTTAATTAAATCTAACCAAAGGATGAAGAACCTATTTACTATTTGCCTGTCATTGGGCTTTATTTTTGCCTGGTCGCAAGGAGTTACCGTTGAAGGGACGGTGACGGATGAAGAGGGCGTCGGGCTTATCGGCGCAACCGTGATTTTCGATAATGACCGAGGAACCGTTACGGATGAAAACGGAGAATACAGATTCATCCTCGATCCTGGGGCGCATGAAGTCACAGTCTCTTATGTGGGTTATGCCAGTAAGACGGAGAATATCGAGTTGAGCCAATCGTCGGGAAATTACAACCTTGACTTTACGCTATCATTGGGTACAGAGCTCGATGTAGTGGTTATTTCTGGAAACAGCCGACCCCAAAAAATCACAGAAAGCCCGGCTACAATCGAAACGGTTTTTGCCCGAGAGATCGAGGAATATGCGGGTAACCCCGCCGAGCTTATTGCCCGCCAAAAGGGCGTCGACTATTTCCGAGCGGGTATAGCTACCCCGGCTTTCAATATTCGAGGATTCAACTCTAACTTTAATGCCAAGAACCTTCAAGTAACAGACGGGCGTTTTTCTACACTAATCGCTACGGGTCTACCTTTTGGACCTCTATCAACGACCATCCAAGAAGACATCGAACGCTACGAAATCGTATTAGGCCCCAACTCCACCCTTTATGGTCCGAATGCGCACAATGGACTACTGAATACGATCACTAAGGATCCAAGGACTTCCGCAGGTACGACCATCGCGATCAACCCGGGGGTCAATGGCGATGGCAATTCTTTTTTGTCGCTACGCGCCCGACACGCTCAGGTGCTCAGTGATAAATTTTCCTTTAAAGTGATGGGTGAGTATACGACTGCCACTGAGTTTGACTGGGCAGATTCGGTATATCACGAGCCGTTTGTAGGATTCGATACCTTGGGATTACCAGTAAGAGGAGCAACACAAGCCTATGAGGAACTGGAACTCGATCCAGATGTAGAATTCATTAGAGCAGAAGGTGCGCTCTATTATTCGCCCTCAAATGATCTGGATATCATATTCAACACAGGTTACAGCAATAGCAATTACCTATCACCGACTAACGTAGGCCGTAATCAGATTATAGACTGGTCAATCAACTATTATCAGCTGCGCTTTTCTGGCAAAAATTGGTTTGCTCAAGCCTATTATACAACTAGTCAAACAGATAGTACTTATGCCATAGACGAACGAACAAAAGACTACATAGATGCCCTATTTTTTGGGGCTTCGGATAGAGAGGCCAGAGCTAACTCTTTTGATGGTGGCGCATTGTTCCAGGACGACTCCCGTAGATGGAATGCTGAGTTGCAATACAATAATTCACTAGGCAAGTTAGACTACATCATTGGTGCTCAATATCAAAATGATCGCGCTAATAGCCTAGGTAGTTATCTGCTCGATAATGGAGGAGAAGACCCGATTATCATCAATCAGCTAGGTGCTTATGCACACTTAACCTATAATCTAGACCGTAACTGGCGATTTATCGCTGCTGCCCGCTTTGACGATCACGAAATATACGGCTTCAACTTTGTTCCTAAGCTCGGCATTCTCCATGTAGATGACAATTCAAGCTGGCGCCTGACCTATGGGCAGGGAATAGCTGCTCCAACTATCTTGAATATGTTCGGCGACTTATTTGGAGGCTTGATATTGGGCAATGCGGAAGGATTTACGCTGCTCGATGGCTCTACTGTTCCGCTACAAACCGTGGAAAAACTAGAGACTTTCGAGTTAGGATATAGGGGACAACTTGTACCGAATAAATTATTCTTGGATGCCAATGCTTACTATAGCATTTCCAGAGATTTCTTGAGTCCAGTGCAAGGAATTGGGGTTACCACTGCTCGTGGAGATACGCCTATATCTGAAGTGCAGTCGGGATTTGCTGGCTTAGGAGGTTTCGTAGCCACTTATCTCAACTTTGGCCAGGTTAATACTTATGGAGCTGACGTTGGGTTAACCTATTACTTTACGCCACAATTCAGTGCCTTTTTTAATTATTCTCATTTCAATTTCACCTTTGACGAATTGGATCCGGAGAATGATTTCTTTCCAGATGGTGAAGTTAATTTCTTAGATCTACTGGTCAATGCGCCCACAAATAAAATGGGAGCAGGGATTAACTACAGCGGTAAGAAGTTCTTTGGTAGCCTGTTTGGTCGCTGGGTCCAAGAATACAATTACTTCTCTAGCTTCCAGATTGCATCTGAAACCCTTACTCGCCCAGATGGCTCTCCCTTTATTTATCGTGGGGTACCGATTGTCGAGGGTGCGCGCAGTGCTGACGCCTTCAATTTCGGTCCATTAGGCGGTTTCGTTACTTTCGATTTAAGTCTAGGCTACAGACTCAGCGACAAATTTACCATTGGAGCTGCGGCCAGCAATCTGTTCAATACCGAGTTGAGGGAATTCACCGCTTCGGCACCAACGCGCGGATTGTACACCCTAGAGTTAAAAATCAATCTGCCTGCGCTAGGCAACAAGAAAAAGAAGAAGTAAAGAATCATACTGCTGATACGTTGTGATCTTAGCCTGGACGCTCTTCGCTGCCTACCTCTTAGGCACCACCTACCTCGGCTGGTTGGGCCACAAGAAGACCGATAGTTTCAGCAGCTTCGCCATCGGCAAGGGTGATCTCTCGCCACTACAGGTGGGTGTCACCCTTGCCGCGGCAACAGCTTCAGCCGCTACTTTTATTATTAATCCCGGATTTGTATACGTTGATGGCCTGTCTGCTTTTATGCATTTGGGCATCAGCGTATACCTGGGTTTTGTGACCATGCTGGTGGTGCTTTCCTTTCGCTTTCGACGACTCGGTGCCGATATGGAGGCCCTCACCATACCCGACTGGATCGGCAAACGATACGGATCTAAAACCCTATCGCTTTATTTCGCTTTGATCAACTTGCTGAGCTTCGCCTTTATCGTGTTGCTGGTAGGCGGCATATCCATCGTTATGCAGGGTTTGTTGGGGGTCAGCAATACGGTTGCCTTGCTCATTACCTTGATCTTCGTGACGGGCTATGTCATCTTCGGCGGAACCTACGCCCACGTATACACCAATATGTTCCAGGGCTTTTTGATGATCGGGGTTACGATTTTGGTGCTGGGTTCTGGTATTTACCTCATGTTTCAGCAAGGGGACTTCTGGTCGCAGTTGCAAAGTGAGAAGCCTCAGCTGTTCTCGATGGTCAATTCAGAAAGCAAGCTCTTTAACGACTTTTTGTCGACTTATGTAGCCGGCTTTTGCATTGGCAGCGCACTGGTTTGCCAACCGCATATTCTCACCAAGGCGCTCTACGTCAAGACCAATCAGGCGGTACGTCGATACATCGTGGTCTTCAGCATCGTTTTCTTCTTGTTTTGCCTCTTGCTGTTGGCGGGCTTTTGGGCCCATGCCGCCGTACAACCCGAGCAGCTGATCGACGCGACTACAGGAGACTTTCGGCAAGACCTGGTCATGACGGTATATCTTCAAAACGTATTCCCCGGCTGGCTATTCACCACTGTGAGTGTGGTTTTGCTGGCAGCGGCCATGTCTACCTTAGACGGATTGCTGGTGGGCATTTCGACCATCACGGCCAATGACCTGGTGCTCAACTTGATCGATCGGTTTCGGGCGGGCAAATACAATCCCATTCAGCGGATGAAGATTGCTCTCAATGCCAGCCACGTCGTGCTTATCCTGATAGCCATACTGACGTTTTTCGTGAACCTATCGCCCCCCAAGTTGCTGGGCATCTTCGGTCAGGTAGGCGTCTACGGTTTGGTGCTGGCAGCGGTGCCGCCCATTCTCGCGGGCATCCTCTTCGAGCACCCCAAGAAATACGTCGTTTGGCTGATGTCTGTACTGGCGGTGCTTATACACTTCGGGCTGTTCTTTTATGGCCAGCGGATCTTTCCGAATAGCGGTCTCGCCTTTGGCAATCCTGGCCTTACAGCTACTCTGGCCTTGCTGATTGGCTTGCCCCCTACCCTACTCTTTCACCTTCTCTTCCCTTCGGCGAAGAGCTAAACATCTCACCAGAATATGCGAAATGCCATCATAGCGGCCACCGGTGCCTATGCCCCAGAGCGCGTTGTAACCAACCAATGGTTCGACGAGCTGCTGGGCGAAAACGTCAGCACCTGGCTCGAAGAAAACGTACACATTTTCGAGCGACGTTGGTCTGCCCCAGACGAAAGCACCGCCGATCTGGCCGAGCAAGCCGCCCGCCAGTGCCTGGAGCGCGCAGGCGTCTCCCCTGAAGCGCTCGACCTGATCATCATCTCTACCGATACCCCGGAATACATTTCACCTTCAACGGCCTCTGTG
The DNA here is from genome assembly GCA_039025055.1 of Bacteroidota bacterium. Taxonomy (GTDB): domain Bacteria; phylum Bacteroidota; class Bacteroidia; order Chitinophagales; family Saprospiraceae; genus Neolewinella. The sequence goes on along the minus strand of JBCCPC010000003.1, from coordinate 60,191 downwards.
TTACAGGATCGACTGGGTGCCCATAAAGCCGGCACCTTCGACATCAACGCCGCTTGCGCAGGATTTGTAACTGCCCTAGACATCGGCTCTAAGTACATTCGGGCAGACGAGCAATACGAGAATGTGCTGGTCATCGGTGCGTACGCCATGAGCAAGTACCTCAATATGTCCGATAAAAAGACCGTCACCCTGTTCGCCGACGGGGCCGGGGCCTTTCTCCTTCAAGCTAGTACCGAAGCCGATCGCGGTTTTCTGGCCAGCGAGCTGATCGGCAAGGGGCAATACCATAGCTACATGGGCATATACGCAGGTGGCACCCAACAACCGATAGACGAGACGGCCATAAAGGAACACCGCCATCAGCTACAATTCGTGCATAAATTCCCCAAGGAACTCAATCCCGAAATGTGGTCGGGCATGGCGCGCAAACTCAACGAGCGTGTAGGTGCTGCTTCAGAAGACGTGTCTCGCTACTTCATCACCCAGATCAACATCAACGCCATCTGGGAAACCCTGGACCTCCTCGGCATAGAGCGGGAAAAAGGGCATACCGTCATGCATAATTACGGCTATACCGGCTCGGCCTGTATTCCTATGGCTTTTAATGATGCCTGGGAAAAAGAACTCGTCAAAGATGGCGATCTGGTTTACTTCATCGGCTCCGGTGGTGGGCTGTCGTTTGCCAGCGCGGCTTTTCGATTGTAAGATTGCAGCATGGAAATGCCCCTAGTCGACTGGATCGGGAAATGGGCCGTGTACAGGCCCGATAAGCTGGCCGTTAAGGAATACGAAACGGGCAAAGGCTATACCTATGCACAACTCGATCAGTTGGCCAATGGACTGCTGTCCTACTTTCAAACCCAGCTGGGCATTCAAGCGGGTGACCGTATTGCGATAATCGCTCAAAACTGCGCCGAGTACTTCTTGCTCTTCAGTGTTGCGCAAAAAGGCGGCATGACCCTGGTGCCACTCAACTACCGACTGGCCAAGGCCGAACTGACTCACTTGCTGCAAGATGCAAAGGTGAGTCTACTCATTAGCGAAGAAACCTATTTCGAAGACATAAGCCAGATCGTCGAAGCTTTGGGTATAGCCCATCACCTGCATATAGCCGAGCTGGAAACATGGGCAAAATATGAATCGCATGAGCCACCCAAGATGGCTAGCTTCCAGCCCGACGATCCTATTTTCATCCTCTACACTTCGGGTACGACGGGCTTGCCAAAAGGCGTGCTCTACACCCACCGGATGCTATTTTGGAACTCGGTCAATACGGCCATGTCGCTGGTGGTCAATACCGAAAGCCGAACGGTCAATTGTATGCCTCCCTTCCACACTGGCGGCTGGAATGTGCTGACTACGCCCTTCCTACATCGGGGCGGCTATACCTGCCTGCTCAAAAAATTCGACCCGGAACTGGTGCTCCGAGCCATAGCAGAAGAACAGGCCACCATCTTCATGGGGGTACCTACCATGCTCAAAATGATGGCCGACTCCTCTCTATTCGACCAGACAGATACCAGTCGATTGCTCTACATGATCGTGGGCGGCGAGGCTATGCCCATACCCCTCATCGAACGATGGCATAAAAAGGGCGTCCCCATTCGGCAGGGCTATGGCATGACCGAAGTAGGCCCCAATCTCACCTCCCTCCACCAAGACGATGCCGTTCGCAAGGCAGGCTCCATCGGTCGGGCCAACTACTACGTGCAGTACCGAATCGTAGACGAATCCGGGCAAGACGTGGCTGCTGGCACCTCGGGCGAGCTGTGGCTCCACGGCCCCAATGTCACCCCTGGCTACTGGCGACAACCTACAGCTATCGAGCAAGCGAAAGTCGATGGCTGGTTCCGTACCGGCGATCTGGTACAGGAAGACGAGCAAGGCTACCTCTATGTGGTAGACCGCATCAAAAACATGTTCATTTCCGGGGGCGAAAACATATACCCGGCCGAGATAGAGCGCGTCTTGTTGAGTCATCCCGATATAGCCGAAGCAGCTGTTATCGGGCTACCAGATGCACAGTGGGGCGAAGTGGGTTGTGCCTGTATCGTGCTTACAGAAGATGCCGAGTTGTCCACCCAACAAGTCACCGACTATTGCCGATCCAAGCTGGCCAAGTTTAAAGTGCCCAAACACTTTCGTTTTTCACAAGGACTTCCGAAGTCTGATACCGGGAAGATAGACCGGAAGGGGTTGCGTGCAAGACTTTTATTAAATCAAAAAGGGTCGACTTAGGGTCGACCCTTTTTGATTTAATAAGTAAAGCAGGCCTTACATCTTCACATATACGTTCTATTTTCAGATACTCAGCTTACGTATAGTGAAGAGAAAGCCTGCTTGCGAATGGTTGATGATAGTTTACCCAACTATAAGGTTAGGTATGGTGCATTAAAATTGACTTTTCGGGGGTTATGACTTTACGGGCTTTTATGTGTGATGTAACCCACCTGCGCCTGCCTGCCATACGCCGGTGGGCAGGAAAGTCTAAAAAAGACCTTACGCTCGGCGGGTAGATTTAAGCGATGCTACGCGTATGATCAACAGAATGGCAACGATGCCGAAGGCGAGGCCACCTTGCTGCATGAGTACTTGGGTAAGCTCGCCTGTGGGAAGGTTACTGCCAACGAGATAGATGGAACTAATCATGATGGTCATTTTTATAGAGGAGTTATTGAGAGAACAAGGTTTAGATAAACGATTTTGGTTACACGATGTGCATCAGGTTTTTGATAACGAAGTGATAGAATGGGATGCCCAAAATGATGTTGATCGGGAAGGTGATACCCAATGCCATAGGAAGGTAGATACCCGGGTTGGCCTGGGGTAGCACTTGCTTGAAGGCGGCGGGTACGGCTATGTAGGATGCCCCTGCTGCCAATATGGAAAAGAGCAACATATTACCACCCGAGTCGGTGATGAATGATGACAGCCCGAGCGCAGTCAGTCCGCTTATGAATGGGAAAACAGATGCAAATGCCAGTAGGAATAAACCCTGCTTGCGCATAGCGCCTATGTGCCCACCTGCACGTATGCCCATGTCGAGTAAGAAGACAGCCAGGAAGCCTTTGAAAATATCGGTAGTGAAAGGCTTAATACCTTCTGCCTGCGCATCACTGGCCAAAAAGCCGATGAGCAAGCTACCGAGTATTAAAAAGACACTGGCGTTGTTCAAGGAGTGGTTGAATACCTGGGTAAATGAGTGTCTGTTTTCCTGTGCTGCTTCTTTTTTTCTGCGTTCAGCCAGCCTAACGAGCAGTAAGCCCATCACGATGGCCGGTGCCTCCATCAGAGCCATGATGGCGATCATGTAGCCATCGAAATCTATACCCTCGAATTCGAGAAACGATATGGCCGTTACAAAAGTGACCGCGCTGACCGATCCGTAAGCAGCTGCAACTGCTCCGGCATTGTAGGCATTTAACTTAGTACGTAAAACCGCATAGGCCACTACGGGGACCGAAAGTGCCATAAACATACCCAAAGCCATACCGCTGAATATCTCGAAGTCGAAATAGCTGTGGGCCAGTTCATTTCCTCCTTTAAATCCGATGCAGAGCAACAGATATATAGAAATGAACTTCGATGACCCATCGGGTATCTTCAGATCGTTCTTGATCTGTGTGGCAATAATACCCAGCATAAAGAAAAGCAGGGCAGGATTGGTCAGATTCTCTAGCAGTCCGCTCATATCAATAGGACAGACCGATTATCACCTGACCACAAAATTGATGGTCTGACGAGCGTAAAACATGTTTAGTAAAAGCTGAAGTCATTCAAGTTTCTGGTTTAGTAATGCACTAGCTATTTGGCAACGCAAAAGTGCAAGAAAATTTTCATTAGTTTTGATTTATGTTTTTTATAGTAAACATTAGTGTTAGTTTATGAATTACACCTTACACCAGCTCCGCATATTCCTGGAAGTCTGTGATAAACAGAGTGTTACGAAGGCTTCGGAGACCCTATTTTTGACTCAGCCCGCGGTGACTTTACAGCTAAAAAAATTTCAATCCGAGTTCAATATTCCCCTCACAGAGGTCATTGGCAGGCAGCTTTACGTGACAGATTTCGGTAGAAAGATCGAAATCCTGGCCCGACAAATACTCGATACGGTCGATGAAATGAGCTTGGTCACAGACCAGTATAAAGGCATTTTAGCCGGTGATATTCACATTGCCTCTGCCTCGACAGGCAAGTACGTGATCCCCTATTTCCTATCGGGTTTCATGCGCAAATACCCCCTGGTGAACATCAGTATAGACGTGACCAACAAGACCAACGTAGTAGCCGATTTGCAGGCCAACACCATCGATTTTGCGATGATCTCGGTCTTGCCTCAAAATTTGGCCTTAGATACCCTTTCCCTATTGCCTAATGAGCTTCACCTGGTCGCTGCTGCCAATTATCCAGGTTTGCCAAAACGACTGAAGCCAAAGCACTTATCGGCCCACACGCTCATTTTCAGAGAGGAGGGCTCGGCTACGCGCCAGGCTATGTATGCCTACCTCAAAGCAAACGATGTGCGTATAGGCCGCTCCATACAAATGACCAGCAACGAAGCCGTAAAGCAAGCCGTTCGCGCTGGGCTGGGCCTTTCGATCATGCCCCGCATCGGCATCCGCTCAGAGCTCAAGCTCGAAACCATGCAGTTACTCAAGATCAAAGGCCTACCCACTTTTTCGCAATGGAATTTGGCCTACAGCCAAGGCAAGCAACTCTCCCCTGCCGCATCGAAACTGATAGAGTATATAGACGAGTACAAGGAACGTATTATCGAAGCGGAGTTTTCTTGACGTCGAGCTCGACACATCGGAGGACGCGCTCCTTAGGTCGCGCTGGCCTCCGATGAGCTCGCAATCTAACCAAATGCAACCCTAGAAATAACAGCTCGTCTTTTCCCAAAAACCAAACCATGAGAACCATAACCCTCCTACTAATTCTGCTATTCAGCACATTCTCCCTTCAGGCTCAGAATACCGTCTCTGCCGAATCTATCATCGAGCAGATCGATGCAGGTGAAGCCATTAGTATCGAAAATGCAACCATTAGGGGCATACTCGATCTGACTGCGGTAAAAAATCAACAGACAGATTACAGCAATGACTATGGCAATGGCTACAGTATACGCAGCTATATTGTCCAACCCATTCGATTTGTAAACTGCCGCTTTGAAGGCAAGGTGCTCGGTTATGTCAATATCGATAAGGAAACCGGTGAGCCCGTTTTCAACGCCAACAATTGGATGAACAATCGAACCATCTTGCGAAATGTAGACTTTGGCGAAGCCGTCTTGTTCGAGAACTGTACTTTTGAAAAAGATGTCAATTTCAAATACACCACATTTAATGAAAATGCCTCTTTTGCCGGTTCCAAATTCGAGAAAGATACAGGCTTTAAATATACCGAATTCGATGAAGATGCCGACTTCAGCCGCGTCGTTTTTGATGATAAGGTGACCTTTAAATACACTGAATTCGACGAGGCCGTTTCATTCGCATCTGCTCTGTTTGAGGAAGAAGCGACTTTCAAGTATACCGAGTTTAGCCGCGATACCGATATGAGCCGGGCAGTCTTCAAAGATGATGCTTCTTTCAAATATGTCGAGTTTCCATCTGAGATGAAGATGGAAGGCACCGATTGGGGACCTGACCCCGATTTTAAGTATGCCAAGATCGGCAAGCGCGATTTTCGGGGATAAACGGGGATGCGCCCTCCGGTCGTATCATTTGGACATTTTGGACGCGGACAAACACTGATTTTCACGGATTTCTCAGCTTAGAAGGCATTACGGGCTAAAGCATTTGGGAACGCGCACCGCTGAAGCGCGCGGAACATACCAATCAGAATATAGCCGTTACCTGCGCCCGACCGACATGCACGGTGGGTGCCATGCCCGTTTGACGCCCTTCATAGCTGAGGGTGAGTTGTAGGTATTGCCCCAGCTGTCGGGTGGCGTTGAGGGTCCAAAGCCAGTTGCGGCCAGGCTGGAGGCCATTGAGGAGGGCGAAACCTATCGGACTCGATGCGTCGCCTTCCAGTTCTATATTGACGTATCGGATGCGTAAATCCAACCAGCGGCGAAAGTTGGCTTGTAGCTGTCCTTCACTGCGCAGGCTACGCTCGCCCATGCCTTCGGCCAGGCGGTTTTCTTCCTCGCCTAGGGTAAGCTGGAGGTTGAAGCGAAAATCCTGGCCGGGCTGCCAGTCGACCTCAGGGCCCAGGGCATAAGACTCGATACGAAAGTCTTTGTTGTTGAAAAACTCACTATCGGCTTCGCGGCGGCCTCGGCGGGCGACCGCTTCCAGACTCAGTTGCTGTACCGGGCGATAGCGGAAACGCCCCTCGAATTGCCGCTCGAAACTCGCCTCGAAACCCGTCGTTAAGACCTGCCGCCTACGGTTATTATTCTGGCTGAGTTGGACGTCGTACTTCGGGTGGTTGCGGTTAAAGAATAGCGCATGGCGAACGCCCGATCTGACTGACACCAGGGCCGTATCACTCACATTGAGCTGAAAAGGATTCCAGCTCTGCACCTCGTCGGCCTGACGAGTTTTGCGGTCTATGGTCAGGCTGGTTTGCCACTGGAAACGACGCAAGAAATCGACCAGGCCCTCGCCGCTGCGCCAGAATCGAGCGGCATCCCACTGAATACTTTGGTTGAGGCCCACGTTGTCGGTACGGATGAAATCGTCGGTGAATACGCTTACGCGCACATAATCGGCTTGGTCGGCGAATGGGGCGATCTCCATTTCGTTTTGCTGGATTCGGCCGTCGTTGTTGTAGAGGCTATCGAGCCAGATGTACTGCCCCAGGCCAGCGCCGACAAACACATACTGGAAATCGACTCGTGGCTCTTGCCCGCTGCCGATCAGGTAAGAGGTCTGGCTGCGCAGGCTATTTCGGAGCAATTTGGCGCGTATGTCCAATCGGCCAAGTAGGGTCTGGCCAGGTGTTTGGCCGACCAGCTCGCGCTCCAGTACTTCGAGGCGGCGATAGGTGAGATTGCCAGCCAGATTGAGGGCTTCGCCAGCCTGCCAGTTGCCCAGCACATCGAACTCTTGGGCGCGGGTTACGTCTTCGAGCTGGCCCGCAATGGTCTGTCGGTCTAGGCGGTCGGTGGCACTCAGCCGGAGTTCGTAGCCTTCGATCTCTGGGAGGGTCCCCCACTCTAGCCGGAACTCTTGCAAGCCGAAGGATTCTGGCGTCAGGCTGTCGGTACCGACGATCTTTCGCTCGCTCAATTCACCCCGGTATTTGGCCAGCCACTCGGTGCGGGTGCCGCGCCTCGACAAGCTGGCAGATGGCCGCCAAAAACGAGCTGCTGTTTCAGCAGGTGGAGCGCCTGGCTGGCTAGGGGGCGCTCCACCTGCGGAAGTCTGATTATCCAACAGATCGGCATTGGCGTTGAACTGCCAGCCATTGCGACTGATTTGGCTGCTAACGACATGTCGCTGTCCGAGGTAGGCCGCCCGCCGCTCGAAGCGCCCGTAGGCATAGCTGACGTTGCCCCAGCCCGCACGACGCAGGGCCAGGCTGGCGCGTATGAGCTGCTCGGTGCGCCGGTCTACGCCTGTGGTGCCGATGCGGTTGCTGAGGTTCCAGTCGCGCAGGAAATCGGGGCGTCGGTAGGGGTTGACCGGGTTGAAGGTGGCGTCGAGCCACTCGAAACTCAAACTCGGCTCCAGCGACCAGGCGAGGCTGTCGGGGCCACCCAAACGAAACTGCTTACGCCCGTCGAATCGCAGGGCCAGCCCGCGATCATCGTCGGAATCGAGTTCCGAAAAGCGATTCAGGTCGGTCGTGCTTTGGGCGCCTTCTATGCGCAGGAAACCATCGTCAAGCTGCAACTCGCTGCCTACGGTGAGTAATCGCTGCAACTGCGGTGCCACCAGCTCGGTGACCGGCGCAAATCGCCCGAGCGGCTCGCAGGTCAATGGATCGGGCGGCACGTATCGGTACACCCGTTCATTAGCCAGCACCGTTGGGTCTATCTCATAGTCGCCACCACCTGGTCCCAGATCGCTGAATCTGGCTACAAAGAGATTACCATCCGATTGGGTGGTGTAGCGCAAAAAAGTGGTGGTCTCACCACAGGGCAATAGCGTATCGACCAGCAGATAGGTGGCCCGCTGGTCGCCTCGCCCATCGAGGGGTTCTATGCTCGACACCAGGCTATCGCTGGGGCTATCGCCTGCCTCGGCCAGTCGTCGGCGTTGCTCGTCGGTTAGGGCCAGATCGCCGGTGGCTGTCTTGCTGTCTTGCTGGCTCAGCAGGTTGGCGTAGACCGACCAACGGCCCCGCTCATAGCGATTGTCAAGGCCGTAAAGGGTGCGCAGATAGCGGTTGTCGGCAAACTCGTATTCGGCCACGATGCGGCTGTCGCGCGTGATGATGCGGCGGGTGGTGAAGGTCAGCTCTGCCAGGTTGTAGTCGATCACATAGTCGGCATCCTGGCCGCGCACCATCAGCTCGCCGTTGAGGTAGATACGCTCGGTACCGGCTAGTACGACCAGGAAACGCGTCTCGCCATTGCCGCGCAATCGGTACGGCCCTTGGTTACCTTCGATGGGCTCGATCGGCTGGCGAATGAACTGACCGCGCGCTACAGCTACGCTCGCCCGGGTCGTCAATTTACCGCCTATCTCGGTGTCTTCGGCTCCAGTCTCGGTACGTAAGGTCGCGCCTTCCAGCTTCTTGAAATAGCGCATGAAATAACCATCGGGCTGGCGCAGCTCATAGTCGCCTGCGGTCAGGCTGGTGCGGTCTTTGCGCAGCTGAATGAAGATGCGGTCGAATTCGCGAAGCTGCTGGGTATTGCCTTCTGGCTGTACGGGCAGGCTCTCGTCGGTAATGGCGGCCAACACCTGTATGCCATTGCCCAATTCGCCCTCCAGTTGCAGGTTAAAAGCCGAGTTGAGCACCAGGTCTTGCCGGTTGCCGACCGAAATGCCCCTGCTAAAGCTGCCCCGATAATTGACCCGCCCGTCACTATCGAAAATATCGCTGCGCTGATAGGGATCGTAGCCGCCAATGAGAATGCCTGCCTCGTCTCTCGTTAAGGCATTAGGGTCGATTAGCCGGCCTTCCGCCAGCAGATCAAAAGGCAGCACGCGATAGCGCAGCAGCACGCTGTCTCCTGGGTTCGTATTCCAGCTTAGATAGCGACCGTTTAGCTCGTAATCGTCTTTACTTATTGAACCTGCCTGACTGTCGTCGGCAGGCAGGCTTCCGCGGGTGGAATATATTTCTAGTGTGCCGGGAGCCACAGTCATGCTATCCACCAATTGTCCGGCCGGGTTGACGGCGACTTTTTTCTCTCTGTAGCTCGACCACAATTCCGTCTGCGCCCCCAGGTGGCCTGCTAGACACAGCAAGCACCCCAAGCCGACTAGCAGTCGTTTGGCCCAGAGAGTAGTCTTCATATCGGGTGTAGAACGACCTGTTTGTAAAATAGGTGTGTAGGATGAGTGAGTTTGTCGGCAAGGAGAATAACAGTACCTGGAATCTGCACACTGCGTGTGCTAGATGTTTTGAAATTGGACACAGATAAACACGGGATAAACACAGATTTTAATTCACGACTTTTGCCGAGCACAGCTCGGTCAAAGACAGCTTGAAAATCCGTGTCAATCCGCGTTTGTCCGCGTCCCAATTCAATTGATGCGACCGGAGGGCGCATCCCCGTTTACACCGTTTCCAGCATTTGGCTGTAGTACAGCTTCGCGTATAATCCTCCAGCATCCTTCAGCACCTCATGCGTACCGCTTTCCACGATTTTCCCCTTGTCGAGCACGAGGATACGATCCACATTGCGCAGGGTCGATAAGCGGTGGGCGATGATGATGGCCGTACGGCTAGAATCGGCCAGGGCCGCATCGATGGCAGCTTGAATCTCCTGCTCGGCCACATTGTCTAGCGAGCTGGTAGCCTCATCGAAGATAACGATCGGGGCCGACTCGGCTTCCAATATCGCGCGGGCAATGGCGATGCGCTGCCGCTGACCACCCGATAGCTTGATGCCCCGTTCGCCCACCGTCGTATCATAGCCATTCGAGGTCTCCATGATGAAATCGTGGGCTTGCGCCTTTCGGGCGGCGGCGAAGATTTCATCCATGCTGGCATCGGGCTTGCCGTAGGCGATATTCTCGCGCAGACTACGATGAAACAAGCTCGGATCCTGTGGCACCAGCGAAATCTTCGACCGCAGATAAGTCTGCCGCAGGCTCCGAATATCGACCCCATCGATCAGAATAGCCCCTGACTGCACATCCATATGCCGCTGCAAGAGCGTAACGATGGTCGACTTACCCGCACCACTCGGCCCCACTATGCCGACCTTTTCCCCCGCGTGTATTACATGGTTGAAGTTCTGAAAAACAGGCACGCCGTCAGGGTAGGTGAAGCTGACATTGTCGAAGCGTATTTGACCTTTTGGAATTTGTACTTCCGCGGGTCGGTCACCATCCAAAATATGCGGTTTTTGCCGCACGTGCTCCATAAATTTATTGCCGTCGGCAAAGGCTTGGGTCATCGCATTGATCATGCGGGAGAAGTTCCAGACCTCTTCCGAGATGTTGCGGGTATAGGCCAGCACCAGCACGATAACGCCAGGGGTAATCCATCCCTGATACCAGTAGTGGGCACTCACCAGAAGCACACCTACATCCAAGATGACAAGCATGACCCCTTGCAAACCATTGCGCCAGCGACTCCAATAGCGGTTGCGGTGGCGCGCTTTGAAGCGGACTTGATTGCGACGGCTGTAGTGGTCTACTTCCCGCGCTTCGGCACCGAAGGTCTTGATGGTCATGGCGTTGCTGAGGTTGTCTGCCAGCAGGCCCGTCATGCTGGAGTTGAGGCTTGCCTCGCGGCGCTCGTGCTTGAGCTTCACCCGCGAGACCACGATGACCACCACCATATATACCAGAAACCAAACAAAGATACCCACCGCTACTATCGGAAAGATAAACGCCAATGACACCAGACTACCCGTAAAGATGATCAGCCACCAAAAAAAGGTGAAGGTACCCCGATCTAAAAAGACCTCGAAGGCACCCCGCATCTGCCGGTGATCGTTGAGTAAGCCACCAGCGAAGTGATTGACAAAGAACTGCCGTCCATGCGTTAGGTAGTGGGCGAACATATCGTTCTCCAAATTGCGGGTCGTACCGAGCTGAAAACCGTGGTAGAACCAATCGCCTGCACGAAAGGCCAAGTTCCTGATGAATTGCAGCAAACCGATCATCAAAGCAAACCACAGCAGCTGGTCGTATTTGAATCTGAGCTTGTCGGTTGCCAGTCCCTCTGTGCCGGTCACCATAGTATCGACCATCTGCTGGTAGTAGATCGGCACTAGAATCGCATCGGCTACAATGCCAATAGCGAACAGGCCGTAAATGCCTATGAAGTACCAGCGAAAGGGCCGAGCAGCTTTGGCCCAGTAGGCCAGCATCTGGCGGAATTGCTGGAAAATGGAGAGGGAGTTGTTGGCGTGAGATATCGTATTCATGGGTCGCGTGGTTGTTGGGGATTACGTATGGCCGATGGTGAACACGTGAGGGGAGTGAAAAATTCCCTGCTGTCTGTTTTTATTCGCTTTGAGATATCGGAGCTAGCCTCCTTGGTTCTCGTCAGCCGAGTTGTGCAAAATTTAGTCGTCAGACAAAGTTTTGCTTCGCAAAACAATTTGGCTGACGACAAATTTTGCGCCTCGTCTGACGAGTAAAGCAGGAGCTAAAAAACGTACCTAAGCCTGCACCCCACCTGCGCCTGCCTGCCATCCGCCAGGTAGGCAGGGAAGTCTAAAACCTATTCTCCCCCATCCCAAAAGAAAGAACCACAGTCTACTTTCAAGATGGTGAAGGTCACCATAGCGCTTACCGCTTCACAAGGCCCGTCGGGATTATCGGTGGTGAGGATCAAAGTGACCGTACCTCTGTCGATGTCTTCCTCACTGGGTTCGTAAGTCGTGGCCGTAGCGAAGCTTTCACCCGTCGTGAAGTCGCCTGTTCCGTCTGGTGTGATCCAGGTAGCGGCCAGCGTGGTGGGCGTTACACTTGCGCCTTGAGTCAGGTCGATGAGTTGTGTACCACATATGGTCGCATCATCGGCCACGGTAACTGCTACGATACACACGATACCTACGTCCAAGGTCGGGTCATTGGTGCCCGATGGCAGGAACCCGGTCGGTGGCGTCTGACCAGTGGTCGCCGTTTGAGGTATGGCATCGCTATCGTCTGTGTCCAGGCCTACATTGGGGGTCGTGAAATCGTAGAACTCCGCATTGTCGGCCGTGCTGATGTCGAAGACCACGAAGTAATTGCCCGGCGGCAGATTCTCGAATGCATACAGGCCATTCACATCGGTCGTCGTGATCGGATCGTAAGGCAAGCCTTCGGCGTCGAAAGCAACTTCCGCGCCGGTCGCATTGTCGAAGATCGTAGCCGTTACATTGGCGATTCCGGGTTCGCCTACGGTTTGGATACCATCTGCGTCTAGGTCGACAAAGGCAAAATCGCCTACGCTGACCGGGGCGAAGAAGCCGAAGTCTTGCGTCATATCGCCGAATTCATCACCCAGGGCATCTTGATCGCTGCCCAGTCCAGACTCTGCCCCACCGCTCGGTTCGCCGCCGGGATCACCCAGGGTGAAAATGGGCGAAGTCGTCGTGCCACCGGCCATATTCTGGATGCCGTTGTCGTCATTGTCTTGCCCGTTATCCATCTCGTCGGTGACGGTCGAAGAATTGGGAAAGAGGGCGGGAGCTGTGGGCAGTTGAATGAAATAATCGCCCGCATCGAGACCACCGAAATAGTAATTGCCACTCGGGTCGGTAGTTGTCATGGCTATAGGATCGACCAGATCGGGATTGTCGCCATCGGTATAGAGCTCGACTAAGATGCCCGATATACCGCTTTCGCCATCTGCGGTTTCCAGCATGCCGTCGTTGTCCGAATCGATAAAGACCGTACTGCCCACGCTATAGCAGGGCTCGACGGTATACATGACCGAATTGTCGGCATTGCAAAGCGAATAGCACAAACTGGCCAGTGGGCCGATATCCATACTGCCGTTTATGACCGGTTGAATGGGTTGGCCGACGGCCAAAGCACCAATAATCATAGCTTCCTCATCGAGTCGGTAATTAATGGCGTAAGGCGTGTAGGTGCCTGCCTCCAGGTCAGTGAATAGGCCCGTTTGGTTCATCGCTACGATGATGCCATTATCGTCGGCCAGCAAATATTTTTGAACCTGACCGCTCGTACCACCCGTTTCAAAAGTGCCCGGTTGAGACTGGGCGAGAATGGCCCCGTAAGGTTCGCCCGGACTCGTGACCGGCCCCTGGCAAAAAGGACCAGAAGCCTGACCGCCATCCTTTACCCCACAGAGCACTTCGGGTACTTCGGCTGTGCCTGAAAACGTACATGCAGTAGTAGAATTTTGGCTAGCCGTGACCACCTGTATAGCTCCACCATTCCCGGAATGGGTGAATGGACCAAAGAAGATGGGACTGCCGCTGAATGTGAACGTTTCTCCCCCTACGCTTACTTCCACCGTTCCACTTCCGTCGCCGCCACTAACGGCAGATACCTCTACGAAATAGGTGTTCTCGGCTACTTGATTACCCAAGGCGTCTGTGCAAGAAGCAGCGGCGGAAATCTGCAATTCTTGAGCCGAGGGTTCGACCGTAAGGGTATATGTACAAGAGGCCATATTGCCGTCATCATCTTCTACAGTGATGGTGATAACCGTATTACCGACCTCGACCATACCACCCGCTTGAGGAGATTGAGCAACGGACAAATCCGTATCGCAATTGTCAGAAACCGTAAATAGAGGATTGGTAAGCAGATCGGGAATAGTACCCATACACCCGGCACCAGCTGCGATCAGGTCTAAGCTACCGGGGCAGCTGATTTGAGGATCTACCGAGTCAGTCGCCAAATTGATGATCTGCGAAGCACTTCCCGCCTCGCTGGTTCCATCCCCGCTTGTGCCAGGGTCCAGACCGGTATTGCCATTATCGTTGACCAAAACCGTAAGCGAAGTAGCGGCAACGGTAGGGCTCGTATTCGTATACACCAGGGTGCCAGAGCTGGTGCCCGTAAGCAGACTATTGAGTTGAGCGGCAGTCCCCGAGATCGTGACGGCACTTCCGCCATTAGCTGAAGTGAGGGCCGCGCCTGAATCGCCCAGGTCTACCGTTATGGTGCCTTCTGCGATGCTGAGCGTTAGCAAGAGCGTGCCACTGCCCGCATCTGCATCGGTAAATGAAAAGCCAGCTCCTTCCAGGGCCAGTTGCCCGGTGCACGGGTCTGTGGTCAGGGCCGCCCCCGGGGCTGTCACTACGGGAGCGTCATTCACGGCGGTAATGGTGAGGTTAAAAACGACATCGTCCACCTGGCCGCCCGCACCATCGGATATATCTAGTCGGAAAAAATCAGTAGGCGCCTCGGAACCATTGTGATCATAGGTAATCAGACCATTGTTAATATCTGCCTGGGTAAAGGTGGCCCCCGAAAAAATCGCTGAACCATTATTTCGCAGCGTTCCTTCACTTGGGGCTATGTCTAAAGTGTAAGTAACTTCGGCTGGACCCTGTTCGGCATCTTCGTATTCCAGTTCCGCTTGTAGTATTGTATTGTTCATAGTGCCTTCATCGATGGTTTTGCCGGTGTTAGCCGTTTCGGTGGGGGCGATGTTGCTAACATTCCCAGATAGCGTTGGCGCTGGAGAACCATTACACCCATTAATTCCTGTCGACCAGTCCGTAGCAGGAGGATCGGGGGTAGTTGGATTGGAATTGGTGAACAGCACATTGTTAAAGGTATCTCTTAAGACCCACTCATCAGTTCCATTTATGTATGTGATAAATAACGTGGAGGATGTTACATCCCTACGGTATCTATTTCGTCCGGTGGCATCTGTACCAGCTGGCCTGTACTCGCCATCGACCTCCTGCGGGCCGAAAAACATGACGTTCGCCGTACAACCGGTGCCAGAGACCGTCACCTGCCCATTCAAGATGATGGGAAATGTCAAAATTGCTAGTAGGCAAGCTATTCTGCTGAATGCCCGCTTGCTGGTAAATAAGCAGAATCCATAAACTGAAGGTGTCAATTCTAATCTCGTAGAAATGAATGGTAAATACATGAAATTATGATTTTTCAAAGGAGGTTCCCTACTTGTATGCGCTATGTACTGCGTACGAGAACCACTCTCCAAAAGTCGTCAGTCATAATCCAAAAGAGGTAGATTATTATCCTAAATGGGTGGACTATTGTCTAATTCCCATCCCAAAAAAACGCCCCACAATCTACCTTCAGAATCTCGAACATCTGCTCGATAGACTGCGAGCAACCGGGATGACTGTTATCTGGATCATCATCTGCTGCGTCGAAGGTGTAGATGACGCGGTAGCTACCTGCCTCCAGATTGGTGAAGTCAAGGATAGCATTGCCTTCGGCATCGTTGACCACGGTCATACCATCACTAAGGCGTATGACCTCAAAAGTCTCCATCTCCGGATTGGCCTCTCCAGTGCCGTCGCCTAGCTGGGCGATGCCCATCAAAGTCAAGTTCTCATTGGTTTGGCAGTAAGTAGTAGCCAGATTGCTGAATTCAGGGTTGGGGTACCAGCAGCGGTTGCTGATACTGAGACTCGTCGTGCCGTTGGAGACCGTGATGCTGTAGCCAATGTCGTCGATGTGGATACCCGCCAGCTCATAATTGCTCAGCCCGGGGGTACCCGTGGGGACTTCGTTCAACTCAGTTCCTACCACAATCGGAAAAGGCGCAGCAGGCGGAGCTGGGCTAGAGGGCAAGAACAAACCGTCGATGGCGGTGACCGTCCAGGTTTCCCCAGCGACTGCATCTGTAACTTGGATGACTTCATCAAACTGACCATTGACTAACGAAGTCGCATTGTTTTTACAGGCGCAAGGGTCCGTAATCACAATTTGTGGCACTGAAGTAACGGTGACGGTAAAATTACAGCTATTCATATTGCCCGCGGCGTCCGTGACCTCGTACGTAACGGTGCTTATCCCAAGGTTGAACTGGGTGCCGCTAGCATCTCCCGAACCATTCGTCACCACGGTCGCCCCAGTTATTCTGTACGTTATGGATACCCCGGGGCAATTATCATCGGCCATCGCCGCGATATTGATGACCGTAGCAAAGTTTTGGCCATCATCTACTTGTTGCACGACATTGGCCGGGCAGTCGATGGTGGGAGCTTCGGTATCGGGAAGTACGGTGACGGTCACCATATTCGCCGTAGCATTACAGCTGGCACCTCCAGCATCTTCGATGTAAGGCGTATAAGTTCCCGGGCTCACGTCGGTAAAAACATTTGATGTTGTCAGCGTCGCACCGCCATCGATCGAGTAAAGTATACCCGTGCAAGTGGTACAATTCGCCTCAATAGTGATGGTCCCATCGGACAGGCCGATGCAGGACGCTGGAGTTATCGTTACGCCAGAGATCGCCGCCGTGCAAGTGGCAATCACCACCTTGGCTAGATCGGTATCCGTGTAGCTGCGGATGTCCAGTCCACTACCGGGTTGTGATTGTGATACGACGGTTCCTTCGTTGGTATAAATGGTACCAAAGGTAGCCGTGTTACTGATGGAAACAGTCAGGGTAATGGTTTCCGTATCCCCCGCAAGAATACTAGGAATACTTACGGAAACAACATCATTAACTAGATCGGAATTGTCGGTACCCGCAGTGCTGGATACGGTCAACAAGTCTAGATCAGTAGGCAGGTTATCGGTGAGCTCCACATCGTAGGCAGCTGATGTACCAGTATTGGTCAAGGTGATCGTGTAGGTCACTTCGTCTCCCGGCAGGGCATCGGTTAAATCTCCAATACTGATGCTTCCGTTGCCAGTAGTGGCGGTCACTGCTTTATCGATAGCGAGCATCGGCTCCACTATATCGTTGAGGACAAAAGGGTTTCTAGTGGTTAGTCCATTCTGCATGGTAGTCCACTGAAACTGCAGTCGATTGCCCGCTACATCACCGTCGCTGTTGGATACACCGACCAGATCGTCGGCCGGTCCGCCCGTTTCGTCTTCGTCATCCACCCGAGCCTGCAGTCGGATGATGTAGCGATCATTATCGTCTACTACCCCGTCGGGTACATTAAGTATATCCCGGTCGCCACCAAACCATAGTTGTGACCTGCTTCCATCTCCATCTAGATTCTCATCACTAATAAAAAAAGAAGTACCTACTGGCTGGATGCCATTACCGCTGAGGTTGTTGCCCACAAAAATGACTTCAGCACTTAACAATTCTAGCACTCTAAATTCTCTGCCTCCAACTTGTCCTCTAGGTGATATCAAGTCAATCATCCTGAAATCGGGGGTAGTCCCCTCGGTAAAAGTTGCCGTGACGATATAATTGACAGTCTCACCAATGGCCAAGTCAATGTTATTGCCATTGTACTGATTAAACTGTGTACTCGGGTCAGAAGTCGAGTCATCGTAGCTACCGGAGAAGAAATCGGCAACGGGGGTTTGGCTGGGGTGTTCAATTTGCTTGGCCACTTCTGGTTCCGGCACGCTCAGTACCGGAGAATCGACGGAAAGGACATAATCGTTCAAGGCACCGTTTACCCCATCAGCTCCGGTGCGTTGATCCGAATTCGGACCAGGTAAGGAAGTGTATCTAATAGTAGCCGGAGCGGTAATTTCATCCAGTGGAGCTACGGTATTGTTAAGCCGGATAGTAATAGCAATACTAACGTCACCCCCCGCGTCAATTCGGTCTAAGCCAAAGGTAAATAGCCCCGTGGTAGTGTTGTAGTTAATCAAAAGGCCGGGGGTATCCCCTGTTGTAGTAGCTCCTGGTAATCGAGTGACCAATTGGGCCGGGAATTGTTGTTGCATCCTTAGGTCATAGGCTGGCGCATCACCATTATTGGTGATGAACGTTCGAACTATAATTTCATCACCAGCATCTCCGCTCGTTATTGCAGGGCCAGTAAATATCTCCCGAAATTGGATGTTAGCCACTACATCTGGTTCCGTGACCACTGCGCTTACGCTATTGGCATCGCCCAAGCTGTTACCTTCAATGAGTAATGTGGCGCTATTGGTCAAGGTCGTCGACATCTGGTTCTCTACTACATTGACCACCCGGACCTGATACTGGATATCAATGAATTCCACATTAGCGTCATTGTCGTTGTTGGTGACCGTACCTAAGTCGAAGGTCAGGTCATCCCCGGCCGCAGCCCCACCAGCAACCGAATTACTGAAGGTCAGGCTATTGTCCGCAGTATTGCTAAAGGTGGCAGAATTAGCTACGTAAGCCAATCCATCGGGTATCTCGTCCACTATACTCACATCCGAGGTCATCCCCTCCGGCACCTCCAGCCGTAGCTGGTAGGTAATGATTTCTCCAATCAGCACGGGGCGTTCGTTTCCCGAACTACCGTCGCCCGTTTCCATGGAACCGATCTGATCGGTGGAAACAATGGACTTGGTCAATAGACCATCACAAGCCGTTGGATTGTCGTCCAGCCCGACGGTCACGGTAGCGGTACAATTATCCGTGAGGCCAATGACGTCGGTGACCGTCAGCGTGACGGTATTGTCCCCCAGATCGGTACAATCGAATGTAGCGGGTGAAACGGCCAGATTAGCGATCGCGCAATTGTCCGTAGACCCATTGTCGATATCGGTGGCGGTAATCGTGGCCTGACCATTGGCATCGAGCTGAACGGTCGTGTTTTGGCAGACAGCCATGGGGGCTTCTACATCTGTTACGATCACATTAAAGCCGCAGTTGCTCGTGTTTCCGGCGGCATCGGTAGCGGTGAAAGTCACCGCAGAAGTACCTACGCTGAAGGTACCGCTGGCATCGGCTGCCCCGCTGTCCGTCGTTGCTCCGGTGATGGTGTGAGTGATCGCTGGATTGGCGGTACAGGCATCGGTGGCCGTGGCTATTAGGCCATTGACTTCGGCGGAGCACTGACCCGGATCATTATCGACACTGACATCACCAGCGCAACTCGGTACGCTGAATGTGAAGCTACTTCCGTTAGTGACTACGCCATCGGGCGAGCTCGAATTGCCAGCGGTAATGACTTGGCCCTGTGAAGTCGTCACGGTAAATCCGTTGGGGGCTATGCTGGGAGCGGTGAATGTAATGGTGACGTTGTAATCTTGGCCGCAAGCTAGCGTTGGCATAGCGCTAGTCGGTAGCCCCGCCTGGGTGAGGTCGATGGTGCCTTGCGCCACCTGACTCATACCACCGCTGGCCTCAGAGATCGTCCAGTTGTAGGTCTGTGGAGGAAAGGCCGTGATGAAGGTCAGCGTCACCTCTTCCGTGCCTGCGCCGGCGGGGCAGTCGATTTGGGGATCTACCGAGTCCCCCCCCGTCAAATTGATGGTCTGGGAAGCCATCCCCTCTTCGCTGCTTCCATCCCCGCTAATGCCAGGGTCCATGCCGGTATTGCCATTGTCATTGACCAAAACCGTGAGCGCAGTAGCCCCAACGGTAGGGCTCGTATTCGTATACACCAGGGTACCGGAGCTGGTCCCCATAAGCAGGCCGTTGAGTTGAGTAGCAGTACCCTCAATCGTAACGCTACTTCCACCATTAGCGGAAGTGAGGGCCGCGCCCGAGTCGCCCAGGTCTACGGTTATGGTGCCCTCTACAACGCTGAGAGTTAGCAATAGCGCGCCACTGCCCGCATCCGCATCCGTGAACGAAAAGCCAGCCCCTTCTAGGGCCAGTTGTCCGGTGCACAAGTCCGTATTCAGGGCCGCACCCAGGGCCGTCACTACGGGGGCGTCATTTACGGCGGTAATGGTGAAGTTGAAAACGACATCGTTCACCACGCCGCCCGCGCCATCCGAAATATCTACCCGGAAAAAGTCAGCTGCTTCCTCCGATCCATTGTGGTCATAGGTAATGAGGCCATTGTTAATGTCCGCCTGGGTAAAGGTAGCACCCAAAATAATCGCGGCTCCATTGTTGCGCAGCGTTCCCTCGTTGGGGGCAATATCTAAGGTATAAATAATATCGGCTGGTCCCTGCTCGGCATCTTCATATTCCAGTTCCGCTTGTAAGATGACATTTGCCGTAGCGCCTTCATCGATGGTTTTGCCAAGGTTAGCGATTTCGGTGGGGGCGGTATCATCATTTTCGATGGTCGAACTCACAGTGGCGGTGCCTAAGCTTACGCCATTCGTCGGATTGCTGATGGTCACCGAGAAGGTCTCGTCACCTTCGGTTACAATATCACCATTTATGGTAATCGTGATGGTTTTGCTCATCTCCCCGGCCGCAAAATTAAGGGTACCGTTTTGGGCTAGGTAATCGGAGCCCGCCGTGGCCGTACCATCACTGGTGGTAAAATCCAGGTCGAACGCACAACTAGGACCCGTGCGGGTGACGGTGAAAGTAAAATCGGTTGTGCCGCTATCACCCTCATTGGCATCAGGAGCTGGGGAAATGCTGACTGCAGCGGTATTAATTGCCGTCAAAATCACATTACATTCGGGATCGTTGGTATTGCCCGATGGGTCCATGGCCGTAATGGTAACGACTTGGGTACCGCCATCATCAAGGTTTTGGACTGACGAATTCGCTTGAGGAGATTGAGTCAACACAACAGAGCAATTATCATCTGCCGTGATGCCGGAAAGTAGATTTGGAATAACCAGTTCACAGTCGGCGTTTAGGCCAACTGCCATATTCATAGGGCAGCTGCTGATCGTAGGGTTCGTGTTGTCCAGTACGGTAAAGACCTGAGCTGTACAAAAGTCTTCGTCCCCATCCGTATTAACGGCCCGCCAGATGATGTTATAATCGCCGGGGGCGTAGTCACCGTCCGGGCCGCTGACGTCGGTCACTACTGGATCGCCAGAGGAATCGGTGATGCTGGCCGTCACTGTAACGTTGGTGCAAACCGGGTCCACCGTCGGGCGGGTAAAACTGATGGTGGCGATGCAGTTATTGGCCCCTACGAAGAAAGGATCCGGATAGGTCGGACAGAAGGTGAATGCCGGGCAAGCAAAAACCGAATTCACCGAAAAACTGCCGACCTCAGGCCGATCTGCTGAAGTAATTTGATAGGGATCGGAGCCGGTAGTAGGATTAGATGTTTGACCCACCCAGGTGCCATTGTCAAAGCGAACGACTTCGGCCTCATCTCGCTCGAAGTTCGTCAATTCTTCCAGGGCGTTCCACTGTAAAATGAGGTCTAGATCAGATCCGCCAAGCAATTCCTCGAACACATCCCAGGTCCGATCGATGTATGCTTCACTGATGGCCGTGCCACTTTCATTTTGTTCCAGGATTTCGTCTCTCACCCTGACACCGAAGGTATCCTGGGTACCGGCATTAGCCAGGCTTAAGGGATTGTAAGCTGCATTTCCCACCGGAAAAACCACGGCCGAGCCATCCGCCGGGCTGGGAATGATCAGGTAGCCGCCCCCGCTGGTTCTGACGTAGGTCGCCGAACTCGCCCCGGTGATATCGGCACTGGACAGCAGTCGCAAGCTATCGTTTTGGATGTCCAGCAAACCACCTGTAAGGTTCAAATTAAAAGCAACGATCGCTTTCTGTTCAAGCAGCGCATTATTGGCCGATTTGTGAATTTCCAAGCCATAAAAAGTCGTGATCGAATCCCCACCGATGATGGATAGTGCATCCGCTCCGGAACCGTTCAGGACAACGTAGCCATCCTCCGCCCGGTAGGTGCCATCGTTATAAAAACTAGCATCCTGTAAGACCAAAAAACCTCCACTTTGTACGACATTACCATCGGCAATATTCCAGCGTACCTGGCTAAGGAGACAAGTAGAAGTAAGGATAAACAGTAATATAATGGTAATGATTCTGTACATAATAACGTGGATTGCTCCTTTGGCCTTTTTCTATTTAATCACGAACTTAGCCACACCTCTTTTTTTGCCGCTCTCCAATTGAATGAAGTAACTGCCAATAGCTAAAGAAGCGATGTCAACCACAAAGGCTTGTTCTCCAATTCTTACAAATTCTTCTTGCTGACTTATCAGTCGTCCGTTCAAATCATACAATCGTATAATTGCAGGATTGCTCTCCGTCGATTCAAAACTGATACTCAAATTATCTGAGATAGCGGGGTTCGGGAAGGGAGTCAAGCTCAGACTTAGATTAGCAAATAAATTATCGGCAGAAGAAGTCACGCCATCATTGATATACAGTCTAGAGATGCTAATATTTGAGTTGTCTTCCCCCGTAATGAGGACATCCTCGTCGCCATCACCGTCCACATCCGCAAAGACGATCGAGCTGGAGAAAACGCCATCGAATGGAGTATCCATCATTTCGCTAAAACTACCCATCCCGTCATTGGTGTACAGCTTCGTGACAGAAGAAAATGAAATACTTAACCCTGTAATGAGGACATCCTCGTCGCCATCACCGTCTACATCCGCAAAGGCGATCGAGCCATCAAGAACGTTATCGAATGGGGTATCTGCCATTTCGCTAAAACTACCCATACTGTCATTGATGTACAATTTCGTGTCGGGAAGACCACAACTTTTTTCCCCCGTCATGAGGACATCCTCATCGCCATCGCCGTCCACATCTGCAAAGGCGACCGAGCTAATAAAAACGTTTTCAAATGAAGTGCTGGTCATTTCGTTAAAGCTGCCCATACCATCGTTGGTGTACAGTTTCGAGATAGAAGCAGGACCGATTAGTCCTGTAATGAGGACATCCTCATCGCCATCGCTATCCACATCCGCAAAAGCGATCGAGCCAAAGTCGACACCATCAAATGGAGTGCCCATCACTTCACTATAACTGCCCATTCCGTCATTGGTATACAGTTTCGAGATACGAGCATTGGAAGTATTTCGCCCTGTAATGAGGACATCCTCATCGCCATCACCGTCTACATCCGCAAAGGCGATCGAGCCATCGACAACACCATCAAATGGGGTACCCATCACTTCGCTAAAACTACCCATACCATCATTGGTGTATAGCTTCGAGATACGAGTGTTAGAACTGTTTACCCCTGTAATGAGGACATCCTCGTCGCCATCACCGTCTACATCCGCAAAAGCAATCGAGCCAGCCCAAACGCCCTCAAATGGGGTGCCCATCACTTCGTTAAAACTACCCATACCATCATTGGTATATAGTTTTGAGATAAAAGTAAAAGAATTGTTTCGTCCTGTAATGAGGACATCCTCGTCGCCAACACCGTCTACATCCGCAAAAGCGATCGAGCTAGATCTGACGCCCTCAAAAGAGCTGAATTGAGTAACCTCTGTAAAATTTTGGGCAAAAAGAACTCGATGTAATCCAAGAAGTAATAAGAGTATTTTCAACTTCACTTTACTCTGCTTTAGTGAAAAAATGGTTAGCCTTATGACTAGTAAATGAAATTAGCGTAGACATTATTGATACCAGGGATGGTCAACAAATTGCCCGCTACACTACTTACATCAATAATGGGCCCAAAGCTGTTATCGGTAGTAAAGGAGAAATTACCTGGAACGTCCTCAGACGTGGGTATAGGGGTAAAACCATTATTATGCGCCCTATTCCTGATGGCAAAACTTCCAGTGCTGGACAGCGTTAAGCCGGCGTGGCTGTTGCCCGTTACAATATTATCAGCAACGAAAGTATCAAGACTTGAAACCCGGATGCCGTAAAAATTATTCCGGCATACATTGTCCATCACTTGTGCATTAGAAAAGGTGTAAATACCCGATCCCGCTTTGCCATCGTCGAGCTGACTTAGTGAACAAGTACCCGCTGCTACGCAAGTCCCATTGTTATTAGCCGTGTTGAATCTAGCAAGGCAACTGCTGGCAATATCGATACCATTTCTTCCATTTAAATTGGCGGTACAATTAAGAACCTGCCCGCCTAGTGCCAGGTCAATCCCATATATACCATTTTCAGCCGCCACGCAGCCTTCGACCCGACTCCCCGGAGCAACATCGATGCCATCCGATGCATTCCCCGTAGCCGTACAATTAATCACCCGGCCCCCTTCACTGGTTTCAATACCATTATCACCATTATTAGAAGCTTCACAATCGTAAATGATGGTATTATCGTCTCCTTCCAGCCCATCAACAGCATTTCCTCTGGCCACACATTGGTAGATGATGGCCCCAAAGTCAGCTAAGATACCATCTCCATCATTTCCTTCAACGAGCAGATCAACGAAAGTACAATTGTCACAGTTTAGGGCGTTCACGCCATCTCCACCCCAATTGCGGATGACGCCATTCTTGATCACGATATTATCCTGGTCACCCAAGATAAATATGCCGTCATCCGTTCGATTGGAGGTACTAAAATCACCCTCCAGGGTAAATCCGTTGAGATCCAATGTTACATCGTCTGCATCAATGGTTATCCCATCCAGGTTGTTACCATTACTTTGATCAATGCTAATATTTCGGGTGAAATAGTAAGACCCCGGCTGATTAATACTGAACGTTCCATTATTATTTTCTGCCGAGTCTATTGGAATACGACGATCACAGATATCAGCGGTTTCTTGAATAATCGTGTTCAGTCGGGTCCAGTTTGGCAGGTCGGGGGCACCAGCATTGTAGTACATTCCGCCATTATCTGGCCCGTTGTCGTAAAGCAATAAACCACCGGCGGGCGACGAAATGGCTAAACGTTCCGACTGCTCCATTCGGGGTACTAAAAACCCCATATTATTGGACATCAGGTCCATGATGGCACTAGGATCAGGATCAGTCCCATCCGCATTAATACTGACCTGAGCGCTGAGTGTATCAATAGGACATAGCGTGCTAATAGCTAACATTAGCGCCCAAGTGAAAGTCATTTTTAGGTTATTATTCATCGGTTGTTTCATCTAATTTCCTCAGTAAATGAAGTTAGCAATGGGGCTGTCAGCATTCGGAACAGTAGAAATATCACCCACTTGTCTGACATCAATCATGGGGCCGTACTTGGTAAAGGGACTGATATCGTAGCCGTCACCAAACCCAAGTCCCGTAATTGGCGTATTTAAGTTTCCGGAGGTCCAATTATTGATCAAGAATGCTCCGCCACCTCGGATTAAAAAACCATCGGTATCGTTATCCGTCACCCCATTGTGGCTTACCAGCATATCGCAACGCAGTAAGTTAGATAAGTGAATGCCGACCGAGTCATTCTCGTGGGCCACGCAATGAGTGATCGAACCCGTTGCGCCGATGAGATCAAATCCATCGCCTTCATTCAAGGAGGCGTTACAGTTGGAGACGTGGCCATTATTATCGATGCGAAAACCATCTTCCCCATTATCGTAGGCAGCAGATTTTGTGGCGTAAGAAAAGGGGCCGAGACTGATGCCTCCCAAGCGGTTATCTGTAGATACACAGCCTAGTGCCATACCGCCAAAATTGACGCGGATGCCTACGCCTAAATTGTTGAAGGTACCGCAGTTGACGATATTGGTTAAGCTATCCGCCAGGATTCCAGTAGCACCGCCGTTGGTGGCGTTGCAGTGAATCATATTATTGCCGACCTTGCCCACTATGGAAGGTCCAATGTTCAGTTCGGCATTAATTCGCTGCAATAAGTTCTGATTGCCTACGATGATACCTTCTTCGCCGCTATTATAAATGGTGAGGTCCCGGAAGATGCTATTCACGGTTTGATCGGCTTCGATACCATTTTCTCCCCAGCGTTCGATGATACCATTTCGGACGGAAATGTTTTTTCTGATACTATCGATCCGGATACCACTACCATTGCCGGGAGGCGAAGCTAAAAGTGTCGCGTCATCATTTGAATTCGGCTGCGCGCCTATGATGGCGTAACCATTCAAATCCAGGGTGACATTATCGCTGGCAATGGTAACCCCCGAGGTGCCGTCAGGAATTCCCTGGATGACACCGGTCAAGTAATAGGACCCCGGTTCAGTGATCAGGTATTCGGTCATTTGCCCCTTGAAGGTACTCTGGAACAATACCGAGTCGATGGGGATGCGAAAGTCACAGATTGGCGCGTCGTCTTCATTCCCAATCCGGATCCAATCGGGGGCAGCGGGGGTGCCCTGGTTGTAGTAAAAACCGTGGGTTTCATCGGTCTGATAGATGAGCAAGGCGGTGGCCGGGTCGATGATAGCATCTCGCTCGGCTTGCGTCATACGGGGTGTCAAAAAGCCCTGGGTCGTAGACTTCAGGTCGAGGATGGCACTGGCGTCAGGGGGCGAATTATCGGTATTGATTCCGATCTGTGCCGATAGTACCGCTGATGGAAAAAGCATCAAAATGATGATCAGCAGCATTACATACAGTCTATGAGTTTCTCTTAGCATACCATTAGGATCGTCTTACACAAATTTCAATTCCCCCTACAATCGGGTTTGGAGAACAACCCTACAAAAGTCGGTAGTCCTCATCCAAAGGGGGTGGAGTATTATCCCAAATAGGGGGATTATTGTCTAATCCCGCATTTTATTGGGTAGCGTACCGAAGTTTTGGGAAAGTTTATTTCTTCTGTACT
Organism: Bacteroidota bacterium; assembly: GCA_039025055.1. Taxonomy (GTDB): domain Bacteria; phylum Bacteroidota; class Bacteroidia; order Chitinophagales; family Saprospiraceae; genus Neolewinella. Next base: position 33,686 of record JBCCPC010000003.1, on the reverse strand, counting down.
TCCCTGCCTGCTGGCGCATGGCAGGCAGGCGCAGGTAGCATACGCTCGCCTAAGCGGAGTGGATTACTTTTCACCGATGACTGAATGCTCTAAGGCACTCAGTTGCCGCTGTAGGCTAGCCAGCGTAGCTTCTACTTCCTGGATGCGCGCTACCTGTTGTTGAAGCTCTTCGTTTTGCGCGCGCAGGGCATCAATTTGCCTTTGTTGCTCCGTATTTCTTTCTCGTTGATCGGCAATTTGCTGCTGTAAAGCCCGGAATGCTTCTACGTACATGGCATCGTAGGTGCCGTAGGCGGTTTGTAGGTAGCCCTCAGCATCTTCTTCCACCAAGGTGGGGAATACCTCCTGAATATTCTGGGCCGTAAAGCCGTACTGGATGCCGGTGGGACGCTCGTAATCGGTTTGGTCATCGTCCCATTCGTAGGTAATGCCTTGTAGCGATAACAGCCTCTCCAAGGTAGCTTCAGCGTTTAATGGTTGGATGTTTTTCTTTAAGCGCGCATCGGAGTTGCCTGCCCAAGGCCCAGGGGCGTTTTTGGAGGCATTGCCATTTACTTCCAACCTTTGGGCCGTAGGATCGCGGCCAATACCCACTCGACCGTTGGCATCGACTTGTAACCGACTACTTCCGCTAGTAACCAAATGAATTTCATCATCTGTGCCATAAGTGCCGTCGTCTCCGATGGTAATTAAAGTGGATTGGTTGCCTCGTTCGCCTTGCGCTTCAATAGCATTGGTGTACAACCAGGGGGTGGTAGTAAAGCCTTCACCGGCCCGGTTGGAGCTGCTTTGGTCGTCACTTTCATTGCCGAGGTTGATGTCACCTAGTTTGGCTTGCTCGGCATTCAGGATACCGCCGTTGGTGAGGTTGAAATCAGCCAGATTTAGGTTGGTGGTGGCGGTGTGGCTGCCCAGATCATCTCCAGTATTGGTTAAGCCAGATCCATTGCCAAAAAATGAATTTGCGTTGATGGCACCCGCATTAAGGATATTAAAATTAGCCAGGTCCACGTTCATCGTAGCGGTGTGGTTACCCAGGTTGTCTTGGGGCGGAATTTGTGCGGGTTCTATATTTCCAGTTAAAGGATTCAAGGTAATAATATCATCCGTGCAGCTTAATTCGATGATTCTTAAAAAATCATCATCGTTTATGGCATAAGCGTAATTGCCCGATACCGTTGAGCCTATAAAGTTATCGTTATTAAAGGCCGTAGTGCGTATGACCGTAGGCAAAGAAGAATCTGAAATGTCAAAGACTTTTAAGCTATCATTAGATGTATAATATGCATAGTCCCCTGCCACAGTAAAAGACTTATCATTGTTGCCAATCAAAGTACTTAGACTAGATACCTGAACGGGATTGCTGGGATCGCTAACGTCAATGACGCGCAAGGCATCTTCGTCCGAATCTGTGATGTAAGCCACTCCATCCGCAACTTCTAAATCTGTGGGGGTAGGCCCTAGGGTAAGTTCGCTTGCTAAGGAAAGGTTATTCGGGTCACTAATATCAAGAATATACAGCTTGCCCACTTCATCGGCACTATTGTCGCCGTCTTCAAGAGCCCCCTGGTCAATGACGTAAGCAAAGTTATTTTCCACCTCAACATCTTGAATATTAGTTTCCGAGTTTAAATCAAAATCGTACTCCCCAAGTTCTATCGGGCTATCCGGATCGCTGACATCAAAAACTTTCATAGACTCAAAAGCGGATGAAAGGACATAAGCAAGGTGGTTAGATAGTGCAATGGAAATAAAAAATCGAAAGTCAGCGTTGGTTGGAATACAACTTCTTAAGATGGGATTGACGGGGTCACTGACATCGATAATTCTCAATTCTTCTAAGTTAACGACATAAGCAAAATCGCCAGCTGCTGCAACATCTAAAGGAATTAAACCAGCATCAAATCCACCTGTAAGATTAGGCGTTACCGGATCACTAACATCGATTATAGATAGTCTATCAGGAGGTCCTTGTCCTGTTACGTACACAAAATTACCATCGACTGTAAGGGCGAAAAGATTTTGATTAAGGTCTAAGCTACCCACAGTCTCCGTACAAGAAAAATCAGGCTCGGGCAAATTCGCTACCAAATCCGTAGCTGATAATTGGGTCGACCCGTTCCGAATTTCATTCCACCGCTCCTCATCGTAGTACCAAAAGGTAGTGGTGGTAATATCGTAGACCAGGAGGCCGTCGGCGGGATTAAGGATGGCCGTACGGCTGGTGCTGTCCATTCTGGGAATTAGGATACCCTTGTCATTGCTGCTGACGTCCAGCATGGCAGAGTTGTCGGGGCCCTCCCCGGTGGTATTGATGGCGACCTGGGCGCGGGTAAGTGTGCTTACGGTAAGCACCAATAGGGTGGCGATAAAACCCTTCAGGAGTCGGTACATATTTTAGGTCTTGAGCTTATAGATAATTTTCAATCACAAAGCTCCGAACTTGCCGCAAGGGGTAGGGGGACTACCGTCCAAAAGGGGGAGGGTATTGTCCACGGGGGGTGGAGTATTGTCCTAAATGGGGGGATTATTGTCTAATCCTGGGTTTTATTGGGTAGAGCACCGAAGTTTGGGGCATTTTTTTGTACTTCCGCAGGTGGGATACGTTCCGACCTGCGGAAGTACAAATTAATTTTACTGCACCAGTAAGCGAACCACCCTTTCTACGCCAGTAGTTCCAGAAACCCGCAATAGGTATACCCCTTTAGTCAAGCCCGAGGTATCGAAAGACTGTAGATTACTGGCTCCAAACTGCTCGGCCGCCACTACCCTACCCTGTGGATCAATAAGTTCTACCGTTAGTTCGGGATCGGCTTGCTCCAGTTGAATGGACACTCTGCCGCTGGTGGGATTGGGAAACACGGCTATCTCCTTAGCCAAAATATCAAAACGGACTGCCCTGATTTCTGAAAAAGCGTAGGAACCATCGAAATCCACTTGTCGTAGGCGGTAGTAATTCATCCCTGAAAAGGGGGTCTCATCGACCGTCTGGTAGTTCGATAGGCCTTCATAAGTACCTGCGCCATCCAGTCGGTCGATCTCTCGGAATTCGAGGGCATCCTGAGAACGTTCTACGACGAAGTAATCGTTGTTGATTTCATTGGTGGTTTGCCAGCGCAGCAGCACCTGGCCACCGGAGGGCTCGGCGGTAAAGCTGAGTAATTCCACGGGCAAGGCGGCACTACTGGTCACGGTAAATTCCGATAGGGAAGTGATGCCGGAACGGGAAAGCTGATAGGGATCAGTCCCCGTCGCAGCGCTTGGAGGCGCCAGGTCCCAGTCACCTAGGTACTGGGCGATATAGGCGTTCGTGCGGTCAAAAGCAGGGAGTTCGTCGCTGGCGTTCCACTGGGCGGTGAGGGTCAGGTCGCTGCCGCCATCGGTCGCTTCGGTGATGATCCAAGTGCGGTCAACAACTTCGCTTCCAAAAGGCGAACCGCTGCTGCCCTCGGTCAGGACTTCATCAGTGACGCGAACACTGAAAACATCCGTTGCCCCATCGTTTTGTATGCTGATGGGAGTACGGCTTCCGCGCCCAAGGATGTATTCGAAGGAACTCCCTGAAGGCACTTCTCGCATGATGGTACCGGTGCCCGATGTTTCCACGTAGGTCTGGGCAGTGGACTGCATCGTGCCCGTAGTTCCTAAGTCGGCGTTGAAGTCCTCCAACACCAGCAGGCCCGTGCGCAAGTCGAGCAACCCACTGATGCTGACGTTATTACCCAAATTGACGTTGTTTGGCCGCTCGATGACCAGATTGTGAAACTGACTTTCGCTGCTGCCGCCGATTTGGACAAGGGGAGAAGCGGCATCTCCCTTAAAGATGACCGTACCGGCGGTTGCTTCCAGCGAAGCGTTATTGATCAGGCTAGCATTGATTAAGACTAGATTCACTTCTCCACTAATCCGAAAGTGGCCGTCTGCTATAGTCAGATGATCTTGGCCTAGAATATTAGAAAGCGTAGCTTGACTGAGGAAGCAGCACAAGAAGAATTTAAAGCAAAGCTTTTTCACGGTAGATTATTTATCGTTGGTGGCGGAATGGTCCTGGTCCTGAGCGTTTAGTTGCTGCTGCAGGCTAGCTAGCGTGGCTTCTATTTCCTGGATGCGCGCTACTTGTTGTTGCAGTTGTTGGTTTTCCGCGCTGAGTCGGTCCGTCTCCGCTTGTAAGTTTTCGATTTTAGCCAGTAGCGCCCGAAAGGCTTCTACGTACATCGCATCGTAGGTGCCGTAGGCGGTTTGTAGGTAGCCCTCGGCGTCTTCTTCTACCAAAGTGGGAAATACCTGTTGAATATTTTGGGCCGTGAAGCCGTATTGGATGCCGGTGGGGCGCTCGTAATCGGTTTGGTCATCATCCCATTCGTAGGTGATGCCTTGGAGCGACAATAGCTTTTCTAATGTGGTTTCTGCATCTAATTGCTCTATATTTTTCTTCAAGCGCGCGTCGGAGTTGCCAGCCCAAGGCCCAGGAGTGTTTTTAGACGCATTCCCGTTCACTTCCAAGGTTCTCGCTGTAGCGTTTCGACCTATACCTACTCGACCACTGGGATTTATCTGTAATCGAGTGGTGCCACCAGTTACCAAATGGATTTGATCGCTACCACCAAAAACGCCATCATTACCAAGGGTGATAAGTGTGCCTTGGTTTCCCCGATCATTAGGGTCTTGAATGGCATTGGAATAGACCCAAGGCGTCGTGGTAAAGCCATTACTATTTTGATTCGAAGAAGCTTGACTAATGCCTTGACTCCCTATATCAATTGTGCCAACGCCTAAGCTACTTCTGGCCTCTATGTTTCCGTTGGTATTTACCCGAAATCGGATTTCACCACGCGTTACCAGATTGATTTGATCATCTGCACCAAAAACCCCATCATTGCCGACCGTAATGAGGGTAGTTGGGCCAGTACGTTCACCTTGGGCTTCAATGGCATTGGTATACACCCAAGGGGTTACCGTGAAACCATTACCTGCTTGATTTGATGTGTTTTGACTAGTGCTTTCAGATCCTATATTAATCGTACCAATACGGGTATTTCCACTGGCACCCACTTGTAAATGGCTATTACCATTGGTTACTAAATGGATTTGATCGTCCGAGCCATACGTGCCATCATCACCAATAGTAATTAAGGTTGACAATGTGCCTCTTTCCCCTTGTGCTTCTACGGCATTGGTATATACCCAAGGTGTAGTAGTGAAGCCATTGCCTGCTTGGTTAGAGGTGCTCTGATCGACACTCTCAGTGCCGAGGTCGATACTACCTATTTGGGCAGTATTGACATTCAAAATACTAAAGTTGGCCATGTCTAAATCCATGGTTGCAGTATGATTACCCAAATCATCTTGTATTTCAGCTGCATTGGTAGCGGTTATCTCTCCCGTTAGGGGATCTATCTGAAAAACAGCAGGATCAGGACAGCTTAGCTCAAGGATGCTGAAGGTGTTACTTCCCGAACTTGCGACATAGGCATTACTGTTAGCAATAAAGACATCTGCGGGCCCAGCAGGAACGGCAAAGCTGGTGATTAATACAGGATTTGACGCGTCACTTATATCAATGATTTTTAAATCATTATTTTGAGCGACGGTAACGTAAGCGTAATTCCCAGCTACCTTTACTGAGGTGGGAAGGCCTCCAATTACAAGTGACCCGGTTAAGCTTGGCGTACTCGGCACACTGACATCAATAACTTTTAACTCGTTTCCATCACGATCTATAACGCATACAAAACTTCCAGAAGCCGCAATAGTACGAAGGTCGTTACCAACACTAAGACTCCCTACCGAATTGGGGTTTGCTGGATTGCTAATATCCACAACCTCTAAAAACTCACGATCAATAACGTACAAATAATCACCTTCAATGGTCATATCTTGAGGACTGCCGTTGGCTACGTCCATACTAATAAAACCAAAGGCATTTAAATTTGCAGGATCACTTATATCATAAAGATCCAGACCACCTCCATCCTGAAGAATATAAGCGACATTTTCGGTAGTCGCTAGTTGAGATACACCTGCGGTAGCAAGAACGTCCTCATCAAGGACAACCATATTTGTGGGGTCACTAATATCAATGGCTACTAGTTCTTCCTCATTGCCAATATCATTTATTGAAAAGGCATACTGTCCTTGGATATTTAATTCAGAAATAGAACCAACGAAGATGGTACCTTCTATAAACGGATTGGACAGCTCTGTGATATTAATGGCACTTACTCCACCAGAAGAACGTACATAAGCATAGTTTTCCACGACCTCAATTATATCGCCATTACCTCCTGTAGGCACATTTAGGCTACTGATAGTCTCTGGGCAGGAAAGGTCAATTTCAGGAAGACTTTCTACCAAATCTAAAAAAGACAATTTATCCGATCCATTCCGAATTTCATTCCACTGTTCCTCATCGTAGTACCAGAAGGTGGTGGTGGTGGTATCGTATACCATTAGACCATCGGCGGGATTCAGAATAGCGATACGGCCGGTGCTGTCCATTCTGGGGATGAGGATACCCTTGTCGTTGCTGCTGACGTCCAGCATGGCGGAGTTATCTGGGCCATCCCCGGTGGTATTGATGGCCACCTGGGCGTGGGTGAGGGTGCTTACGGTAAGCACCAATAGGGTGGCGAGAAAACCCTTCAGGAGTCGGTACATGTTGCAGGATTTGAGTTGATAGATAATTGACATCCACAAAGCTCTGACCTTGCCGCAATGGGCAGGGGGACTACCGTCCAAAAGAGGTGGAGTATTATCCTAAATGGGGGGATTATTGTCTAATCTCGCATTTTGCTGGGGGGCATACCGAAGTTTTTGGCAAATAGCCGACTGAAATACTTGGGGTCGTTGAAGCCGACTTCGTAGGCGATCTCGGATATATTCAAGGTGGTGCTTTTTAGCAGGTGCTGAGCGCGTTGGAGCCGCAGGGTGCGGAGGTACACGTTAAAGGACATGCCCGTAATGGCTGTGAGCTTAAGATAAAGATTGGATCGGCTCATCCCGAGTTGCCGGGCGAGGTCGTCTGCTTTGAGATTGGGGTTGCGGAGCTCTTCCTCTAATAGCTGGCGCAGGTCTTGAACAAAACGCGCTTCGTAATCTTCCGTATTGGCCGTTGGCAGATCAGACGTCAGCGCCAGGCTTTGGTATTTGGCTTGTAGCTTTTGCCGCAGCTGCAACAAGTTACTGATGTGGGACAGGAGTTCTTCCTGGTGAAAGGGTTTGCCCAGGTAAACGTCAGCGCCCCGGCGGAGGCCCGCCAGGCGGCTCTCCAGTTCCACCTTGGCCGTCAGTAGAATGATGGGAATATGGCTGGTCCGCGCATCGTTTTTGAGGGCTTCGGTTAGTTCCAGTCCCGTTTTCTCGGGCATCATCACGTCGGAAATAATCAGGTCGGGTGTCAGCTCGATGGCCCGTTCGATGCCCGCCTGCCCGTTGTAGGCGAAGTCCAAGTGGTAATCGGCTTGCAAAGCCGTCGTCAGGTATTCTACGACATCCAGGTTGTCTTCTACTAGCAGCAGTTTCGGGACACCCTCAGTGGCGGATTGCGACCCGCTAACTGCATGGGCGGGAAGACTCACGCGTGGATGGACTTCCGGAACACTGGCCTTTATAGGGGCTTTGCGTTGAATGGGCAACCAGAGTAAAAAAGTGGTACCCTGGTTCGGCGCACTATCCACGCTTATGCCGCCGCCGAGTAATTTGACCAGTTCGCGGGTCAGCGCCAAGCCGATCCCCGTTCCTCCGGTAGCATTTTCCTCGGTCGACGCTTGGTAGTATCGGTCAAAGATGTGGGGTAAGTCTTCCTCCGCAATTCCCCGACCGGTATCTCGCACGCTGAGGTAAAACTGCTGGCCTTTCTGCTCGGCGGTCAAGGTCACCTTCCCTCCAGAAGGCGTATACTTAAGGGCATTCGAGAGCAGATTGGTCACAATCTGGCGTATTTTCTCCTCGTCGTAATCCATCCAAATACTGGCCTCGGGGCTTTCCACTTTTAGCAAGACATTCTGGCTATTGGCCAACGAGTAAAAATTCTCAGTGATGTAATGCAAGTAGGTCAGGATGTCTCCCTGTTGGTAGTGGACCGCCAATTGATTGTGTTCGATCTTCGAAAGGTCGAGCATTTGATTGACCAAATTGAGCAAATTCTTGCCACTACGCTGGAGCAGCGACAGCTGCTTTTGTTCGGGATGATCGGCATTTTTCTGCTTTGTTAGATGTTCCGCAGTCCCTAAAATTACGGTTAAAGGGGTACGCAACTCGTGGGTTATATTGGTATACAATTCCGACTGAAATGCTTGTATTTCTTTCAAACGTTCCGCTTCCTGCTGTTCGAGTTCAAGTCGATGTCGTAGCCGCAGTTTATTCCGCTGGAACCGTAGGAAGGTCCAAATGCCCAGGGCAAGCAAAAGCCCGTAAAGGAAGTAAGCCAGACGCGTTTGGTACCAGGCGGGCAGGATAGTAATGTCCAACGTTTTTATCGCCTCACTCCATACTTGATCCCCATTCGCCGCTTTGAGATGAAAGGTATACTGGCCCGGCGATAGGTTAAGGTAGGTAGCGCGATTGTCTGTACTGGTATGCGTCCAGGGTGCTTCCGCTCCTTCGAGGTAGTAACTAAAGCTATTCTTGCTTGGCGCGGTAAACTCCAGCGCCGCAAAAGTCAAAGTGATACTGTTTTGCTGGTGCGGCAAAGTGAGGGCGGAGGTAAACTCGACCGCTTCGGGTAAAAGGCTCGCACTATCGAGCAAACGCACCGCTTGGTTGTTGATTGCCAAGCCAGTAAAACTCAGTTTGGGGGGCGTAGGATTCTCGTCTAAATCCTGCGGGTAAAAGACGTTCGCCCCTTTGATGCCCCCGAACAGAAGCTCACCGGTAACCGATTTACCAAAAGCAAACGTATTGAACTCATCACTTTGCAGGCCGTCCGCCGCCGTGAAATTGCGAATCTTACCCGTCTTGGGGGAATAACGAATGATGCCCTTATTGGAACTCAGCCAAAGGTTGCCCTGCTCGTCGTTCAGCACGCCGTAGATGACGTCATTGGGCAAACCGTTCTTGCTGTGTAAGTACGTAAACGCCATGGTCCGGGTATCGAGCCGGTGCAAGCCCCCGCCCTTGGTACCGATCCAAAGAACATCACCATCGCCGGGGTCCCTCAACACACTAGCGCACGTGGGATTACGCAGCCCATCTACCAAACTAAACTCAAAGCCTTGGGCCGTTTTTTTTCCGTGTACCAAGCCCCTGGCTGTCCCGAGCCAACAGTCTCCGTTACCGGTTTGCGCCCCGTAAAAGACAACTGGTTTGTTGCCCCCAAAAAGATCATCAAACCGGAAGATGCGGGACTCGCCCGTAGCGATCTGGTAGTCGATGAGGGTATTCGCAGACAGGAGGAACAGCTGCTGCGGATCAACCCCACGAAAAATGCTGAGCTCACTCCCCGCCCAGTCACCCTCCCAGGCCCAACTTCCCCGTAGCTCCTTCACCCCATTTTCCCAACGGAACAACTGGATTTTACGCCCTCTGGCCGGGGTGTACCCACTTTGGGTAGCCAGCCAGCCGTCCCCCGGCAAACCATCGGATAACCAGTGGATATCCCCAAAATTTTTCTCTTTGACGAAAGCAAAAACCTGGCGTAAATAGCCGGATGCGCCCGGCGTGTAAAACTCGGCACCATCGAAGCGATGGTACATCAATTCCCCCTTACCCGCTGAGAAGAGGTGGTCGTAGACGGAAGCACCGTCTGCAAAGCTTTTAATCGCGAGCTTGCGGGAACTCACTTTTAGCAGCCCCAGCCCCCTGGTGCCCACCCAAATGATGCCCGACCGATCTTTGTACCAAGCCCGCACGCCCGCATTTACGTCGGGAATATGGTAGCTGGCATCCGCCAGGCTCAGTTGCGCTTTACCCGCTATTGCCGCCACCGAGAATGCGAAAATCTCCTTGTCCGCAAATCGTTGCACCCACAGCAAATCCGTTACCGCATCGTAGTAATACTGGGGCATAAAGCGCAAATCCGCAGCCAGCACCCGCCATTCACCCTGCCGCAGGCCGAACAGGCAATATCTTCGAAAATTAGGATTTTGGGAAAGGCTGCCTACCGCTAGGTTGGGGGTTATTTTGCGGAATTCAGTAATGCCGACGGCTAGTGGGCGGAAGGCAGCAGCATCCTCGTCAAGCCGCTGGGTTTGGCCTTGCTGCGCTACGAACACATGATCCCCTTGGCTCCACATGCGCTCCGCTTTAGTGACTAAAGACAACTCTACTGCGGATAGCAGGCTACTGTCTTTGGGGAAATCTTGCCAGAAGGCCGCCGGAAAGGACAGGCGCCAGACCTCGTCGTTCGGTTCCATGCGTAGCCAAATATTCCCCTTAGCGTCTTCGGCCAAGGCATTGATGCTGCCTTTAGTAGTGTCTGGTAGCGGGATGGCGTAAAAGCGTTTGGTCCTTTTGTGGAATAGGTTCAGGATATTACTGCCGTTGGCCACCAGCAAAAAGTCCCCCTTTTCGTAGATGTCGTATATCCAGTCATTGGCTAAGGAGTAGTCGGCTTCGGGCTCGCGTACGAAAACCTCGAATTGCCGCCCATCGTAGCGATTCAAGCCGTTTTTGGTACCAAACCACAGAAAGCCCTCACTATCCTGGTGGATCGCCGAGACGTAGCCCTGAGAGAGACCGTCCTCAATGGTCAATGCTTCAGGCTGAACCCTAGTTTGCCCCCACCCCGCTATAACTAAGAGCGCAAAGCATATCACCCCAAGAACAAACCGTCCTTTCATCTAACAAACATAGAACTTGCTGAAGAATTAGCTTGACTTTAGCCCACAGGGCTAAAGTCAAGCTTACTTGTGTTGTTGCTTCGCGGTGCTTGTCAAGCAAACATAGCTAAATAGACCGTATGCAAGCAGGGCAAAGAGATTTGTTTATTTAAACTTCCGCAGGTAGCGAGCTATCCTCGTCAGCTGAATTGTGCAAAATTTTAGTCGTCAGACAACCTTTTGCGGAGCGGTCCATATCCTCGTCAGCCGAGTCGCGGAAAATTTAGTCGTCAGGCAACGTCCCGACCCAGTCGGGACAAGTTGGCTGACGACAAATTTTGCGCCTCGTCTGACGAATGAAGCAGGAGCTAAAAAACGTTCCCCAGCTCACCTCCCACCTGCGGAAGTACAAATAAAGCAAACATACCCGGTGCTGAAACAAGATCAAATAAGTAACTGCTAAACCACGCACCCAACTCAAGCCGTTAAAAATAGCATGAGTAGGCTATTTCTGACTGTAACACTTATCACGATGTTCTCCACTACACACGCACAAACCTTCACCGACTACCAATGGGAAAACCGCGTCCTACTGCTCTTTACCCCCTCTGTCGACAAGCCCGAATTTGTAGAACAATACGAACGGCTAAGACAAGCTCCCGATGCCCTGGCCGAGCGAAAGCTAAAGATCATTGTAGTTGGGTCTAATGGTCAGTCTGATGAGCTATCCGTCTTCGTGGATGGTGAAAAGGCGGCTAGATATTATGAGCGGTTTGAAGTCCAAGAAAACGAATTTGCGCTCTTCCTGATCGGGCTAGACGGTGGAACTAAATTCCAAGCGAGCAATGAGGTAACACCACCCAATCAAATTTTTGCCTTGATCGATCGGATGCCCATGCGTAGGCGGGAGATGGGGTACTAGGGGAGAATGAATTCACACCCCAAAATGAGCGAAGACCCTTTTGCGGTATAAATCCCCGATGGGTATCTCTTTGGCGCCCAATTCCACGTCTCGCTTACTAATGGCCGTCACCTTGTCGACGTTGATCAAAAAAGAACGGTGAATCCGTAAAAACCCATCCCCGAGTAACTGTTCGACTTTCGCCAGGGTGTATTTGACCACCGTTTCCTGGCCTGCGTGAAAAATATGGACGTAATCTTTCCGGCTCTCCAGGTAATCAATGGCTTCTTTAGGCAAGCGAATCTGTTTGCGATCTTTGCGCAGACAGAGGAATTTCGGTGAAGACATAACGGCTGCCTTCGGAGCAGCCAGGTTTACGGCCGTACTTTGCCGAAGGTATTTTTCTGTAGCCTGAAAAAATCGCTCGAAGGTAATGGGCTTGAGCAAGTAATCGACGGCGTCCAAGTCAAAACCATCCAGCGCGTAGTGGCGATAGGCCGTCGTGAAAATAACTTTCGGGGGGTGATGTAAACCCTTGAGAAAATCGGTCCCCTTTAGCACCGGCATTTCAATATCTAAAAAAAGGAGCTCCACTTCATGGGTGCGTAAAAACCGCTGAGCTTCTAGTGCAGTAGCGCAACTACCCACCAACTCGAATTCGGGTAACTGCCCCAGGTGGGTCGCCATTAATTCCCGGGCTAGGGCCTCATCGTCAATGACCAAACAACGGTGGGTCTTCATATCAATATGGGTTGCGCCGACTCAGCAGTGGGCTCATGGGCCGAGTACTGTTTTAGGTTGTCTAAGCGTAGTTGCAAAGTGAAACTGTCCTTCGTTTGCTCGATCGATAGTTGATGCTGGTTCGGATAGATCAACTGAAGCTGCTGTCGAACGTTTTCTAGCCCAATCCCACCGTCTTTTTGGTTGACGGTAATCTCGTTCTGTGGAATAGAATTGACCACCCTAAAGTCAATGTCCGCTACCGAAGACCTAAGAGATATATTGATCTTTGCCCGCGCAGTTTCCTGGCTCACCCCGTGTTTAAAAGCATTCTCTAAAAAAGTCAGAAGCAACAGAGGAGCAATGGAAACCCCAGCAGCCACCTGCCAGTCAAAATGAATGTCGACCCGATCACCGTACCGCAATTTCTCCAACTCTAGGTAGCTCTCGAGTAGCTCGACTTCCTGCACTAGCGGTACGAACGGCTGCTCACAGCGATACAGGATATGGTCTAAAATACCCGATAATTTTGCGATAGCCGTGGCGGTCTGGTCAGATTTTTTCAAGGCCAGGGTGTAAAGATTATTCAGCGTATTGAACAAAAAGTGAGGATTCAGCTGGTGTTTCAGCGCACTTAGTTCTGCCGATTTTCGCTGCTCTTTTAGGGCACTGATTTGTTGCTGCTTGCGGTAATACTGTAGCGTGACCAGGGCGAGGCCCGGAAGAAAAACGTCGACTGGTGAAATGAAAAAGGCATACTTCAAGTCGAAGATGCGCTGCGTCAGTGTCCAGTCTCCGTAAGTAGCCAAACAATGGCGAAAAGCGTAGGGATAGCTGGGCTCGAGCCAGAAAAATTTGGCCATTGTCAGTAGAGTATGCCCAATGAAAGCGAGCGATAAAAGCCCCGTTAGTAAAGGAAGAAAAAGACGCGACCGCTGGTAAGTCGGCAATAACCAACCTAAGCAAAGGTAAGCTACCAGTACCTGCACCGCGACCTGGCTGCCGTAAGTGGCCAATACCCCATCTGCTGTTAAATAATTATTCCAGTTGGAAATCAGATAGCACGCCAATACCAAAGTCCAAAAAGCCAGGTGATGGTAAATGGGGCGATCGAGAGATCTAGAAAACGTGCGCATAGCCAGTAAGATAAAGCAATTCTTTAGGCGATGCTACCCGTAGACGTTAGGTAGCTCACTCGTGAGGTCAAACGCGGTATTTGAGTCGACAAACCCCTTTTCCCCTTTCCGTCTACGCAAACTACCGATCCGTCATCCGAACTCAAAACGAGACACATTGCAGTGATAGGTTTAGGGAAAATTTACAAATAACCGCAAGATGCGCTTTTCCTTTCTTTTTCTGCTGTGCTGTTGGCAAATCGGTAACCTACTAGGTCAAGCAAGTGGTATTACGGGACAACTTGTACTTCCCAATGGCCACTTTCCTACGGGTAATGTCACTGTACTACGTGCCGTTGATTCTAGTTTTGTTACCGGCGAACTGATCTTGGACGGCCAGTTCCAGCTTCCGGAAGTTCCCGCTGGGAGTTACCTGCTTTATTTTACGTCCTTAGAATTTGCGTCTTTTTATCAACCCATTGCTGTGGAAAAAAGCGCAGAGCAGTTGACGTCAGGTGATAAAGGTCAAACAGCTGACTTCGATTTAGGTATCCTCCAGGTTAGTCCTGCTCAACTCTCTCTAGACGAATTCGTGGTGCGAGCTCAGCGGCAAGTGTATGTCCAACGAAACGATGGTACCGTAGACATCAACGTTGCGGGCACTTTGCTAGCCGCTAGTAGTTCCACACGAGAGATCTTAGAACGAAGCCCCGATCTAACGACCAACGAAAACGGCGTCATCTCCGTCATGGGTAAAGGAAACGCCATTTATTACCTCAACGGGCAACGGGTCGAACCCGGACAGCTCGCCCTAATCGCCCCCGCAAACATCGAGCGCATTTCCATCATTCGCAATCCTTCGGCCCGTTATGACGCCAGTGGTGGTGCCGTTATCGAGATTACTACGCTTAGGCAAACCAAAGACGGTTATCGACTGGGTATACAGCAAAATGTAGATGACTCACCCTTCGGAGGAATGCAATCTTACTCCGCCCTGAATCTTGGAATAAATCGGGGCAAGCTGACTTTCACCGCCAATGCCACCGCCCAAGTAGGACGCGACCGACACATCAAATTCACGACCCGTGATCGCCCCGAACCCGCTACTTTTCTAAGCTCCGCCGTCACTACCGACTGGCAGCACAAGCTACAACCATTCTTAGTTTACGGTGCAGGGGTGCAGTACAGTTTTACGGGTAGCGACTACGTCTCCCTGGCCTACCGTGGATCTCACGATAGACAGGGAGGCCATACGCTTAACACCAACCGCATCATCGATAATATCGAAACCCTCAACTACGCCAGCGATATCGCGGTAAATGAGCAACGCATAAATGATTCCTGGTCCCTAAACTACGGTCGCGATCTAGATACCCTGGGGTCCAGCATCTTTATTGGCGGGCAGTACACCCACTTCAAGACCGATGCTTTCAACCCCATCAGCGAAATTGGACAGCTTGAAAATGGCACCACTCGCCGACAGCTTCGGAATAGCATGGACTTAGATATTCACATACTGGCCGTCCAGGTCGATTACACCCTTGGCCTGGCTAACGGTAAAGCTATAGACCTGGGGTTGCGCTTCGGCCAAGTCAATAATGATGCTGATCTCGATTTCCAGATCGCCGAACAAAATCAAGATTTTACACCTTCCCCATCCTTGAGTAGCCACTACATCTACCTTGAACGCGTTAGTGCTGCCTACGCCAACTACCGACAAAACTTGGGACAAAATGCTACTTTTTCTTTCGGCTTACGGGCCGAACGGACTGATTACCAGCTACAAGTCGACGAGGAGCAATCGCTACTTACCGACCATTATTTGAACCTTTTCCCCAACGCATCTCTCGGTTTTACGTTTTCCAATGGCCGTAGTGTACAACTCAATTACTCGGCGCGCATCAATCGACCGCCTTACGAGTCACTCAATCCCAACTTGATTTATCAAGATCCGTATACTTCCATGCAGGGGAATCCGGCCTTGATTCCAGAAAAGAGTCATGCCTTGGAATTGATCGCCAAAAACCAACACACCACCCTCAAACTCGGCTACACCTGTACCAAAGACCCGCTTTCGGGATCTGCTTTACCGGGCGATGGCCCGCGTAGCTACGTCTTGACACGACTCAACATGTCCGAAGATCACAGTTGGTATGCTGCCATCACCCAAACCTTCGCGCTACCCTGGTGGACCTCCAATAATACCCTTAGCGTCACTTATTCCCAGGCCTTTGCCTACGAATTTGCTTTTTCCGCCCCTGCGCCTACGCCTCAACCCTACCTTATCACGGATAATCGCTTCCGGCTTGGCAAGCACGGGTTTTTAGAAGTCATGGCCTATTACGTTGGGGTTCTGCGCGATGGTACCTTCGAACGCTATGATTACGGTAACCTCACCCTCACATATGAGAAAAGCCTATTGGCACAAAACTTGAAGATTCGAGTTCAGGCAGCCGATATTTTTACGACCGTCCGTGCTTCGGGGGAGTACCGTCAGGGAGCAACCGATATTTATTTTGACAATCGCTGGCGCACCAACTTTTTCAGAGTGGGGCTAACTTTCGACCTCAACAAACTCAAAAAGAGCAACTACAAAAACCAATCAACCGGCGTACGGGAAACGCAACGTATGTAATTGTTTAAGTCGAATGAGCTAATCATATTCCCATGAGCAGGCAGGAGATGGGGTATTAGAGATATTTCAGACCTCCCGAAACAAATCTTCCAGAACAACGACCTGATCAATTCCATAAGCATGAGGCGATGAACTCGGCGGATAGGTAGTGAGCAATGTTTTCAAGAAGTAATTCTTGCTTTTTGTACGCTCTGCAAAAACCGCTGCCTTGTGCTCAAATACTTTTTTAATAGCGTTACTCAGCTGTAGGGCTTGATGGGTAAACTTGGCTTCGCAAATGTGGATGGTGTTGTCCGATCGCTCGATGAGCAGGTCTATTTGGGCACCGGGGCCTTTAGTGTCTTCGGCAGCATAAAAGCTGGCGGCACTGGTGGGTATACCAGAAATGCCCAGAGCGACTTTGATCTGATCAATATGCGTCAGGCACACATTCTCGAAAGCGTAACCCGTCCAAGATCGCCAGCTGGATTGGGTGCTGAGTTTGTTGAAGTCCGTTTGGGCAGCTGCTGGCCCCAATCGTTCGATATAGGTCAAATAGAATAGCGAGTAGAAGTCCGTCAGCCGGTATAAGCGATGGCGGCGCTTTTTGCGATAGCTTCCGTATTCAGTAATGAAACCTGATTCAATAAGGTCGGCTAGTACGCGGTTGAGCCCTCCCCCATTGCTGATCCCGCTTGCCGCTGCCAAGGTGGGCTTGGTCAGGCCAATACGCCGTTCGGCCAAAGCGCGGACAATATCTACGTGAGCATCATACCGTTCAAAAAGAGAAGCGAAAAGGCGGCTAAATTCTCTATTCAGGTAGCCATCTCTGTCGAAGCAAATGGCCTGTATATTTTGCGCTGCCGATAGTCCCGGCTTAATTTGTTGCAAATACATCGGAATGCCGCCCATTACCATATAAAGAAGCAGTATCTGGTACCTTGGTAAAGTAATTCCATTAATTTGGCATAATGCCTCGGTCTCTGCTAAAGTGAAAGGGGCCAGATGCAAAATCTGGGTAACTCGATTGTGTAGTCCGCCCTTGTCATTGACCACTTTCTCTATCATCCACGAAGCGGCGGAGCCACAGATAACCACCACAATTGGCCAGCGCGAGGCGTAGCTGTTCCAAAAATAGCCAAGTGCCTGGATGAAATCGGACTTACGCGTGCCCAACCACGGAAGTTCGTCTAGAAACACAACCGGCTTGTAGTCTCCCTTGGTGAATGGCTCGATAGCTTGTGCTAAACGATCAAAGGCTGCTAACCAGTTTTGCGTATGCTTGTCCTCTAGTTGCTCATCAGGGAAAAAGCGCGCGAAGGTCAAAGCGAAGTTTTGCAGCTGATTAGCTAAACTGCCATTCTGCAAGCCCGTGAGTTCAAAAATAATATTCTCCTTGTAAGTCTCTCTGATCAGGAAGGTCTTCCCTACCCGCCTGCGGCCGATCAGGGCAACCATTTCTGGCTGGGGCGAAGCCAACGCCTCTTGCAAGCGTTTAATTTGGGCCTTCCGACCGACAAGTTTCATGATTGCTTTTTACAAAGCTAGGCATTATAAGTGGCAGAAAGTGTATTTTATTTAACGTTTCTGCCACTTATAGGGTCAAACTAATATAAAGTCGTCAATTTTTATGCAATTTGGGTAGTCAACTACCCAAATTGCACAAATGACTACTCTCCCCCATCCCAAAAAAACGCCCCACAATCCACCTCCAAAATCTCAAACACTTGCTCGATAGATTGTGAACAGCCGGGATGGGTGTCATCGGGGTCTCCGTCTACCGCATCAAAGGTGTAGATGACGCGATAGCTGCCTGTATCGAGGTTGTCGAAATCGAGTATGGCATTGCCCTCGGTATCATTGACTACGGTGACACCGTCGCTCTGGCGTATAACCTCAAAAGTCTCTAGCTCAGGCGTAGCCTCGCCGCTTCCATCGCCAAGTTGGGCCGTGCCCATGAGAGTGACGTTTTCGTTGGTGCGGCAATAGGTACTCGCTAGGTTAGTAATTTCCGGGTCGGGGTACCAGCAGCGGTTGCTGATGCTGAGATTTGTCGTGCCGTTAGAGACGGTGATGCTATAGCCGATGCCGTCGACGTGGATGCCCGCCAGCTCGTAATTGCTCTGACCAGGGGTAGCAGTTGGGACTTCCGTAAGTTGGGTACCTACCGCAATCGGCAAGGGTGCCGCGGGTGGTGCCGGGCTGGCGATTTGGAAAAGACCGTCGACGGCGGTGACTGTCCAGATTTCTCCGGCTGGTGTTAGGGTCACTTGGATCAGCTCGTCGAATTGTCCGTTGACTAAGGAAGTAGCATTGTTTTTGCAGGAACAGGGGTCGGTGATGGCAATTTCGCGGTCAGCGTCTACGGTAAGGGTTACGAGACAGCTTTCGGCATTGGTGTTGCCGGATTCGTCGGTGGCGGTGATGGTTACTTGTTGGATGTCGCCGCCGATCAGGTTGGGTATCTCCGTGCCGGCCACAGGTAGTTGGCTCAGGCTTGCGGTACAATTATCTTCGGCCACCAGTGACGCGGTGAGATCGGGGATGACTAGATTACCGTTTTCATCCAGGCTCACCAATAAATCTTCGGCGCAGTTGCTGCCATTGGTGGGGTTAAGGATGGTCGGCGGGAAGGTATCCAGCACCGTCACTTCGTAGGTGCATGTATCCGCATTACCCGCAGCGTCTACCCCCTCGAAAGAAAGGGTGGTGGTGCCCAATGGGAAATCACTACCCGAAGACAGGCCAGCAATCTGGGTAGGGATGATGGGCTGATTAGCCTGGGTGATGTTGAAGGCAAAGTTGCGCAGGGCCTCGTAGTAGCCGGAGCCGGGGGTTTCCCACTCACTAAAGGTAAAACTGCCTTGGTCCGAAGAAACAAAGGCGACCATACCACCGGGTGTAGTTCGGAGTGTCCATCTGGCTCCTTGTTCGGAGTCAAAAACAGTCACCGTTTCGGAGGTTGGACTGAGTAGGCCATCTTCGTCGCCTAGGTCCGCTGGTATCAAACCGATGATATCAAACTGGCCACTATTCAGGGCATTGGCTGGTCCTAAAACGGTAAAAAAGGAGTCGTCATCAGTTGGTATATCGATGGCACCAGTTCCACCGATAAGTTCTATGAGCAAGGGATCAATGGGGCTGGCGATGGCATCTCGGCCCGTGACAAATAGATTGCCTCCCGCCTGTACGTAAGCTTCGAGATTACTAATGGTGGCGGCGTTGTGAATGTCACCCCCAGATTCTCCTACGGCGTGCCAGTAGATAATGCCGAATTCCGAAAGATCACCCTGTAACACCACATTATCTTCCGTATCATCGTCGACGTAATCGTCCGTAACAACCGTTACGTTGTAACCAGCATCAATGAGTTGGGCGGGAATTTCCGTTTCATTTTGGCTGTCCGACACAAACAAGATGTTCGACGCATTTTCCAGCAAACAATTGTCAGAGAAGCTCGGTGCGGAAAACTCGAAATCAGCTACACAAGCATTCGATGTAAGGTAGAGGGTGGTATCCCCTGGGCAATCTGCTACGGGAGCCTCCGCGTCGATTACCGTTACCACGTAATCGCAAGTAGTTGTATTGCCAGCAACATCGAAAGCGGTAAAGCTGAATTCGTTAGGACCCAAAGCAAGACGCTCACCGCTTTCAGTACCGTCGGTTTGAATCAAATTAGCGAATGGATGTACAATGGTGGCAATGAACTGCTGAATGATCTGATCGATTTCGGTTTCATTATAACTATAACTTACGCCTTCGGTAAATCGGCCATACCAGTTGAATTGATAAATACGACTGGCTGTTTCTAGGCCGTCGACCCGATGAAGATCATCGTCGGTATTGTTAGATATGGTTTGGGTAATCCCCGGCGTATTCGGGATGATGATGACGTGATTGACCGAAGCATCTCTATTTGCTTCAGAAACCCCCTTAAAAAAGGCATAGTAGATCGTTCCGTCTGGAGCCGTGTAATTGTTTTCAAAGGTGTAGATGTCGCCATTACCATCAGCCCCTAGGTTCCCCGTTATTTCGTAAAAGGACAATTGGTTGATATCAGCGGCCATCATCCAAACACCCTCGTTATACTGCGTAAAGTAGGAGCTACCCGGTCCGAAAGCATCCGAATTGGTGATAAATTCTTCAGAGTAAGGTATGCTGGAAGCATTGCTAGTATTCATGAAGTTACCAATATCGTAGGCATCGCCACCGCCGTCAAAAATATTATCATCTTCAATGTCGGCGGCATCGAGTATCCACTGGTTGTTGATGATACCAGTGACTCGATCGATGCGCGTTTGATAGCGTAAGAGGGTGGCCTGCAAACTCAAGTCTACCGTGGGGTTATTACAGGCATCATCGGCGATGGTGGGTAGATCGAAGCTAAAAGTAGCGAAGCATTCCCCGGGATCGGTGCTGATGGTGATGTCTTCTGGGCAGTCGACGAATACGGGTGGTGTATTGTCGGTGGCAATTACTGAGGTTTCACAAGTGTCCGTCAGCGTACCGTCACTAACGATGAAGAAAACGGGGGTAATGCCCGGCGGGAAAGGGCCTTCGGGAATAATGGAAAAAGTAATGTTATCTCCGTTGGGGTCTGATGAGCCGTTGTCAAAATCCTCGGCTACTAAATCCGCCACACAAGGGTCTTCGTTCGTGAGGTCTACTTCTACGGATTGGCATACGGCTATTGGCGCTCGATTGCACCCCGAGTTGGAGAGATCTAAGATTTCGACCTCATCAGATGCCGTATTCGTACAAAGCTCAGGGTTGATGTCATAAACCCGGCCCTGGCCAAAGGTTATATTGAAGAAGGGAGCGCCGGCCGCCAGGCGTTCGCCCGAATTGGATAAGGCTATGGCACTACCAAAATTTTCGGCACTTGTCTGACCGTCGATGTCTTCCGCTATGGGAATCCAGACCGTACCGTTCCAATCATAGAATCGAACTTTGCCCGCTCCGGACAGGCTACCAACGTCGTCTAATGAGCCTATGGCAATGCGGTTACCGTCAGCACTAATGGCGACATCTCTACCCGCCAGGCTGTTTGCACCGTCGCCGTCGATGTCTTGCCCGGCTTGTACCCAAGCCGTTCCGTTCCAATCGAACACCCTTACCTGGCCTGCATTGGTGCCATTACTGGCATTACTCGTTGCGGATATTACTACTCGGTCACCACTGGATGAAATGGCCAATCTATCTCCAAAAAGTTCACCATCTACTTCTCCCGTTATATTGGAACCGAGCTGTACCCAGGCCGTGCCATTCCACTCGAAAATTCGGGTATGGCCCCGGCTATTTCCATTTCGACTGGAGCCAATGGCCAGGAGATTTCCATCGCTGGATAGGTCCAGGCCATTCCCGAGTGCATCGAAATCAGCCTCTCCCAGAATATCGGGGCCTAGCTGCACCCAAGCATTTCCATCGAAGTCAAAAACCCGTACGTATTCATTATCCGATCCTAGACCGGGTGCCCCCGCCGCCGCGTAAGCTAACCGAGTACCATCGGCCGATAAGGTAACCGATTTACCGGCACCATCCCCGACCATTTCACCGGTCAGGTCTTGGCCGAGTGGTAGCCAAGTTGTACCATTCCAGCTGTACACTCTTACATAACCCACGCCATCCGTAGTGAAAGGCTCTCCCTGGGGACCCGGTGCACCAACCGCCAGGATATTTCCATCCTCCGACAGCGCAATGGCGGTTCCGAAAAGATCGGCGGAAGTAGTTCCGTCAATGTCGCTACCAGCCTGTACCCAGTTCGTACCATCCCAATCGAAGACCTGGACAGAACCCGCGTTAGTCCCTTCGTCGTCATTGCGAAAAGCACCAAAGGCCACCCGGTTTCCGTCCGCAGATATAGCTACCGAAGAACCGTAAAGATCTCCACTTGCCTCAGACACAAAGTCTTGGCCAAGCTGTTCTGGAGTGCTTACGCCCGTGAAGGAATAGGTAATGGTCTGGATACCGACTCCCGCCGTAGCGGGATCGAGGTCAAAAGTACCATCTCCATTATCGCTAACTCCTGGGCCGCTGTACATTCCACCAAATGGCGAGCCACCCTGCAAATTTTCCTGTATCCCTTCATCGACACACAGATCATCAGGGGCGATGAAGGTAACCATAGGTGGCTCCAGTACCTCCACTTCAACCGTAGCCTTTACCGAATTCGTGCAGCCGTCATCGGGATCATCAACGGTGTAAAGAATCGAAATGACTCCACTACCCGCAACGGCCGGATCGAAGGTAAAGTCCTGGCCGTTTCCATTATCAGTGACACCCGGCCCGGAAAATACACCTCCCTGAGGAGAGACTGTGACGGCGGGTATGCTAGTATCATCAGCGGGGCAAAAAGTGGTGCTGCTACTGATAGAGAAAGCAGGAGAAGCCGCACTGATTATCTCCACATCAAAGGTGCAATTACTGGAATTTCCCGCAGCATCCGTAGCGGTGAAGGTAACGGTACTAATACCTTCCGCAAAGGTGGCCCCAGCCAAGGATGCTGTATTATTGTAATCATTCGTCACTGAGGTTACTCCACAGTTATCTGTAATTGGAGGATCAAGCTCCGCACCATCTACTATGTAGGAACAGCCGCTGGCATTAGTGATTCGGGTGAAGGATACACAGGGGTTGGTATCATCTGGCAGGAGATAAGCTATCGTTAACTTGGGTCTTGGTTCGAGGTCAGCAATGGGGCTATTCGAAGACTCGAATTCAAAACCATTATTAGATGGATTGAAAAAGGCCCAGCCATTATTATTGCCAAAGTCGGACCATCCCTGTACATCTTCCGTTACATCTATTTCCTTAATGCCTACAGTTGGTCTAATGAAGCGCAGGTTAGCCGTAGCTTCCACCCCATCTCGCTGAACTCCAGATTCGGTATTACCATTGAGCGTAAAATTATTCCAGGTCGCCGTCAGCTCGCCCCAAGGTCCAAGGACGCGTGACATTTCCACACCGGCTCCACCCTGGTTGAAGACATCCAGTGTCAAAATAGCGGAAGTAATTATGGCGCCCGAAGGAACCTGACCAACCTCCGTCCCGAAAATATATTTGAACTGTAATAATCCATGCGTGATGGGACTGTTATCGGCTGCGATGTCGAGTGAGAATGCATCCGTTTCATCGGGTTCATCCTCTTTTATGTCCGTATCTTCTGTGTCTTGGTATATCCCCCCCGCGTTACCGACCCCATCGCGAAATGCTATAGTCTGGGTAAAGTCTTCGCCGAGAAAAGGGGCTTCACCATCAACAATAGTAATAGTAAAATCGCATTCAGCAGAATTATCATCAGCGTCTATGGCTTCAAAGCTAACATTGGTGGTACCAACCGGAAATACGGCATCCGCTAAGGAAAAACCAAGATTATAATCATTTTGCAAAATGATTACCCCGCAATTATCAAACACGTCGGGATCAAATTCATCACCCGCTACGGTATAGTTACAAGTACCGGGATCAGCCTGTCGGGTAAAAGATGCGCAACTGCCAGAGCCGCCAATGGGAACGTAGGAAATAATCAAACTAGGCCGTATATCTACGACAGTAGCTTCCGAGGAGTAGAATGATGCACCATTATCGCTGGGATTGAAAATGGCCCACCCATGATTAGCTAGCCCATCTACCCAGGCCTGGACATCTTCGGTAACATCAATGTGTTGCCTTGCCGCATCTGAGGAAAAAGCCCGCAGGGTAGGTGTAGCTTCTACTCCGTCCCTTTGGATACCACCTTCAGTATTACCGTTGAGGGTAAAGTTATTCCAGGTAGCGGTACTCGCATCCCAGGGACCGAGGATACGCGCTATTTCCAAATCGTCTGCCGGACTACCAGGATTATATACACCAAGTGATAAAACCGCCGAAGTTACAGTTACACCAGTAGGAATCTGCCCTGGAGCAGCCCCAATGATGTTCCGAAATTGAACAGCTGCGTGTTCAGTTGGGTCATTATCCGCTGCGACAAATAGACTAGTGCCTTGAATTTCATCTGGATCACTGATGAGCAAATAAGTATCCTCAGCATCGGTGTATATCCCTACTGTATTTTCTGCACCATTCTGAAAAACGAGCGTTTCCACCGATGATAATACCGGCGGCGAATCATCCACTACTGTCAAGCTTGCACTACAGCTATCCGCTAGATCTCCGTCGCTGACCGTCAGAACCACAATGGTCATACCCAGCGAAAAAGGACCGGATGTATTCAGGGTAAAGGACAGGTCGTCACCATTGGGATCCGTGGAACCATTGTCAAAATCTTCGGGAGCAACTGATACGTTTTCGCAATTATCATTCGCCGCTACCGTCAGGTTTTGGCAGACGGCGACGGGTGCCGTATTCTGTTCAAAAATATATGTAGCGTCGGCATCGGAAAGACCGTTGCCATCGACTACGCGATGGGCATCGGTGACCTCGATGACTTTGTCGAAGGATTGGATTGAAAACAACGGAGTAATAACAACCAAACAGACCACGACTTTGCTAATTGATGCAAACCAGGATGCCGCTTTTATACCCTCTAACTCCCCGAAAGGGAGAACCAAAGCGGCAATTTGGTTTACGATTTTTACAATCGTGTGAAATGGACTAAAACTTAATTTCATGAGACTACTTATGTTTCAACGGATGACAAAAGCCGTCGATCCCGGGTAAAAGCTCTAAAGTAGTTTCATCGTCATGCTGTATCTGAATAACGACCGATGCAAAACGATGCAAACTTGTTTTACAGGCTTTCCACCAGCTCTTTCAGGGCATCCTGGCTATCCAGATTAGCTTTTTTATTGAGTCGATATTTATAGGATCGAACAGTGATATCAGACTTGTTCAGGATCTGAGCGATCTGCTGATTGCTCATACCCAGCTTGAGCAAGCTACAGAAGCGAATCTCTTGAGCGGTGATTCCGGGTATCCTGGCCTTCAATCGCGCTTCAAATGCCGCATTGATGATCTCTACCCGCTCCTGAATTTCCGAAATGGCCGCCTCTTCTTCTACATTCCTGGAAAGCTCTTGCACGAGTTTATCCAAACGCGCACGGCGCTTTTCCAGCGGTAGCGAAGAGATGCTTTGAATCTGACGGAGCATATCTCGCTTGAGTTGGGTCCGCAAGCGGTTATCGGCGGCCAATTGTTTGATATCTCTTCCCTGGCTTTCGACACTGTATTTCAGGTTCTCGTTTTCGAGTTCGAGTATTCTGAGGCGATCTGCCTCAGCGCGGATTCTTTCTTGTTCTTCTCGGCGTTTTTTCCACCGCCAGCCCAGACTCAGTAGGATCAAAACGAAAGTAAACAGTGCCAGCACGGCCATACCGAAGTGGCGCAATCTGAGCTCTTTGCGCAGTTGCTCGGACTCCAGTCGGGCGATCTGGGCATTTTGCTCAAATGCTTGGGCTCGCAGATAAATCTGTTCGCTCAACTCCTGAGGGGTTCGGGCACGGGCTTCGGCTTTCGGCAAAACATGCGCTGCCACGTACCGGCTGTAGATCGTGTAAAATTCACTAGCTTCTTCCGGTCTTTCCATTACTTCAAAGAGCTGCCCTAGCTGCTGGTATAGCCGGTAGCTCCGTTCGCCAACTCCATCTTCGCTCCTGATGTATTCTGTTTCCTGACGATAAATTTCGTAGGCTTCCTGGTACTTTTGTTCATCGTATAAATAGCCGATCAAATAATTCATCGCCTGCATGGCCCCTTCGTAGCGCCCCATTTCTTTACGGGCCGAATATGCGCGCCACAAATTTTCGTAAGCGGCGTCCAGCTCGCCAGTAGCGACCAATGAATGAGACTTGGTCTCCAGGACATTAACATAAGCGTTGAGGTAACGCTGCTTCGTGGGGGCGGTAAAAATATTCAGTCCTCGGTCTAAAATATCAATGGCTGCGACATGATGACCCGCTCTTTGTAGATACAGACCGTAGTTGTTGTAGGCCCATACCAAAGCTCGTAAGTCGCTGGCCTTTTCCAGCGCGCTGATGTACTCTTCAAAGTCCGTTTGTACCTCATCAAGCAATCCAAGCTGGATCTGGTTTTCAACGAGCAACCAAAACACTTGTCTACCGACCGGTTGATTAACGGGAAAGATACGCTCAAGCCCAACCAGTGCTTGCCTAAGGGGAACAATGGCCAATTCGGGCGCGTGATAAAAATCCAGATAGCAGCCATAGCCCGCCTGGGCATACGCCCTAATGAGATCATCGGGTGGCAGGGTTCGGACGGCCAGGTCGTTGGCCTCTTTGCAAAAAGCGTAGGCCGACGAGAGATTTTCCGCCTTAACCAAAAGCTGTCCGTAGGCGGCCAATAAACAAACCCGTTCGCGATCCACGAGTGCAGGTCTTTCAAGTTCCTGATCGAAGTAAGCCTTAATACTATCTAAACTCCTCTCCTTATCTGTACTACTCTCCCATTCCCATAATACCCTTATAATATCATCATAAGGGGAGTCCAACACTTTGTAAAATGTACTTGGCCAAATGGGCGTCTGCTGAGCGGATAAAATCCCCGTCATTAATAGACCCCAAAGAAGAAAAGCCACCCTGACAGTTCTCACTAAGAATCGTCTTTTAACCCCTTATACTTTGAAGAAGTCAAAAACCAACCAAAGATTACGCTGGCTTACTGTGCCATTCGTGGAAAATGCCAGTAGGGTCTCGCTCGGTGCGGATGGCTTCTACCTTCTTTAGTTTATCATCATCCATGAAGGTAAAGGTCCGCTTGTGCAGGGCCTCGTCGGCTAGCTGAATGCCCGTTGACAGATGCTCCATTTTGCGCATCATATTACTTGCCCAATCTCCGTAGATTGAGGTATCCGCAGGATTTTCCCAACAGCTATACATAGAGAGATAAACATTGTCCTCATTGCTGTAAGCCATATCTTCACTCAAGTCTCCAGGGTGCCAATTGAGCCACAAAAAGTGGGACGGTGCCGGAGGAAGGGTCTCGGAAATCTCCTTGATGTAGGGAAGCAGATCATCGATGGAAGCATGTGTCCACATATTGTCTACCCCCCAGCAATGATCTTCAGGATAATGGGACATGACAGCTTTATAGAGCATATCAATCCCCCAGTTAATAACTGGTGTCCTAATAATTGCTTTTTTAGCGATAGGGCTATTTTTCATGAATTGCTGTGCCTCTTCAAACTCCTCTTTCGTATCGGCAAAAATTGGCGCTACTGCCTCGATACCTGGACCCAGGACACCCATCATATTCCGGTTCATCGCCATCTGGAATTCTACCGCTTTCGGGATAGTAGGTCCGACCTCATAAGCCCAGCGATATACGTCCTCCAGATGCTTCATCTTGAAATCATGGGTAATGACAGCCCGGTACTTGGGTAGGTCGTAAACCTTCACATAAAATTTGACTACGATTCCAAAGAAGCCGGCACCAGATCCACGTGCAGCCCAGTATAAATCAGCGTTGGTATTCGCATCGGCATACACCAACTCCCCATCGGCAGTGACGATATCGAGGCCCAAAACACTTTCGCAGGCGATACCCAGTTTTCTGCCGTTCCAACCGTACCCCCCCTGTAGCAAATATCCGCCCAGGCAAACTCCTTGACAATGACCTGCCGGGAAGAACAAGTCCATTTTGTATAGTGCCTTCATCAATGTGCTTCCACCTACAGCAGGACCTGCCTCAGCGGTCTTGGCATCTCTATTGACCGTAAACTGATCGAAGTGTTTCATATCGATCAACAGACAGTCTTGGCGGAGGAAATTGGCGCTAAAACTGTGCCCACCAGAGGTAATCGTTATTCTTTGCCCTACCCGCTTTGCAAAGCGTACAATCTTAATGACATCTTCTACAGTTTTGGGCTCATAGATGGTGGATGGTCTCGCTTGAACCTGTACTTTATTGAAGAGCGTATCCATGATCTTCGCTTCGAAGTTGGCTGAAGCTCTAGGGATGGTAGCACCACTAATGGCCACTTCATTCTCGGTAGAAAAGGTCTGGTAGAGTTTTGGTAGAATGGATGCCAGGTGGTTCATTTCTTCGACACAATGCCGAAATAGATCCTGAGCAAAGCCATCGGGTAGGGTTTTGAATTTTTGCAATGCGGACACTGCCGCTTTATTCACTAGATTGTTATGGCGAGCAGATACGTATTTACCGCTCATCCAGAAACGGGAACGCATCTCGGTTCCTTCCTTGGTCACTCTCACCTGATGTACCAAATAACCATAGTCAACAGGAAGCTTGGGATGACCGAGCTTTGCACAGATATAGACTGCTTGTTCAGGTTGACTGACAGTTTCTTTGGAAAACCCGAAGTCCAACGGGGATTTAAACTGGACGGCCGCATCCAATAATTCTTCACCTATATATTCCTCTATAATTGAATTTCTACCGATATAGCCATTTTTGCTTTCGCCGTCCTCCCACTCTGCACTGAGGTGTGCTTTTGGATGCCACAGCTTATATCGCTGATCTTCAGCACCATGCCAACCAAACCACCAATCCCACATCTCAGGAGTGGTTTCAGGCATAAGTGTCTTCACCGCCACAGCTATACTACCGTCATCAGCCGTTGAATACCCCATTTCTATAGGCATGTCCCCGTCCTTTTCTAAGTCGGCTACTTCTGTAAAATCGGGTAGTGTACCCCAAGGTAGGTCCGCTTTTGCTTGTGCAATCCTATCGGACACTTCGACCATTTGCTCGCGGTAGAATGTTCCATATTCCGACTGTAAATCGTTTGCGCTATATCCGAGACTTGACTTTCCCATTTCGTTCTTATTTTTTGTACGATGGCAAAAGTATCGGCAGGTTTTTGCGGAGTTCTTGAACTAATTCAAGATTTTTCAGGAGGTGAAATATGGTTAATCACCTACGCTCTTTTGTTTTTTGAGCTTGCTTAGCCACTCGGCAGAAATCCCACAAAACTCTGCGATATATTTGGAGGGTACCTTTTGAATGACTGTGGGCATTTCCTGTAGAATAAATTCGTATTTCTCCCTCGAGGAGTAGGCAATGAGCTTTGTTTTTACTTCATTCTCTTCTACCATAGCGGTAACGACTACATCGTGATAAAATCTCGCGAAGTATGGATCCTTAGCTCTGAGTTCATCGACTAGATCTTTTGAGGTTGCAATGACAACAGAGTCTGCTATAGCTTTGAGTTCGCAATGAGTAGGAACTTGGGTAAAAAAGCTATCTACACAAGCCATAATAGGGTGCAAATCATCGAGGTAAAAATTGATCGTACAGGCTGCGCCGCTGTTTTCATGAATATACCTACAGACGAACCCTCCGCTAATGATCAGGTAGCTATACTTACAAATATCTCCCGGATCAATTAGTGTTTGCTTGGCCTTTGTATGTACGATCTGATGCCGGTTTCTGAACGCTTCGATACTCTCTTCAGACACCTTTATCGCCTGTAAGCGGCTAAGAAAATTTTCGACAAACGCTGTGATGAAGTCCTGATCCATGCCAAAAGTTAAAATTTAGTCATCAACAATAGTAATCTCAACTTGGCCTAAGCCTTGTCCTTCAGAAATAACAATATCCCCGGCCTTTAAAAATTCGGCCTTACTGTCTTCACTGATTTTGTTTTCCAATTTTGCAAAACGATCCATCCCCAACATATCCGCTAGGCGAACTATCCAACGAGGTGTAGAGAAAATGACGCCTCCCGGCGTGCCCGTAAGTACCCAATCTCCTTCGCGCATAGGCGTATTTGGGTATCTTCTATGGATCGCTTGGAGCATTTGTAATGGAGTATAAATGAGGTCACTCGTATTTTGATCCTGCCTCAGCTCGCCATTCAATATCGTTCGCAATGGTATGCAAGGAATGGCATTTGCCTGAAATTCATTGGGAATCCAAACTTGATCACTGACGGGGGTAAATCCTTCAAAGCCTTTTGACAAACCCCAATAATCGTACCGATTGTCTTGTCCTTCTCCAAGAATGGCAATACTGCGAGCAGACATATCATTCGCAATAAAGAAGCCGATTTCTGGAATATAGTCTTCCTGCATTAGACGATCTGGAGTAACATCCTCTAACAGTACGAAACCAAGCTCTACTTCATAGTCCAGTAGAGCGGGTAAATTCGGGTAGCTTTCCCCTATTTGTTTGCTCAGTCCAGCTTCTAGTTGATCTAGTGCCTCTGTTAAAGTAGACGAGGCAGGCATAGGCACTCGGGTCGCCGTGTGCGTAATGCTGGAAACGGCCTTTTGGAATACTGGAGGATCGGCAGTAGGATCAAAAGAGGAGGCGGTCTCATTAATATGGCCAGCGTATGATAAGCCTATACCAAAAATATGGCTTGGCACAGAATCGAGAGGCTCGAAATATCCTTCGTCCAATGATAGACAGCTCAGGGGTGCTGGTGAAATTTCATCTGGCAGCCCCCGATTTAAATACAAAAAGAAGAAAAAGCCAATGACTGCCAGAATCAAGAAAACTCGTCCCAAATAACGCACGATCCTTTTCATAGCTTCTGAAGGAGTTTAATTTGAAAAATTTGATTGAATACTTCTGAAAGTTCATTAGAACTGGAGAGTGGTAGATTTGACCGAAAGGCTACGTGACCATCTGGCCTGATCAGCAAAGCACCTGTGGGTGCTATTTCGCACAGGTCTTTCACTTGCTGAATAAGGTCGAGTGGTAAGTCCAATTGATCTAAGCAAACCAGCTGAAGCCGTATATCGCGCGCTTTAACAAGTTGATGATAAGCTGACACCCAACTCTTCCCTTCCTCTCTGATAAGCAGTGTAAATTTTCCGTAGGCCAATAGATCATGTGTAGAATCAAAATTTTCAGATTCCGATAGGTCTAAATGGGGGAATCTAGCTCCAGGGTGAGTTGTGGGGATGTATTCGGTAACTCGGTTACTAGGACTGGGGGGGCAGGTTCCGTCATCAATAACTGCACCATCTTCATAGATGTATCCAATATCCAGACCAATACGGTCGAAGTGAGGGATTTGCTCACGGATGGTTTCCTCAACACCTTGCCGCAAAGCAGGACTTGTGTCTATCCTTTTGAGCTTCTTGAGTGCTTGGGTCTGTGCCAACCGAATTAAATAGTCTTGAATTGACCCTGGCAGCCACTTTGTCGGAGCTGTAGCTCGGAACTGGGCCATTTTCTCTACCCCATTTCTGTCGAGTCCAAATGCCTCGGGCACCTCCATTATTTTGTGGAAATTACGTAGGCTTTCCTCCGTATTCTGAGCAGCAATGGGCCTCCTTTCTGTCTGATAGGTATCCAGAAATTCAATGGGTGCCATACCCGTTAGTACCGCATGGAGTTTCCAGGCAACATTGTGAGAATCGGCAATACCCGTATTCATACCCAGGCCGCCAGTAGGTGGAAAACAGTGAGCTGCATCTCCGACCAAAAGGACTTTACCCTGTCTGTATCGCTCGGCCAATTGGGCAGACATGCGCCAAAAACTGATCGACTTGATGTCTATATCCAACTCGGGATCGCCCAAAGCAGTCTTGATGGTCTCAGAGAAAAAAGCTGGAGTAAACTGCTCTCTTTTTTGATAGGCATCGTAAACGGGCAACATATACACCCATCGCTTTTCGATATGATGAGCAATAAAGGTACCCGGCGCAAAAGGATTTAAAATCCAATACAGCTTAGCAGGCGTCTGGACAAAATCTCTCAAATTAGTTTCAAAATAGGCACTGGCAAATTCCTGAATATTCTCCTCCCCCACCATATTAATGCCCAAAAATTGCCGACACCGACTTCTTGCGCCATCGGCAGCAATAACGAATTTACTGCTGACAATAAAGTGCTCCTCAGTCGACCTATTAAGAATTTTACTCTCTACCCCGTCTGCTTTTTCTTCCAATGATTCCCACTGGTGATTAAACAAAACCTCAATTTCAGGATGAGCATCAACTTTCGCCAGCATGATACTTTCCAGCGCAGTCTGCGATAGATTCAGATAAGGCCTTTTAGATCGCAAATGGCGTTCGTATTTTATCTTAAGTACCTGATCGGCCTCCAGATCAATCCTACCTAATTCGTCATTGATCGTGTTACAAAATAATATCCTTGCTCCATCACTGTTCGGTGATGCCTCTTGCGTTAGTTCTGCTTCCGTAAATCCAAGTTCCAGTAAAATTTCAATCGAACGACTATTGAGTTCATGTGCTTTGGGGTGTTTGTTTACTGCCTTCTTACGTTCTACAATTATACATGATACGCCCAGCTTGGCTAAACATAAGGCACTGATCATTCCCGACGGACCAGCACCAATAATGAGGACTTTTGTCGATTGCATGCGCCTACTTTGATGATGCCAATTTCTGCTCCAGAGTATCTGGCTGAATCTTCCTCAAATAAAATATGGCGGCCAGCAACACAATACTCAAGACACCAAAAACAAAAGCATTTTCCTCCACGCCAAAAATGAAGACATGATGTTTATGGTCTACCAATTCTCCCCCATACAAAGGCGCAAAAGCAACAGCTAGCCAGAATCCCATTATGTGAACGGCCTGCCAGATGGCTACTACAGTCAGGTTATCTTTAGTTCTCGGTCGGCGGAGCCAGATAAAATACAGATTGGCCAAACCAGAGAAAAACATAAATCCCAGAAGCCAACCCAAATGAATACGCGCATGGCCAACCCATTCTGGATGCATCAAGTGTGATGTTCCAGTGTCCTTCACTATCGGGCCAAAAAACTCCAGGCATCCCACAGTAAGGAGAACCTGAACTAATCTGTAATAGCGTGGCCGTGATTTTGTCATCGCAAATGGCATTGTGCCATGACAAATGTGTGGCAATCGTTGGCCTAACTTTTTGAACTAATTCAAGAAAGTCGCAAAACAGCTGTTGTTTATTTCCTCGTCCACGACCTGGAATCGCTTTTCTTTTTTGTACTTCCGCAGGTAGCAACCTTCCTCGTCAGCCGAGTCGCGCAAAATTTAGTCGGCAGGCAACGTCCCGACTAGGTCGGGACAAGTTGGCTGACGACTAATTTTGCGCCTTGTCTGACGAGTAAAGCACTAGCTAGAAAACGTTCCCCAGCTAACCTCCCACCTGCGGAAGTCTAAAAGACAAAATCAGCACACCTAATTTCCATCCCAGAAAAACGCCCCACAATCCACCTCCAAAATCTCAAAAACCTGCTCGATAGACTGCGCACAGCCGGGATGACTGCCATCGGGGTCTCCGTCTACGGTATCGAAGGTGTAGATGACGCGGTATCTGCCCGCCTCAAGGTTATCGAAATCGAGCATGGCATTGCCCTCGGTATCATTTACTACGGTGACGCCGTCGCTCTGGCGTATAACTTCAAAAGTCTCTAGCTCAGGCGTAGCCTCGCCGGTACCGTCGCCTAGCTGGGCGGTGCCCATGAGGGTAATATTTTCGTTCGTGCGGCAATAGGCGTTAGCCAGGTTAGTAATCTCGGGGT
Source organism: Bacteroidota bacterium (assembly GCA_039025055.1). Taxonomy (GTDB): domain Bacteria; phylum Bacteroidota; class Bacteroidia; order Chitinophagales; family Saprospiraceae; genus Neolewinella. Next base: position 187 of record JBCCPC010000003.1, on the reverse strand, counting down.
TGGGGTACCAGCAGCGGTTGCTGATGCTCAAACTCTCATCACCATTGGAAACGGTAAGGCTATACCCTAGCCCATCGACGTGGATGCCCGCCAGCTCGTAATTGCTCTGACCGGGGGTAGCAGTTGGGACTTCCGCAAGTTGGGTACCTACCGCAATCGGCAAGGGTGCCGCGGGTGGTGCCGGGCT
>JBCCPC010000002.1:0-179543 GCA_039025055.1 Bacteroidota bacterium | reverse complement strand
GGACACTTTTTCATTATTCATGGCACGGTAGAAAGCTTTGAGTATATGCTTTTGCTCAAAGATACCTGGAAAACCGAGCCCTAAGTCCGAACTCTGAAGATGTTTAGCTAAATCAGAGCAGCGCCTGTTAAGGCGGCGATCTCCAAAGTCAAAGTTGAACTGACCGTGAAGTGTTTCTAAAGCATTTAGCATGGCTTTTTATCTAATATCGTACTTTGTGGGTAAACCTCACCCCCCAGGGAGAGGGGCGGGGGTGAGGGTGTCAAACACTCACCAAACATCTATTCTCTTTTCCGCCTAGGCACCACATGCCTTTCCAGCTCTCTGGCTGCGAAAGTTTCAGGGAATACCGCTCTGGCTTCATCCACGAGTATTTCCGAATTGGGGTAGCGGCTGCTGAAATGGCCGATCAGTAGCTTGCCGACCTGAGCGGCTTTGGCGATTTGAGCCGCTTCGCGGGCGGTGCTATGCTTGGTGTATTCAGCGCGGTCGACCAGCTCGTGGAGGAAGGTGGCCTCGTGGTAAAGGAGGTCGACGCCCTCGACCCATTCGGCCAGCTGTGGGGTGTAGCGGGTATCTGAGCAATAGGCGAAGCTGCGCGGCTCGGGAGCTGGGGTGACCAAATCTTCATGCGGGATGACTTCGCCAGACTCGGTTTGGAAATCGGCACCGGCCTTGATGTCTCGAATTTGCGTGTAAGGTATCTGGAATCGCGCGATCTGCTCGGGGATGATGTTGGGTAGTTTCTGGGTTTCGGTGAGTAGATAGCCAGCGGTGGGAACTCTGTGTTCGAGGGGGAAATAACTGATGTTGAGATCGCCGTGGGTGAAGAGGGATTTGGGGAAGGTATCTATCCCGACTTTCGTGCTGCTAGCACTTAGTCGAGGATCGGAATCTTCGAGGAACATTCCGACCTGCGGAAGTGCTAATTCAATAAAGTCGATATCGAAGGGCATCGAATAATTGCCTGTTTCGATGAGGGGGGCTATGCGATCTTTGAGGCCCGGTGGGCTAACGATGGTTAGCGGCTTTTTTCTGTCGTTGAGGGAAAAGCTGGTGAGCAAACCCGGCAGGCCGAAGTAGTGGTCTCCGTGCAAGTGGGTGATGAGGACGAGGCTGATACGGCCATAGCCAGCACCGGCTGCTTGCAGTTGGCGAAGGGTGCCTTCCCCGCAATCGATCAGTACATGAGTAGATGCTACACGCAAAAGGTGGCCTGAACAAAATCGTTCGGCTGTAGGCAGTGCGGCACTGCTACCCAATACGAGTAATTCGAAGCGCAAGCGACTAGGCTTGCTCGCCGTTCGGGCTGCTTTCGCCCTGTAGGTCGCGCTGTAGGTCTTCCATGAGCACGTAGTCGGTCGACTCGGAGATGGTGGGCAAGATAGTCAGTACAGTATCTACTTTGCTGATCTCGACTAGCCGCTTTACAGCCGGGTGCTCGACGCCCGTTACTACGAATGTGCCCTGACCATTCCAAAGCCTGCGAGCCGTAAGAATGGCACTGAGGCCCGACGAATCGACGTACTTGACCGCACTCAAATCGAGGATCAAATTGCGGATGCCTCCGTTGGCCAGAAGGACAAACTCGGATTTTAGCCGGGGTGCAACCAGTGAGTTGAGGTTGTCTTCCTCTGGCTTAAAGATGGTATAGCGCTCTTGCTTGTCTGTTACAAACTTCATTGATAGTGATCTTCTGCGGCCGCAAAGGTAACAAAGATTAGGGGTGGCTCAAAACTTGCACCTGCTGTCGGCTCTCAATATATCTCAAAACTTAGGTGGGGTGATTTTTGTTTGGATTACCGTAAGCCATCAGCAAGGTCGGTTTTTGGCAGAAGGTCGGCATAATGTCAGGAAATTAAGTCAGCCGCATATTCGTGGCATAGAAGTTGAAATTGCTGTATACTTGCTTGTGCATGATTTGCGCCCCAAACTTTACCATCCATGAATTCTCAGCATCAGTTTACACCGGAGATCAAAAAAGCGATATCCAACTCTCGGCAGGAGGCCGAGCGTTTGGGTCACGCTTTTGTTGCACCAGAGCATTTGCTACTCGGTGTGCTTAAGATGAATGGTGGCTTGGTGAATCGGGTACTCAAAAACCTGAGTGTAGACATCAACGAGCTACGCGAGGCCCTACGAGACAATAGCCGTAGACGCCGTTCGGGGCAGGCCTCTCAGCACCGCATCGAAAAGATGCCCCTCAACTATCAAGCCGACAAGGTGTTGAAAGTGACCTTCTTAGAAGCCAAGCAATTGAAGAACCAGGAAATCTCTCCAGAGCACCTGGTGCTGAGTATTCTCAGAGAAAAAGAACTACCGGCCAGTAAGATACTCCGCCAATTTGAGGTGGAATACGATTTATTCAAAGCAGAATTAGACTACGTGATCGACGAAAAAGATTTTAGCAAGGACGAAACCCTCCCCATCAACCAGGCACCCGCTGAGAGCGAGGAGCCCTATGAAGACGAGGAAAATCAAGGCAGCAGCGGCCGTCGCCAACGAGGTGGGGCGGGCTCTACGAAGTCACGCACACCCGTACTCGACAACTTTGGCCGCGATGTAACTAAGCTCGCCGAAGAGGATCGCCTCGACCCCATCATCGGGCGCGAAAACGAAATCGAGCGGGTCAGCCAGATTTTGAGCCGCCGCAAGAAAAACAATCCCATCCTGATCGGTGAACCTGGTGTAGGTAAAACTGCGATTGTGGAAGGTTTGGCCCTCCGCATTCACCAGCGCAAAGTGAGCCGTACACTTTTCGACAAGCGCATCGTGATGCTCGACCTGGCAGCTCTGGTAGCTGGTACCAAGTACCGTGGTCAGTTTGAAGAGCGCATGAAGGCCATCATGAACGAGCTGGAGAAAAGCCGCGATGTGATTCTCTTCATCGACGAGATTCACACCATGGTCGGCGCAGGTGGCGCCACTGGTTCATTGGATGCCAGTAACATCTTTAAGCCGGCACTGGCTAGGGGCGAGTTGCAATGCATCGGTGCCAGTACGCTAGACGAGTACCGTCAGCACATCGAAAAAGATGGCGCGCTCGATCGCCGCTTCCAAAAAGTGACGGTTGATCCACCATCGGCTGAGGAGGCTATCCATATTCTCGAAAACATCAAGCCGAAGTACGAGGAGTTCCACAACGTCACCTATAGCGACGAGGCCATCAAAGCCTGTGTCAAGCTGAGTGATCGCTACATTACCGACCGCTTCCTACCGGATAAGGCCATCGATGTGCTCGACGAGGTAGGTGCCCGTACACACCTCAAAAACATCCACGTTCCTGCCCACATTGAAGAGCTCGAAAAGGAGATCGAGGAAGCCAAGGAGCAAAAAAATGCCGCGGTCAAGAATCAGCAGTACGAGAAAGCAGCCGACCTACGCGATCAGGAAAGCAAGCTGCAACGCAGCCTGGAAAAAGCCAAGACCGACTGGGAAGAAGAGAGCAAGTCTCGACGCTACCCTGTTGGTGAAGACGATATAGCCGAGGTCGTCAGTATGATGACAGGCATACCCGTGCGTCGTGTCGCCCAGAACGAGTCTAAAAAGCTCGTCAATATGGAGGAGGACATGCAGAAGGCTATTATCGGCCAAGACGAGGCCATCTCCAAGATCACCCGAGCTATTCAGCGCAATCGCGTGGGGCTGAAAGATCCTAAGAAGCCTATCGGTACTTTCATCTTTCTAGGCCCAACGGGTGTAGGAAAGACGGAATTGGCCAAGGCATTGGCTCGATATATCTTCGACAGTGAGGATGCGTTGGTACGTATCGACATGTCGGAGTACATGGAGAAATTCAGTGTGAGCCGATTGATCGGTGCGCCTCCGGGCTATGTCGGTTATGAAGAAGGCGGGCAGCTGACCGAGAAGGTCAGACGCAAGCCCTACAGCGTAATCTTACTTGACGAGATCGAGAAGGCTCACCCGGATGTGTACAACATCTTGCTACAAGTACTTGACGACGGTCAGCTGACCGACGGTATGGGCCGCAAGGTCGACTTCAAAAACACTATGGTCATCATGACCTCGAATATCGGTGTGCGCACCTTGAAGGACTTTGGGCAAGGTGTAGGTTTCGAGACTAGTGCCCGCCGCGAGGCTGCCGAAGAAAACAGCAAAGCGGTTATTCAAAACGCGCTAAAGCGGACCTTCTCGCCAGAATTCCTGAATCGGATCGACGACGTGGTTATCTTCAACAGTCTGGGTAAGGAGGAAATCTTCAAGATCATCGATATTGCCCTGAAGGACTTATTCTCGCGTACAAAGGCACTCAACCTACAGCTGGAGCTATCTGACGAAGCGAAAAACTTCGTAGCCGAGAAGGGCTTCGATCCGCAGTTTGGTGCCAGACCGCTACACAGAGCGATCCAGAAGTATATCGAAGATCCGCTGGCCGACTACATCCTCAACCACAATCCTGGTGAAGAAGCTGAGCTGCTTGCGGTCTTGAACGAGGACGAGGACGGTCTGAAGATCACCTCGAAGGTAGATACCGTTGCAGAGTAATTTTAATCGTATTCTCATCGGCAAATGCCGATGAGAATACTCGATTTACACTCCGCCTTGAACTAATAGGTGGGGTGTTTCCTTATTTATGTAGGCATGAGCGAAAATTGCCCGTATATTGCCTGACCATTCTTTCAATAAAAAACTAATTATTTGGCAAAGAGAAGAGGTGGCCGCGGCCGCTACACAAGAAGAGAAGAAATTAAACCTAAGTTCAGGATCAATGACTACATCCGCGTACCGGAAGTGCGTTTGGTAGGAGATAACCTGGACAAGATTTCAGAAGCTGTAGGTCGTGAGATCGCCAGCGATGTTTACGACACCAATACTGTGAAAGGCTGGGCCAGAGATGCCGAGCTAGACCTAGTAGAGATCAGCCCTAAGGCGAATCCGCCAGTAGTTCGGATAATCGACTACAAAAAGTTCCTGTACGAGAAGAAAAAGAAGGAAAAGGAGATCAAGGCCAAAGCGGCCAAGACGGTCATTAAAGAAGTACGCTTCGGCCCTAACACAGACGACCACGACTTTGACTTTAAGCTACGCCACGCACGAGGGTTCCTGGAAGACGGTGCCAAAGTGAAGGCATATGTTCACTTTAGAGGGCGTACCATCGTATTCAAAGAGCGAGGCGAGTTGCTGCTCCTTCGATTGATGAAGGAGTTGGAAGACCTAGGTGCCGCTGAAGCCATGCCCAAAATGGAGGGACGGCGAATGACGGTGATTATTAGCCCGAAGAAAAAGAAGAAGTAGAGCAATATTTATTTGTACTTCCGCAGGTAGGAGCCTTTCTACCTGCGGAAGTTTAAATAAGTTCTACTGCCCCGTGTAGATAACTGTTTCATTTAGAGTAGTATATTTTCTCGAATCGCTGCGACATCGTCGTCTGTGAGACCTAATCCCTCCTTAAGATAATCTTGAAAAGAGCCATACGCTCTTTCTACAGCTTTTAAACCATACATTAAGTGCGCACTATGTGCACTGAGCGTAGAGCCAAGAGATTGAATACCGGACTCGTAATACTTTTTTTGCGTTTCGTAGCTGTGCAAATTAGTTGTCAGAAAATCATTGACAATCGCTTGGTCACTGTAACCTAGAGTTTTCAATAGAATGGCCGATGCAAAACCGGCACGGTCTTTCCCGCCCTGGCAATGAAACACAACAGGAAAATTATCGGGGTCAATCAGAGTCTGCATAAAAGTGCTATAACTGTCTGTGTAGTCTATTGCAAAACTTGCATAGCGATCCAGTCGCCTGGCATCCATATCGATTTGAAGGCTGTGAATCAGACTATCCACCTCAGCATAACGCCCCTCCAAGAATCCGCGCCGCAGGGACACGTACTGTGCAGAATCCAATAATTCTCGTGCGCCGTCGGGATTGCGGGTTATAGCAGGATTGATGTAATTCTTGAGACCGGCTGGCAAGCGATCTGGATCTTCGTCTAATTCCATCTGGTGGCGAAAATCGATGACTGTTACTATACCGAGTTCTTCAAGTTTATTGAGGTCGCGATCGGACAAATCATGAAGTGCGTCTGAGCGATAGATCTGATTGGCTCGAATAGACGGCGGTCCCTCTGCATCGACAAGATTAAAAGGTCGGAAGTTAGGTGCACCCTCCAATAGAGGTTTCATGTGATATCCTGTAGCATTAGCTGGCAACTCAATACCTAAGCTATCGCGTTCGGTAGAGAAGGTAGTTTTATAATCGTAGAGTAGCATTTGCTTCAGCCGGTCAATTTCAGGATCGCATACCTCCAAAGCCTCACAGAGATAGTTTTTAACGGTGCCGTACTCTGATTCGATTACGTCAAGTGCGCCTTGAATATATTCGGGCTTGACATTCATGAGTGACCTGAGCTTATCCTGGTCGATCCCATAAAACTGAGCAGCCTTTTTGATATCATTCTCGCTGGCATCTTGCAGGTAAAAATTGGAAAGGAGATAGTCATCTAGCCTTAGATCAGCATCTACACCAAGAGCTGATAACAATAAATAAGTTCCGAAACCAGCTCGATCTTTACCGGCACTACAGTGAAAAAGCAAGGGGTAGTTGGCTTCATCGAGCAAGGCCTTAAAAAAAGACTTATATTTATCAGAATGCTCCCGGACGAAACCTTCATTAGCCTTATTCATAAAAGCAGTAGCATCAAAATCTTCGCTGTTGATTTCCGATAAGATATCGCTAGTCGGTTTATCATCCCCAATGGGCAGCTCAACGGTATTGATTTGGTCCAGGTTTGGCCAGTTGTCGGGGTCTTCTTCCCTTTCTGATCCTGTGCGAAAATCGACAATCGTTTTTAGCCCTAAGGCTTCCAAACGCTCAAACTCCGATTCGTCCACATCAGCCAATTTGCCTGATCGGAATACACGACCCCAGCGTAGCTGATAACCCTGCTGATTAGTCATACCCCCCACATCTCTCAGGTTGGGTACTCCCTTTACGTTCAAATTTCGCTCACCTAAGTAAAATGTATCTGCACCATCGGTCGCTTTAAAGACCATGTGCTCATTGGTGGGTTGTTGCGAAAGCGAATTGTCGGTCCTGAGGTTTTCTCCAGTCGATGATAGTATAACCAGATCGGGATTCTCTGTTTCCAACATGTATTGACCATCGACACGAGACAGGATAGCCTGCTCTTCTAGAGATCGGTCAACAGGGTCTGGTTTATCATAATCAGCACAGGCTACAGAACACAACACGAGCAACGCTAAAATGTATTGGACTTTCATAGTTTTATACTTTAATAGATTATCGCAGGCTAAATCGGATACCCAACTGCCCACGAATGGAGTAAAATTCTACCTGCTCGGGTCGCTCGCGAATACCGTGGAAATAGCGTAAAGGCTCATTTGTCAGGTTATTGACTTCTGCGAATAGGCGCAGCTTATCGGAAAAAGCATAGGAGGCACTGCCGTCTACAGTCAGGTTGCGGTCATAGAAGCGGTAGTGATCTGGACCAGCTTCTACCCGATATTCGTCTATATACTCGCCATTGTAGTTGGCAGCGACCCGAAGGGTGAGTCCGTTGCGCTCATAGAAAATAGCCGCATTGAAAATATTGCTCGGCTGGCCAATGAGTGTCTGCTCGGTGGTCATTTCCTCCAAGGAAGCAGGATCAAAAGTCGGCACATCTACCGTAGATTCTGTAAAGGTATAGTTGAGGTCTACCCCAAATCCACCTAGTATACCAGGTAGTGAAGTAAATCGCTTAGAGAATGCAATCTCGAACCCAAATAAGCTAGCACTTTGGAGATTGCGCGGTTCTGTGATGCGCACTGTTTCTCCACCGATAGTCTCCTGACTTAAGTTGCTGAAGATTAAATTGCTGAGTGCTTTGTAAAATACGCCACCGGAAATAATGCCGACATCCTTAAAATAGTACTCGCCCAAAAGATCGAAGTTCCAAGAGTATGTTGGCTCCAAATTTGGGTTGCCACGATCTATCTGGGTGAAGCCGCCACCCAAACTAGATACGGTTGCGTTGGGGTTGAGATCGACAAAACTAGGCCGAGCCATGCTGCGCGTAACAGCTGCCCGTAGATTGAAATTTTCTTCCGGGGTAAATTTCAAGTGTAAAGCAGGCAGAAGTGACCCATAATCTGATGTCACGTTCAAAGAGGTGATTACACCGGCCGTATCTTGGTTATTACCGTTTAGATCGACGCTAGTATGTTCGTATCGTAGTCCTGCCAGTATAGATAGTTCATTACTCAACTTCAGATCTGCCATACCATACACAGCTGCTACGTTTTCGCTACCGTCATAACTTACCAGCTCGATGGGAAAAGCAGCAGCGGGAAAGAATTGATCGGTATTGGCATAGGTATTAGCTATGAGATCTGACAAACCTGCTTCCGTGGGTACCACATCTAACAAAAGGTCATTGTAGGGCTCGCCGAATTCCTGTAAAAATCCACCCTTGGTGTCATAATCCTCACTGGCCAGTTCGTCGAGAAAAGTCAACGGAATAGGAGCACCGAAAAGTCCAAGCGGGATATAAAAATCCTGTCGATTAACAGAGGTTTTTTCCTTATTCCGATACTTACCGCCAAACTTGAATGTCAAGTCTGAATTGGCATCGTACTCAAAGTTGAATTGGCCAACCAGATCGCGCTCGTCGGAATCGCCAATAAACAAGCCCGACAAGAAGTTGAACATCCCTTCTGGGGCAAAAGGCTCATTAATACCTGGTTGAAAGGCATCTCCACGGCTACCAATACCATTGGGTGAATCAAAACCCCAGTACACAAAATTGTCTTCTGAAACATTGTTGAAGGTCACGCCTGGCTGCTGGAAAGTGGCTAAATGAATACCACTGCTGCCATCTAACTGCGTATCGAATCCGTTGCCAAACTCCACTTGGACATCATAGGCTGAAGCTTTCCAATCCAACTTTAATTTATTGTTGAGGCGGTGTTCTCCGCCCAGCTCTCCGCCAGCAAGTACCGTTCTGAAATTAGCTTCGCGAATACGGATTTCACCGACTCCAACTCCTATATCTTCTGGTTCTACTCCAGGGCCTTCAGGGAAATTGTATATGTGTTCGATCGTGTACTCATTGTCGGAAAAAATATCGTAAAGACCGCGGGCAAATATTTTACTATCCTTATTGAGTTGAAGATCCATCGCCAAGTTTAATCCAACCGTGTTTCTTTCACCTTCATAATCTCTTAATTGCTGATTGTTGATAGAAAAGCTTTGACTACCGGGTAAATCGAAATTATACTCCAACTCATAATTATCAGATGCCCAAGGTCGATTCCATACTGCAGTTGACACTAGAAATCCGAATTTTCCTATGCGGTCTCCATAAATTAGTGAGGCATTGTAATTTGGCTCTTGTATTTGTGCATTATAACCACCAGCGACACTAACATTCAATAATTGTTCTTGAGGGGCGCTACGCGTCTTAAAATTTATAGAGCCGCCTATAGCGTCGCCTTCCATGTCTGGTGTGAGCGCCTTAGAAACAATGGCGTACTCGATTAACTCAGAGGGAATGACATCTAATGCAATCTGGCGCGAGCCTTCAAAACCATCCGTAGAGGGCAGGCGGTCTCCATTGACCAAATTTGAGTTCCATTCGCTCGGCGTACCGCGCACCAGAGCAAATCGACCTTCTCCTTGGTCACGCTGTATAGATACGCCCGGTATTCGCTGCACAGCTTCAGCTGCATTTCGATCTGGTAATTTACCGATTCCGTCAGCAGCTATTACATTTTGAATATTAGGCGCGCTCTTTTGGATATTGTAAGCCCTGATCTGAGAGGGTAAATAGCTAGCTTTAACCACAACGTCTGCTAACTCGACAATGGAAGTCGTTAGTGCCAAATCGCCTAGATCGAGTATGGAGCCTTCCTTGATAGTAACACTACGCTCCAATGATTGATAACCAATGAAATTAGCTTGAAGGGTGTACGTCCCACTAGATAAATTACCGAGGTTAAAAGTTCCATCTAAATTCGAGGTAGTTCCCTGGCTTGTTTCTAAAACTAAAATGGTTACCCCAGGTAGCGTTCCGTCATCATCGATCATACGTCCAATGATACGACCACTGTCTTGTGAAAACAAAGGTGAAAATACGCTAGATAATAGCAATAAAAGGACAGGCCAAGCAAGCTTGACTAAGGAGCAATACATAGTGAGTGTGTATTTATTTATCGCTTTCCGCGATGTAAATCAATAGCACAAATAACACCAGACTAAATGAACTACATATTAACTAAACCACTCTAATATCAATACTGAATTAAAAATATATTATAATTATATAAACTTGCGCAGGTGGAAACCTCCAAAACTGTAAGAATAGTTTTCTACCTGCGTAAGTCTAAGACAAGGCAACAGTAGAATATGGTGCCTCACTCGGCCCGGCCATCCTTTTGAGCATATTGTGGAAGATGAAGCCATGGAATGGCCAGACAGCCCACCAATACAGACGCCCGAAAACGCCTTTGGGTCTGAAAGTCGCCTGTTGGTGAAGTTTGCCGTCCTTGATCTTGAATTCGAGCCAAGCATCGCCAGGTAGTCGCATTTCGGCGAATAGCAGCAGTCGCTTTTCTTCGCGATCGGCAAAGAGTACCCGCCAAAAATCGATGGCATCGCCCCGATTGATACGGTTGACGTTGGTGCGACCTCGGCGAAGCCCTACCCCACCGACCAGCTTGTCGAGGTAGCCTCTTATTTTCCAGAGCCAGGTTGCATAATAGTAACCGGTTTTACCACCTATAGCCCAAATTTTGTCGAGCGTATTTTCTTCATCAGCTACTTCTCTAGAGCGAAAATCAGTAAAAACACCATATTTAGGCACCTCGATAAAATCGCCAATGTCTTTTTGGAAGCGACCGCTGACAAACGAGTCTTTCCAGCTCGATCGCATATCGTATTTTTCTATGCGCTTAAAAGCTCTTTTTATGGCCGTTTCGTAATCGCTGGGCTGAACGTCTAATAAACGATTTAATCTATCATCGCGGGCTACGACCTCTACTTTCATACTATCGACCAGGGCTTGCGCCAGATTGTAGGTCGTACTGGTCACAAAGTAAAGCCAGTAGGCGGATAATCTGGGCGTCATGACGGGTACGGTAAAGATAAGCCGCTTGAATCCGCGCACCTTGGCATAGATCAGCAACATTTCTCTGTAATTGAGAATATCTGTCCCAGCGATATCAAAGCTATGGTTGTACAGTCGCTCATCGCCCAGTGACTTGACGAGAAATTCTAGCACATCGCGAACGCCGATGGGCTGACAACGGGTCTTTAGCCATTTAGGGGCGACCATGATCGGAAGCTTCTCAACCAAGTCTCTGATGATCTCAAAGCTGGCACTCCCCGAACCTATGATGATGCCCGCCCGAAGTGCCGTAAGCGCGAATTTGCCAATGGCCAGTTCATCCTCTACCATCTTGCGGCTGCTCAGGTGCTCAGACAGTTGATCGTCATTGACCATGCCGGTTAGGTAGATCACATGGCGGCAATCGGTTTGATTGACCCGCGTGCGAAAGTTGATGGCACACCTCTTCTCTAAGTCGGTATATTCACTTGTAGCCGACATGGAGTGAATGAGGTAATAAGCTGCTTCTATATCTTGGGGTATGGCGGCTACGGACTCGGCGTCTAGAAAATCGACATCGATCAGATGAACCCTCGCCCGCACACGATCGGGAAAAGGGAAGCGATCCAGGTCCCGTACAGTGCAGACTAATTCGTGCCCCTCTTGCAGCAAAACGGGGAGCAATCGCTTGCCAATGTAGCCCGTTACGCCCGTGAGGAGGATTTTCATATTTCGCTGCGTTATTAAAGGAAATGATTGCCTTGTAAGAACATAATTGACAAAATTTGTCTTTTGTTTACTGAAATAACGCAAGGTTGGGGGTAGTTGAACGCTCGCAGGAGCCCAAATCCTCCACAGAGCTACGGCTTTGAGCACGCTACGAGGTTCTTTTCAGAGCGAGGTTAGGACCTCGAAGCGTTTGCAAGCTCGTCCCGATAGCTATCGGGAAAGCGGAGAGCTTGTAATCCTTCGAGCGTCCGATGTTTACCCACTCAACCTCGCGTTAAAGTAAAACTTACTAACCACCACCATGAGTTCGGACCGGCTAAAAACCGAGGAAAAAATCAAGCAGGCGGCCTTGCGCGTATTCACGGTAAAGGGTTATGATGCCACCACCACCAGAGATATTGCCAAGGAAGCTGATGTGAATATCGCCTCGTTGCATTATTACTTTAGGAGCAAGGATAATCTCTTCTCCGAAGTGACTGCTGAGACGCTGACTGCCTTCAACAAAATTCTTGAGACCGTACTGATAGGCGAAGAGCCACTGAAGTTTAAAATCTATCGATACGTCGAGCAGTTTATCGGCATATACCAAGAGCACCCAGAACTACCTGCTTTCATCGTCATGGAGTCGGCCCGAAAAGACAGCGCACTCCACCAGGTCGTTAGCTTCAAAGATCACAAGCTGGTTCTTGAAAAGCAACTAAAAGATCTTATGGACAAGGGGGAAATACGACCAATCTCAACCCTCGATTTCATTTCCAATCTAGTGGGCCTAATGGTCTTTCCATTTCTGTGCAAAAACATCTTTGAAAGAGAGTTTCAAATGACCGATGAAGAATTTAATCAAATGATCGAGACTAGAAAGAAAACGATTCCCGAAATGATTATCAATGATTTATATATTACATAATATTTACATAAAAAATTTTTCATAAAATTTAATCATTTGATTAAACTATTTGATGACTTGATCCTTACTCCCCTTGAAAACTCAAGTCATGCATAAAACTATCGCTGCTGCCCTACTACTTTTACTACTTTGGAGTTGTGGAAATTCCGAGCCTGTAGAGGGCAATCCTGAAGCAAGCACACCAAAACAAGAGGAGCTCCAACCCATCAGAAACGACCTGGCCACTGCCATCGCCCAACCCGAACAGGTCGAGCAACCGATACGCATCACCGGCCGCGTAATACCCTTACAAGAAGCAACGATCAGCAGCCAGGTACCAGGGCTAGTCTTACCGACCGAAAAAATCTTGCAGGCTGGCAAATACTACAACAAGGGTGAAACGATGATCAAGATCGACAACGAGCAACTGCGCTATACCCTCCAGTCGGAGCGCAGTCAGCTGGTATCGGCCATCGTACGGCTGCTGTCGGACATGAGCTTAGACTACCCTAAGCAGCACCCGAATTGGGTAGCTTTCGTAGATCGAATCAAAGCCGACGAAGTGCTACCCGCTATGCCGGAGGTAAGCGATCAGCAATTCAGGTACTTCATAAACGCTGCGGGCATCCCGGCTCAATATTATGGTATTAAGGCCCGTGAAGTCTTATTAGACGACTACTACGTGCGTGCGCCATTCAGCGGACGGCTTACTATGGCTGACGTAGACCCCGGCTCTTTCGTCCAGCCCGGTCAGCCGCTGGCCCGAATCAGCCGGACAGACATTTACGAAATGGAAGCCTCTGTCCCCGTAAGTGCAGGAGATTTGGTCAAAGAAGGCCAGCAGATCGATCTATACTCTAACAATCTCGATCGCAACTTCAAAGGTCGAGTACACCGCCTGGGCACCGCTATCGACCCCGGCACGCAAAGCCTCATCGCCTATGTTCGCATATCAGGCCAAGGGTTGAGAAGCGGCCTATATCTGCAAGGCGAGATCAATGGTGGTACTCTCGAAGACGTCTACGTCTTGCCCAAAGATGCCCTAAGCCGAGATCAAACCGTCTTTATAGTCGATAGAGAAGGCGTAGCACGTAGCAAGGCGGTAGAACTCGTAACCGTAGATGCGAACCAGGTTTACTTACGCGGACTAGAGCCCGGCACAGAAGTGATCATCGAAGCCGTAGACGAGCCGCTCGCCGGAAGTAGAGTGAAGTAATTCGCCGCGTTTTATCCCCAAAACCCCGAAGGAAAAACGCGGCGAATTAGCGAAAATCAGAAATAAGCGTAAGCCATCAAAAGACTATCATGAGAAACATTCTCAAATTTTTCATTGCCCACCCGACCATCGTCAATCTCTGCGTATTGCTGATCGTGGCATTGGGGCTACTCTCTTTTTTATCTACCCAGACCCGCTTCTTTCCCGTCACCAAAGAGCGATTTGTCGATATAGCGGTCCCCTACCCTGGTGCTACGCCCGAAGAGGTAGAAGAAGGCGTGCTACTCAAAATCGAAGAAGAGCTGCAAGGCATCGAAGGCATCGACCGACTGCTGAGCACGGCTTCGCCCAGCATCGGAAGAGTTGAGGTAGAGTTGACCGAAGACGCCCTAGCCGATAAGACATTGGCACTGGTCAAAAATGCGGTCGATAAGATCAATGACTTCCCAAGAGGTGTAGAGTCTCCAGTTGTAGAGAAGCGAGACATTAAAGACCTCGCTATGGCCATTGCGCTGACTGGCGATATCAGCCTACAACAAAAGAAGGATTATGCCGATAAGATCGAGGAAGACCTACTCGCCATGCAAGGCATATCAGACGTGATCATAGGTGGCACACCCAAACAAGAAATCGAGATCACCCTGAGCGAAAGCGCCTTGAGAAACTACAACCTCAGCTTTCAGCAGGTTTCTCAAGCCGTGGCCGCAGCCAATCTGGAAACCTTCGGCGGCGAGCTCAAAACCAGAGACGCCAACATCAATATCAAGGCCAACAATAAAGGCTACTACGCCAAAGACCTCGAAGGTATTATCGTTAGCGCGCGGCCAGACGGAAGTGTGCTCTACCTACGCGATGTGGCGACCATCCACGATCAATTCAAGGACGACCCCGGTCAGCTCTATCTCGATGGACAGCAGGCTGTCACCCTGACCGTGTTTGCCACCACCAAGGAAAACATCCTCGACAATGCGGCAAAGACCCTCGATTATGCCGAGCGATTCAATCGGCGGCACGAGGGCATACAACTTACCGTTATCGAAAATGGCAGCGAAAGCGTAAACGACAACATCTCTACCATGACCTCCAATGGTCTGGCCGGCTTCGTCCTCGTACTGATCGTTCTCGCCTTGTTTCTCGATAAATATCTGGCCTTCTGGGTAGCCCTTAAAATTCCCGTAGCCATCATCGGCATGTTCATCCTGTCGGGTATCTGGGGTATGACCATCAATGTGGTATCCCTCTTTGCTTTCGTGATCGTACTTGGTATACTGGTCGACGACGGGGTCGTGATCGGCGAGAACATCTATCAATGGGCCAAGAAAAAAGGGAAGTCACCGAATGAAGCCGCTGTAGAAGGCACCATGGAGATGGTCGTTCCCGTCCTTATCTCTCTATCCACCACGGCCGTCGCCTTCTCCATGTTCATGTTCCTGCCGACCCAAACCGGCGAGTACTTTGGCGAAATGGCCTTCGTAGTTATAGCTGTATTGGTCATTGCCGTATTGGAAAGCTTTTTCTTCTTGCCTGCCCACCTGGCTCATTCCAAAGCACTGCGGGCAGATAGCAAACCGACTAAGATTGAAAAGTGGTTCAATGGACTCATAGACTGGCTCAACAACAAGGTTTATCAACCGGTATTCAGGGGTCTAATCACCAAAAGAGGATGGACGCCTTACCTCGCTCTCGTCGCTTTTATAGCTGCCTTATTCGGCACCTTTGGGCTGATGGGTAGTGGCGTGGTCGGCTTCACCTTTTTTCCTAATCTGGACGATAAGGCCGTCTTTATCGAAATGGATATGCCGCCCGGTACACCTACGGAAGTCACCCTGGCTAATTTGGAAAAGATTCGCCTGGCAGCCAACCGCGCCAATGAAAAAACCGGAGAAGAATTCGGGCAAGAGATGATCGAATTTGTCGAGGTCATCACCGGGCCCAGGTCTAATCAAGGCAAGCTCAAAGTGACCTACGTCAATAGCGACAAACGAGAAATCTCCAGCTTCGACCTAACCGACCGCATCCGGGCTGAGGCACCCGAATTTCCCGAAGCAGACAATGTCGTCTATGGTATCGGTGCCACGACAGCCGTTTTCGGCAAACCCGTTTCCATAGCCATTCGCGGCAGCAATCTCGAAAACCTGAGAGATGCCAGAGACCAGCTCCGAGCCGCTATGGCCGATAGAAGCGACCTCAAGGACGTATCAGATACCGATCAGCAGGGGGTGCGGGAAATCAACCTCAGCCTGCTCCCCGTAGCCGAGCGGCTGGGGCTCAATCTCGCTGGCGTCATGAACCAGGTGCGTACCGCTTTTTTCGGCTCCGAAGTGCAGAGCGTACAGCGCGGCGACGAAGAGGTCGAGATTTGGGTCCGCTATCCGCGCGACGAGCGCACCTCCGAAAATAGTCTAGCCGATATGCGCATTCAGACGCCCAATGGAGGTAGCTACCCACTACGAGAAATCGCACGACTCGATTACGGTACGGCCAATCAGGTCATCAAACGGCTGGAAGGCCAGCGTGAAATACGCGTCGAAGCCAACGTAGCCAGTATAGATGTAAGTGCCCCTACGGCGCTGGGCGAGCTGCAAGCGGGCGTAGTAACCGATCTCATGCAGCAATACCCCGACCTCGCCTTTACTGCCGAGGGCCAAAGTCGTGAAAGCGAGAAAATGGGCGGAGGCGCAGCTGTCGTTTTCCCTGTTATCTTACTCATCATGCTGGCGCTGATCGTTATTAATTTCAACAGCTTCAGCCAGGCTATTCTCACCTTCGCCCTCTACCCATTTGCCTTCATCGGCGTCATATTGGGCCATTACATCCAGGGCGAAGCACTCAATGTCTTCTCCATCATCGGCACCATCGCGCTCATAGGCGTATTCACCAACAACAGCCTCGTACTAATTTCCACCTTCAACCAATTACTGGAGGAAGGCAAGGAGTTTTTTGCAGCATTGAAAGAAGCGACAGCCAGCAGATTCCGGCCCATTTTGCTGACCACCGTCACGACTGTAGCCGGTCTGGCGCCGCTACTGGCCAGTGGCTCTTTACCCGCCCAATTCCTCAAAGGACCGGCCATCGCCATGGCATACGGGCTCAGTTTCGGTCTCTTCAATGTCCTCTTCTTGCTACCAGCCCTACTGGTCATCGTCAATCAGGGCCGACGGCTTAAAAAGCGGATTCTCACACGTGGCAAGCGCAAAATAACCGGTGCCGAAGTGGAGCCCGCCGTACGCGCCAAAGCCTATCAGTTTTAATAACGCCATAGCCCAAACAAAATAATAACCATGCAAATACTATCATCCTTGCGTGCTGCCGTAATCTCCAGCGCGATGACCCTTCTTTTTATTTGTACTTCCGCAGGTGGAGGCCTTTCTACA
Organism: Bacteroidota bacterium; assembly: GCA_039025055.1. Lineage (GTDB taxonomy): Bacteria > Bacteroidota > Bacteroidia > Chitinophagales > Saprospiraceae > Neolewinella. The sequence goes on along the minus strand of JBCCPC010000002.1, from coordinate 162,276 downwards.
TTACACAGTCAGACGCCCCTTGCTCTACCAGACGCGGTTTCTCTGGCCCTGGCCAACAATCCCGAATTGGAGATACTCGGCTACGACAAGCAGATCGCCGAAAACAATATCGACCCCGCACTGGTCGGCCTCCAACCGCGCATCGATATCCAATCGCAGCTACTCGTCGGTATTAGTGATACACGCGCAGAGACAGTCAACCTAGGCCCTCCCGGTAGCGAGAACGCACCCATAGAACTCGATGGCATCCGTCGAGGGGTCCTCATTCAGCCAGAGGCCAGCTGGCTCGTCCTCGATGGCGGGCAAGCTCAAGCTCGGCTGGAACAACTTCGACTCGTCGACCAAGCAGCCGCCGATAGACTCACCATCGCCAGAGACGAGACGGCTACGGCAGTCATCCGTACTTATTTGGCGGCCAGCTCCATAGCCGATCAGCTCCGACTTGCCCAAGACAATATCGAGCTGAGCAACGATCGCCTCCTACGCATCGAGCGCGCTGGCGAGTACGGCACGGCCAATAGCCTGGCCCGCCTCCAGAGCCAAGTCGACCTCAATACCGACAGCGTCGCCTACAAGCAACTCGAACTCCAACTCGGCAACATCAAACGAGACCTCAATCTGCTTATGGGCCGCGACCCAGAAACGGAGTTCTCTCTAGTGTCTTTACCCAGCACGATTGGGCGACTCGACTACGACGAGTTGGAAGCCGACCTGCGGAAGTCCAATCCAGGATTAGCCGCCGCCAGAACCCGCATCCTCTTACAAGAGAATGAGCTCGACCAAACTGAGCGTTCCGGTCGCCCCCTCGTCAGTCTTTACGCTAACGCCAACTACCTCAACCAGCAAGACGACGCCAATTTCCTGCTCGAAAATCGCAACTTCGGGGCCGAGGCCGGCGTCCGCCTTTCTTATAATATCTTCGACGGTGGTGCCCGCCAAACCCAACAGCAATCCGCCCGCCTCCTGGTCGAGCAGGCCAACAAGCAATATGCCCAAACCGAGCTGCAACTCGTCACCCGCCTGCGACAATCCTACGCCAATTACGAAAATAGCCTCTACCTTCTCGAAACCGAGCAAAAAAACCTACCCACCTTCCAGCTCAACTTCGACAAAACCCAAGAAGACTACCGCCTCGGCCAAGTCGATGCGACTCAACTACGCACGGCCCAAGTGAATTTAAATGCGGCCAAAACAAGAATCAGTCTAAGAGAATTAGAAGTCAGGACCGCGGTGGCGGAGTTGAGGTTGTTGGCGGGAAGGTTGGGTGAATGATCTGGGTTTTAAAAAACTGCCCAGGTCAAATTTTTGAGGAAGTTCCAGAGCCTGGATCACGCGACAAAGGTGAAACTCTGTTTTTCAGGGATCATGCGTTTAGCACTTTAGACACCGTTGCCTCCTGAAAGCGCTTGCGCGTATCTGTGGAATCAAAAAATCCGTGGCCTCCTTTGAATCCTTTTTATCCGTGCCAGAAAAATGAAGCCTACACGATAGCCTAGCAGCACGCACACTTACTACAATCGCACTTGCTACAGGAACAAACGCTCTTGTTGCAGTTATTGCAATCGCAATTTTTACATTCACAGCTTTTGCAGGTACAGTTATTCATCATTTGAAAGTTTAGTGGATCGATTTTGCTAACTGCAATATAGAACCTTTGTAGAATAGTTTGGGTTGTTCTGGACCGAAAGGATGTCTGAATTAACATTATTTGTCCCCAAAGTCTTCTTTTGCCGCAGCATGCACCGCTTCGGCTACGCGCCAGGCTACCCGCTCATCCAAGGTAGGTGGGATGACCATTTGGGGCGTCGGATTGGGTAGGTGGGCAGCGATAGCTCGTGCAGCAGCTAGCTTCATACCAGGCGTGATGCGCGGGGCGCGAGCGTCTATGGCTCCACGAAATATGCCTGGAAATCCGAGTACATTATTGATCTGATTGGGCAGATCGCTGCGGCCAGTCCCCACAATGGCGGCACCTCCGGCCAGGGCTTCTTCGGGCATGATTTCGGGTGTGGGATTGGCCATAGCAAAGATTATGGGGTCTTGAGCCATAATAGCTATGTCCTGGCGAGTGAGGAGATTGCCCACGCTTACACCAATGAATACATCTGCGCCGCGTAGCGCATCCTGAACAGTACCGCTTCTATCTTCGACATTGGTGTAGCTGAGTAAAGCCTGCTTCGACTCGTTAAGCTCACCGCGCTCACCAGAAATAATGCCTTTGGTATCACAGACGATGATGTCGGCTACTGGAATACATTGGCTACTTTTTTCTGCATTATCGACACATCGCAGCAGTCTGGCGATAGCCACTCCAGCCGCACCGGCTCCATTGATGACCACTTTCAGGTCTTCCATCTTACGACCAGTGATCTTACAGCTGTTCATCAGCGCAGCAAGCTTGACGATGGCCGTACCGTGCTGATCATCGTGAAAAACGGGTATACCGATGTCTTGCAGTCTTTGCTCGATCTCAAAGCTTCGCGGCGCACTGATATCCTCCAGATTGATCCCACCGAATACCGGGGCTAGCAACTTAACCGTCTCTACAATCTTGTCAGTATCCTTCGTATCGAGACAGATCGGGAAGGCATCCAGGTCGGCGAATCTCTTAAAGAGCATGGCTTTACCTTCCATAACTGGAATCGATGCCAAAGCCCCTATATCTCCCAAACCCAACACGGCCGAGCCATCGCTCACAATAGCCACGGTATTACCCTTGATGGTATAATCGTAAGCCGTCTCCGGATTGGCATGAATGGCTCGACAAGGCTCCGCCACACCCGGCGAATAGACAAGCGACAGATCGTCTTTAGTACGCACATCCATTTTGAGCCCGGTGCGAATCTTCCCGCGTAGTCTTTTGTGGAGGTGGAGAGATTCTTTGAAATAGTCCATTGGTGGTCAGATTTGGTAGGGAGCTAAAGACGCAAAGGTAGCAGATGATTAGGGGAAGCTCCACTCACCTATTCACCTTTTGAAAATCTGTGGCGTCCGTCCATGCAACTCGTTGCATCCGTAAAAGGCGCGAAGCGCTGCAATTTATTCGTGTACCCATTTCTCGTACGCATGGTATTTGTATAGAATCTTGAATGAAAGATGAAATAGGATAAAGGGGCGCGAACGTTTGTCCCCCCTCATCCCCAGCCCTTCTCCCACCGGGGAGAAGGGTGAGTTTCCAGGCATAATCTCGTGCATATACTTGAGCTAAACTTTCTACAATAAAACACCTAAAGTATAGAGATTGAACAGGCAATACGCATAAAAAACCACGCCAAAACCCCAAGCCCGCGAGCATCAACCCCAAAACATCCCACCAATCCCAAACCGCGAAAATCCGTGTGAATCCGCGTATGCGACCTTGGCGCATCCGTTTATTAGCGCCTTGGCACTACAATTTATCAGTGTACAAAATAATCCCATCGTTTTGCAAAGCAAAACAGAAAAATCTGCCCAATCCGCCCAATTCGCGTCATCTGCGGCGAGTCCCACGAAGGGCGAAGCCCGAGTTTATTCCAGCAACCGGCAGGGGACTTATCTCATTTGGCGATAGCCACATGATCACAACGAAGTCGATAGGCGAGTTCATCCCACAAAGGACGAAGCCCGAGTAATCCCATCGATAAGTCATCTTTAGTACTTACTTCCTAAGGATAGCATGTATCTACCGATTTAAGAAATATTTAAGAATTGCCGTAAAAACAAAATTCGGGGCATCCAACTTAGATTTTAAGCAACCAAATATGCCATGAAACCAGCCATACTCTTCTTCGCTTTATTTTGTCTCTCTTCAGCTGTCCACGGACAATTCACTTACGAGCATTTGGAGGTAGACTATGCCGGTGCCTATCAGTTCCAAGACCTCAAGATCATCCCCATTCGGGCCAAAACCAGCTTCGCCGAGGCCAATCAGGAAGCAGCCAGCATCAATAACGCGATGAGCTTGCGCCAGGCTCTAGCCACCAACCAGGCGGCTATCATGGAACGCACCAATAGCCGTGGACGAATACGACAAAGCGTGAATACACTAACCATCGAAAACTTTTCGGATCAGCCGGTTTTCCTGATGTCGGGTGAGGTCATCACTGGCGGTATGCAAGATCGGGTGGTTGCTCAAGATATGGTCATACCACCTCGCAGCGGCCTGGTAGACATACCCGTCTTTTGTGTAGAAAAAGGTCGTTGGACGGGCGGCACCAAAAAGAACCAATTTAAGAACTACCACGAGGCTAGTATGCACCTGCGTCAGGTAATCGATAGGGAGCAAAATCAAAGTGCCGTCTGGAGTGAAATTGCCAAAGAAAATCGCCGTGACCGAGTCCGCACCAATACCGAGGCCTACACGGCCCACGCCAATTCACCAGACTACATCCGGCGCGAAAATGAATATCTGGCATTCTTCAATGAGCAGTTCGCAAACAAAGGGAATATCGTCGGTATCGTAGGCGTAACGGGTGGCGTAGTTATGGGCTGCGACATCTTCGTTTCACCCGATCTATTCTATCGCGAGTATAACAACCTCATTTACGCTTACATAGACGAAGCTCTCACATTCGGTATACCTATAACGATGACCGACGCAGAAGTAAAACGCTACATGGACAACCTCCTCACCAATGAAGTAATGCAGGATCGCTTCGTAAGGCAGAATGGCAAGATGTTCAAGCAAGGCGAGCAGATCATACACATCACTACCTACTGATTCGCCATGAGGCCGCTGTTGTTTTGGTTGTTTTTGCTGAGTGGATGGCCACTCACTGCCCAGACTACCCCAATCAGAGAAAACCTGGGGACGACCATAAACACCGTAGAAGACCAAATTTTGCCCGTGTTTTCGTTAGACGGGCAGACGCTCTATTTCAGCGAAAACAGTCCGAGCGGCTACTACGAAATATGGTACAGCCAACGCGACTCGGCGGGTAATTGGCAAACCAAGCAGAAGGCCAAAAAACTAAATCCACCTACAGACGGCAGCAAGTACGTATTTGCCCAAGTAGAAAATAATCTGCTGCTCGTCAATGGCTGGTTTGAACAGACAGACGCAGCCTGGGTGCAGTCGAAAGGGCTTTCTTGGTACATACCGAGTAAAAATCAATATATAAAGCTCGACATCCCGGCATTACAAGAACAAGCCAAAGGGCGATTCGTGAATGCATTTCTGCACCGCCCGACCAAGACTTTGTTGCTAAGTTACGCCGAAAGCAATCACAAAGACCTATACATATGCCAGCCCGAAAATCCGTCTGCGACGTGGACGGCACTTCGCTGGCAAGCTCCCAAACGCTTGCCTACGCCACTCAACTCTGAATTCGACGACACGACCCCATTTCTGGATACCGATGGCAAGACGCTCTATTTTGCCAGTAATCGACCCGGCGGCTACGGCGAGACGGACATGTACCGAGCCCAACGCCTAGACGATTCATGGACAAGTTGGTCCGAACCAGATAATCTGGGTTTTGGCGTGAATAGCAACTATTCTGAAATTTACTATTGCCTTTCGCCCCAGCGCGACTTCAGCTATTTCGTTTCTTATAAGTATACTTACGGAGCAGGTGACATCTTCCAGTTACGCACGGATTCTACCCAGCTTCCTCCAGATACGATTCCTCAACTCGTCGTCGATACTATATCATCCCCTCCTTCACTTCCCGGAGCTGAAGAAATAACAGAACTGACGGTAGAGGAATACAAACCCAACAACCTGGTATTTCTGATCGATCGATCTGCATCGATGCGGCCATCACAAAAGCTGCCGCTGCTCAAACTGTCGCTGAAGCAGCTCATCAGCCAGCTACGTAACATAGACCGACTTACACTCATCAGCTTTGCCAATTCGGCCACTATCCACTTTTCGACCCAAGGCGTAACGCAGAAAGATAGCCTATATTCATTGATCGACAACTTCGTAGCCAGCGGTAAAACCAAAGCCAACCAAGGTCTTCAACTCGCCTATGACTACACGACACAAAATTTCATAGCCGACGGCAACAACGAAATCATACTAGTGACCGACGGGCTATTCTCTTTAACTGCTCAAGACCGTCAACGCATACAATCGGACAATGACATCGTACTCTCCACGGTCGGTTTAGGCGATAACCGAGAGGCACTTCGAGAGCTGCGCAAACTGGCCACAATTACTGATGGGAGTTTTATACATATTCAAAACGCAGAAACCGATACGGAAGCATTGCTGGAAGAAGTCAAAGTGCGTTCGCGGCGATAAAAGGCGCAGATTGGTTATAAAGAAACTAATCGACAAAATTATAGGTCTTTTCAAAAATTTCTTTTTTTATCGGATATAATTCCCCTTGCGTTCCGATGATCAGATAATCCCCTTTTTCTGCGGTATGTATTCCTTCCAGTGTCTTAACCATGAATGGCTCCTCCATCTGGTGACATTGAACGGGCAGTGGTTTCTTCACCGCTTTTTTGAAAGGCAAATCCGGCTTTTCGTAAGTTTCAAAAACTCTCCGTCCGCCCTGATTTTTAGCCGCTTCGAATATAAAATGATGTGCCTTTACCTGTTTTTCAGCCGCTTTTTCACCAATCTCTGCTAAAATAAATCGATTCTCGCCTTTGTCCATCTCCCGCAAGTTACTGACCTCGCCATCTGTAAAATTCATATCGAGCTCCGTGCTTAGATAATCCTTATCGATCAGTACATTATACCGCAGGTAGTTGAGCGGTTTAAATCCAAAAAAGCGGTCTTCTCTAAGATCTTCGATGACCCGATCGATTCTTATGGCTGTATCAGAATCTGATAGCCACTGTACGAGTGCCTGATTGAAGTAATTAGCGTCTTCCATAAAAAGCTCCGGCATAAGTTTACCCCACGAAGCAATTCGTTTATGCTGTATTTCTTTAGCAGGTATGGTTTTTGTTCCCACTCCTGTACCCACAGATACCAATAGAAAATTATCATCCTTCAAGCTCCACTCTAAACTGTAGCCTTTAAGTGAGGCCAGCATCAGCGCCTGAAGACTTGGATTATTAGCCATACTGACTCCTCCGTCGATAAATGCAGCATCGGGATTCGACCCGCCTACGTCCAGCCGCTTAGCTTCAAAAAAAGATGGAGCAGCAGAAGAAGCCCTAATTAATTCTACTAATTTAAAGTTCTTGTTTTGATTGTAGTATTTATATCGAGGGAAGTTATTGAAAGTCCAGGTACTGAAGGTATCAGCTCGCTTCGTGATGATACAGAGGCCGGTCTTGATCTTTTCCGTGTCGCCTATAGTGGTATGTCCAAAGGTATCGAGCAGTCCTTTCTCTAATTCTCTGTGTTTGTACTCAGCTCTGAGCAAATACCTGAATTTGGAGCGTACCCATGGTTTTCTCTTTTCCGAAAAAATCTTACCACCAAGCTCTAGGTACTTGGCTTTGATCTCTCGAGAAGTCATCCCGGTAGCTAAAGCTGACGCTATGATCGATCCCGTACTTGTTCCGACTATAAGGTCGAAATAGTCACATAAGCGAGTTTGCTTATTGCCAGTCTGCGCTTGGATGATCCGCTCGATTTTCTCTAGAAATCCAAGTGTGAGTGCCCCGCGAATCCCCCCACCATCGAGGGTGAGGATTCGCCTGACCTTAGTGCTTTTATCGTACAGTCTTCGTTCTAAGGCGGATATGTTATTATGCGTCATGTCTCAAATGCTTTTAACTATTTATCTTGAGGTTTTAACCAATATCAAACTTACCACAAAATCCCGATGAGCGTAGACGATTACTTGAAAGACAGACTAGAGGACCAATTAAATTGGCACGATCGCAAAAGTGCCTGGAATCAAAAGAGGTACAAAACGCATCGAATTGTAATTATCCTCTCCTCTGTACTCATACCATTTCTATCCGGTTTGATCACTCCATACGACTGGATGTCGTACGTTGTTGGTTTTCTCGGGGTGATCATAGCTGCTACCGAAGGAAGATTACAGGTGTTCAAATACCTCGAAAACTGGACTAAATACAGGGGTACCGCCGAATCATTGCGGCGCGAAAAATATTTCTTTCAAACCAATACAGGACCCTATGCGCAAGAAGAAAACAACCTAGCTATTCTCGTAGAACGAACAGAGAAAATATTGGAGAACGAGCAAGAAAGCTGGTATAAAAGGATAACAGATGAATGATATACCAATATTCAAGACATAAACTTCTACTTTTTTTCTTTTTCTTCCAGAACTTTAATCAGCTCAAGAATAGAATATACAATTTTATTATTTTGCATCGAATATTGTTCCTGACTAATAATCCCCATCATATTTTGCCGCTTAAAGTTACTATAGCGTGAAGTCAGTAGAATAACCTCGTTCATCATATATTCATCTCTATCTTGTACGTATTCGCGCAACATCCTCAACGCTGTTTCTATCTGGCCCTCGGAAATTTCATCTCTAAGCTTTTGGAAAGTCGGATTTTCTTTTCGCTTAACTTCCTCGATCACATTCGCCTGCTTTCTTAAGTAGCTGATCAACTTTTGCAATCCGTCCTCTTTAAAAATTTTAGCCGCCTGATAATCACTCATGCTTATTGTCCCTACAGTTATATTTGGAAGTTCGACGTCTTCAATCAATACGGGAATAAAATATATCACATCGGAAGCTTTCTGTTCGAGTTCGCTTAAAGCCATCCGTAACTCCTTTTGTATGTATCCACTCCTCGAAACGCTATGACTCGATAAACAGGCCATAAAAAATCGAGCATTTTTGATCGCTTCTTTGATTTTATCATCCCATTTTTCGCCCGGCATCAAGTTTTCTTCATCTAGCCAGGGCTCCAGGCCACTGTCCTGTAACTTCTTGTATAGCTTTCTTACATACGGCTTATCCTCAGAGGCATGAGCTAAAAAAATCACTTTGTTCCAATTCATGGTTTGGTATTTTCACATAGACGAGCTGCTAATATATAAAAATAATTCTATGGCTTACTTTCGCATAGACTGAACGACATTATAAAATTCTGTTCATTAGTACATTATCCATGACAATTATTTGGATAAATAACATCTTAATACTTCAGTATTATATGTTATCTTTATTTTCCCAACTTAAAATCCACTTCATTACCTTACCACTTAACATATTATCCATAAATTTGTCTAACAAAATTTTCATCTGATTTACAACTCCTCTAACACTTCACTAGATATTTTTTTGCCAGATATAAGTGGTACAACCTAAGTCATCCTGATCAGGACTTACCCTCCTTGGCAAATCGAATATTCAGCGCCCGACTATAGGACAGATATATAGCGACTACCCGATCGAATGCATCTCGCTCCACTTTCATTTTATAGCTACGTACTAATAGATCGACCTTATTGAAAACCTCTACTGGCTTCGGGTTTTTCCAGCCATCTAAGGCCAACATCAGTTTTTCGTCTTTCATGTAAAGCTTAAAATGAACATCCAGCTCGGCGTTATAGTATTGCCCTACGAAGCGCTCAAAGTCGGCCGATGTCGGCGCACCGATATCGACCCGATTATAAATATCAGCCTCCCCAGATGGGTAAAGCAGCGCTAACTCGTTGTCATAAAAGCCAATTTTCACCTGCTTGTCATAGGAGGTGTGATATAGATTTTCGGCTTCTTTGATCAAGGCAATCGGCGATCGATTATCGCGAAGCCAATTCAGCGTATCTCCTTCACCGGCTTCAACGCGAACCAGTCTTTTATCAGCTGAATAGTACTGCCCCAGAAAGGAATTTACCAGAGGTGCCTCCTGAATCATACAGAGCTTATCGTCGTAAGCAATCTCGACTTTCTTCTCTTCCAGCAAGAGTTGAGCAATTTCGTCGGCCAGACCACCCGTCCATACCCGACTGTTGCTGCTGATCACGAAGATGGAGAGCCCTTCTTCGGGGAATCGGATCACCTGCGAGCCGTAAGAACCTGTACCTCCGGCATGGTGGACAGCCGGGTAATGGTTCCATTCGCCCAACTCCAGGCCAAAACCGTAGCTCTCCTTCTCGCTATTGGGTATAGGCTGCTGACTCGCCAGCAAGAGCGCGTTATTATCCGCTTTTGCACGCTGTACCAACTGCTCGTAGCGTAGCTGGTCGTCTAGCGTAGTGAATAGGAAGCCTTCTCCATAAGTACTAGTCATGGTCGGATATTGCTGCCAGACGCCATCACCCCAATCGGAGTAGGGCAACGCTTGGTTCGGAATGATGTACATGTAGTCTTCCAAGAAGGAGGTTTGCGACATGCCCATCTCCTCAAAAAAGCGATTGGAATAAGGGTGAAACGCCTCTTCGGCTACTATCTCGATCACCTCGGCCAGCAGGTTGTAGCCCGAGTTGCTATACGCATAGTCGGCACCGGGGGCAGCTGCACACTGGCCATACCGCGAATGTTCTTATATGTGATCTCGCCCTCTTGCACAACGCCCACAAAAAGAGCTGGATCTTTCTCGCCAATAGCAGCCTCAACCATTGAATCGAGCTTCGATATTTGCGCATCAGCGACGGAGTTGATCGAAAGGAGTGTGGCGAGGAATAGAAGAAACTTAGTCGTGGCACCTAGCTCCTTGGCCACATCAGCCAGGGTCAGCCGTGCTTGTTCGTACAGGCGTTTCTCGCTGATCATTTGCTGCAGTCGTTCCTTCCAGTAAGCGATCCCCTCGTCATCAAGTTGGCTTTTATGGGCTGCCGCCTGGGGGGTTGAAGAGATGGTTACCCTGCTTGCCGTTTTCTTATTGTGTACTTCCGCAGGTAGAGTACTTTCCGCGAAGGCGAGTGTTCCCGATTCTCTCGGAGTGGAAGAAAGATAGGATGAGGGTGAATCATTACTTCGAACTAGATCGAGATCAATTTCCGCCTCTTTGCCAAACACATTATGCACCTTCAGGCCCGCTTCGGCAATGGCAGTTTGCTTAATGATATTCGTATACCCCGCTATGGCGATGTAGCTAAATACGCAAGAGAAGTACAAGTAGTACCAGTACTGGCTCCCGAAGTTTCCTCAATTGGGATTGATAATGAAAAAGAGCACCCGCAAGATGAGCAACCCCAAAAAGAAGAAAACCATCAAGGCCGCACTGTAGTCACCAAAAGGTTGTGGAAGATCAAAAATCAAGATAGGTGGAGTTATTACAAAAACTGGGACTCAACAACCATTCGTACGCTTCTTTGACTCTTCCCTTTGCTTCAACATAAGTCAGTTTCCCTAATTCTTTTTCGACAGCTAATTCAAATTTATTTTTCATCTTGCCCGTTTAGATTGGAAAATAAAAACATGTTCAAAAACACCAATACAATTATAAATTTATTCATAGTTGCTACCTGTTTAGCAATTAAAAACTTCAAAATCAACCGCTACTAACTACCTTGAAAGAATTCTTTGCCAATAGCTTTCCCTTTAAAAAAACCAATTCGTACAAGTATAAAAACATGATATAGTAGGAGGTCAGCTCCTCGAATTCTTGATGATTACCTTTCAAAGAGGGGTTCACATTGACTTCGAATTGCGGCAAACGCCGGGCAAGTTGCGAAATGAATAGATAGACCAAAAAACTATAGACGATCATGCGGTCTGCGCAAAAGTGCCGGAGGAACGGTTGCTTGATGTAGGGTTTTGCTAAAGGCAGCACTACAAAAACCAACACCATAGTAAAGATGATAAACTGCCTCACATAAAATAGTTTACCCGGCTGGTTGTGAAAATTCCGGGTAATGCTTTTGTCTTCGACCCCATCGTTGTAAAAGTATTCATAGTAGTGGATACCGTAATCGATCTCTTCAAGAAAAGCGACAACAAAAAAGGCGGCCAGCAAACCATAACCTATATTTTCAACGAGGTTCTTGTCGGAACTTATTCCTCGATAGGATACGTAGACAAGCAAAGCAATCATGACTAATTGCAAATTCTCCACCAGGCCGAATTCGCGATTGATGGGCGGGCTAATCAGATGCTGTAAAAAAGGAATGCCCGAATGATTGAAGAGCACAAAGGTAGTTACAACAACCAAGGGAAAAATCCAATAGTAGAAATGGGGGTATCGAGCAAGGTTAAGTTTCATATTAAAATCCAGAAGGAGTAAAAGCTGATATTTAAAACGATAAATGTAGCCTTTCATTCACAATTCAGCTACAGTTTGCTAACTCTAGGACCGCATTGGTTCATCTGCGGCGAGTTCCACGAAAGGCTAAGCCCGAGTATGTGACTCTTATCAAGCGTTTGATCCCCCTCATCCCCGGCCCTTCTCCCGCTGGAAGAAGGGAGCGGTTTTCAGGCTTGAGATTGTGTATATTCCTTGTCCGTGCTTTCTACAGCAGAGCAACTATAGTGTAGAGATTGGCCCATTAAAACGCATAAAAGCGATCAGCCCAATTGGGGAGCAAAGCGAAACAAAAAAATCCGTTCAATCCGTCCAATTCGCGTCATCCGCGGCGAGTTCCACGAAGGGCGAAGACCAAGTACATACCAGCATTAGCGCAAAATCACCAGCTTACCCATTCCATTCTCGAAAAATCCATCCAAGCTGGTCTCTCGCTTAGCATCTATGCCATTCAGAGCAGACTCTTGCGGGAAAAGCACTCGGTACAAATACACCCCATTCGCCAGCCGATCGCCGTAGCCATCCGTACCATCCCAGGCGAAGTCGGTTTGGTGGCGACCGACCTGAAGCGGACCCAGATCGAGAGCCGACAGCTCTCGCACCACCCGGCCCGATACCGTCATGATCTGAATGCGGTACTCATCGACGGGCTGCGAGCCGCTGAGCTCATAGACAAAGAACGTGCGATCCGAAAACGGATTCGGATAGTTCACTACCTGACTGATACCGACAGCTCGCTCCACCTCGAAGCTCACTTCGTAGTTGAGGCGACCTGCGGCGTTTCCACTGGCATCGGCTCCTTGTACCAGCAGATTGTAGGTGCCATCTTGAGGCAAGTCGGGCGCAAATGTCATGCGGGCCGTATTGTCGTCGCCTTCCGTAGCGGGCTCGAATTGCAGGTCGGAATCATTGGCCGGATCGATCAGCTGTATCTGCCCGTCGGGAGAAGTCAGTTGCAGAGCGAAGAGCTCCGGCCGGTCGAGGAGCAGGAAGCGGTTCTCGTCCGTGATTTCGATCACGATGCTGGGCTGCGCACTCACGAGGGCACCATCGCGTATAGACCGACCGTCGAAGGTGACGTTGACCAACGGATCGATCTCATCGCGCGACAGGTCGAAGGTCTTTTCCAATTCGTTATTGGCGTAGTTGCTTTCCAGCTGCGTACGGGCTGGGTTGATGCTTATGCGGAGTGCCTCGGCCTGCTGAAATTGAGCCGTCTCCAGACTCAGATCATAGCGGATGGTATCGTCTTCTAATAGCGGCTTGAACAGATCGGTCTGGCTGGTCAATACCTCGTTATTACCCAACCAGGCGGCGGTCACCTCCACACTATCGCTGGCTACGCGCGCAGCATTCTGTATGGCGATACCAAATCGGTAGGTTTCTCCCGCCGCCAGCGAATCTGCCGACCTTTGGTTATAAGCACGCGCATTGAAAAGCAAATCGGGCGCACCCGACCCGCGTAAGTACAAATAATCCAAATCTGCCGCCGAGCGGGTACTCGGCTCGGGATCGGTCACCAACCACTCGAACTGCAAAAACGGATACAGCTCCGCATCGATGGCACTGAGGTCGAACTCGCCGATTGACGCGTAAACATTCAGCGAATCCAGGGCCTCCACATCGGTGCCACCATAGAGCACCACCTGCGAATCATCTAGCGGATTGTCGATATCTTCCACTGACCAGTCGAGGGCCTGCCAATCACTGGCCGGGCCAAAAATCGGGCTCCGCAAGCTACCCGCTACCGTCCGCTGGGGATACTGTACCCGTATCTGAATTTGGTCTTCCTCGTCGTCGCCGATCGACTCGCCCAGCAGGCCTGCGCCTTTTCGGTAGGCCAGCACATAGGGCCATTTATCGTTGCCATTCAGGTTTCTGACCTCCAGCGCGCCCTGGCTTTCCAGGTAGGTATAGATACTGCGCCCATAGATCAGCGAGTCAGCCGCCCACTCGCTGCTGAAGTGTATATCGTCTTCATTTCGCCTCAGCGTCGTCATGTATACCACATAGTTTTCAGGAACCACTTCGTCGAGAAAAGTGAGCATATTTTCGCGCTGTTCGGGCAATCGTAACCTAAAGCAAAACATGGTTTTACCGGCAGTCGGTACGCCATAATCGCCCGCCTCGAAGCGATCGTCGGGCGGGTTGGCCCATAGCTCACCGGTGTAGGGCTCCATCACGAAGACACCCATACCCTCTGAAACGAAACTCGTCAGATTGAACTCGCTATCGCCTATGGCATCGTTGATCGACAGGCCCGGGCGAGTAGCATCGATATAATTTACTTCACCAAAAACACCGACCTCCAGCGAGTCGGCCCTGAACTCAAAACCATCGGGACCATTATTGACCAAAAACTCCGGCAGCCCATCGGCAAACTGATCGTAGTGGGCCAGCCCCCAGCCATCTTCCACCCCATCCAGATAGGTGAAACTGCTCGCCAGCCAAGCCGGTTTCTGTGTTTCCAAAGCTGTACTATCCGGCGAAACGCGCCAGTAATAAGTCGTGCTATCCTGCCAGTTGAAATCGGGCGACCAGCTCAGCAACCCACCACCCGAAGTGAGACGATCTTCGTACAGCACTTGCTCGAAATCCACCGTTCTGGCCACCTGCAAAATCCAATCTCTTTCCTCCGAGAGGGGGTCGCTCGTAGCGGCTTTTAGAATAAGGGGACTTCCGCTGGTGGCTGCATACCTCGGTGGCTGAATGGGCTGGGCCGAAGTGCTGACTACAAAAAATGGTATGCCTGCGGTGCCTCCACCATCCCTGGTGGTATTATTGAGTATAGCAGCGGGGTTAGGCCGCTCATCGATCTCGCCTTCAGGGTCTACCTGCACCAGTAATCGATTGATGCCCACACTGCTGTTATCGCCATTCGCAAAACTGAATCTCAAGGGGCGGCTATACACAGGTGCAGCTACCCGTCGACTCCCCAGCGACCGTATCGTCCCATCTGGTAGCTGCTGATCGAATTGCAGGCTAATGCTGTCGCCCTCTAGCCGAGTACCCAGGTTATAGAGATCGAAGTTGACCGCAAAACTATCGGCCTGCAAGCTGATAACCCTCGGCTCAAAAGCCACCGATTCGGTCTCGACCAACACATCTGGCCCGGGTTGCGGGTGTAGTCGGTAGGCCGGATCACCCTGCAAAGCGTATTGCTCCAGCATAGAAAGCAGGGTAAAACTACCCGAGCCCTCAAATCTAGCCATGGCGTTTCTCAGTATTTCACCTACGCCCAGCCCATAGCTTTCGGTGCCGATGTGCCTGTAGACTTCCTGCCCGAAAAAGCCCAGCGAACCGATAAAGCCAACGCCCTGCGTGGCTCCGAATGCGATCGCTCCCGTCTCTGGCCGCTGTACGAATCGCTCGCCTATGCTTTGGGTCAGCCCATACATCTCACCACTGTAGCAGCCAAAAGAGAAAATGATAGGCAAGCGTCCACCGTTAGCATAGTTTTCCGGCCGGTCGATATCGAAGTCGAATACCTGCCCGCTAGAGTGGCCGAAAAAGGAAATGGCGACTAGCCCTTCATTGATGTTGTCGAATATCTCGGAGCGGCTCACCGTTTCAGTTGGGTCGCTGGTCACCTTGTAGAAGGTGGTGACATTGGGCGCAAAGCGAGTGGTATCGATTACGCCCTCCATCTGGGTGAGCTGGAATCGTATCTGGTTGCGCTCACCTACGTCGGTACCGCCACCCAGGTGAAGAAACCGCTTCAGATAGGAGCGGTCGGCTACCGTCTGAGGGTTGTCGCGGGCACTCTCGTTGGCTTGAAGCTTGGCGAGGTAGTTGCTCAGATCAGATATATCGGTGATGGCCAGGCGACCCGTGGCCACCGACGGTTGCAGCTTCCCGATCTCACTGGTCAGCAACATATCGCTGGCTGGAAACCCGAAGGCCGGCACGAAGTTGGTCGGCTCGTAATCGGCTGCAGTGCCTTCGGCTCTAAGGAAGCGATACTCATGCCCCTTACCGATGATGAACAGATAGGTCAGCGACGGATTGGCTGCCCGCTCGGCCGCTACGAAATTGCGAATGGCGATGGGGTGACCGGCCACGCCATAACCGTACTGCTCGTATAGGTCCTCCACATAGGCCAAGTGTATGTTATGCCCGCCCCCGGCCATACTCTGCCGATAGGCGATAAATGGCGCCAAGTCTGCCGGATCGGCCAGGCGGCGGCTCGTAATGATCAGGTAGTCGTAGTCTCCTTCGGCCGCCGCCGCAGACCAGTCGAGCACCGAGAGGTTGGCCGGGCTGCGGACAGCTTGCTCATCGACGAGTGCGATTTGGCGGTCGCCCGACTGCCCCGGCAGCAGGAATTGTACACCGCCATTGACCACTTGGGCCTCCAACACCAACTGATTATCTAAATCGAATACTAATGGCTCATTGCCATCGAAGTTGTCGATTTCGAGGTATCGATCTGACGAAGCATCAACCAGGCTGAAGTCGAGCAGGTCGTTGCCGCCAGCATCTGGTATCGCTGTGTAGTCGACCTGTATATAAGCTACGTTTGCTTTGTCGCGGTCGGTGATCGTACCCTCTAGTTGCAAATTGACCGATTCGCCCTGCACATCGAAAGGGTAGTCTCGCTGATGAACCGACCAGCCCTGAGCGACCACACTATCGCGTAGCTGCCCATCTATACTGATCTGCTGGTTGTGCCCGTCGAAACCAAGTGAAAAGCGAGTCTCTATCCGCCCTGTGGAATTGGTGACAACCTGCGGAAGTGCAATGTCAAAATCCGAAACCGTCGTACCATCGAATCGAATCAAGTCCCGCTCCGTACGATGACCGAATCCTTCGGCCGTACTATATCGGCTGAGATAGATTGAGCTGCCGCTGATACGATTGAGTTCTTTAGAGCCGAAGCCCTCTGCATATACCCGATCTGCTCGCCGCTGAATGCTCGACTCGGGGGCTGGCACATTGCTCAGGTCGTTTTCTATCTCTTGGTATGTGGGCGAGTTTACGGATGCTTCCCGCAGGTAGTAGGTCGAAACATCTGTATATAGGCTATATGCCGGGTTTAATCGGTCCTCTATCTCCCCGAAAAGATAATCGTCTAATGTAGATCTGTTTCGCTGCCCATGAAAGTAGACGCCATCGTCTGTCACCCAAACAGGCACAGCCTCACCGAGCTGAATGAGCTCGTAGCTCTGCCCCGGCTCGAAGTCAAAACCCGCCGTCTGCATCTGCTCGGCTGTAATCTTATAGACGCCATCTTCCGAAACTTCAAGCCGAAGCGTCTGCCTTTCGAAATCGAGCCATTCGTTGCCGTAAAGCGTACCGTTAGGCCCCTCGATTTGAGCCGAAACCGAAACGGCCATAAAAAGGGCGAAAAATAGAGATGATCGTTTTTGGTGCCGCATAACTCTACAAAGTTAGAGCTTGCTGAGGAATCGGACTGTCGTCTGATAAATACTTTACACCTACGAGAAAAACCTCTGGTTTTTCTCGTAGGTGTTTAAATATAAAAGTCGCCCCAAAAGGAGCTTTTGCTCCCGGGCGACGGTCTTATATGAGAAAACTACATCTCAAATATAGCCGTCGAAAGTTGCCTTTGTACAGGTAAATGTCGGTGGGGATGGTGAAGTGGCTCGCACGGGCGTTGTGGATTAGGAAGCGGTCTCCACACGCAGGTATGGCGCGAGCTCGGAGGGGATAGTCAACTTGCGGCCGAGGTGGTCGAGTGTCCAGGTCTTGCCATTGGTTTCGACCAACTTAATCTCAGCGCGTGCGGGGAGTTCGCTCTGCCATAGATATGCGAGAGCCTGGGCACTCGGCTGGCTAGTGGATACTCTGAGCATATCGCCTATATTAACCTGACTGAGCACACGGCCGGGCAGTCCGTCGCGGGCGGGTATGGGCGAGCCGTGCGGGTCTCGTTCGGGATAGTCGAGATGCGCATCGACGGTGTTGAGCAGTTCGTCGGAAAGCAAATGTTCAAGGCGCTCGGCATCGGCATGGATTTGATCTTCCGACAGCCCCACTTCGCGACTGAGGTAGGTCTCCCAAAGGCGGTGAGCGCGCACCAGTTGGCGAGCGCGCTTTTCGCCTTTCTCAGTGAGTGCCAAAGGTTCGTCTTTGGCTGTTTTTATTAAAATTTTTCTTTGACTCAGATTATTCAGTATTCGCTGAAACCGACTTTGGCTCAGCTCCAGACGTTCGCGCAAGATGGCCGGACTTGGCTTTTGTCCCTGTTGTGGTAGTCGGTAGGTAAGTTTGATCACGTCTTCGCCGGCAGTACGGAGGCTGAGGGCGCGCCGGTAATTCCACTTGGCGAGTATACCCTTTTTGGGTGCAAAAACTACAGCCAACCCGTAGATGAATGTGGCGACCAACGCCATAGCCGGACCAGGCGGCGTGTTGAGTACAACCGCCACCACCATACCGATAATGGCCGAAATCAGTCCAATAAACCCAGCCAGTGCCAATACCCTGGGTAGGCGATTGCTGAGCAGTAACGCAGTCGCCGCGGGTGTAATCAACATGGCAACAACCAAAATGACACCTACGGTCTGTAAACTCGCTACAACGGCGAAACTGAGCAATAGCATGAGAAAATAATGCAGCATTTGCACCTTGATACCCATAGTGCGCGCCACTACAGATTGAAAAGTGGAAGCAAATAAGTAGCGGTAAAATACAGCCACGCTAATGAGCACATATACCGTAACCAGCCCAGTGAGCAGCAGGTCTGTATCCGAGACACCCAGGGCATAGCCGAACAAAAAGTCCTTGAGGTCTAGGTGGACGCCCCCACTCCGGCTGATGCGACTGATCAAAATGACCCCTAGCGAAAACATGGAGGTGAATACGATGCCGACTGCTGCGTCATTCTTGGTTTTGACCTTGTTCTGTAGCCAGGTTATGCCTACCGCTGTCAATAATCCAGCAGCGACGGCCCCACTGAAGAACCCCATCGGATTGTAGCCGAAAATGATAAAGGCCACCACTACTCCGGGTAGAATGGCATGCGCCAGCGCATCACCCACCAGCGACATGTTGCGCAAAACGATGAAGCAACCCAACACCCCACACATAAGCCCAACCATGCTCGAAGCCAGAATGGCGCGCAGGGCCCAGACTTCGCTCAGCATTTCCAGAGTGGATACATCCATGCTGCAAATTTAGAGTATTCTAACAAATGAATAAAACTTGCCAAATTTAAAGTCAGACTTTAAATTTGTCCATATGCTAGTACCCAGGCACATTGCCTCCTACCTAGAGGAGTTGGGAAAATACTACCCGATCATCAGCCTGACTAGCCCAAGATCAATTTAGCGGGTCAATCACCAACCATCTCATTCACTTCATCGCTGAGCAAGCCCTTTTCCTGGAGCAACCCAAAAGGCAATAAAACCTCGGTCATCCCTGCGGCATAGGGAAGAATCTCGTAGATGTTGTACAAGAAATTCACACCCTCATCGGTCAACGCAAAGTTTTGGGTAATAGGCAGTTCTCCCTCTAGGTATTCGAGGGTTTCGGGCTCGATTTCTGTCTTGAGCAGTTCTACAATAGCTTCTTCAGTAGCCGATTCACCAAAGATGTCTGCAAATTGCAAACGCTTAGCAGGGTCTCGGCTGAAATTGAAGTAAGAGGTGAAGAAATTGCCGTGCGCGCCGCCTGTGTATTTGTAGTAGTGGTAGGACATGGTCAGGTAGCCGTCTCTATTTAGAAGAGCTTCGGAGCTTTCATCGAATTCCATATTGAAACCGTGCGGGCTTTCTTCTACGAATTCCATGTCCGATTCGTCTATGGATGCATCTTGTACCTCGCCGACAATTCGACGATAGTAAGCCTCATAATCGCCATCTTCGGCCGGGTTGTCGTTGCCGTAGATATTGTCGTTGACCAATCGGTTGAATGCATCATCTTCGGAATTAGCCAGCAAGACATCTACACGATGGCGATGAACAGGGCTCTCGGCTTCCATAGCTGGTACGAGTATATTCGAGTCGGCCAGGCTAACTCGCTTTAGGGCTACCGTATCGATATCGACTTCGTCCTGGTTCAAGTCCTGTTCTGAATTCTCGGTCTGAGGGTTGTCGCCATTAGATTGGTCGTTCTCAGATTCTGGATTGGTGGATTGCTTGCATGCAATCAGCAGCAAGAGGAGTATGAGTGGGAGTGTGTTTTTCATGGGGCTAAGGTATAAAAATGAGTTACAACACAGTATAAGATAAAAATATATCACTCTAAAAAGTCGAGAGACTTGACTTCTTTAGAGCAGGAAAATCAAGTTAATTCTATTTAATATACTAAATTTTGGAATTAACAACCGAAACAATATAGATAATTCCAAAATTTGCTCAACTTTAAAGAATGATTGGCAGATCATCGGAAATTAATATCCTCAAAGAAGCTCTTTCCTCCAAAGTGGCGGAGCTTAGTCAGAGCAGCTCACGTGGCCTCCCACCCCGGACAAAGATGGTGCCCAAATTGATCTTTTGATCGATAGCTCAGATGCAAGTGTAAATCTGTGTGAGATCAAGATTGACTTGGAGCAGATGTTAATACATCAACCCAAATAACCATAGCGGCACTCGATGAGCCGCAGCAGTAGCTTTTGCGTCTACGACTGTATAGAACCCTGGCTTGTTGCCAATTTGATCGGCTTGCTTATTGGGGCCACCCACTTCAAATATGTATTGATTGCCCTGATATTTGTATTTAAAATCTCCTTGCTTAGGTAGGCTGATTTCTGGTGGAAAGGCGAGTTTTCTAGCTTTTAGGTTATTGAGCTGGTTTAGAAAAAAGGTCTCTCTTACAGTCCCGATTTCAGCCCTTTGAGGGGCAAGTGCATACACCAGATTTGAATTATCTAAGTATATTTTATCAGGCTTGCCGAGTACAGAAATACCCTTACCTTCTGCACACAACTGGCTGATGATACCTGCTTGATCTAGTACACCCAGATATTCGACTATGGTGTTTCGAGAAAGCTCGATGCGGCTAGCTAGCTTACTGATGTTCGGCTTGAAAGGAACAGAGCTGGCCACTGCTTGAAGCAAACGCGACAACTTGACCGTATTGGCTTGTTTTCTGTCTGGAGCATGCGGAATATCTTCCCCTAGTACCAACTGCACCATTTGATTGATCTGATCGTAGTATCCATGTTCGTCTTCTATCACGAATCCATAGTATCCCCTTTCCAAGTACTGGCGAAAATGAGTAAGCGGCTCAAATGAAACCTCATCCAGTATGTGGCTAAGTATTTGCGATGTTTTTCCAAGGACATCTTCTAAAGAATAGGTCGGCAATCCGCTTACATCCTTTAAAGTCAGATACTCGCGAAACGACAGACCCGGAAGATGATAAAAATGCACCCGCCGACTCAAATCTGCCGATGCGTTCAAGATGCGCAATACTGATGAGCCTGAGAAAACAACTTTGAGCCTTGATCGATAGTAATCGTGCAATGACTTGACCTCGGTCGCCCAGTTACCTTGTGCGTATCTATGCACCTCGTCGAGGAATAAGTACTCACCCCCATTTTCTAAAAAATATTCAGCGAAGTCGATCAATCGGATATCTTGGAAAATGAGATCGCCAAGATCTAGATAGAGGGCCTTTTCCGGTGGTAAACCAAGATCTCTTAATCGCTGAGCAAGAAGTGTAGTTTTACCGACACCTCTGGGGCCAAGAACAGCAATCGTTGAGCTATCCCACTTGATTTCACCTAGCAAAAAGCGTCTAAATTTAGTAGGTGTAGCAGCCAGAACAGCTCTATGGCGAGTAGAGAGTTTCAAAAATGCTTTTTCCATTGAGCAAAAATACATGATTTTTGCTCAATGGAAAAAGCAAAAATTACCTAGCATACTGTAAAACTAACCGTTGGGTCTCCACTTCACCTTCTTCATTTTCATAGCGCAGCAAGTATAGACCTGCAGCCAGGTCGCTTAGGTTGAACTCCAGCTTATCTGCATTTACGGCATACTGGCGTAGTGCTTTACCCAGTTCGTCCACGACCGTAAGCGTACCAGTGGGTGAATCGAAGTTGATGCTGATCGGTCCAAAAGTAGGGTTGGGATAAACTGTCCAGTTTAGTTCGGAATCATCGGTAGGATCGACGGAAGTATCGAGTACGATGTCACGGCCACATTCATCGCTCTTACCGAATTGAATGATCAAGCGGAGCAACAGCTCGTTGAGCTTTTCGACCTCATAGCTGTCGGTACTCGGCTCTAGGTGTGGGTTGCCGATGCCCGAGTGGTCGGTCAGGAAGGTGTAAGTACCATTGGTGGCCAGGGCCATACTACGCATCAAATATTCGCCATCGGGCTGCATGCCTGAGCAAACAACTGGGATGATGCGAATACCACGTCGGGCAGCAGCTGAAGTCATCTGGCGGAGCCGCGCCAGATTTTCTACTTCGACGTGAGGTGGCGCATCCAGTACGAGAAATAGCAAACGAGCCACGGCGTCTTCTCGCCAGCTGAACGACTCCAGAGCTGTGGCTAGTCCTTCTTCTACTGCTTCGGGGGTATCGCCACCGCCACCAGCACTTTGGGCTTTGATGAAGTCGACACTGGTAGCCAAGTCGTCGGTCAAATCGCTGTGGCGGGTCAGATAATCATCTCCTCGATCGCGATAAACCACAGCTCCAAGCCTAAGATCGTCACCAGATAGCGAATCGGTAGCTCGCTTCATCACGTCGAGTAGCTCGCTGGATAAGTAACTCAGCTCATCGCCCATGCTGCCCGTCGCATCGATCACGAAAGCGACATCTACACCCATTGGCTTATCGCAAGGTGCATCTATAACTAAGCTGTTGTAACCTTCGGAAATGGCATGGGCGGTCTCAAAGCGATATTCCTTGCCGTTGTGTATTGCCACCAGCCGAAGACGCTCTTGCTGAGCTATATCTTGCTGGTCGAAGATGGATCGCCAGAGTTCAGCACGACCAAGCCTATCCGTTCGGGTGCGCCAGAGGCTCCTACCTGCAGAAGTCTGTAAAAAGACCTCTACATCGATGGCCGGGCTGCCGTTGGCAAAACGAATCTGAGCCCCATAGCGGTGATCGGGATAGATGCCCCAGGTCTCGCGGTGAGTGTAGAGATCTTCCAGACTCACGTCTTTCCAGAGTTCCCATTTGCCCAAATCGTTGGCTTCACCAGCCGTGAGTTGACCGGCTTTGGGCAATTCGACGGCACCTCTGAAGTCATCGACTATGGTCGCTTCGCCATCGCTCATTCCGCGCATGAAAGCATCTTCGCGGGTCATGGTGGGCGACGGGCTTTCCGTACTTATGCCATCTACAGCGTAGAACGTAGACTCACTCCTCGAGCCGCTGATACTCATCGCCCCAGGTGCTGACTTGCTAACCGAGCTGACATCAGCCGGAGTGGCTGCCATTCCCGAAACAACGATTTCTTCGCTCAAGGCTTCATCCGTAAACATCATGGACTCTGATTCCGTGCGAAACTTGCGATCCGTCAAGCCATCATCATGCGACAATAAATCGGCTAATCTTTTTAAGATGACCGTCATTGGTTCTCTAGGCGAAAGCTTGACTTTCTGCGTCTCGAAGCCAGCTAATGTAAGCTCAGCTTCCAAGCTTGGAGCTGCTGTCTCTAAGCTAACACAACCGTCAATATCGGTCAGTAAGCTGGTGTCCAGCGCTTCGATTTTGACTTGGACCAGGGGCAGTGGGAGGTTACTTTCGCTGAGAACACATACACTAAAGCTTTCTCGGCTGGCGAGCTCATCCGAGGCGTACCGAGCGCCCGCAGGGATTGCGCTCGGGCTCCTCGGATGCGTCGAGCAGGCGTCCTTCGAGACCTCCGAGGAGCTCGCTTCACTCAACGCCTCGGAGGACCGAAGAACACTCGACGCCTCAGAGGACCGAAGAACACTCGACGTCTCGGAGGACCGAAGAACACTCGACGTCTCGGAGGACCGAGGGACACTAGGCGCCTCGGAAGACCGAAAAAGAAAGAAGGAACAGAAAACCAAACAGAGGAGAAGAAAACGATGCATAGCCGATTTTTTAGGGTTGATGCTCAAAAACTCAATAATGCATAAAGCGTGATCCTACTCGTCCAAAATTGCCTTCAGCTCATTGAGCTTCATCATGCACTCGATGGGCGTCATCTGGTTGATGTTGACTTCTTCGAGCAGGGCCTTGAGCTTGCCGATTTGGGGGTCGTGCGTCTCGAAAATGCTCATCTGCAAAGCTTCGGCTTGAATACCGTTTACCTGAGCTACCTGTGGGGCGTTTTGGGGATTTTGTACTTCCGCAGGTCGACCACTCCCCCCCGAAGAGGGAAGTTTGCCACCTGCTTCATTCAGATCTTCACTGCTTAGATGGTTTTGTTCCAGCTGAGCGAGTATGGCCGTGGCACGTTTTACGATCTCTGTGGGCATTCCGGCCATGCGGGCCACGTGTATGCCGAAGCTATGCTGCGAGCCCCCGGGCACCAGCTTTCGGAGAAAGATGATGCGCTTGCCGACTTCCTTGATCGCGATGTTATAGTTATGTATGCGTTCGAGCTGACCCGATAGCTCGTTGAGTTCGTGGTAGTGGGTGGCGAAGAGCGTTTTAGGTCTAAACTGGCCGTTGTTATGCAAGTACTCGGCTATGGCCCAGGCTATGCTGATACCGTCGAAGGTAGAAGTGCCACGACCGATTTCATCTAGAAGTATGAGAGAGCGGTCGGTCACGTTATTCATGATGCTGGCCGTTTCGTTCATTTCGACCATGAAAGTCGATTCGCCGCTGCTGATGTTGTCGCTCGCACCCACTCGGGTGAATATGCGATCGACCAGACCGATTTTGGCCTCGGCCGCTGGTACGAAGCTGCCCATCTGCGCCATCAAGACAATCAGGGCCGTTTGCCGCAGCAGGGCCGATTTACCTGCCATATTCGGTCCGGTGATCATCATGATCTGCGTCTCGTCGCGGTCCAGATACACGTCGTTGGCCACGAATGATTCACCCACAGCAAGTTGTTGTTCGATAACTGGGTGGCGACCGGCTTTGATGTCTATGGCATAGCCCATGTCCACTTCTGGCGGATGATAGTCGTTGCGGTGAGCGACTTTAGCAAACCCCAGCAAGCAGTCGAGCTGACCGATCAAAGCCGCATTGCGCTGAATGGGGTCGATAAACTGCTGCAAGTCGATGACCAACTGCTCGTAGAGAAACTCCTCGCGCTGCAATATTTGATCCTCGGCATTGAGGATTTTATTCTCTAGTATCTTTAGTTCTTCGGTGATGTAGCGCTCGGCATTAGTGAGGGTTTGCTTGCGTGTCCATTCAGGCGGTGCTTGGTCTTTGTATTTGTTAGTGACTTCGAGGTAGTAGCCGAAAACATTGTTGAAGCCGATCTTCAGGCTGCTGATGCCCGTGCGCTCGGCCTCCCGCTGCTGAATGCCCGCCAAGCGGCTTTTACCATTCTTGGTGATGTCGCGAAGCTCGTCCAGCTCTGGGTCGAAGCCATTGGCGATCACACCGCCCTTGTTGAGGTTGACGGGTGGGTCTTCGAGTATTCTGTCTTCAACGAGCTGGCAGAGGTCGGGTAGGTCGTCTAGTTTCTGGCCGAGGATTTGTAGCTCCTCGTTTTTGCTTTGAGCGAGATGCTCGCGCAAGGGCGTCAGTAAGCTGAGGGCTTTGCGCAGCTGACGTATTTCTCGTGGATTGACCTTTCCAAGTGGCACTTTACCGATCAGTCGTTCGAGGTCGCCTATACCTTGGAGTAGATCGTCTACCTGCCGCAGGCTTTCGGTCTGCTTATAAAAGTGGTTGACGACCGATCGCCGTTTGGCTATTTTTTCGGTATCGGTAAGGGGCAGCACCACCCATTTGCGCAGGAGCCTACCTCCCATGGGTGTGACCGTATGATCGAGCACCTGTACGAGCGAAACGCCAGTCTCATGCGGGCTTCGAAGCAGCTCTAGGTTGCGTATGGTGAATCGATCCAGCCAAACGTAGTTGTCGTTGGCCAATCGATTGATGCGGGTGACGTGGCCAAGTCGATTGTTTTGGGTAGACTCGAGGTAGTGTAGCACGGCACCGGCTGCTCGCTGACCCAGGTTCATATCATCAATTCCGAATCCTTTGAGCGAGTTGGCTTTAAAGTGGCCGAGTAGTCGCTCGCGGGCATAGTCATCGGTGAATATCCATTCGTCGAGGGTGCTCAGAAAGAAGCGATCTCCATACTTGTCTTGGAAGTGTGTTTTACGGTCTTTGGATAATAAAATTTCCTTTGGTTGGAAGCTTTGTAACAGCTTGTCGATATAATCCGACCTGCCTTCGGCCACTAAAAACTCGCCGGTGCTGATGTCCATAAGCGATACTGCCACCATATCTTTTTTACCGCCAGCCCAGGCCAACGCTGCCAGGTAATTATTGGCTTTATGGTCTAGTAACTTGTCGTCGACAGCCAGGCCCGGAGTGACGATTTCCGTGACACCTCTTTTGACGATTTTATTCTCTTTGCTGGGCTTTTCGAGCTGCTCACAAATGGCTACACGATAACCGGCCTTGACCAATCTCGGCAGGTACATATCGAGGCTGTGGTATGGGAAACCGGCCAGCTCTACATCACTACCTCCATTATTTCTGCTCGTCAATACGATTCCCAAGGTCTGGGCCACTGAAACGGCATCGCTCCCGAAGGTCTCATAGAAATCTCCTACGCGAAATAGCAGCAATGCATCAGGGTGTTTAGCTTTCACCTGATTGTATTGCGCCATGAGTGGCGTGACTTTATTCGATCTTTTTTTGCTTGAGGTGCGGGCCACGCTAATGGGAAGTTATATCAACTCGTTTTTTACCTGTTGGGCAAAAAACGAGTTGATTTCGATAATGCAGCAAGGTACGAATTTCTGAATCTGTCCGATAGTATGCCTGCACCTTGTTTGCGACTTGTAATGGTCCTACATTCGGGAATACAAAAGATGGTCTAATGCCTCAATTCGTGTTTTCCTTACGAGATATGCTGGGTGCGCAGGTAGTTTCTGCACAAGGGCACTCACTGGGTTGTTTGCAAGATATTGTGGTCGATCAGGAACAGGCGAAGCTGGGTTATTTTATGGTATCGACGAGTGGGCTGGGCTTTATAAAAGAGCGGTTGTATGCGGTGCATCATTCCTACTTCAGATCAGACGGTATAGGGATAAACCTAATCTTCGATGTTGCTTATGGACTTACAGCTAAGCGACTAGGCCGACCTAATTTACCCGACCATTATAGTCCGATGACCATAGGTGATCTGATGAATTTTGAGCGAGAAGTAGTGAGGCAGGTTTCAGCTCCGGGGCATAGAAGCGATAATTAAATATTTATTTTAGCTCTACAAGCTGAAAACAAGACACTCCTATATCATACTCAGATAATGGGGGAACATTTCTCGCCATAGTGGCCAGTCGTGTTCTTGCCAGCCGCGCATATCGAGCCAGTGGCTAATGCCCTTTGCATTTAGAATATTCGAGAAATGCTCGGTTGGTTTTCGGCAGATGTCCCATTCGCTAGTCCCGAGTATAATCTTCATTTTCCATATTTCGGGGTTACTCATACCAGGCACAAAGTCTACCGGATTGTGGAAATAAACTTGATCGCTGTAGTAGCCTCCCATGAAGCTTTTGATATCGAAAGAACCGCTCATGCTGAATAAGTGGGAGACGTATTCCGGGTGGCGAAAGGCGAAGTTGGCTGCTGAGAAACCGCCAAAGCTGGCACCTGCTGCAACGACCTTGCCAGTACCTCCCTTCCAGCGAATCTGTGGAATGAACTCGTAGTACAAGAATTCGTCATAGCGATGATGGCGGGCTACGCGCTCAGCGGGATGTACCTTGCCATACCAGCTAGCGTGGTTGACACTATCGGGGCAGTAAATCTGCACCAGCCCTTGATCTACAAACCATGAAGCCGCTTCGATAAGTTTGAAATCTTTAGCCTCGTAATAGCGACCCAATGTGGTAGGGAAGATAACCACGGGCATCCCTCGATCTCCGAAGATGAGGGTATCTACATCGTGGCCCAACTTGTGGGAGTAAAACTTAATGAGTGATTCTTTCATGAGCGCAAAGATAAAATAGAAGTGACTTAAAACACCTAGGTGTTTTAAGTCACTTTCAGCGCTTATTTTGCTCGCGGGCTCGCCAATGACGAGCCCGCGACAGCATTATGCCAAAACTTCCTGGTATAGGATGGGTTCCGGATACTCTTTCTTTACGGAGTAGCGGATAAGGTCAAAGGCAGTTACAACCCCTTTGAGTTCGTTGCGGAGATTGACGACAGGTAAGGTTTTAAAACGGCGGTCCATGAAAAGCTCGGCAGCAGTACCGACTTTATCTTTTGGAGCCAGCTTGACTATGTGAGTCGTCATGATCTCACTTACGGTCTTGGATTCATCACACCCAGGCGTTAAGGAGCAACGCCATAAATCGTAGGAAGTAATCAGGCCCATCAAATGCCCATCAGCGTCGATTACGGGCAGCTGTTGTAGCCGCTCGTACTGCATAAGTTGCGATACTTGCTCGATGGTGTCGTTTGGAGAAACCGTTCTTACGTCTCTACTCATGATACTTCGTACTTCTTCGTTCATCATAGGCAGATATAGATTTGGTGAATAATCATTTATACGGAACAATATAGTAATAAATAAGGATAAACTCAAAATTAATTTATCTTTTCATTCCCATTTTAGGATTTCTTTGAGGAGATTACTTTTGCGCCGTGTTTGTGCTGAGCTTCATATCGCAATTAGTGGGCTGGTTATCAGCTAAAAGTGGTTTCATAGACCGGGTTGTCAGATTGCGCAGTAAGTATCTTAACCGCGAGCTTGAACTACGGCTATATCGTCCAGCTGTTGCACCTACACGTACTTTGAAGCTGCTGATTTGCCTAGATGGTCAGGACTTCGAACGCATGGATATGGAAGACAGACTAGAGAATGTCGCAAAACAATATCCCGATCAAGCTTTTCTACTCGTCGGAATTGTAGCCGCCGATAGGCTCCGCGAGTACGGCACCGCTGGCCGATTGGATTACCTGGGTAGAGGTGACCTTTCGCGTGCTCACCAAGATTTCATCTCCGAAGAGCTTTTACCGTGGCTAAAAAGCAGATACAGAATAAGCGAAGTAGGCCGTAATCGCGCAATAATAGGTTTTAGTTTGGGCGGCTTACACGCCTTTGATTTTGGCTGGCGCCGGCCGGATCTTTTCGGAACAGTTGGTGTGTTTAGCGGTGCGCTCTGGTGGCGATCAAAACCCTTCATCAAAAAGAAGCCGGATGCCAATCGAATTGTCCACGATTATGTATCAAGAACCATCGAAGTGCCCACAGAATTGCGGATCTGGCTCATGGCAGGTACCGAAGATGAAAAGGAAGACCGCAATAATAACGGTATTATCGATGCAATTGACGATACGGTTCAATTGAAGGCACTGCTAGAAAAACGAGGGTTCGATTCGCCTGAGCGACTGACGTATTATGAGGAAGATGGGGGTAGGCATGAGCCGGAGACTTGGGGTAGGGTTTTTCCGGTGTTTTTGAAGTGGTGGTTGGGGGCGTAGGAATTTTTGGATATTTGGAAATTTCCAAATATCCAAAAACACTAAACTTTGAGCAACACCCAAAATATCTAGTAAGTCACTACGGCGTAGTGATCTAAAACATCAAAAAAATCGCACCTCAAATCTGAATGGGTAAACACTTTCCAGATTGTGTAAGGAAACGATTGCAAAACTAATGATTTGAGTTTTAAAAACAAAAATTTTAAATTTATTTTTTTATAAATTTTAAATTTCTTTTTAAGCCCCCATACTTCGTCCGCTTCACTGCACTCTTCTGAAAGACTTTTCTAAATACCTCTTCCGTCATTTCGTGCCATTCGCGTTCGCTCATGTCGAGCAAGTCTTCGTGGGGCTCGAATGCAGACTCTGAGTGCGGTTTGCTCCTTCGATTCCATGGGCAGACTTCCTGGCAGATGTCACAGCCGAAGGCCCAGTTATCCATCCTGCCTTCAAACTCGTTCGGGATGGATTCTTTAAGCTCGATAGTTAAGTAGCTGATGCATTTAGAGCCGTCAACCAGATAGCCATTTTCATCTATGGCTTCGGTAGGGCAGGCGTCTATGCATCGGGTACAGCTGCCACACATGTCTTTGATCGGCCCGTCTGTTTCCATCTCTAGATCGATAATCAGCTCGGAGAGAAAAAAGAAAGAACCCGCTTTTGGCGTAATGAGCATGGTGTTTTTTCCGATCCATCCGTTGCCCGCGCGTTTGGCCCAATCTCTTTCCATGACCGGTGCGGAGTCTACGAATACGCGACCTCCGATTTCGCAGCCCAGCTCCTCTGACCAAATGGCCATTAATTCCCGAAGCTTGGCCTTGATCACGTAATGATAGTCTTCGCCATAAGCATAGCGACTGATCTTGGGCTTCCCTTTGCTTGGCGAGTCGTCCTTTGGGAAGTAGTTATACAGCAAACTCACTACCGTTTTAGCTCCTGGAACAAGCAAGGTAGGGTCTACTCGCTTTTCGAAGTGGTTTTCCATCCAACCCATCTGGCCATGGTAACCGCTATTCAGCCATTCCTCCAGGCGGCGTGCCTCTAGCTCCATCTGCTCGGCCTTGGCCACACCCACATGCACAAACCCCAACACATGTGCCAGTGCTTTGAGCAGGGCCTTCGGGTCGTTAGCTACAGCTGATACCCTATTTGGCTGATGTGTAAGTATGTCGAGCATGCGCTACAAAGATCGAATTTAATTGAAATAAGAAAACCAAATAAAAGTTTCCTCCCCCAAGAATTCACGCTGCCTCTTCCCTCTAAAGCTGCGCCAGCAGAAACTCTAAAATCTAGTCTATAGTCTCTTGATTCTTGTCTCTAAAGTCTAACCTCTCATCTCCACCTCCTTCGCTACAGTCCGATCATACTTCACCATCAAATTCAGCCATACCGCCCTCGAAAACCTAAACCACCAGACCAGTATCAGCAGCCCCAACCCAATGATTAGCGCGAAAGATGCCTCTATACTCCAGCCCAAAATCCATTTCAAAAACATGGTAAGACCCAACAAAGGAAACACCAGCAAAACATAAGAAACAAACATTGCTCCGTAGTAAAACCCAGGCTCTGGCTCGAGATTAGCATTGCATTTCGGGCATCTTTCATTCATAGTGAAAGGCCGATCGAAGCTATAAGCACCCGTCGGGAACATATCACCCTGCCTGCAAACTGCACACTTATGACCAATCATAGCACCAATGAGGCTTCTCTTCATAAATGGATATTCATCATTCAAACAATAGGTAATTAGCTTGAGAACGCTCCATTTCTACGCGTACAAGTCCTGCTGCCTGCTTCTCTAATTTTAAAGGCACGACCTGGCCTGTCTCAGTAGCGAGCGGAAGCCCACGCAAGTCGGCAACGACCTGAAAGCTATCCGCACTAACTGACTCATACAGGCTCTGTCTGATGCTGGCCGTTATCGTTATATGGTCTGGGAATATGCGCAAGCTATCGACCTCTTCAGGCACAAGCACCGTAATGGGAATAATAAAGTCACGATCGATATAGGCTTCGAGTTGCGCCTTGATCTCTACACTGTCATACTCGACTTTAAGTCCCACCTGTTTCGGCTCGGCCAGCGGCACTCGGTAGATACTATCATCTACTGTCCACTCTATACTTACATTTTCTGTCGGCCACTCTTCAATGGATGCAAGCTGCTCTTGCCCACCGAAGAGTTGTATGCTATCCGGTACAATACGCACAGAGTCTTTGAAAATATAACCTGCTGGCAGTACTGGCTCCCAATCCAATACGAGCGGTACCTTTTTTGCAGATTTTTTGGAAAGAATAAAAGGAGCCGAAGGATATTCGATTTGTTCGAGCTGAAGTTTAGTCGCTAGAAGCCGCCCATCGAGAGAAGACCGCAAGCGCTCGGCTGAGACACGACCTTCGCCATTTAACCCAACGAGCTCATAGTCGACCTCCAAAGGACTACCCCATAAATGATAGCTGAGCAGCCGCCAGCCACGTCCTTCCAGATTGACCCTTCCTTTTTCAGGGAGTTGAGTGAGCAACACTTGATCGTCGGGTACCGTATAATTGATCGAAAAGCTGCGTGGCGACTTGTAGTTCAAGGTGAGTTTGAGGATCAGCCAACACAGAAATGAAACAGCCAAACACAATATAAAAACAGACCGCTCAGCACCTGTTGGCCAGTGCGGCCATAAGCCCGAAAGGCGTTTAGATAAGTGGTTACTCATACCAAATGTACTCCTTACTTATCCTTCTTTGGCGGGTAAACGGCATCAGTAAGTTGCTTGGATATGGCGTTGCGCGTAAAGCGAACAAAGGTTTTATTACCCAAATCGAGCGTCACGATTTTATCCTCGATCTTAGTTACCCTGCCAAGCATACCATTGCTCGTTACTACTTCATCACCTTTGCTCAGGTCATCGGTAAATTTCTCTTGCTGCTTGCGCTGCTTCCGTTGCGGTAATATGATTAAGACTACAAATACAGCTATCATAGCCATCATAAAAAACAAGCTAGTGGTCGGGCTTCCAGTAGCTGTTTGTAAGTAAAAGTTTAGCATGTCGGTTGGTTAAAGATGCAAATATAGTGATGAACTCGCTATCGCTCGTCGGGATAAGCGCAGCTATCGCTGACGTTGTGACTAACTCGCTATCGCTCGCTGGGATTCACGCGCCATTCGGCGACGTTGGTATGAACTCGCTATCGCTCGTTGGAATAAACATTACTAGTTTGAAAATCATCTGACGTACTTTGAAAGTTACGCGAGGGCCCAAGTTATCCCTGCGACCGAAGGGAGTTATCCCTGAGATGGCGATAGCCGAGCTAGTCACGCGAGGGCCCAAAGGCCCAAGCTATCCCACGACCGAAGGGAGTTATCCCTGCGATGGCGATAGCCGAGCTAGTCACGCGACCGAAGGGAGTTATTCCACCATTCCCACCAGTCTGATCTCCGTCGCATTCGGATACGTATTAGCTAGAATAGTGATGGGCTTACTTTGTCTTCCCTCTTTACCTTCCGTGTTGAATTCCACCTTGATGGTGCCAGACTCCCCAGGCTGTATGGGATACTCGGGATAGGATGGTACCGTACAGCCACATGTGACGCGCGCATCATTGATAAGTAGTGGTGCGTTGCCGGTATTGGTGAATTCAAAATCATGACTCACTACCCCACCCTGATCGATACTACCGAACTGGTAAACAGGATTGTCGAATGACATCTTAGCCAGCATACTGGTATCGACTTCACCATCGAGACCGATGGGGTTGCGAATGATGTCGGCATTACTAATATCGCCATCTACCCGAGCCGATTGAAAGCCCGAGCCGTTTGCGTCTGAGCCGCAAGAACTGATAATGAACAAGGCGAAGAAAAAAATAAGAAGCTTGTAGAGCATGAGTTGATATGAGGTTGTGAGGAGTATTTTGGTAGTAAAACCACACTTCTTACGCTAACGTTTAAATTATTCGCTGTCCGGGGCCGTCGGCCCCGGACAGCGAATAATACCATATCATGAACGTTTATTTAATCGGCTTCATGGGGGCTGGCAAAAGCTACCTGGGTAAAAAACTAGCGCAAGAGCTCGGTCGACCGTTTGCGGATATGGATACGTGGATTGAAAAAACAGCAGGGCAGACCATAAAAGAGATATTTGAGCAGCAGGGCGAGGACACCTTCCGGAAGTTGGAAGCTGACCACCTGCGGAAGTCTAAAAAACACAAACAGCTAATCGTGGCCACTGGCGGCGGTACGCCTTGCTTTCACGGTGGCATGGATTGGATGCTCCAAAATGGTCATGTCGTATTCATCGACCCACCGTTGGATACTTTGTTTAGCAGACTTGAAAAAGAGCGTGGACACCGGCCATTGGTGTCTGGTGAATTGGACTTCCGCAGGTCGATTGCCGAACGACTAGCCGAGCGCAGATCCATTTATGAAAAAGCGCATTTGATCATGCGTGGAGACAATGATGAGCAGGAGGTTTTGCGTTTAATCAAAAAATCACTTCAACCATAGTATGACTACTCGATACATTTTAACTACCATTTTGCTTGCTTTGATCACGCTGCCCGGCTTTGCTCAGGAAGCGGAAGAAGAAACTCGTGGGCTCTACCTAATCAGTCTGGCCGATAAAGAAGGGACACCCTTCACCTTAGAGGAACCCGAAGCCTTCCTCAGCGAACGCTCGCTGGAACGCCGCCGCCAGCAAAAGATCAAAGTGACCGAGCTCGATTTACCCATCAACCCGGCCTACGAGCAGCAAATCAGCGACATGGGCATACAAATCTGGCAGCGGTCTAAGTGGATGAATGCCGTGGTGGTAGTCGCTACCCCCGAGCAGGAAGAAGCCATTGGTAAGCTACCTTTCGTAACGGCTACTGAATATACAGCCCCTTTTCAGTACGAGCGCGAGAGTATGGCACCCATTATCCCCAGCCTAGATGCCGCCGAGCCCAGCGTTGAAGTCGAAGAGGTCAGTAAAGCCCTATATGGAGCCAGCTGGTCCAATCTGGAGCGCATGGGTGGTGACAGCTTGCATCGCCAGGGCTATCGCGGTAGGGGTATGTTGGTCGCTGTACTCGACGGTGGCTTCCCACAGGTTGACAAGCGCGGCTTTTTGGGCTATACCAATGCCGAGGAAGTGCCTGCCAACTACGATCTGGTCGAGCAAGATGAAACCGCACTCGACGGCGGTAGTCACGGCAGTACCGTGCTGAGTACTATGGCAGCTTATCACCCATTCTTTTTGGTGGGCTATGCGCCAGAAGCTCGATACATTCTCTTCAAAACCGAGAATGGAGCGGGTGAACACCGCCAGGAGGAGATCAACTACGCCATTGCCTTGGAACTGGCCGACTCAGCTGGTGTAGACGTGGTCAATAGTTCGCTGGGCTATACCACTTTCAACGACCCAGAGATGAACTATACCTACGAAGATATGAACGGCAAAGTCTCGCCAGCCAGCGTAGCGGCTGACCGCGCCTTCGAACGAGGCATGCTGGTCGTGACCAGTGCAGGTAACAGTGGTAGTGCGGGCGATCCCTGGCACTACATCAGCGCACCTGCCGATGCCGAGAAGATTTTCGCCATAGGCGCCATGGGCCGTTCAGACTCCAGAGCTTCTTTCAGCAGCTATGGCCCAACCAGCGACGGACGGGTGAAGCCCGACGTGAGTGGGCCCGGCACCAACATACCTTCGGTCGGGATTAGAGGAGGCATCAGACCAGCTAACGGCACCAGCCTGAGTTCGCCGCTGGTATGTGCACTTACTACTTGTTTGTGGCAAGCCTTCCCAGAAGCAACTAATCAGCAAATCGTAGACGCCATTCGCCAAACAGCTTCTCTGGCTGAAGCACCCGACGATAAGATCGGCTACGGATTACCCAACTTCTGGGCAGCTTACAACTACCTGGCTAAAGACCTACGGCCTTGATATTCAAATAGTCAGCGACCTCGTAAAACCGATGGTTTTACGAGGTCGCTGCATCCTACTTTTATGTGGTCATTTCTTGCTTATACTCGGTTGTGGAAAATTTTTTTTGATTTTCATAAGTCCTTGATTTTCTCCATAAAAGTTTGCACATTGAAATAAAATTTTAATTTATTGTAAGTTGTTTTTTAGTGAGTTAAGCAAAAAAATTACACTTTTTAACTAGGACTCACCAAATAAGATTTTGCATTCAAAATTTGGGTTAACGTTAGCTTCACGCTACCTTTACACTGTAAGCGGGCACAAGGTCATATTGTACTAAAGTCCTAGCGGAAGGGTCGAAATAGATCATCCCCTCGTACTCTTCGCCGCGTCGCTTACCCACTATAAGTTGCAAAGATTTTTGTTAGGGAGACCAGCGGCGTTGCTGGTTATTCCCCCTAACTAATATTTTTTTGGTATCAGTAAGTTGGATGGAGTCTTGCCATGTATTTGGCAGGGCTCTTCTTTATTTGGGGCGTGTATATTCGCTTCTTAGACGCACTTATTCCCATATTTGTAAGACATGCTCACGCCTGTTCAAATACTCCAAAAGCATTGGGGATATGCGTCGTTCCGTCCGGGTCAGCAGGAGATCATTACTTCTGTACTGAAAGGCCATGACACCTTGGCCCTACTACCTACGGGCGGAGGTAAAAGTATTTGCTATCAGGTGCCGGCACTTGCTTTAGAGGGTGTGACCATCGTCGTGTCTCCGCTCATTGCGCTGATGAAAGACCAGGTGCAGCAATTACAAGTTCGAGGAATCGTTGCCGACGCCCTCTACAGTGGCATGCGCAAATCGGATATAGACCGCATACTCGACAATGCTGTCTATGGAAACCTTAAACTTCTTTACCTATCGCCTGAACGACTTCAAACCGATCTAGCCAGAGAGCGAGTCAGCCGTATGCCGCTATCGCTCATCGCTGTAGATGAGGCTCACTGTATTTCGCAGTGGGGCTACGATTTTAGGCCACCATATTTGGAAATCGCACGTATAAGAGAGCTTCAGCCAGAAGTGCCCATTATAGCCGTGACGGCAACGGCTACCCCAGAAGTGGTGGAAGACATACAGCAGCATCTCAGCTTTAAAGAGGGCCACGAGTTGTTTCAGAAAAGTTTTGAGCGGAAGAACTTAAACTACGTAGTTAGAGAAACAGCCGATAAAGGCAGTCAACTCATCCGATTACTCAAGAATGTGCCTGGTAGTAGCATTGTATATGTGCGCAGTCGCCGAAAAACGACCGAGATCGCGCAGGCACTCGGCCGCTTCCATTTCAAAGCAGCAGCCTATCATGCCGGTCTCGAACCCGATGAACGAGACAAGCGTCAGGCCGACTGGATCGAGGATCGCATACGCGTAATGGTAGCCACCAATGCGTTCGGTATGGGCATCGACAAGCCCGATGTGCGCTCAGTCGTACACTGGGAGCTGCCCGACAGCCCGGAAGCATACTTCCAAGAAGCAGGGCGAGCAGGTAGAGATGGTGAAGATGCCTACGCCCTACTTATGTATCAAGATCGAGATGCGGAATTGATGCTCAAGCGTCACCAGCAAACCTATCCAGAAGTTGAAGAAATCAGGCGAGTGTACCGTGCGCTGGGTTCATATCTGCAACTAGCAGTCGGTGCCGGAAAAATGGAGAGCTTCGATTTCCAACTCGACCAGTTTGCTAAAACCTACAGCCTCGATCGACTGCTTGTCTACTACAGCTTGCGAGCTCTGGAAAAAGCAGGATACTTACTTCTAAGCGATGCGATTCATCAACCAGCCAGACTGCGTTTTCTGACCACTAAAGAGCAACTTTACGATTACCAGCTTAAAAACCCGCAGCTCAACAAGCTACTCAAAAGTATACTGCGCACAAGCCAGGGGGCTTTTTCCGAGCCCGTGCGCCTTCGCGAGGGTAATCTGGCCAATTTTCTAGGTTTGACACAAGAGCGATTGCAAACCACCTTCAAAAAGCTAGCCGGTGAAGGTATCATAGAGTACTACCCCACCAAAGACACTCCACAAATCACCCTGCTCACCGAGCGACTCGAAGCAGAAAATCTAGACCTCGACATCAAAAACTACCACTTCCGCCGCGACAGAGACCGTCAGCGCATCGAAGTAATGATTGGCTATGCGACCCAAAACCACTGCCGCTCTCTACAGCTACTCCAATATTTTGGCGAAGAGAAAAACGAGACTTGCGGCCAATGCGACGTTTGCCGATCGAAACAAAAGCGAAGTTTCGACCCGCCAGCCTACAACGATTACTACGACAAACTACAAGGCTGGCTCGCCAAAGAGCCTGAACTACCCATCGAAAATATCAAGCAGCGACTCACTCAATCACAGGCCAATATTATGGGCCGAATGCTCAATCATTGGGTAGAGGAGGGAAAGATCGAAGTGGTGAATGGGTATGTGAGGAATAAAAAGTGATGCTTATTCATTAATAATCTCAATCAACCGATCTACGATTTCTTCGCTCTTATCCTCGAATGCTTCTAGTAAACCAAGGTCGATACCATTGGTGCTCAGTGAAAAAATAGCTCTTGTATCTGGAAAGTATAGAGAAACAGATACGTAAGTAGAGGTAAGGCCGGTATGCCCGTATGCAAGCCCACCTTCTGTATTATATCTGGTAATGCCTAAAGAATAGCCTTCGTCAGGCCAACGGGAAAAGTCGGACTCTTCTTCGCTTAAAATTTGAAAATCACTCGTCATAGCCTCTAGTGCTGGAGGCGACACAATGTCTCCTGTAAACAAGGCTAGCATAAACTTATTCAGGTCTTGCATATTGCTGGCTATGCCGCCATCTCCGGTCGCAGCATCGCTCACTGCTTGCTCTATGAAATTGAAGTAGTGCCCACCAGGATTAGCCAAATAGG
The DNA here is from genome assembly GCA_039025055.1 of Bacteroidota bacterium. Lineage (GTDB taxonomy): Bacteria > Bacteroidota > Bacteroidia > Chitinophagales > Saprospiraceae > Neolewinella. The sequence goes on along the minus strand of JBCCPC010000002.1, from coordinate 123,852 downwards.
GTCTGACTACATCATTGGGTATGGGATTAGATTCAGTGCCCATGCCAAACCGCTGTAACCCTAGTGGTTGAGTAATGAACTGATATACCGCATCCCATAGTGGCATATTTCTGGCCTGTTCGACAACCAGACCCAATAAGACATAATTCGTATTCGAATAAGTGTAATCTTCCCCAGGCGCGTGATAGGCATCCAGATCATAGACGTAGCGGAGCTTCTCTCGTTGGGTTTCTAACAAACTAGTCTGATTAAGTGAATTGAATAGTTGCTCAGCACCAAGGTAATCTCTGATGCCGCTGGTATGATTCAGTAGTTGACGCAAACTTACCTCATTGGCGTTGTCGATTGGTCCGATGAGATCGGCATCCAGCCAGTCAGATAATGAGTCATCGATGCTGAGCAACTCTTCATCCTGGAGCTGCATAATCATAGTTGCGGTAATGACTTTACTAATACTGGCAATCATAAATCGATGGCATGGCTCCAGAGTAATATTACCTGCTATATCTGCAAAGCCGACTGAACCTGTCCAAGACAGACCTTCAGCATCGGTAAGTGCCAACTGTGCGCCTGTTGTAAGGGGCAAAGTTTCGTCTAATATGTCAATAAACACATCGTGCTCGGGATGAAGGGCCGGATCAAGATCTTCGGTGAGCGAGCAGTTATAGGTATTTGGAGCTGCTATCTGAGCTGAGTCGCAAGCGAAAAGGAAGAATACGCTGATAGACAGAAGAAAGAATTTCATGGTAAATAGATTTATTGAAATGGATAGAAAAGTAGCCCACCACCTACGAATAGATGAGGCAGAGTAGCAGCTGGGGAAAAGGGAGAGTCAATAGCTATTTGATAGCTCAAGAATAGCTCAGGTGCCAGCTCATTTTGTTTCAATCTGTAAGCAAGGCTGATATCTGCACTAGGCATAAAGACCAATTGACCGCTGTTTTTCACCTCGGTATACGTGCCGTCCTGAAATCCATAAACAGGTTCGGTGGCGAAGACCAGAGCACTGCCCGCCAGCACCCTGGCAGAAAAATTGAACCGCCCAAAATAGCGGCGATAACCTATACCTGCACGAGCAAATACAGCCGTACGCAACTGACGGTGGAAGTAAAACCCGACATCACCACTTAGATGCCAGTCATGATTTTTACCCCGACCAAGCCGGTACTCAGTGCCTATTGTAGCAGCAGGCTTAATAGAATAGTTGAGAAATCTGAAGCTGGGCAGATCAACAGATTGCTGAAGTATGGAAATTTTGATAGGCAGGGAAGGCTTGTCCCGTTGAGCTGAAGTGGAATACCACATTGCGCTTAAAATGGCTATTAGTAAAATGCGATAAAACATATTGCAAAGAATTTTGAAGATATAAGAGCATTATCTGCTCTTTCATCATCTGGAAGATTTTGTTCTTCGCAAAGGTGGGTGGGGCTATCAGAACCGAGGTCCGGTTATGTGCACAGTACAGAATATGGAACTACAAGACTTCCGATGGTGTCGATTGCTTAAACTGACTGGGTGTTTGGCCGGTCAGACGCTTAAAAGTATTATTGTAGGTCGTCTTTGAATTAAACCCGGCTTCGTAACCTATAGATAGCAAGCTGTAGTGTTCAAACTCAGGGTTGCTTAGCAGTCGTTTGACTTCCTCTATTCGATATCTATTGATATAGTTGGTGAAATTATCATCGGTATGTGCGCGTACAAGCTTAGACAAGTATCCACTACTGATACCCAGTTTATCGGCAACTGACTCCCGACTGAGGTTAGGGTCTCTGAAATACCCACTCCTTTTCATGAGGTGTTCAAGCTGTAAGAAGTAATCTACATTCGGCTTTTGAGTAAAGCTGACCGTGTTGGAACTAGGAATGGCAGGACTTCTTTCAGACTCTGCACGATCTAGTTTGGATCTGATCTCGTAGCGCTCCTCTGCTAGCTTGAATTGCATGACACCTTTGAGGCTCACCCAGAAAAAGAACGTGCTAACGGCTAGCCACAAGACACTGAAGATATCTGTATCTGCAAAATCGAAAAGCGTAAGAACAACCAGCCAAAGCAGAACAATGGCTGTAGTCCACAACCAAAACTTTTTTAACCAAACCGTAGATTTTTCACTTTGATTCTGACTTAAAATGATATAGGTCCAGGCAGATCCCAAAACGGCATATACAATACAGAACCACGTTTCATATTGGTAGTAAATACCAACAGCCTCACTATCTGCGGCTATACCGATATCGACGATTTGAAACTCGTGGTCAAGATCTAAGTATACATTGATCAATAGAGTGGCCACAAAGGGAAGAAACAGCCAGTATCTGGCATTGGATACAGACAGCGGATGATCAAGGCAGGTAACGAAGTAGAGCAAGAGCGCAGGAATGAATAGAAGCTCCCACATCAAATCATTGAGCAATGTCTTCCATGAATCTACTATGGGTAGCAGTTCTGAAAACTCATTGAATGCCAGTATGGCTACAGCAATAAAAACAATGGCCAAATAAAAATTTGCCCGACTCTTAAAATACTCTGAAGTCAGAAAAAGAATAAAGAGCAGAAAACTCTGTAAACAGCAAAGAATGGCAACCAAATGGCTAATATGAAAAGCCATACGCTATCTAATTTCGGCTAAAATAATACGATCTGTGTACAGCATGTTATACTATCTGTAAGTTTAACGGCTAGCAACCTGCGGAAGTACAAAAAGAGAGGCTCAAATGCGAGATAGCCCTACTTTTGAATCAACAACCATTTAATCATTGCTTGACATTACAGCTACGGTTACCAACGATCTCTCACAAGATCAGCGTATGCATCGCATTTGCCAATCTCTGGTTGATGCAGGTTACGAGGTGACATTAGTGGGCCGCGAGTTGCCCGATTCGCTGCCACTGTCAGACCATGACTATTATCAGCATCGCATCAAGTGCAAGTATAACTCCGGCAAGCGATTTTATTGGGAATACAACCAAAAGCTAACAGCCTACTTGAAACGGGCAAAACCCGATATTATCAACAGCGTAGATTTAGATACGCTTTGGGCAGGTCATCGGGCGGCCAAAGCGACCGGGGCCAAGTTGGTTTTCGATGCACATGAGTACTTCCAAGAAACACCAGAGGTTGTTGATCGACCGCTCATCCGATGGGTGTGGAAGCAAGTGGGCGCGTACCTCATACCCAAAACAGACGCCAGATATACCGTGGGGCCAGCCCTGGCACAAGAGCTGACTGAGCTATACGACCTGCCCTTTCAAGTCATCAGGAACTTGCCGTATCGCCAAACTGATCGCAGTTGGAATCCGCCAAAGGGCAAGCCCATTATGCTTTATCAAGGTATGCTCAATCGCGGCCGCGGGCTGAAAGTCGTCATCGAATCTCTGGCCAAATTACCAAACTGGCAACTCTGGATTGCTGGCCGAGGCGATTTGGAAGGGGACTTCCGCAGGTGGGCACATCGCTATAGGGTGGATGATCGCATATCCTGGCTCGGGTTTATCCCACCAGAAGAGCTGCCCGATATCACCCGGCAGGCGCATTTGGGCCTCAACTTACTTACCGCCGAAAGCCCCAGCTACTACTACAGCCTCGCCAATAAAACCTTCGACTACATTCAAGTCGGTCTACCCGCCGTTCACATGGCCTTTCCAGAGTACGAGCGTATACAAGCAAAGTATGGAGGGTTGCTACTGCTTGAAGAGCTGTCGGTCAGCGCGTTCGTCGAGTTGGTCGACAAGCTACACGTAGACACGCCTACATACGAAGGGCTTCGAAAACAATGCCTGGTAGCCGCTGAAGTTTTAAATTGGGAAAGAGAGGAAGAGAAGTTGATTAGAATTTATAAAGCTTTGTAGCTTGCCAACTACAACACTACGAAAACCGCACCCTCCCAGTGCGTTGGATGCTGCTAGTAGTACGAGTGATGCTACATCAGTACGTGTACTGCTACCACTTGGAAAGTGGTAGATCCGGGTAAGTGTCTCATCCCGACCCGTAGACCATCAACCTCATATTCTATACCGTGTTCTAAGCCCAAACGTGAATACACCATGAAAGACCTCATCGCTTCAGCACTTAGCTCTGCAAAATCATACCCCGAATACCGTCAATTTCTGACTGATTTACTAGCAGAAGGTAAGACCACCGGGCCCAACCAATCTGAGTTTTACATTCAAATCGCCACCCTGAACCAACAGCGCATGAACAGACTAGACAAGCGCACTAAACTTATCCCTGAGTTGACTGCCGCGTTGGAAAGCCTTACCTATTCTTACACCCTTTTAGTACTGACCGAAGGCTGGTGCGGTGATGCCGCTCAGATTGTGCCCATACTCAACAAAGTTGTTGAATACTCGCCCAATCTTAATATGAAGCTCATTCTCCGCGACGAAAACATAGAGCTAATGGATCACTTCCTGACAGATAATGGCCGCTCTATTCCCAAAGTATTAGTCCTCGATCCGGAAACATTAGAAGTAGCCGCCGACTGGGGCCCAAGGCCCGAACCCGCTCAAAAAATGGCCATGGCCTACAAATACCTTCCAGCACCTAAACCTAGCTACGAAGCGCACCACCACGAGCTACACGCCTGGTATGCCAAGGATAAAACACAGACTACTCAGAAAGAATTCGCTGAATTATTCACTGCGCTCCAATAGGCTTGTGGTGGCGCGCAATGCACGCCACCACAAGCCTATTCCGGCAGGTAATTTATTTCCGAACAATTACTCAACACCAAATAGGCTTTAGCACACCGATTCAAATCCTCTACAGTTACCGCCTTTATTCGATCATATTCTTCATTGATCATTTCGGGCTTACCCAAAGCCGCGAAGAAGCACAACTCTTCAGCTCGACTATCCAAGCTCACATCGCTATAAAAATTGATAATTTTCAAGCGGTTAATGACTTTAAGCATTTCCTGCTCCGGAAGTCCATTAAATTTAAATTGCTCGATGGCATTCAATAATTTTTCACGGGCCGCTTCAAAATCGACGTCTTCATCAGGGACACCAATAATTTGAAAAAGATCAGGGTCAAAAGAATTACTCATTCCCACACTCAAACTGTGAAATATTTCTTGCTCGCGCATGAGTTGCCGCCTCAGTAAGGATGATTTACCGCCGCCCAATAAATATCCCAATACTGTGAGTGCATGAAAATCAGGATGCAATCTACCCACAGCGCGATAACCTAAATATAAAGCCGGACTGGGCACCTCGCCATATACCGTTTTTTGCTTGTGCTCAGTTTGTGGCAAGTCTTGCGGCAAGGCCTCAAAGTCGATCGGACCTGTGGGTATATCTCCAAAAAATTGCTCGATTCTACCCAAAACCTTAGCAGGCTCAAAGCCTCCACACAAGCATAGTATGGCATTATTAGGCCGATAGTAACGGTAGAAAAAGTCTTTTACATCACCTAGCTTGGCTAACTCGATCTGCGAGAAGTCTTCGCCGATTACCGGGTGCCGATACGGGTGCTTGTCGAAGGCTAAGCCATACAAATGATGCTCGGCATCTCCGTAAGGTTGTTCCAGGCATGTCTCCTTGAACTCTTCTACCACTACCCGCTGCTGCGTTTGCAATATTTTCTGACTGAATTTCAGCCCGCGCATTCTATCGCTTTCGAGCCAAAGGGCGGTATCCAGATTTTCGCTGGGTACCATATTGAAGTAGACCGTCAGGTCACGAGAGGTAAAGGCGTTGCTGTCTCCCCCTGCAGCTTGTAATCGCTCATCGAAGTTGTCGACCGATTGACCGCCCGCAAACATGAGGTGCTCGAAGAGATGCGCAAAACCACTTCGCCCTTTTGGGTCATTTCGGCTACCCACCCGATACAGCAAACTGGTCGCCACCAAAGAACGGTTCTCTTGTGGTGCCAGTATGACTTGCAGCCCATTATCTAGCTGATGATGCTCGAATTGAATCACAGCGCAAAATTACAACTTCCCGCCTAAGATTTACTGTTCGGCCAGCACCGTAAATGTCGTTCTACGATTGGCGGCGCGACCGGTTTCAGTATTATTATCGGCTATCGGCTGGCTCTCTCCGTAGCCTTTAAACTGCAAGCGATTCTGGGCAATACCCGCCGCAATCAGATAGTCATAAACGGCTTCGGCTCTACTCTCACTTAACAATTGATTATCGCTTGTGCTACCCACATTATCGGTATGACCTGCCAATTCTATACGCAAGTCCGGGCGTTCCTGTAGCAGCTCGACCAATCGGTCCAACTCATCGCCAGATACCGCCAGAAGCTCTGCTGAACCCGTAGCAAACAACACATTTTCCAATACGATTTGCTCCCCATTGGGCACCAACTCCGTAATGGGCTTCAAGGCGACCTCTAATAAAAAAGGATCATCGGGATCAGCCCCACCTTCCAGATCAAAATGCTCTGTATGGAAAAGATAACCCGGTTCGTCTATGATGAGTGCATAGGTTTTTCCAGCAGGTAAAACGAGTAAAAATTCGCCCGCTTCATCCGTGTTCTGAGTTTGTGGCTTTCGTTCGTCGTCTGTAGCGCGCAGTCGCACATGACAGACCAGCGGTTTACCCGTTACGCTATCCACAACCCGACCTTTTAGATAGGTGACTTCCGCAGGTCGGATGCTTTCTGGCATCTCGAATCGATAAATATCTACATTAACACCTCTTTTATTTTCCTTCGGTATTTCTCTGGCATAGTAAGCCCAGCGACCATCCAGACTAACGAATAATCCTTTTTCATCACCAGTATCATTTATAGGATAACCTAGGTTTTCAGGTGCTCCCCAGCGGTTGTTTTCATCCAATCGACTCAAGAAAAGATCGTTCCCGCCGAGTCCTGGCTGTCCTTCCGAAGTGAAATACAAGGTCTTTCCATCGGGGTGAAAGCTCGGAAAGTGATCGTCTTCGGAGGTGTTGATCAAATCACCCAGATTGATGGGCCTAGTCCAGCTGCCGTCTGGTTTTCTGGCACTACCCCAGAGGTCTCTTTTACCTTTGCCCCCAGGGCGGTTGCTCGTAAAAAAGAGCAGCTTACCATCGGCAGAGAGAGAAGGCTGGCTTTCCCAAAATCTGGTGTTTACAGATTCTCCGATATTCTTTGGTTTCGTCCAAAACCCATCTCTACGCTCACTGAAATATAGGTCACAACTACCCGCCCCTCCGGGCGCATTGCACATCGTAAAAACCATAAGTTGCCCATCGGCCGAGAGGGTCTGTGCCCCTTCGTTCATTTCTGTATTGATACCCGGAAGGGGTCTCGCTTTTTGCCAATTTCCGTTTGCGTCCAGCAGACTTTCGTAGAAGTCTTCGTTACCTCCGGCCAGGTTTCGTGTAAAGATCAACCGATTACCATCGGGGCTCACACTTGCAAAGTATTCTTGATTGACCTCAGTGTTGATATTTGGACCCAATGGCTGGGGATCGAAAGGGACAGGATTGGCCATGGCTTCTGCATTTCTTTCCATCTGCCCAACGAGAGAAGCTATTCTATCGTATCTGGCTTTGTCGTTCTCTGGTATGCTGGTCAGGTAGGTGCGATAGCGTTCAGCGGCCAATGCATATCTGCCGTTTCGCTTATATAATTCACCTAGCCATTCATAGAGCTCGGGATCATAGTTGGGGGCCAGATCGAGTACGGCTTCAAACTCTTTTATGGCCAGTTCATCGTTCCCGCTATTGGCGCGTACTCCGGCTTTAAAAATGAGTAGGTTTATATTATTCGGATTGCGTTCCAGTAGCCGATCATAAATATTTATGGCCTTGTCCCAATTTTCTATATCAGAGGCAACTCGGGCTTCTTGAAGTAGATTGGCATCTCTACGAGACAAATCATTGGCCGTAGTGTAGCCAATTTCCTGGGCAGAAACCTGCGATACGTTAGAGTTGCAGCCAAATAGATAAAGGAATGAGAGTGTCAGAATACATAAGCGCATGTGTATCTAACGCGCCAAGAAAAAAACTTGGTATTTTATCGTCCAGTTTGACGTTTTAGCGCAAAACGGAAAATACATCCGCTAAGCCGATTGAAGTACACTGAGCTTCTCCTCGATGACTGACTCTTCAGGCGCCTGTTTATCTGCCGGAGCTTCCAGAGCAGCCTTAAATGCATGCGAAGCCTTTTCGTGTTCGCCTTTGGCTTCCAGCAACTCGCCCAGCTTAAAGGCAGCTAACCTATCGTATTTTTCTAAGCCAGCCAACTTGTGCTTGCGACTTACAAAGGCTGTCAACTCTCTTATCGCCTCTTCTACCCGACCGGCTTCGTAAAATGCGTCTGAACGCATACGCTTAGCCTGCCAGTAAACTGGCTGATGGGGTATCGCATATTTGGCCACCATCCCAAAGTCTTCTATGGCTTTATCTATGTTTTTTTCCTTAAGCAAATAGATCAAACCCCGGCCGTAGTAAGTGTCGGGCTTTGACGAGTATATCCTTATACTCTTCGACAGATCGTAGAGTGCATCTTTGTAATTGCCCAGTTTGTAGTTGGTGAATCCCCGGCGTTCGTAAGCTGTAGCATGACGCTCGAACTTTTCGATAGCTTGAGTGAGTAGCTCACGAGCCTCGGTCATACTATCTTCTTGATCGAGCATCTTCCGACCCTCTAAAAAGAGCTGGGCAGCCGTGCGGTCTTTCCTCGGCTCGAATAACTTGTGATCAATCACTTTTCCGTCGCCGTTGAGCCGCCAAATGTTGAGGTCGCCAGCCATACTGAAGCTAGACATTCGCTCCATCAGATTGACGGTATTATTGTATCGGCGATCAGTGGCTGTCACGACGGTTCGGGGGATATCCATCGTATAGTCATCCTCATTGAAAATATCTTCGGGCTTTAAGAGAATGTCGTTTTTGTAAAAATTTTCCATCCTGTGCATGTACTGAGACTGCACGTTTTCGAAGTTTCGGTTGGTACCGAATTCTAATTGACCGGCAAAGATGACCTTCGTTTCATCTTTTTCGTCGTACTCTAATTTTAATGCCTTGATTGCCACAAATCACAAGTTATTACAATAGTTGTTTTCACAACACCATTATCCCATTATATGTACAAAGTTAGTAAGTATGCGTACCGATTTAATTACTTGTGTACCCACATGTTCATAAACCGATATTATGATAATGTATTTGCGCAATCAAAAGTTCTCTATTCGTCACACCTCTGCCCCCAACCACACTTTGCAACCCGCCGAGCAGTTGGTGCAAATATCGATTTCAGAGCGGCCGTCCATTAATTTTTGCCTGAAACCCGAATAACTATCGCCCCGCCATATATCTCTCAATCGAGCCAGCTTGGTATCCCCCAACCGATGGGTTACGTCTTTATCGAAGCAGCATGGGGCCACTAACCCATCCCAAGTGATGACGCAAGCGTGCCATAGTTTCCAGCACTCATTGGTCAATTTTCCTTTAAGATGATATTTACCATCGGCCCCTAATCTGTAGCGGCTGTATTTTTGCTTGGTCGGCATCAATTCGTGCCCGTTTTCATAGTCGTACAGTTGAGCCGTTTTAAATTTGACCTCGTCGATTCCAATTTCGGCGGCCAGCTTTTTTATGTCTTCTAATTGATGCTCATTGGGCCTAACAACCAGCATCTGAAAAATCAGATGGGGTCCCTTGCCCAGTTTGCGTTTCCACTTGACGAGATTGCGCGCGCCTTGCAGCACGACCTCTAGCTTACCGCCCTTACGATATTGGGTATAAGTCTCTTGATCAGTACCATCCACAGAAATGATTAGGCGATCGAGTCCGCTTTCGATCGTTCTTTTCGCATTGGCATCATTCAGATAATGGCCATTGGTTGAACTAATAGTGTAAATGCCTCGCTCGGAAGCATAGGTGACCATATCCAAAAAACTAGGATTGATGTAGGGTTCGCCTTGGAAGTAAAATATCAAATAGAGTAAATGATCGTAGCCGTCGTCGATCAGTTTTCTAAAAAAATCGGCCTTCAGATTACCTCTCGGGCGCGTGAATTGGCGGAGGCCGCTGGGGCATTCGGGGCAGCGTAAATTGCAGGCAGTGGTAGGTTCTATACTGACGGTCATGGGCAACCCCCAACTTACGGGGCGCTTCAATAGTCGAGTCAACTGAAAACTCACAACCAGCTTGGCTGCGTTCCAGGCTTTAGCCACAGTCAGCTTTTGTATGAAGTTGATAGCGTCTTTTTTATAGAAGGGCATGGACTATATTTAAGACACCAGGTTCAGCACCTTTACCGAGCATGAGACCAAAGTCTTAGTGAGAGGTAACTACCTGCGGAAGTCTAAATTTACTGTAAAATAAATACCTCTATCCGATTGTTAGCTGCGTGGTCTGCATCTGTACAATTTTGGTCTTCATTACAAGGGTTTCGAGGCTGGTTTTCGCCATGTGCCTCGATATTCAAGCGGTCTATAGGTATACCGTTAGCTAATAGGTACTCTTTAGTAAGATTGGCGAGTTCTTCGCTCCTATCCTGGTTAAATATGACGTGGCCGCGTGTGTCTACGTGTATGTTGAGCTGTATACGGCTAAATGGGTAATCTTCGAGAAATTGGCGGAGCAACTCTAAGCGTTCGCTGCTACCTTGCTGTAGGTTTTCCCAGTCCATTTTATCTAAAATCAGTGTAGCACCTGAGGGAAGTTGAGTGGTTTCTACATTTCCGTTACCGCTCAGTTGCAAATCGGCCCGGAGTCGGCCCATGCGTGTTCCGATTGTATTGAACTGACTGCGCTGCTCGACATAGCCAGGGGCTCTGGCCCTGATTTGATATTGACATGCTCTGGGTAGGCACAGCTGGTAGTTGCCATTCATATCGGTACGTACTTCGCGTACGACCTGATCGCAATTGGTGGCGCGAATTTGCACTCGGGCGTCAGGAACGCCCAAGTTACCTGCTCCTGCTTCTATTCGCCCTTCTAGCATAATACAATCGGATGGCTCCAAACTGATCTCCAGCGGTCTGCTTACACCTGATGATGTATAATCGAATCGAAGCTCGCTAGGCTCAAATCCATTGCGGTATACGACTAACAGATAAGACTGGCCTTCACTTAACAGCAATTCTGCAGTTCCGTCTCTATCGGTTACCAATCTGCCATCTCCCAATTCTAAGGGTGGCTTCCGTTTGGCCGAAATTCGGTATTCCCCATTTCGAATTTCTTCCAATTCATAAGTGTACACCCCCTCTTCGTTCAGGCTATCGGCATCTACAGCAAACAACTGTACGTCGGCTTGATATAGTCTCAAGCTTTCGGAAGCATCGTAGACGGTGAGCAGTTCCCTGGTCGTGGGCTTTCTGGCTATGCCTTGCAGTCCCGTCGGTATATCTGCCCGGTATACGTCGTCTTGGCCACTACCGCCTACTCGATTGCTGCTAAAGAAGGCCATATTGCCCGATTCGTTGAGTACGAGCCCCAAATCATCTGAAGGACTATTGAACGGTGGTTGCAGATTATAGACCTTTCCCCAGCCAGGCTGACTCAAGTCTATACTGAACAGATCTAGCCCACCCAATCCCGGATGTCCATTTGAAGCGAAGAACAGGGTGCCGCTATGGTGTATAAAAGGAAAGGCCTCATCAGCCCCCGTATTGATTTCAGGGCCTAGATTAATGGCTGGCGTCCACTTACCGTTGATATAATCACTTACGTATATGTCGAGACCGCCATAGCCTCCGGGTTTATTGGAGGCAAAATAGAGTCGGTTGCCATCGGCTGTCAGGCTGGGGTGCATACAGCTATACTGATCGTCATTAAAAGGAAGCTCTTCAATCCCTTGCCAGTCGTACTGGCCCTTGTATGCCCGGTAGACTTTTAGACCGACCTGGCCTCTTTCGTTGGCTCTACTCAAGCCTTGACGCGTGTTGGAGCGTGTAAAGAATACCTCGCGACCGTCTTTACTAAAGCTGACAGGACCCTCGTGATACGATGAATTAACGCCTATAATAAATGGTTTGGCTCGTTTCACCTCTCCACTTTCATTCAGTTCAGCCCGCATCAACTCATAGAATATCTGCCCACTTCGCTGGTCTATTCTACCATTCTTCCTCCGTGCTACGTAAACAATATCTTCCTGAAAGAAAGCTGGCGAAAATTCCATTAGCTGAGTATTGATCCGAGCTAACGGACTGACCGTTACTGGCGGAGGTGGTACCTGACCGCAAAGTCCGACTCCAAAAACAGCACTTAAAACAGTTATATGTAACCGTGTTAGAATCATTCCAGCGATTGCAAGTTAATGCTCGGAATGATACTAGAGCAAACGCGGATCGACAATCTCCTCACCTTGAGCCCGACCGCCGATGCTGTATTGCAATATACCTTCAAAACTTCCATTGTGATAATTTCTCAATTCGCTAAGCCCCATCTCATAAACCATGCCAAGCCTAAAATGATCATTGATCTGGAAGCCGACCAGTGCACCCAGGCTTTCCCCGGCACCTTGGCCGTCATCTCCACCAAGTCTGTAAGTGGCACCCAGAGAGAAATTGCGGTTCAGGTCAGCTGTGAGATTAATATCGGCATCGAAGGGTGCACCCGACACCACTTTGAAAAGAGCTTGAGGTTTGAGAACGAATTCTTCGCCAAGCTTAATATCAAGTCCGGTCATCAAATAAAAATGCCTGACCTGACGGCTGATAATAGACTCATCACTACTGATGTCGATATTGTTTTCCAATAGGCGGGGTGCACTTACGCCAAAGTAAAAGCTCGGGCTATCGAAATAGATTCCAGCTCCGAAGTTGGGCACAAATTTACCGGCATCTCCTGCGGGAATAGCCTGGTCTACTCCCCCACCCTGTATAGGGGTAGCTTCGCTAAAATTGATACTGAAGCGTCGAACAGATGCCGACAAACCAATGCCCAGTCTGGCACCGCGCCCCAGTGAAAAGCGATAAGCATAAGCGGCCTCCGCATTGTATTCACGCTCCAGCCCAACGGAAACCCGATTGACACGCAGCCCTAAGCCGACCCCATTCGCTGTAAATGGTACGTTATAGCTAAGGCTTTGTACACTCGGTGCCTCGTCGAAACCTAGCCATTGCTGCCTGGCTATGCCGATGAATGTACCCGAGGGCTCTGCACCAGCAAAGCCCGGGTTGAAGGCCAGCTTGTTGTACATAAACTGGGCATACTGCGCATCTTGCTGCGCTTTCAATTCATGAATCTGCCAGCAAAATGCGGCTATGATGATAATTAGTAGTCGTTGCATGCTGAGATTCTTTTTAACGTTGAATGCGTACGGCACCAGTAGCTGGCTCGCGACCGTCTCCATAATCGATCACATAGAAGTAAGTAGATACCGGAAGCGGCGTACCTTGGTAGTTGCCATTCCAGTCGCCCTGATAAGGGCTCGATGACCGGAAGACCTCATCACCCCACTGGTTGTAAACCGTGAGCAAGCTATTCGGGAATAGATCCGTATTGAGTAGACAAGGCACTACAAAAAAGTCATTGACACCATCGTCGTTCGGTGTGAATATATTGGGAGGTGCGCAGTCGGCATCTTTACCGACGCGAAAGGTCACCAAGACCTCCTCCGCACTACATCCATCGCTGGTCAGCAGGTAGCTCACACTAGCTTCACCCGTAAAATTAGGCGGTGCCTGATACGTAAAACTACCGTCGCCGTTATCCAGTAAATCACCGGCAGTCGGCTGCCCCTGGAAACTGATTAAAGTGCCATCGGGTATAATATCGTTTTCCAAAGGATCGAAAATGAGTCGATCTTGGAAGCCGACTTCGTAGAGATCATCTTCGGGCAAAGGAGGCTCTTTGTAAGTGACGATAAGCGTATCCATTGATCCTGTCCCACATTCACCACCATCGACTTGCCAGACCAGCACGTTTTCACCAACCATCAAATCTCTGACCATAGTAGTTGGGCTATCGCTATCATCTACAGAGACTCCCTCGGTTATCACGATCCATCGTCCTTGCGATCCGACAGTCGGTTCGGCTGCGGCAAGCACCGTAGCTGCATCATCATTGCAAACAATCAGGTCTGGTCCGGCATCGGGGTTGGGGTCCGAGACGTTAACCAAAACGATATCTTCCTTAATGCCGCAGTCAGACTGAACGCGCCATGTAAAAGAGTATACATTGTCTGCCTGAAGACCCGAAATTACTGTATTGGGGTCTGAGGGGTTTTCGATGACCACACCTAGTATTTCTTGAGCCAGGTTTTGGAACCAGCCACCCTCGCTGCCCATCTCTACTGTTGGTAGGGCATTAAGCCTTACCTCCTGATCCAGACAAACCAGCAGGTCGTCTCCAGCAAAAGCATCTTCACCATCGGTAACCCGTAACTCAACTGTATCTCTACTAAAGTCTACACATGCGCCGTTACTCAGCGACCAGACGAATTGATAGGGACTACCAAACTCGGTCAGGCTATCGATGGCTGTAGTCGGGCTGTTGGGGTTAGCAATAAAGACATCTCCGCCGTTACTGATCAAAGACCATTGCCCTTGGCCGATAGCAGGTGGGGTGGCCATGAGTAAGAAGATACCCTCGCATACCGTCGTATCGGACATAGCTTGTGCTGCATCGGGATCGCTGCCGTCTAGTCTGATCGTAACCGGCAAAGAAGGATCACTTACACAACCATCCAGATCGGCTACGACTGATATCTCATATTCCCCAGGACCGGGGAAAGCATCAAAATTGGGGAGTTCGTAATTCAGGTCTTGCCCAGGTGGGCTAACGGGCATTTGAGTGCCACTGAATAACCACTGGTAGGTCGCACCATCTGTTGCGGTATTGGGATTGACCTCTAAGCTCATAGCGTCGGCACTACTTAAACATATAGCCGAAGGAGGTACCGCCGTCGGTACATCCGGGCTCGGCAACACTTCCACATCCACTAGCAGTGTATCGCTCACACAACCGCCTTGCACAGCTACGACAGCATAAGTACCGTCGTGCAAATCTGCATCGGCATCGATGATCAAAGGATCGGGTAAGCTAGAAGAAAAATCGTTGGGACCCGACCAGCTGTAATTCGTGTTGGGCAGATCGGTTACCTGAAATGCAATATTGCGCCCCTCGCATACAGGCGTTTGAGCCGATACCGACATCTCGGCCGGGAACTCGCTGGCTGTGATCACCCGTACATCACTCAAAGGCGAAGAACAGCCGTCAATGACTACCCGTACCCGGTAAGAACCAACAAAGGCAGGCGGCGAGGCCAGTAGCTGAATACTATTGGAATCTGTAGAAATCGTACTCCCATCTGGCAACTGCCATAGGTAAGTAGCAAAGTCGCCAAAGTCTGTCGTCGTAAGCGTAAAATCATCGCCCACACAAAAATCAAACTGCCCACTAATCGTCGTGGGAGTGGCCGGAGTCGCTGGCTCGAAATTGAGGTCCAACAAAAAATTCTCTTGCTCAGAACGACAACCGTCAGGCGCAGTAGCTATCACGCTATAATTACCGCTAGAGCCAGGGCCTACATCAGGTAGTAGCAGCGTGTCGCCCACAAACATCCCTTGAGGACCATTCCACTCAAAAGTATAGTTACCCACACTGTCGAATGGAGAGACCATAGCTACAATGGAGGCGGTCTCGCCATTGGTAAAACAGTCGTCTCCCAAGATTTCGATACCTGTAACGATTAAGCCGGTATCGACCTCGATCAG
The DNA here is from genome assembly GCA_039025055.1 of Bacteroidota bacterium. Classification (GTDB taxonomy): domain Bacteria; phylum Bacteroidota; class Bacteroidia; order Chitinophagales; family Saprospiraceae; genus Neolewinella. The sequence continues at coordinate 108,251 of JBCCPC010000002.1, read as the reverse complement.
CAAGCTATCGGTATCGGTGCAACCATTGGGGGAAGTCACTTCGAGTATGTACCACCCGCTACCATCCAAGCCAATATCGGCAATCGTCGGTGCAAAATTGTCACTAATGAAGGAGTTAGGCCCCACCCAACTAAAGCTACTATTAGATAGATTGCTACTTCCTTGTAAGACCAGGTCATTGCCCGCACAAACCGGCTCGGGAAAGCTTTCTACCCCTACGACTGGAGAAGAATTAACCGCTACATTCACCATCTCACTGGGTAGTGAAGGACATTCACCGTAATCAACGACAACCCGCCAGTCTCCTGAAGACGTCAAATCGACAGAATCTATCGTCAATACAGCTGTATCCGTGGCTATGATCTGCCCATTGGGCACAAAAAATGTGTAGTTCAAAGCATCCGTTGGTGCTACAGATAGCTGGAAAGAACCATCCAGACAAACAGGTGCCGTCACACTCAGATTGGGCTGGGCAGGTGCCGGCAAAACGGTCAGAAAAACAGAATCAATAGCTGAAAAACAGCCTCCTCCTCGTACAGCCTGCACCGTGTAGAGCCCTTCATCAGAGCTATTCAGATCGTCAAGTACCAATATCCGGCCGGTTTGGGTGAAACCGTCTGGGCCAGCCCAATTGTAGATCACATCGTTGGCGAGTGTAGCTTCCAGCGACTCCATGCTGTTTTCGCAGGCAGATATCTCACTATTTAAGACCGTGATCATCGGCCTATCCGTTGTCGTGACCAGTATAGAACTCGATGGTGCCGAAATACAACCATCGATGTCTACTTCCAAAAAGAACCTTCGGCCCAGCGTATCATGCGGTCCGGGAACTTCAAAAAATGGATCGATTGTAGAAATTAGAAAAGTGCCGCTGCCCGGTTGGCCCTCGAACCAGCGGTAGTTCACATTACCGCTCATCACAGCCTGCTCGATACTCAGCGGTATAGCATCGCCAATGCAAACCTGCTCGGGTGCAATTATGACCGGTGTAATTGGCAGATCGGCAATGGTAACCTGTACAAAACCTTCGGCTTCACAACCCGTCAGCCCTCGAATCACAACCCGATAATTACCTTCAAAACTCGCGTCTACCCCGACTAATACTGGATTCTCATCATTAGAAAAGAAATTGCCCTGTGGGTCGAACCAAGAGAACGTATAGATCGTCTGACCAGGATCGGCAACCGTTGGTGGGTTGGCAAACAAAAAGAGCGAATCTCCCCCGCAAAGCCCACTAGTCGCCTCCGGCTGAGGTGCCAATGGCGCAATACTCAGAAAGGTGGTGCAGCTATCTACATTGCCAGAATTATCGAAAACGAAAAAGGTCACATCAGGTGACTGTCCATAAAGCGCACACTCGAAGGTATTCGGCACAAGCGCGAAGGAATCGATATCACAATTATCGAAACTTCCATCATTCACGATGGTCGGATCGGGTGTTTCCGAGGCCAGGCCGGATGGATCGACAAATAGCGTATTGGGCCTGCAATTAGCCACGGGCCTAATCGTATCCCTGACCTCGATTTCAAAGGTGCAGCTATCCACGTTCCCACTCGGATCTGTAACGAGATAGGTGAAATCAGTTATGCCGAGGTCGAAGTTTTGGACCACAGGCAGGTCGGCACCATCTACCCGATCTGTAGGTGTAACACCCGTACTGAAATAACTGGGTTGAAGCGTCGGATAATTCAGCTCAGCGAACACATAGCTCACACCATCCGTATCGCCGTTTTCATCAACTGGCTGTCCTCCCGAGCAGGGCTCTACACCCTCACCATTCATACCAGGAGGCACCAGTATTGGCCGAGGCTGAAGTGTAAAAGTCAGGCTCCCTGATGGAGCAACCAAATCGTTGAAGACCTCAGCAGAAACCGCAAACTCAAGAAACCCCTCCTGCTGGCAGTCCGCCTGCCCCGACTGGCTGCTCACCAGCACATTGCCACTTTCATCCAATACATCGAGAAAGTCGCCAGGCCCGCTGAAGTCTCCTCTGAAGAATACCGTCAAGCGAGCCGAGTCAAAAGCAACCGGCTCCAATCCTGTAAAGGTAACTGTCTTGGGTTGCGCTTGAAAGCTACCCAAATTAGCATCGAATTCATATTGTAGAAACCGATCCGTACCTGCGGGAAGCGTCTGAATATTCGGGCTTAATATTTGGCAATTATCGGATGCCGACACGGGTAAAGGCACCACAATTCGAGATCGGCAGCTATCGGCAGCCAGAAAGACGAGGACATCCTCCGGGCATTCAATCTGAGGAGGTTCTCGGTCTTCTACAGCTATCGTGAATATGCACTCGTCGAAGTTGCCCCCACAATCAGTCACCCGATACCTGATCTGATGTACGCCCTGATCGAGCCTGGTGAAAAAGCTATCGACAGGATCGACCAGTACAGGCTCATCCTCGTCTATATAGATTTCGTATTGCAACGGAGCCAGTCGCCTTATGGGCATGTTCAGCTCCGCGACGGCAAAACTACCACCCGGGCAAATATCATTGATGGCGAAGTTGCCCGCCTGATCTGTCGGTTGATTGGGTACCAGCTTAATATCGATAAAACCGTCACTGGCCCAATTATTGAACGTAAGCCTCGGTATTTCGATCAGCGTATCACTGTCAGAGCATTGCACGAGGCCAAAAGCTGTAGTACCGATAGCAATTCCGTCTTCGCCCAGTATGGTGTAAAATTCACCACTAGCCTCTGTATCTGCATTGAATAAACTGATCCTCAAGTCACCTGGCATAAAGGCATTGACGGGCAGGTCTTGCTCTATGGGCAAACGGAAACAGATGGTATCTACAGGCGTATTTCCCGCCTGATCGGTACCCGAAGCCGGGCTGGTGATCATGACCGTATCGACCAAGTTGAGTGGTAGTGGCAAACCCGTCACGCAACTCTCTTGAATAACAGGAGGTGCCAAGCCCACCAACACATCGCAACGCCCCGCCTGAGTAGCGAGAATTTGATTGTCAGAGCAACCAAAAATATTGGGCGATTGCGTATCGACCTGCCGGTAAAAGACCGTCTCCATAAGCTGGTTGCCACATTGATCAGTTGCAATGACATCTACGGCAAGCTCACGTACCATCTGCCCATCGAAATTACACTCAAAAGGTGGTAGCAAAGGCTGGTCTTGCGTACCCGAAACAAAAACCTCGATGCTAATGTCATCATTGGCACTACAGCCATCATCGGCACTTGCTCCAGCTAAATCGATAATCCAGAGATTGAATAGCTCGTCTTGAAAATCGGTATTATTGCAAGTCGTGATCAGATTGCTGGGCGGGTTTATCCAGGTGGGTGCGGTCGTATCTACAACTGTGATCAGCTGTATACCTCCGTCTTCGTTACCACAATCATCGAGTATGCGCCATTGCCTGCTGATCTCGAAATTACCAGGGCAGCTACCCGGTATAATGGTATCGTCGAATTCTACGTTTGGCGTAGCATCACATATATCTACTACATTAGTTGGTCTCCCGGTTATGTCTAAATTGAACGCATCGATACAATTTACCGAAGTATCGCTAGGTAATATGAAGGTAGGTGCATCGGTATCGATCACTGAAATGTCCTGAAATTTGATAGACGCATTACCACATAAATCGGTTACCGTCCACTCGCGTCTGATGCGAAATATCTGACTGCACTGTGGGTTACTGATTATCTGATCGGTAAACGTAGCGGTGAGCTGATCCAAAGGTGTACAGTTATCGGTCAGATTGCGAACTGTATCGGTCAGGTTGAAATTAAACGGGTCTTCGAAGCATGTGATTGAAGCTATTGGTGCTATGTCAAAATCGGGCGGTGAACTATCATTGAATCGTATGAGCTGCTCCTCAAAGGCGATGTTGCCACAATCGTCGGTGGCTCTCCATCTTCTGGTTAAGGTGTACTCGTACTGTGCGCAGCTGCCGTCGAGTACTTGCGTAGTCATTTCTTCAAAACTGACGGTTACTTCGCCTGTACAATCACTAGCTGTGAGGTTGGGAATAGGCGGAACCGGATCCGAACACTCCAGCATCATATCTTCAGGCGACTCGCTAAAGACAGGTGGCTCCGTATCAGTAGTCTGAAAAGTGAAGTCGATGGTCGCTGTAGCCCCACAAGAGTCAGTAGCTGTAAAAGTCACTATGGTCTCTGAGCCGCAACTGAATGCAGTGGTCGGGCCAGCAATCGATTCGACCAGACTTTCTATACCTACACATGCCGTTTGCAGCGTAGAGCTGGCGATGAAAAAATTGTTGTTGCGCCAGGCCTCGAAGCTATTCGGGTCTAGCGGGTCGTTGGCTACCCGACACTCTACGATGGTCGGCGGCGGGCTGATCGTATCGAAGCTTGGACCGCCCGTAGCTGCCCCGAAGGTGATCAATTGTGAGACGCGCGAGGTACCGTCGTCATCCGTGACTTCCCATATTCGTATCAAATCTCCGCCATCACATATGTCGCCATTTGCCAGCGAATCGAACGGAAATACGTCAACAGTCGTAGAGCCATTGATCGTAGCTCTTAGGAAAAAAGATGCAGGCACATCCGCAAAGCAGGTGACTGTCGTATCATTGGGTACCGGATCGATAAATACGGGGACCAACTCTTGGTTTGAAGCAGAAAGCGTAGGGATGATGGTCGCAAAAGCCAAAAGCGCCAAAAGTTGCTTTCCGCCGGCAAAACGCAGGCAGTTCATGTTGTGAGTATATTGTAAGTAGATAGAGCTACAGCCAACCGAGCACCGCTCGAGGTCAGATATGGCAAGAATTGAAAATCAAAAACGTGGGAGAGCGTAAGGCAGAAAACGCCATAGAGGCCCGCTTCGGGCCGTTAGTCGATTAGTCATGGGATTGTTTCTTAAAACGGTTTGGAATTATGGCGAGCAAGCTTGCTAAGTCAAAGATGTCGACTCGACAAGCTTACACACATTACAAAGATAGATAAAGTTGAATTATCGGCGTATGCCTTTCAGGAGAATCAACTTACCTTGCTGCCATGCAAATCGCTTTTGATGCCAAGCGTATTTTCCAAAACTTCACAGGCCTCGGCAATTACAGCCGTACACTAATCAGCGAGTTGGCCCTGCGCCTACCCGAGCTCGAAGCCTATCTGATGGCACCTAAAATCAGCGACTATCCAGAAACCCAGCGATTTCTAAACAACCCATCCTTTAGGGTAATTAGCCCACCTCCGAATCGAAAATTACTTTGGCGAACACGTGGTATGGTCAGCGATCTTAAAAAGCTGAAGCCAAAACTCTATCATGGCCTCAGCAATGAGCTGCCCCTCGGCATACAGCGCTCGGGCATACCATCGGTAGTTACCATACACGACCTGATCTTCAAACACTTCCCACAGCAGTACGGTCGTTGGGATCGGACCATTTACGATCTAAAATTCAAATATGCCTGCCAGAAAGCCGATCGTATAGTCGCCATATCAGAAGCTACCAAGGCAGATATCGTCGACTTCTACCAGATCGACCCCGACCACATAAACGTCATCTATCAAGCCTGCGACGAGCGATTTCTCGTATCGAAGTTATCTGATTTTAGACTTCCGCAGGTGGAGGACATTCCACAAAAGCGCGATATCCCAAAATCTACACGAGGTGAAGAAAACGGTATCTATAAGACCCTACAACTTCCCAAAACCTACAGTCTCTACCTGGGCTCTATCATCGAGCGAAAGAATCTCATGAGCATCATCGAAGCCCTGGCATTACTCCCCAAAGACCTGAAGCATCCGCTGGTCATAGTCGGTAGGGGCCAAGACTACAAAAAGCGCTGCATTGAGCGCGCTCAAAAGCTCAAAGTAGATCACCTGCTCCTATTCCGCCAAGTCGATAACGAGCAGCTACCTGCTGTTTATAGAGGAGCACGCTGTTTCCTCTATCCATCTTTGGCAGAGGGGTTTGGCATACCCGTCATCGAGGCCCTCAATAGCGGCACCCCCGTAATTACGAGCAACATCTCTAGCCTGCCCGAAGCCGCTGGCCCCGATAGCCTTCTGGTTAACCCTACCCTACCCGAAGCCATAGCCGACGCCTGGGCCAAGCTACTTCAAGATGACGTTCTCCACACCCGAGTTGCCCAGGCGGGTCTCAAATATGCCGAGCGTTTTCGAGCAGATGTGGTCGTACCGCAAATGATCGAATTGTATAATGCTATTTAGTCGATGCAAGAGAAATAGACTTAGCTAAATCACAACTTAGCTTTTGTAAAACTGTTTTTAATACAGACATGACAACGAAGAAGGCCATCGATCTACCACAACACTTACTCTGGGAATACGACCTCAGTAAGTTCGACTATTCCAAATCCTGGTTCATTGTCATAGAGCGAGTTATCCAAAGAGGCGACATTATTCAATGGAGAGAAGTGCAAAATTTCTACGGCAAAGAAAAGATGCTCGAAGTAGCTAGAAAAAGCAAGCAACTATCAAAGAAAGACAAAGCCTTCACAGAAATCTATATTCACTCCAATCTCAATGATCCACACAGGACCACAAATTATTGAGCCCCAGACGCTAGCCCTCCTTGACCAACTGATGCAAGACGACCATCTTACCAAGTTCTTTTTGGTTGGAGGGACTTCTCTTGCACTCCAGATTGGGCATCGTCTCTCTATCGACCTAGACCTTTTTACAAAAAATCCTTTCGATTCCGCAGATTTAAATGATTATCTAGTTCGACAGTACAATTTCAATACCACGAACATAAGTAAAAACACTGTTCTTGGTTTTCTGAATGGCGTAAAAGTCGACTTCATAGCTCATCAGTATGAACTTGTAGAACCGCTAATACAGCATGAGCACAAACGACTTATTGGTCTACTTGATGTAGGAGCTATGAAACTCAATGCCATTGGTCAAAATGGACAACGACAAAAAGACTTCTATGATGTATACTATCTTTTAGAGCGTTATTCATTGTCTAGCTTACTTGAAGCTTATACAGTTAAATATCCTAGATCGAGCACTTTAATACCACTTCGAGGATTAACCTATTTCGAGGAAATTAGATTCGAGCTAGAACCACCTATGCTGGTAGATTCCATAAAATTTGAAGAAGTGAGCAACAGGCTTACTCAAGCAGTCGATGAGGTCGACCGTGTCTTTAGCCGAAGTTAATTGCCTGTTAAATACAACTCAGTAAGGGACCTCAGGCTCATTTCTATCGTCTAAGGGAATGTAAGACAGTCGGCACGATCGACCAAAAGTCAATTGTGCCAACTTAAGCCAACCCAACACACCCCATGTACCTACCTAAGGACAAATTGCTGATCCTACTATCATACATGCTCTGCATGCCACTTGGGGCGCAGATCATCACGGGAACAGTGACAAATGAGTTCGACGAGCCGGTACCCTATGCCAATGTGTTTGTACAAGAGCTTGGCACCGGAACGATTACGGACGATCTAGGTCACTATGAGCTGCGTATGCGCCAGGAAGGTGAGTACAATCTGGCCTTCACCAGCCTGGGCTATGAAAGCAAGCTGAGGCGGGTCATGCTGGAAGGCGACACAGCCTGGGTCAATGTGCAGCTGCAAACCAGCGGTGTAGAGCTACAAGAGATTACCGTATCTGCGGGGGCGAGAGACCCGGCCTTCGGCATCATCAAGAAGGTAATCGACCATAAGGACCGCCATCTCGATGCCGTAAACAGCTATCGCGTGCAGGTCTACATGAAGGCCGTAGAAGAAGCTTCGGAAGAAGAAAAGAAGGAAAAGCCCAAATTAGAAGTGAGCCTGTCTGCCGAAGAAAATTTCCCCTTTCCGGAAGATGAGTTAGGTTTAGACAAAGAGCGTGAGGAAGACAAAAAACTACTCGATGGCTTGAATATGGTAGAGCTTGCGCTCACGCTGAATCATATCCACCCGCGGAAGTTCAAAGAAGAAAGAACAGCCTACCAGGAGTATGGCGACATAAGAGGCCTGTTCGTGCCCGTTTTCGCAGAGACCGACTTTAATTTTTACCGCAACATGGTGCAGCTTCCGGGCATTTCAGATGCACCAATCATCTCCCCGCTGAGCAATAATGCGATTCTTTCCTACAAGTACGAGTTGGTGGAGACCGTTATGGAGGGGAGTCAGATGGTGTATGAAATACGGGTTGTTCCGCGCAAAATCGGTAACTCGACTGTGGCCGGTACCCTTTGGATCAACGAGGGGCACTGGACGATCAATCGGCTTGAATTGGAACTACCTTCGGGTACGCTGCGCTTTTCCGATGCCTTTACTGTCGAGCAGAGCTACACGGCCCTGGATGATAGCACTTGGGTAATCGACCGTCAGGCTTTTATCTACGAGACTAGGCAAAACAAGCGCAAGAGTTACCGCGGCCAGACAGTACTGAGCTATACAGACTACGAGCTTGGATATGTATTTCCCGAGCGGTTCTTCGGTAACGAAGTCGCGGTAACGACTCGAGAAGCCTACCGCCGCGATGGTGAATACTGGGCCGATGCCCGCACCGAGTCGCTTCAAAATGACGAGGCACGTATGGTTTTCCTAAGAGATAGTTTGCAAGCCTATCGCGAAAGCCCGACTTACCGAGACAGCGTAGAAGAACGCTACAATCGCATAAGCCTGCTAGAACTAGCCTGGGATGGAGTCGGCCTGCGAAACTGGCGAGAGAAAAGCCATCTATTCATTGGACCGCTGGCATCTATGATCGACTTCAACCCCGTTGGTGGGTGGCGAGTCGGGCCCTACCTGTCGCGATTTAAACGATACGAAAATGGCCAGATTTGGAGCAATTCCGGCACCATCAACATAGGTCTACGCAATGGTGATGTACAGGGGAATTTCAGCTCCTGGTATCGCTACGACCCATTTCGCCTGGGCGATATTGCGCTGAGTGGTGGCCGCTCTTTCGAGGCTTTCAACGAGTTCGATGCCTACCTCAACCTGCTGAGGCCTTCTAACTACTATCTGAGAGATGCCCTTCGTATTGGTCATCAAATCGAGCTCGTTAATGGGCTACGTATCAGCACGACTTTCGATTTCAGCGACCGACGGCCGATTTCGGGCTTCGATACCGGCTCGTTTATCGAAGGCTGGGTAGGTGATGAAGATGCGCCGGTCGACTTTGCCCGATACCAGGCGTTCCTGACCATCACCGAACTGAGCTTCACGCCTGGGCAGCGATACATGCGCGAACCCGACCGCAAAGTGATACTCGGCAGCAACTGGCCCACATTCAGCCTGCTGCACAGACGAGGATGGGACGGCGCTTTTGGTAGCGACATTCGATTCGATTATCTGGAGGCGGCCGTAGAGCAGAAGCTCACCGTGGGTGCCTTAGGGCAGTCGCACTACCGCGCCCAAATAGGGCAATTCGTGAATACCGACGATCTGCGATTTGTAGACTGGCGGCGGTTTAGGCAAAGCGATCCGCTACTTTACTCAGATCCGCTGCGGACCTTCCAATCCCTTGATACGAGCCTAAACACGACCAACTTACACTTCGAGGCGCACTACATTCATCACTTCAATGGAGCCATCGTCAATAATATACCGCTACTGAAAAAGAGCGGCATTACGACGGTCTTCGGTGGTGGTATGCTCTGGCTGCGCGATGGCAACTATCGCCATCAGGAAGTATTCGCGGGTGTAGAGCGAGTCTTTAAGATCGGCGCGAGAAGGCGCTTGCGGGTGGGTGTATTCGGCGTACTGGCCGACGCCAATGACCGACAGCCGAACACATCTTTTAAAGTGAGTTTTGACCTGATCGATATCTGGAAAAGAGACTGGAGCTTTTAGGCAAACTCCAAATTTGTCCAAATATTGACAAATTTGGAGTCGACTCCATACTTGCCCACATTTGGACAAGTATGTACTTTTATCGAAAATATTATGCAACACAGATGCTAATTCCGAGGAAGGTAACAACTTACATCAGCGAAATAGGGAAAATGTTTCCCGTCATAAGTCTTACGGGTCCCAGGCAAGCCGGGAAGACAACACTACTAAAAGATTTATATCCAGGCTATAAGTACGTTTCTCTAGAAAATCCAGATATCAGAAGAAAAGCTTTTGAATCACCTAAAGAATTTCTCGATGAATACAACAGCAACGTAATATTCGATGAAGCACAAAGATGGCCTGATTTGTTTTCCTATCTCCAAGGTATCGTAGATGAAGATAAACAAGCCGGAAGATTTGTACTTTCTGGATCTCAGAATTTTTTATTGCGCAAAAACATTAGCCAATCTCTTGCAGGCCGAGTTGGTGTAGTGAGACTTCTACCACTTGATAATGAAGAATTGAAGCCTGAAGGGCTCCTTCCAGAAGAGGCAAATGAAGCCGTTGTTAGAGGCGGTTACCCTGATCTGGTCAATCGAGGGTTGTCAATGGAGCCCTTTTTCTCCTCATATATAGCCAGCTATGTAGAAAGAGACGTTGCCGAGCTAGTAAATTGGTCTAATTTGGATAGCTTCCAGCGATTCATTCGGGTCGTAGCTACCTATGCCGGGCAGAATGCTAACTTTACCAAAATGGCCAATGATACCGGTATAAGTGTAAAGACAGCCCAATCCTGGCTGGGTATACTGGAGCAGAGTTACCTAACTTTTCGCTTGCCTGCTTTTTTTCGCAATTTCGGTAAGAGACTGGCAAAAACACCAAAGTTATATTTCTACGATACTGGCCTACTATGCTACCTGCTAGAGATTTTTGATACTGAAGAATTGCAAACAAATAGAAGTAAAGGAGCAATTTTTGAAAATTTCATAATTGCAGATGCATTCAAGTCTTTTAACCACCAAGGCCATTCGCCTAACTTTTACTTTTACAGAGACAAAGATCAAAAGGAAGTAGACCTCCTTTTTGAGCGTGGAAATGAAGCACAGCTGTTTGAGATTAAATCGTCGAGCAATTTCAAACCCAGCATGATAAAAAGCCTAGATCAGGTAGCGGCTTCTTGGGATAGGCCTACAAAATCAAGTCTCATATACCAAGGATATGATGAGCATTTAGTCGGTAAAAGTATGCTCAGAAACTGGCGAAATATCAAATGGAGAAGAAAGTGAAGGTAGGCTCTGATTTAAAAATTAGGAACTCGAAGCTATCGAACCAATATCATCCTTAGTACGTAATTACACTGATTATAAGTCAAGTACTTCGCATTTTCTAAAAGCTAAAATACAACCTTCCCCATGTCCGTAGCCTACATCACCGGCGGTACTAAAGGAATTGGCCGCTCGACCGCTGAAGCACTTTTAGATCGCGGTACCCATGTCGTTTTCACTGGCCGCAAGCAGTCTGACTGCGATACCGTAGCTAAAGAACTCAACAATCAAAACTTTAAAGGCCGCGCACTAGGCGTAGAAGCGGACGTGCGCAGCCTGCAAGCACAAAAGGATGCCATAGCCAAAGCCGAGATAGAATTCGGCGAGCTACCCAGCATTATTATCGCCAATGCAGGACTTGGGCACTTTGCCTCTGTCATCGACATGACCGCTGAGCAATGGCACGAAGTGATCGATGTAAACCTAACCGGCGTATTTCACAGCTTAAAAGCCAGTCTTGAAGGACTGTTAAAACACGAGGGCTATTTCATTACCATTGCATCTTTGGCAGGCACCAACTTTTTTGCAAAAGGTGCCGCTTACAATGCGTCAAAGTTCGGTTTAGTCGGCTTCACTCAGGCGGCTATGCTCGACCTTCGCGACAAGGGGGTAAAAGTGTCTACCATCATGCCGGGATCGGTAGCGACTTACTTCAATGGCAATACACCAGACGAGCATGATGCCTGGAAAATACAAGGCGAAGATGTCGCTCAAATCGTGGTGGACTTGCTCGATATGCACCCGCGTACGCTGCCTAGTAAGATCGAGGTAAGACCAAGTATGCCCCCAAAAAAGTAGATTTTACACCTGCAAATAAGTTTAAATTACTATTTGTAAAGTCAAATTAGTGATAAAAACGTTAAACTGTGGATAATTTGATATGGATTTTCTCTATACTTAGCTGCTCGATCTTTACATTTGCATTCTCTGATTGAACCATACTTGGCTCAGTCAGTTGGGATAAAAACGTCAAGCCTAAACAGCACTTTTACTAGCTTCCCCTTTATTTTTAGTGCGAATGTGCTGCATTTATATTGTTGGTCTTAGGCGTATTATTGGTTAATCAAACCATATATGAGGCGCGAGAAATACGTATTTAATCGACAAACCCTCCAATATGAGAAGGTAGTCGAGCCGTTAAGACACACACTCCTGCGCATTTTTGCTATTGTATGTGCCATTGTGGTGGCAGCCTTGCCCATCGCGGTTGGGCTTAAGTCAGCCATGCCGAGCGCACAAGAACGGCTGCTGAAGCAAGAGAACGAAGAGTTGCGCAGCCAGTTCGAGCAGGTCAATGACAATCTCGAACAGCTCAGCGGTGTAGTCGAGCATCTGCAAGAGCGCGACGCCTATGTGTACAGGCTCACCTACCGTATGGAGCCGATAGATGAGAACATCTGGCGCGGTGGTACAGGTGGTCACGATGCTTACCAAGACCTGCGCGAATTACCAGAGCAGGGTGAGTTTGTCGCTCAACTTCGTGAATCTGTCGACCAGCTCATGCATAAGGTTTCTTTGCAAAGCAAGTCCTTAGACGAGATTACCAATGCAGCTGAAAATTTAGAAGAGCGCCAATTGTCTATTCCAAGCATCAAGCCGATACGAGCTGATCTGTTCTCCAGATCGCTCAATAATCTTTCCGGCTTTGGCTTCCGAATCCATCCCATTTTCAAGACCAATCGCATGCACTGGGGGCTGGATTTTAATTGTCGAAAGGGTACACCGATTCAAGCAACTGGCAAAGGCATTGTCAAGGTGGCGCGCAACAGAGGAGATGGCTATGGTAAGTGCGTAATCATCGAGCACGGAGATACAGGCTATGAGACACTCTACGCCCATCTTCACGAATTCAATGTTAAGGAAGGTGATGAAGTACTCAGAGGCGATCAGATAGGTACTGTGGGAAGTACTGGCCAAAGCACCGGCGATCACCTCCACTATGAAGTTATGCTCAATGGTCAGAAGATCGATCCTATCGATTTCTGCGCCGATGGACTTACTCCCGAAGAGTACCGCCATTTGGTCGAAGCCGCTAACGCGCACAATCAATCATTCGACGACTTCTAAAATTTAATTATTCAAATAAAAATGGTCCGTTTGCGAATCGCAAACGGACCATTTTTATTTGGATTTGGAAGGTTTTAAGCAGCCTTATTATTCTCCAACATTCAAGACGCGGAACTCCGTACGACGGTTAACAGCGTGCTCGGCTTCCGTACAGCTTACGCCATCGGCGCAGCGGTTCTTCAGGCGGCTCTCGCCATAACCGCGAGCGACTAGACGGCTCCGGTTGATACCCTTGCTGACCAAGTAGCTAACAACAGACTGCGCACGACGCTCAGATAGGTTCTGATTGCTTGCAGCACCACCGCGACTATCGGTGTGCGAAGCGATCTCGATGCGAATATTTGGACGCTCACGGAGGAGCTGTAGCAGGTTGTCGTCGATGATTTGACGGCTACCTGAAGTCAAGTTCGCACTGCCCAACTCGTAGTTGATAGGTAAGGCATTGTAATTGACCAGTTCGCAGTCGATCTCTTCCCAACTTTCCAATCCACCTTCAGATTCGAGTACTTCACGAGTAATGGTAGTATAGGTAGCTTCTACCTGCACTTCGCGAACAGTCTCGGGCTGAGTCTGAACACGACGAGTGATCGTCTCATACACAGGCTCGATCGTAATTTCACGAACCTGAGCGGGTGTAGCGACAACTTCCTTGGTGTAGCTGTCTGAGCGGCCACCAGCGGAAGTCGTGCTGCTGGTAGCTGCATTAGCAAGACGACGAACGGGAACTGAGCGATACTGAGCATCGTAAGAACGATAACAGAGCACCTGGCAGTCGCCTGGGTCGTCGGACTCACAGCCAGCGTACTCCGTGTACTCCCAACGGTTAACCTCCGGTTGGATGAGAACGCGCTCCGTGTCATCGCTGAACGTAGCTTGAGTTAGACTGACTTTAGTGGTTGGCTCCTCAGCTTCGTATGACACGGTCTCCGTGCGGAATGTAGCAGGAACAAATTCGTAGCGTGTGTAGCCCTCTTTGACCAATACCCGTTCAGTTACCGTCTCGTATTGTGCAGGAACGACCTCCAGACGCGTGTAAGCTGGAGCCGTCTGAATGCGTACTTCCTCGGTACGATATACCTCGGGAGTTACACAGCGCACATAGCACTGATTCGGATCAGGATTCGGTGGCAAATCTTGAGCGAAAAGCCCAATCATTGAAACCGTTAGGAATGCCAATAGCGTAAATTGGAATTTCATAGTTGTTAGGTTGATTTAAATATGGAGCAAACCGGGATAACTCAGTAGTCTCTGTCTACTCTTGATGAAAAATAGAACGATACCGATCTTGTGTTTTGTTCGGGCTTTCGCTCTTACTCTTGGTATATCTTTCGGAGAAGGAATGATTCGGAAAGGCCAGTGGGACCAGTAGGCGTAATAGGAGTTGAGAATCTTAGCAAGCAGCCTGTTACAAAAGTCGCAAAATGACCATAGATAGGCAAGTTTTGGGCTTATTATTCGCAATATGTTGCTGTGGAGAACACACGTATATCTACTACAACCGAATGTGTGGTCTTTTGCAAAAAACGAACCCATTTGAACGATATAATTCTGTTACTCCTTGAATGGCAAGGAGTTGTTCGACTTTGGTGATTTTAGTAGCGATATAAACGTCTTTGTCTATATCTCCGTAGAGTAACCATTCTGGATCGGAAGACCGATGCTGTTGGAAACTCATTTCACTTCCTTGCGACGCCTTGCGGGGATTAAAGTCACCTGGTATGGGCTTATCGAAGTAATAAATATGTGCATAGCTTTTGAAACCATAGGTCATCACATACACGTCTTTTCCTTCCAGACTTTCGTAGAATGCTATGGCCGCCCGCTGAGAGTAGCCCTCCACCCGCTTGATGAAAAAAGCAAGAGATAGAAAAATAAAAAAAGCGCTACCAGCAAAGAGGTAACCTACAGCCTTTCGAAAGGCTCCCGTGCTCTGAAGTCTAAAAAAAACAACCATAACTGCCAGCAAGAACACCCCAGGAATGAATGTGCTGACGGGCCAATCGATCTGTGCGTCTAAGTTACCTAGCGCAAAGGCATCTTTAGCTAAGAATGGACGCAGCCAGTCGATATTTTTGGCTACGATAGGCGCAGCTAAGCAAACCAAAACGATCAATCCGCCGATTAGCCAGAAAACAGCACTCATCCATCTTCTCCATCTCGTCTTCTCTCCGATTAAGTGAAATGCGCCCAGAGCCGCTAAATAGGTGAGCGGAAAGTAGCACATAGACGAATAGTGAACGATCTTGGACTGCACAGCTGTGAAGAGAAATAAGACGACGAACAGCAGTAGAGTCATCCAAAACCAAGCGTTGCGATCTCGCTTGTTTTCTAGGCGATGCAAGCCGAAGCCACGCAATGCATATATGGAAGCCGGAAAACACCCAAAGAGCAAGATCACCAGATGAAAGCCGAAGAACCCCTTGTGGCCAGCGTCTGAGGTGGTAAATAGCCTGTACTGATAACGCGTGAACGCCTCTGCAAACCACGGCCCGTTAGACCATGTTTCTATGCCCAACCAAAGCGTAGGTGGTAAGACCGCAAAGAGGACGAAGAGCAAGGTCTGCGGCACAGAAATAAACATTTTGAATTTACCCAAGAGCAAGTACATCAAAGCGGTCAGCCCAACGATAATCCAGGCTGCTGGTCCTTTGATCAAAACCGCTAAGCCCAGGCAGAACCCACCTACGACAAGATATCGATAATTGCTCGACGCGCCATGCGCCAGCCAGCCTTTTCGCTTCCAACATCCAGCTATTAGGCCGCACAAGCCCAAAAAGATGAATAAATTGAACCAAGGGTCGAGTATCCCAGACCTAAAATACAAATGGGGCAAGATAGACCCCAAATAACCGCCTGCCCACAACATGCCAAATAAGTGCCCGCGCAGAAAATACCCCAGCCGGTACAAAATGACCAAAGTCAGCATCCCACATATGGCATTCGGCAAACGAGCCGCAAACTCATTGATGCCGAATAGCTGCATCGACATGGCCTGAATCCAAAAAAACAGAGGTGGCTTTTCCCAAAAAGGCTCGTAGTTGACGTAGACACGCATATAATCTTCGAGCGCGATCATCTCTCTTGAGATTTCAGCAAAATTGATCTCGTCCCAATCGAATAGATGTACCTGTCCCAAGCCAGGAAGAAATAGCAGACCCCCAAGGGCTACCCAGAGCAAGCTATACTTGTTTTTCTGTGACAAGATGAGTGCACAATTTATATGGATGCAAAAGTATGCGTGTTTATCTTTGCAGACCTAATTTATAATCATCTATGGTTCTTCCTATTTATGCTTACGGACAGCCGGTACTTCGGAAGGTAGCTAAGCCTATTGACAAAGATTTCCCCGATCTCGATAAGCTTATAGCCGATATGTGGGAAACGATGTACGCCGCAGATGGAGTAGGCCTGGCTGCACCACAAATCGGTAAGTCTGTCCGAATATTCATGGTAGACTCTACCTTGATGATGGAAGAAGGTAAAGAGGAAGGTGGTATCAAGCGGGTTTTCATCAATGCAGAAATGATTGAAGAAAGAGGCGACACCTGGCCCTACGAAGAAGGGTGCCTTAGCATTCCCACCGTAACAGGCGATGTAGAGCGCGCCGAACACATCACCATTCGCTACCAAGACCAAGAGTTCAACACACACGAAGAGAGCTTCGAAGGGGTAAACGCTCGCGTCATTCAGCACGAATACGATCACATAGAAGGCAAGCTATTTACCGAAAAGCTCAAGCCGATCAAAAAGCGCATGGTCAAACGCAAGCTGGAAAACATAGTAAAAGGTAAGGTGAAGCATAAATACCGCATGAAATTCCTGCCCGGCGGCGGAAAATAATCCCTACTTCCTACCAAAATCTGCGGGTATTTCCCCCCACCCTTCCGTATGCCACTTGAGTATGGGGTTGGTAATTTTATTCTGAGCCAGCCAGGCTTCTGCCCGGTCTACGTACTCGAAAAGTTTATCTGTTTTAGGTCCGCGCTTCAATGTGGTTTTGGCTCTTCCCTTAGCGACCCAGCCCATGGCGATCTTAGAGTCGGAGTAGATCGGCAGATCGGGTTCTCCTTGCTTTTGCAAAAAGGCCAGGGCATGCACAATGGCCAGAAACTCGCCGAGATTGTTGGTGCCCAGCTTGAAAGATTGATGAAAAAGCTGTCGCTTTCCCACGGTGGTAACGCCTTGGTACTCCATCAATCCCGGATTGCCACTGCAAGCAGCGTCTACGGAAATAGATCGTCTCACAATAGTAGCGACCGATGGTGTAGGCTTTAGCTTCGATACTTTCGATTTTCGCTGTACGTAGGTACCTGCACCAGATCTGAAAGCGGCCTCGGCTTGTGCTCGTGTAGGGAAGCTTTTGTATTTGGCTCCTTTCACACCCTCGACCTGAGCTTGTGTTTGCGGCCAACTCGTATATACCCCAGGCACAAGCCCTACCCAAACCACATAGAATTTTTGTTTTTTTGCCACTCGTCAGACACCGTTTTTAACTCGATTCGCATCTGGGAAGTGTCTTTATTTTTGGACTTCCGCAGGCTGACAGCTCTCGCACCATCGGAGCCAGAGCTTCACTGGCGACAAAATAGGGACAAATGCTCATTGACACGCATACTCATCTGTACAGCCACAAATTCGATGGCGATCGCGAAGCCATGTTAGCGCGGGCTAGGTTGGCAGGCGTAGGGCTCGCCCTGCTTCCTGCTATCGATAGTCAGACACACGAGGCCATGATACAGTTAGAGGCAGATCATCCTGACTTTTGTATGGCTATGATCGGCCTTCACCCCGTAAGTGTGGGCGAGAATTACAAATCGGAATTAGAAATCGTCCACACTTACCTCAAGGCACGTAATTGGGTAGCTTTAGGCGAGATTGGTCTAGATTTTTACTGGGACAAATCTCACGTCGCTGAGCAAGAAGAAGCGTTCAAAGTACAATGCCAATGGGCCATAGATTTCGACTTACCTATTGTCATTCATGCCCGAGATTCTATCGACCGACTTTTGGAGCTACTCACCGAGCTGACTCCCGAAAACCGACCTCCAGGCGTTTTTCACTGCTGGACGGGCAACGCCCAGCAAGCGCAGCAAGCCTTAGAGCTAGGTTTTTATCTGGGCATAGGTGGTATAGTCACCTTCAAAAATGGTGGTCTCGACAAGGTAGTACCCGATCTGCCCAAAGAGAAAGTCCTGCTGGAGACCGACTCTCCTTACCTGGCACCGGTTCCATACCGAGGCAAGCGCAATGAAACGGCCTATGTGAAAAATGTAGCCGAAAAGGTAGCCGATTTATGGAACCTCAGCCTAGATGAAGTCGGAAGGATTACGACTGAAAACGCTCGGCAATTATTCAGATTAGAGCCCTAAATTCCTAAAAAACCTGCTTTTACACAGACCACTCCTTAACAATACTTACACCGAAGACGTCCAAAATTTTGTTTTGTAAAGGGTTTTTGCAATTTTTGTCCCTGATAGCAAACATTCAGAACGCTGAATGACGCAAAAAACGATTCAAACAGAATCATTGGAGAGGTGCTCGAGTGGTTGAAGAGGCACGCCTGGAAAGCGTGTATACGGTAACCCCGTATCGAGGGTTCGAATCCCTTCCTCTCCGCACCTACAAAAAGCAACAATTGCTGCGGTGCCTTTGGCACCGCAGCAATTTATTAATAATTACCTACACAACATTCGTTAAACCAAACACGGCTATGCGACGATTTTTTACCCTGCTCTCAGTACTTGCAGTTCAAGTATTTACAGCTTCGAGCCTATTGGCACAAGAAGCAGAAACTGTTGAAGCATCGGGTTTCCAAGTACTAAAGAAGCAATTCATTGACGGCGACTGGCGATTTATGGCCATTGTACTCGTTTGTCTGATATTAGGTCTTGCTTTCTGCATCGAGCGTATTATTACGCTTAACCTGGCTTCTGCCAACACCACCAAGCTCCTAGGCCGCATAGACGACCGTCTGGCTGCCGGTGATGTAGAAGGCGCCAAGGAGGTCGCCAAGTCTACACCTGGCCCAACAGCTAGCGTACTCTACGAAGGCTTACGTCAAACTAAAAATGGCCCCGACGCCGTGGAAAAAGCGATCGTCTCATATGGTGGCGTACAGATGGGTCTGCTCGAGCGCGGCTTAGTCTGGATCTCGCTCTTCATCGCTATTGCACCGATGTTGGGCTTCATGGGTACGGTAATCGGTATGATCCAGGCCTTCGATAACATCGCAGAGGCCGGTAACCTATCTCCAGACGTTGTAGCCGGTGGTATTAAGGTAGCCCTTTTGACCACTGTATTCGGTCTGATCGTGGCCATTATCCTTCAGATCTTCTACAACTATATCGTCAACAAGATCGACGGTATCGTTAATGGTATGGAAGATGCCTCGATCGCACTGGTCGATATGATGGACACCCACAACGTTTACAACCGCGCTTAATAAATCCCGCCGAAGGGTAAAAAATCAGAAGAGGAAAGTCATCTCAAATGATGGCTTTACCTTTTCCCAATACGTATTAACTTATGTATGAATTTTTAAAAAACAAAGGCCAAATACTAGCCCTAGGTGTAGGTGCGGTCATTTCAGTACTGTTTATTATTCTCTTTTTCACCACTGGAGATGCAGCTCTGACAGCTGAAAGCCCCGATGCTGAAAAGTATGCGTCTTCATCCTTGTCTTTTGGTATATCAGCCACTTTACTTCTTCTAGGTATTTGTGCAGCGGCAGCCCTCATTTTTGGCGTTATGCAAGTTGCCGATAACCCTAAGGGAAGTATGAAAGGCTTGATTGGGTTGGGTATCGTAGCTGTATTGGTGATCCTTGGTGTAGCTACGGCATCTGGAAGTCCCGAAGCTGATGGCCCAATGCTAATCGAGTCAGTGGCCAATTTCAACGATGCCTCAGGTGGTGAAATGAGTTCGGGTACGTACAAGTTTATTGGCGGCTCGATAGTGGCGTCGCTTATTCTTCTCGTACTGGCTGTTGGATCTCTTCTCTTCTTCGGTGTGAAGAGCTTCTTTAATTGATCACAAATATCTATTTGAATCATGGCAAAGAGTAGAACACGTGACCGTATGAAAAATGAGATCAATGCAGGGTCGATGGCCGACATCGCCTTCCTGCTGCTGATCTTCTTCTTGGTTACGACAGAAATCGTCGATGATAAGGGTCTTCGGGTCAACCTGCCGCCCTGGTCTGATGAACCACCACCCGAGCTGGAGTTCGCCAAAAACAACGTTTACTCCATTCTCGTAAACTCCAACAACCAGCTTTTGGTAGATGGAGAGCTAATGGAGGTCGCCAGGCTTCGTCAGGGTGTAGTGGATTTCATCACCAACAACGGTAGAAACCCCGCATGGTCTGACAATCCGCAAGACGCCATCGTGTCCATTCAAAACGACCGGGGCACCAACTACGAGACTTATATTGAAGTCTACAATGAGGTACGTGGTGCGTACAATGAGCTATGGGAACGGGCTGCTCGCGACCGATTCAATGTGGGCTATGAACCCAATGCAATGACGCGTGAACAGACCGACTATCTTAAAAAAACTTTTCCGATCAATCTATCCGAGGCAGAGCCAACTGCCTTTGGAGACGAAGGATAAAAACCGACACTTATGTCTAAGTTTAAAAAGAATCGAGGTAAATCTGATCCGGCTATATCAACCGCTTCGCTGCCCGATATCATTTTCATGTTGCTTTTCTTCTTCATGGTTGTGACTGTATTAAGAGAAGACGAGCTGTTGGTGCGCGTGCGTATCCCGAGTGCTACGGAGCTTACCAAGATCGAAGACAAGTCGCTGGTAAACAATATCCACATTGGTCAGCCAGTGGCTCAGAATCAAGCGATATACGGTACGAGTCCAAGAATTCAGCTGAATGATAAGATTATCGAGAATTCGTCTTTAGGCTCAGAAATTGCCAAGTTTCTTGCCGAGAAGCGATCTGAATTGACAGAGAGCGAGCGCTCTCGAATGACCAACGCGCTAAAGGTCGATGAGCAAGCTACTGTAGGTATTGTCGAAGACGTAAAAGTCGAATTGCGTAAAAACAACAGCTATCGACTCATGTACTCGACCAACTTGAGAACCGGCAAACTAGAATAAGCAGCTCTAGACTGGTAATAAAAAATGCTGCAAGTCGATTGGCTTGCAGCATTTTTTATTGGTATTATGTTTTTTGCTAGCGCAATCGGTCTGCGCTTTTCACCAATCTTTCATCATATTTGATACTTCGATTGGCCAGCCAACCAAACAGGATAGACACTAAAGGTAAGCCGACACCAGCTGCTATGGCCGCCCTCGCCTGAGCCGCATCTTGTGTAAAAAGGTATACGCCGTATGCGCTTCCCCCTACTACGAGTAACAGAGCCAGTGTACTTAGCTTGACTTGTAGCTGCCGATTGCGGAATAGAAATATGCCCATGCCCCATAATAGAGCGGCCAAGCCGAAGCATACCAGCAGAATGACATCATCGCTGAGTGTGAACTGGGTGTCGCTGAACAAATAGCTGGCCTCAGCTTCAACGGCTGTTTGCGCAGCGGGAAGCACATAGAGCAAACCAGCCGCTAGAGCGGCCAGTAGTAAATAAACAGATTGAATGCGTTGCAACATAGGTCGGGAATCTAGTTGTAGCTTGTAATTGTATAGTTACACAAAATTAAACGTTTGCCGGAATTATGATGATTCTCTGGTAAACTTTAATAAACTCATAAATCAAATTTCGTGCCAATGAGCCGTTGTACTTTTGTGCCGTTAAAGGATTTGTTTGATTAATGAACGTTGCTAAAACACTGATGTTTGCTGGTCTTTTGCTAGTTGCTCAGAATATGCTGGCACAAGTAGATACTGTTCCCGATCCGCAAATTGTCAACATCGATCAGGCAGATTTACTGGAGGCCTTGCAAAATGATCCGCGTGGAAAAGTACAGAAGTTGTTGGGCAATGTCGAACTCAGCCAGGACAGTGTCTACATGTACGCCGATAGTGCTTTTTTGATAGATGATGTCAAACTGTTGGCGTATAGTAGGGTGATCATTCAGCAGGGTGATAGTATTGCTGCATTTTCAGAACGACTCACCTACAATGCTGTAGACCAGCTGGCTGAACTTCGCGATGATGTCATTCTGCAAAATGGTCAAGTGGAGCTATACACAGAGGAATTAGACTACGACCTTGCCACAAAGACAGCGGTCTATAACACGCCCGGCCGCATGACCAATGGCGAAACAGAGCTGCAATCGCAACGCGGTCGGTATCTGGTCGATCAGGAGCTGGCTATCTTTTACGATAGCGTAGTCGTGATCGATGATCGTTTCGAGATGCGGGCCGATAGCTTACAATATCGGGTAGATGAAGAGAAGGTATACTTTACCGGGCCAACCATCATACGCTCAGATTCTTCGGTGATATACTGTGAAGCCGGATTTTACGACACGGCCAAAGAGCGAGCCGAGTTCAGAAAAAATGCGCAATTTCAGCGGGGGGAGCAATCGGCGGTTGCGGATACGATCGTCTTCGAAGGGGGGCCAGAGGAGGTATATACCTTGCGTGGAGATGCCTACTTCGAGGAAGGGAAAGACAGACGGGCGCAAGGGGATATACTCAGATACTTCAGCGCGCGAGATGAGTACGAGTTGCAAGGCAATGCCCGAGTGGTAGATGGCGAACGAGACGTGCGTGGGGATACCATCATCTACAATGCCGAATCGGGCGGTTACAACGTGGCTGGTGGCCGACCTATCATCACCGACGGGCCGACCATCTTACAGGCCGACGAAGTCAACTTCGACGAAACGCTGGGCGTAGGTATTGCCGATGGACTAGTCGTTTGGCAAGACACCTCAGCTGATATGACCATAGAGTCTGCTCGCCTGGAATACGAAGATGAAACGGGATATCTAAGGGCCATAGGTGGTCACCCCGGCAGAAACAACAGGCCCGTCTTGATCACCGTCATGGATGGTGACAGTATGTGGGTGGCAGCTGATACATTGGTGGCGTATGAGGTGGTGGAAGAAGTGGAACGCGAACGTTTAATAGATGAGGCTTCGACCCGCGAAAGTACAAATGATACAACCAAAACCATTTTGGCTGAAGACTCCATTTATCTCGATAGCGAATTGGACAGTATTTCGATATTAGACGCAACCGACTCCACTCGGATTTTGATCGATAGTACACAAGCCCAGTTGGCTGTAGAGGACGTGCCAGACACCACCAGAACGGTTTTGGCTTACAATCGAGTGCGGGTCTTCAAATCCAATCTCCAAGCTGTGAGCGACTCGATGAGCTTCTCTACAGCCGATTCCATTCTGACGCTTTACGACGATCCGGTGATGTGGCAGGATACTTCCCAACTCCTGGCTGATACCATAGACATCTATCTACGCGATCAATCGCTCGACAAGGTGCATTTGAAACAAAAGGGGCTGGTAGTAACCAGCTTAGATCTGGTATTTTTCAATCAGATCAAAGGACGAGACATTTTCGCCTTTTTTGAATCTCAAGCGCTACAACGCACAGAAGTCGATGGCAATGCCGAGGCAATCTATTATCCTGTCGATTCCGAAAATGCGTATTTGGGCTTGAATGAAACGGCTTGCAGCAAGATGACTTTCTACTTTGTAGCGGGTGGCATCAGGCGATTTACGTGTATCGGGCAGCCGAGTGGGCAGCTGGTGCCTGTGCCTATCCCCAACGTACAGCCCGAGCTGGAAGGCTTTAAATGGGTGGAGGAAGGAAGACCGCTAACCCGGGATGATATATACTAAAAAGCCGGATCGACTGGCATCGATCCGGCTTTAAATCATTAGTGTTTTGAGCTTAGCTCAACTCTACGTGCTCGAAGCCAACCGCAGTCAGCTCCTTATCTACACTTTGAAGATACTTAGCCACACTCTGCTTATTGTCTTTGACAAAGGCCTGATCCAAGAGCGTATTCTCCTTGAAGAACTTGTTGAGTCGACCTTGTGCAATCTTGTCTAGGATAGCTTCGGGCTTACCTTCGGCGCGAGCAAGCTCTTTACCGATTTCGACTTCCTTAGCCACCGTATCTGCATCGATACCACTTTTGTCAAGGGCTATTGGGCGCATAGCCGCTACTTGCATAGCAACATCGCGACCGGCCGTGTAGGCCTCCTCACCAGATTGATTCAGCCCTACGAGTACACCCGCACGGTAACCCATGTGGATGTAGGGTGCCACCTGATCGGCAGCGAGGGTACGATAGTCGGTAATGTCGATCTTCTCATTGATCTTACCCACCAGCTCGGTTACCTTATCGCCAACGTTGAGCGAACCCTCCATAGGAAGTGCTTTTAGCGCATCGATATCGGCTGGCATGTGCGCCAAAGCAATGTCGGCTACGTCTTGAGTGAACTTGATGAAATCCTCACCTTTAGCCACGAAGTCAGTCTCACAGCTCAAGCGTACGATCACGCCTTTTGTGTGGTCGTCATTTACCTGAGCAATAATTACCCCTTCTTTTGCATCGCGGTCAGATCGCTTAGCGGCGACCTTCTCTCCACGCTTGCGCAAAATCTCGATGGCCTTGTCGAAATCGCCTTCGGCTTCAGCCAGGGCTTTTTTGCAGTCCATCATACCCGAGCCCGTCATGTCTCGGAGTTTTTTTACATCTGCGGCAGTGATTTTTGCCATGGTGTTGGTTTTGTATTTTAAGGTATTATATATAGTAATTGAGGCTTGCGGCCTCAATTACTATCCGTGTTTTTAAGCGGTAGCTTCTGCTTCGCTGGCGTTCTGCTTTTCGCTTTGCTCAGACTTCCGCTCGTCTAGGCCCTGCTGAATGGCAGCGCACAGATAATCGACCAAAATCTTAATCGACTTACTGGCATCGTCGTTTCCAGGTACGGCGTAGTCTACAGCATTCGGATCGGCGTTGGTGTCGACGATACCGAAGGTGCGCATACGAAGCTTGGTCGCCTCAGCCACTGCGAGGTGCTCATGAACGATATCTACTACGAACATGGCCGCCGGGATACGCGTCAAGTCAGAAATACCGCCTAATACCTTTTGCATCTTAGCATGCTCACGGCTCAGGGTCAGACGCTCTTTTTTAGTCACGCTGTCTAGCGTACCGTCTTGGAGCATGCGCTCGATGCTCTGCATCTTGTTGATAGAGCGGCGAATGGTCTTGAAGTTTGTAAGCATACCGCCTTGCCAGCGATCTACTACATACGGCATGTCGATCTTCTTAGCGGCTTCCGATACAATTTCGCGTGCTTGCTTCTTGGTGGCTACGAAAAGAATCTTCTTACCGGCCTTAGCAATCTGGCGAAGAGCATTAGCTGCCCGATCCAGTGACTCAGACGTCCGGTTCAAGTCGATCAGGTGAATACCATTGCGCTCGATGAAGATATTTT
Organism: Bacteroidota bacterium; assembly: GCA_039025055.1. GTDB lineage: Bacteria > Bacteroidota > Bacteroidia > Chitinophagales > Saprospiraceae > Neolewinella. The sequence goes on along the minus strand of JBCCPC010000002.1, from coordinate 82,730 downwards.
GCGCCATCTTAGGGTTCCACTTCCTCCGCAGGTGACCAAAGTGAACACCGGCTTCGAGTAGCTGCTGTGTGGTGGGCTTTTCCATTGTATATTTTTTAGTACTAGGTACTTGGTACAAGGTATTGGGCAGTGAATACTCTGTACCCAATACCTTGTACTTTGTACCTCCTTATCTTTTAGAAAATTGAAAGCTCTTCCGTGCCTTGGGCTTACCGTACTTCTTGCGCTCTACGACGCGAGCGTCGCGAGTCAGGAACTTATTCGACTTGAGAGCCGGGCGAAAGTCTTCATTCAACTTAACCAGTGCACGAGAGATCGCCAAGCGAATAGCCTCGGCCTGGCCTTTAAAACCACCACCGTCTACGTTGACCTTCAGGTCGTAGATTTTATGGTCTACCTCCACAGCGCGGAAGGGTGCGGTCACTTTATTCTGGATATCTTCTTGGGGGAAGTACACCTTCAATTCGCGGCCGTTGATAAAGATGTTGCCTTTGCCTTGCGCTAGATATACGCGGGCAACTGCTGCTTTACGACGGCCTATGGCGTTGATCATTTCCATATTAATGGTATTTGGTACAGGGTACCTGGTATGTGGTATTGAGTACCTCGTACCCAGTACCTAATACCCTGTACTCTTTATCGTTCTACATTATAAATTTCAGGCTTCTGTGCCGTATGAGGATGCTCGGTACCACTGTACACATGCAGCTTGCGGAACATGGCGCGACCCAGCCGATTTTTAGGCAACATACCCTTCACCGCCTTTTCGATCACGGCAAATGGCTTACGCTCCAAAAGCTCAGCAGGCGTCGTGCTGCGCTGGCCACCAGGATAACCAGTATGGCGCAGATATTTCTTTTGAGTCATTTTCTGACCCGTAAAGCGAACCTTTTCAGCGTTAATTACGATCACGTGGTCGCCACAATCTACGTGGGGGGTAAAGTATGGCTTGTGCTTTCCGCGTAGTATGTGCGCGATCTGGCTGGCCAATCGGCCCACAACTTCGCCCTCGGCATCGATAATGAGCCAGCGGCGGTCTACCGTAGCTTCATTGGCCGATTTCGTCTTGTAAGACAGTGTATTCATGGTAAATGCGGTTATAGTCAGCTGCTTGCAGAGGTCTCTGAAACCCAGTACCCCTACAAAAGCGGACGCAAAGGTAACCTTATTTCACATACCTGGCAAACGTTTTTTCTTTTTTTTGCACTTCCGCAGGTGGATAACTCCCTGATAAACAGTTTGATTTTCGCCCAACATTATTAATTGTTGAACGTTCTTCTGCTATCTGCAAGTCAGCTCTGTTGGCTCACAGATGGCTTTTTTGAGTGACTAATACACTATTCTAACGTCCTTAAAGCAACTCGACCAAACACCCTTGAACCTTTACATAGATGTAGCTGTAGTCTACTACAAAACTATCGACCATGAACACGACAGTAACCAACCAATCAGAGACTTCTGTCCGCTATTCTGATGCTGAGCTCGAAGAATTCCGAGAGCTGATCCAGAAAAATTACAAAGAAGCAAAAGAAGGTCTCGAAGCACTCCGCGCTCAGATACGCGACTATTCCGCTCGGGCAGCCGACGATTTCGGTTCCGATTACGGCGACGACAGCAATGTGAATAACGACATCGAGATGCTTTCCGATCTCGCCGTTCGCAAACGCAACTTCCTTCGCGACCTGGAGTATGCCATGACACGCATCAACAATAAGAGCTATGGCAAGTGCGCCGTAACCGGCAAGTTGATCCCCAAGGCCCGTTTATTGGCCGTTCCGACGACCACAAAAAGCGTAGAGGGCAAAGCCATTATGGCCGGAGAGACAAAGGCAGGCTTAAACTAAGCCCTTCAAGCTCCTCCATACCTCAGTTTGTACCACCATTTAATGATGCCCTTGACTCTGGGGCTCAGCGTCTGCTTTTCGACTCTGTCGCGCGCTGGTTTTTGATTGATCCTCGAAGCAACTGGGTAAGCATATATCTTTTGAGTGAGTGCACTCAGCGGCTTTCCCAACTGATTCAACAGCAGTAATTCTTGAATGAGCTCACCCGCATTGGGGGCAATCATACAGCCTCCGAGTATCTTGGGCGAACTCAATAAGCTTCCTTTACTCATATATAATCTCAGCAATCCATATCTATATTCAGCAGCGACAGCCCTATCGTCTTTTTCAAACGACTGCTCGATCAAATCATATTCCTTTCCCAGCCTTTCTAGATCCTCTTCCGTGTACCCGAACGAAGCCACCTGCGGATCGGTAAAAGTTACCCAGCTGAAATGCGGCAGTTTGTGCTTCTTCTTAATTGGGCTCAACAAGTTATTCCACATATCCAGATTGTGCTTTTCTGCGCCATGGCTGAACATCTCGCGGCCGTAAGCATCGCCCACCGTATAAATATTCGGATTAGTGGTTTGATAGTAGTCGTTGGTTACGATTCGGTCGTCTTCGACTTCCACACCCGCATTTTCCATACCGAGGCCATCGGTTCTCACCGTCCGGCCAGCGGCATTGAGGACGTGGGAAAATTCGATAGTTCTGCGTTTCGACGCGTCGAAACGCAGAACTATCGAACCCATATTTAAATCCGTAAATTCTGCTACTTCCGCGCCGTTTAAAACAGTGAGACCCTCCTTTTCCAGCTGCTCTTGTAAGATAGCAGCCACAACTTCTGGGTCTTTACCAAGCAGACGATCTCCTTTATTGACGATGGTCACCTCGCTGCCCAGCCTTCTAAAAGCCTGACCCATCTCGCAACCGATGGGTCCACCCCCTATGATCAGCAAGTGCTCAGGCAGCTCCTCCAATTCCCAGAAAAGCCCCTCGTTGTCGTATAGCTTGACTTTCTCTACACCAGGTATATCTAAGTCGCGTGCTTTTGACCCGGTAGCTAAAACGATCTTCGGTGCCTTCAATTCACGGCCGTTCACTTTTAGTGAGTTCCTTCCCGAAAGTTCTGCCTGACCAATAATCGTCTCCAGCCCATATTGCTCGCTCATAAACTCGGGCGATTCGTGGGCCCTGATCACGTCTTGTAGCTCGTGAATATGCGCCATGATCTTCTTGAAATCAGCCTTCCCTGAAAACGCCCCGCCAAATTTTTCGGCTGCTCGACCACCGGCAAACTGACTGGCAATGTGGAGCAATGCCTTACTAGGTATACAGCCGTAATTGAGACAATCTCCTCCGAAGTTCTTAGCAGACTTATCGATCAAAGCCACTTTCAGGCCAACTAAACCACCAAAACCAGCTGCACCTAATCCGCCTGCACCCGCACCTATTACGAGTAGGTCGTGTGTGTACTTCATATTAATTACTTTTTCTTTGGAGCAATAGACATGAAAATCTTAGTCCTCCCCCATCGCCAGTTCCGTATACTGCTTCCCCGCTCTCAGTCGCTTAATCACCTTACGAACAGTAGGCGTTACTTTATCAGGCAACCGCTGTAAATCTGCCCAGATAAACTTGGAAAACTTATCGTGTTCTCTGGATTTGGGTCTCCCCGCGTAAATATTTGTCTGAAAGTAGAAAACAATTCGGTGCTTCTTGCCCGTCCGTTTATGCGCCACGAAAGCCAAATGAAGATCTTCCTTTTGAAGTTGAATACCTACCTCTTCTCTAGACTCCCGGATCAGTGCCTCACGTGCGAATTCTTCTTGTTCAATGGTGCCTCCTGGTAGTGTATAGTTTCCTCCATTTGGCTTGGTTTGCTTGAGAAGCAGTATCTCACCTTCTTGAATCAGCACCAGGCGGGCTTTGAGTTTTACTTGATGTTTTGCCATATAAAGATTGATCGGCTCCACACGATTTGGAGCGTGAGGCCTGAGTGAGTACTTTTGTGCTACAAGCGATTGTGCTCCACAATAATGCGAAATTCTCAGCGAACTTTTCTTTGTGGGTGCATTGTTTGATTTTTAGAATTGAAATGCCTGATAGTTTTAGTTACTATTTCGGTATTCAGCTCGTCAGATAGATTGAAGAAACACACCATATATGCGCTTCAACAACGTTTTGGAGACAGTCGGCAAAACGCCACTCATCCAGCTAGATCGCATTTGCGGTAGTCGTATACCGGCTACGGTCTATGCCAAGGTCGAAGCCTACAATCCAGGCCAAAGCGCTAAGGATCGCGCTGCGCTCTACATGATCGAACAGGCAGAGAAAAAAGGGCGTATCAAGCCTGGAGCGACCATCATCGAAGCAACCAGTGGTAACACCGGTTACAGCATAGCCATGGCAGCGGCTGTCAAAGGTTACAAGTGCATCCTCACACTGACCGACAAGGCAGGTCCCGAAAAGCAGGCACTACTCAGAGCCTTAGGTGCCGAGATCGTTCTGTGCCCCAAAGATGCCGACCCACAAGACCCGGAGAGCTATTATATGCAAGCCGAAAAGCTCGCTGCTACGATAGACAATAGTATCTACCTCCGGCAAAATTGGAATTTGGACAATAGCGGTGCACACTACCACAGTACCGGCCCAGAAATCTGGGATGATACCGAGGGTAAGGTTACACACTACGTTTGCTGCGCTGGTACAGGCGGCACCCTCAGTGGTACAGCCCGCTACCTCAAAGAACAGAATGAAGACATCCAAGTCGTAGGTGTCGATGCCTACGGTTCCGTACTCAAAAAATTCTGGCAAACCGGCCAGTTCGACGAAGACGAAATCTTCAGCTGGAAAGTCGAGGGACTGGGCAAGACCATCATTCCCGACAATGTAGCTTTCGACCTCATCGACGATTTCATCAAAGTAGGCGACCGGGCAGCAGCATTCCGTACTCGAGAACTCGCCTCAAAGGAAGGTTTACTTTGCGGCTACAGCAGCGGGGCAGCACTCGAAGCTGTTTTCGCCATCCGCAAAAGACTGAAGCCGGAAGATGTAGTTGTCGTTCTGCTTCCCGATCACGGCACCCGCTACCTGGGCAAAGTATACAACGATGCCTGGATGCAAGAGCAAGGCTTCCTGAACGAAAAGGGAGAACCAGCCACCTACAGCGTAAAGCGCATCAAACGCATGTATCGCATCTATAAGCGCATGTACGGCCGCAAGATCAAAAAGAGCTTGAGCCTCAAATAATGACATTCAGAAAGCAAAACAATTTTGAGTTCCTGCCCACAAGGCTCCTATATTTGCCCTCTCGAAAAACTGGAAAATAATGGCAACTAAGCAACAGAAGTTCAAATCGAATGCGACCAGCTCACGCGGTCCATTCGAGAGTGACTTCCTCAACCGCATTACGAAGACGCACATCAGCGTACCTGTAGGTTTATTTATCGCTTATGCGGCAGGTCTGATTTGGTATACCAACGTAGTAACGCAGCTTACCTTTCTGCAAATCGTCGGTCTGTTTCTAGCTGGTACTTTCTTTTTTACTTTCGTCGAGTATGCCATGCACCGCTGGCTATATCACCCGCCTCATGGCGCCGGTGAGAAATATAAAGAATTCACCTACACCATTCACGGTTACCACCACGATTACCCGAGAGATAAAGAAAGACTCGCTATGCCGCCATGGCTGGCTATCATTATCGCCACAGTCTTCTTATTCTTTTTCAAACTATTTCTCAGCCAGATGGCTTTCGCCTTTACGGCGGGTTTCGTAGTCGGCTATGCCGGGTACTTGATGGTCCACTATAGTGTACATGTCTTCAAGCCGCCGCGCAACTTCCTCAAGAAGCTCTGGATCAACCACAGCATACACCACTACAGCGAGAATGAAATTCTCTTCGGTGTGTCTCAGCCCTTCTGGGATATCGTGTTCCGCACGGTCCCGAAAACAAAGGCCGACAAAAAGCTGGCCAGAGAGATAAAAGCATGATCGGAATCGTCACTTTCCAAGTGGCTATCCAAACGGAGAAAGGCTGCGCATATGCGCGGCCTTTCTCATTTATATGAAGTAGCTAACCGCTAACTCATATCCCCGCAATCCCAAGCCGACAATTACCCCCTCGGCCACGGCCGATATATATGACCGCTGCCTAAACGCCTCTCGCTGGTACACATTGCTGATATGCACCTCTATCACTGGGGCCTCTATGGCCGCTACTGCATCGGCGATGGCGATACTCGTATGTGTGTATGCCCCCGCATTGAGAATAATGCCATCATAAGCAAAACCGATCTCGTGTAGCTTGTCGATGATCTCCCCTTCGTGATTCGACTGAAAGTAAGACAACTCGACCTCATCGTCTACAAAGCGGCCGCGCAAGTGCAGTAGAAAGTCCTCGAAGGTATCGTCGCCATATATCTCCGGCTCTCGTTTGCCGAGCAGATTTAGGTTAGGACCATTGATGATAATGAGATTCAATGCCATGTAGCGAAGATAGGGATTGAAAGTAACAGCTACTTTTGCCCCATGCAAAAGCGCTTCCTGAGCTATGCATTGCTGGTCCTATTCTTAAACTTCACCGTCAAAGGAACATACCTCCTCGTCGTAGAGCGCGAGGTACAAAATGTATTACCACCAGGCGAATACGGCCTTTACTTTAGCCTGTTCAATCTGAGCCTGCTCTTTCTAGTCGTCGCCGACTTCGGTTTGCAGCCCTTCAACAATAGGCAGCTCAGCCAGAACCGCCACCTCCTGGCTAAGTACTTCCCCTACTTCATCGGCCTCAAGCTCATACTCCTGCTTGTATTTATGGCGGCCTTGCTTACAGCTGGCTTGATCCTGGGGTACAACTCCCCTACTTTGGGCTTGCTGACTATAGTCGGGCTCAACATCGCCCTGGGCAGTCTTTTGCTCTTTTTGCGCACCAACCTCAGCGGGCTAGGCTTCTATCGGCTGGATAGCTGGGTCTCCATAGTCGATAAGACGCTCATGATCTTGCTCGTTGGCAGCTTACTCACCATTACGCCAGAGCTGATGAGCGTGCACGCATTCGCGCTGGCGCAGACCATCTCGCTCACCCTGGCATGCTTACTAGTCGTCTTACTGCTTTGGTCCAGACTCAAGCGAAGGCTTCCTAAATTCAAGAAGGCTGTTTGGCTTAACATTATGCGTAGGGCATGGCCATACGCACTGGCCATCGTGCTCATGGCTGCCTACACCCGCATCGATGCTGTCATGATCGAGCGGCTGTTAACCGACGGAGAGCTACAAGCCGATCACTATGCCGCAGCCTATCGCCTGCTAGATGCCGTCAATATGGGCGGATTTTTACTGGCAGGTTTACTTTTACCCATGTTCGCTCGCTTGCTCGGCCAAAATAAATCAGTCAGTCCATTACTGCGCACTGCCGCTCCACTGGCTATCACCGGGGCTACAACCATAAGTATGGTTTTAGTCATTACATCCGGGCCAGTTACCTCATTTTTATACGATTTTGCAGATGCCAGAACAGCCCTCATATTAGCCTGGCTCATACCCGCCTTCGTCGCCTTTTGCGGCAATTACATCTATGGGTCTCTCTGCACTGCCGCTGCGCTACTCGGCCCGATGAACCGCATTTTCACCATCGGCGTACTCATCAATTTCGTGGGTAATCTCATCGTACTGCCCAAATATGGTGCTGTCGGTTGTGCAGCCGTTACTACCATCACGCAGACGTTCATCACGACAGCTCTGATCTTACTCGCCCACCGCCGCCTTGCTATTTCAAACATGGCAAAAACTTGGTGGCGCACAGGGGCTAGTTTACTGGTATTAGGCCTATGTTCTTTTGCACTTCCGCAGGTGGTTAGCATCAGCTATTTATCGCACGCAGCCCTCGTACTGGCTTTGGGTCTGTTCTTCATGCTCTGGCATCTAAAAGTATCTCCCCCCGCTAGTGCCGAATTCTAAATCTTTGCACGGTTCCGTCCACTTCCACCTCCAAGATATAGACACCAGCCGCTAGTTGATCCAACGGATAGCTACTAGCATCCTGCTGCACACCCAGCAGACGACCCTCCAGATTATACAGTCTCAAGGTAGCTCCACCCGCTGCCAGTCCGTCTACGAATATCCGCTCACGAGCAGGATTGGGAAAAACCGACAGACTTGAGGGTGTAATCTCCGAAGTCGAATTCGGCCCTTGGTCTAACTGATTGATCAGTTCCCAAATATCATTGTGAAAAGCGATAGGTGCTAATGAGAAAAGCCCTAGATCCCCTTGCCGGACCATAATCAGGCCTGTTTCTTTCGATATACTGATGAATTGCCCATAGGCCCCTGCCGCCATAACCATATCCTGCGGTGCTTCGGTAGAAATAGGCCCCGGTAAGCTGAACGCCACACCAGGCGGTATGTAGCTTTCTTGCCCATTCAGCCACCAGAGTATCCCGTAGGCCGGATTCATATCCTGACTGGGTTGAGTCATCAAGTGTACATAGGCTGAATCGACAATCTGCTCGCTATTCCAGCTGCCATCGGCCTGTATCATAAGCCCGAATCGAGCCATATCCCTGGCTCGGCTCAGATAAATGGTATTGATCCCAAAAGGAAACCAAAACCCATTGCTCATCCCTAAGGGCTGCTCGATTCGCGTATTGGTATAGGCATTGATAGTCGTCCCTACGGCAGCCTCCAGAATATCCTTGCTGATCGTATAGGGCGGGTTGTCGTAAAACCAGCGTTCGCCAGGTGGCACCAAGTATTCAAAACACGCTGGCTCCAGGCAGTCATCCAGCGAATCGTCCATACCTGTTGTCATGGTCAGGTGATTGCGGACGCTAATCGCCGACTCCTGATCGGGCGTCAGGCTACTCCAGCCAGTTCCCAGGTAGTCGCTGCTCACATCGTCCAGACTCAGCCAGCCCTCCTCTACCGCCTGACCAAACATGGTGGCCCGCAGACTCTTCCCTGCCGAGTTCCAGACCCAAATGCTGTCTGCTGTGTAGTTACCGAAGTATTGCTCCAGTATGATCTTCCCATCTTTAAGCAGCATGAACGACTTCGTCTCATTATCCGCTAGAAAGTCGTAGAGTGCCTGTATGCGATCCGCCCGATAGTTGAAATCTTCTGGTGCAATGGTTTCCCATGCACCCACATCATGGTCGGGCGGAAAGTAAAGCCCCTGAGCCGAGATAAATCCTACTGAAACAGAAAGCGCAAGAAAAAAACATGAAAATTTCATGTTTCTAAGATACGCCCAACACCAAAAAGTTTAACCAATCAAACTATCGCCTAAACCGCGCGCCAACAAACTTAAACACTTCAGGCAAAGCCGTTCGCCAATAATCCCAGGTATGACCACCATCTCTGATTCTGAATTCGTGGGCAATGCCTTTGTCTCGCATAGCTTTATTGAGGGCCAGATTACCGTCTAGCAGGTAGTCGTCGTCGCCACAATCGATATAGAAGGCCAAACCGTCGAATGTACTAGGCTCCGAATTCAATACAATATCGACAGGGGAATTTTGTCGATAATGATCGGTAAGTCTTTCGGTACCGCTTGCGCCTTCCACCAGCGGAAGTCCAAAAACATAATCCCACCTCGCCTGATCCATCTCGATTACACCTTCATCCGTTCCTACAGCAGCACTTAGCGGGCATACGGCACTAAACATATCCGGGTGCTTGAGCCCGTATACCAGCGACCCAAAGCCGCCCATACTCAAACCAGCCACTGCCCGATACTGTCGGTCAGTACGGGCCCGGTAATTCGACTCGATATGCGGTATAAGCTCCTCGAAAAAGAAGTCCTCGAAGCGCATCTCGCCCTTATCGTCGTTCATATACCAGCTGAAGCCAGCATCGGGTGTCACGATGATCATATGCGGCACCTCCCCGTTTCCAAACATGCGATCTGCGGTCAAATTCGCTTCGCCAAATTGCGTCCAACCGCTATCGTCATCTGTAAATCCATGCAGCAAGTAAAGCACCGGATAGTAGCGCGTATGCTGGTCGTAGCCTTCGGGCAAATAGATGGTGTAGTGTACTTCCTCACCAATTATTTTAGAGTCGACCACCTCTTTTTCCAAGACCTGCCCCTGGCTGAATATCGCCTGGCTGATTATGAGTGTTAGAGCTGTGGTGAGTAGATATCTCATGCTTTGGTGATTTTTGTAGCTAAGGTAGCAACTCCCGAATTCTGTAAGAGGGAAAACTCCCTTCGGTCGCGGGAATAGCACGGGCTATCGCCCGATGCTGGGATTAGCTCCTTTCAGTCGCTGGGATTCTAAAGTATAGAAGATGATTTGCTTGTGAGAAATGTATATCCCGACTCGCGATAGCGAGTTCATCACAGCGTAAAGCGATAGCCCACGCGTATCCCAACGAGCGATAGCGAGTTAATCCTACAGTAGCCGAGTTATCCTTACCTTGTGCAACAACCTCTACAAGACCGACCATGCGACTATTCTATCTCCTTTTACTTTTTGCCCCCGGAGTGCTTTGCGCCCAAATCAGCTTTAGCGACCAAACCGCTCAACTGGCCAATACCTTTCGCTCGGGTGCGGCCATAGGGGTAGTCGATTTGAATGGCGATGGGCTAGATGATATAATGCGGGCTAGTAGCTCCGAAGGCGTAATCATAGATCTGCAAGATCCCAACGGCGGAGCCTTCCAAAACAAACTGACAGCAGCCCTGCTGACCGGCGGCGTCTGGTCGATATGCGCCGGTGATGTAAACAATGACGGCATAAACGACATCGGTATTGGCACCTATGGCCAACCGACTGTGCTCATCAGCAACAGTAGCCCCTTTTATCAGCGACAACTGCTGGAGCTTTCCATATTCGCCCAGGGTTACAATATGGTCGATCTGAATAGAGACGGCGCACTCGACCTATTCGTATGCCACGATGTGGGCCTATCGACACCCTATAAAGGAGACGGAACGGGCGGCTTCGAATACGAGCTAAACCTGATGCCCGCTTATGCCGATGGCACCTCCGACGATTCTGGAAATTACGCCTCTCTGTTCACCGACTACGACAACGACGGCGATCTCGATATGTACATGAGCAGATGCCGTGGTCTGGTATCTGACCCTCAAGACCCTCGCCGAATGAACAACCTGTACAGAAACAACGGCGATGGCACCTATACCGATGTAGCCGAGCAGGTCGGCCTGAGGCCCTTTAATCAAACATGGTCTACAGATTTTGCAGACCTAGATAACGATGGCGATCTAGACGTGGTCATGGTCAATCACGATGCACCTTCTCGCATATACGAGCAGACTTCGCCTGGTGTGTTTACCGAGCGGACGACCTCTACTCCTATGGTCCAAATCATTGATTGGTTCGGCATTCAGGTGTTTTGTGAAGATTTTGATAACGACACCGATCTAGACATCTTACTAACGGCAGGCGATGGTCATTACCTGCTGGAGAACCTGGGTGGATTCGAGTTCAGCTTCAGCGATGCCCTCGATTTCCTGACCGATAACGTACAATCTGCCGCCTGTGGAGACCTGAATAACGACGGTACCCTAGACCTCATTGGTGGGTTCAGCAATGGATTTATCGGTGGTGGTGACTCCGACGATGTCCTGCTGATGGGTGTACCCAATGACAATAACTACTTGCGGGTGCGACTCGATGGCTCCAACTCGAACCCCAACGGTATAGGCGCAAGAATGGAAATACACGGCGATTGGGGCATCCAAATACGCGAGATGCGATCAGGCGAGAGCTATGGCATTATGAATAGCCTGACCGATCACTTCGGCCTTGGCAGCCACAGCAGCATAGATAGTTTGATCGTCAGGTGGCCTTCGGGTCAAGTGTCTACACTCGAAGAGCCTGATATCAACCAAACGATTGTGGTCAGCGAAACAACCATAAGCTTTGAAATCACAGAGACAGCCGAAATATGCGAAGGTGAAAGCTACATAGCCATGAATGGCCAAACGTATACCGAGTCGGGCACGTATCCACTAGATACTTTAGACAGTCAAAACGGTGAGCTGATCGTCAATCAGCTGTTACTGGAAGTGGCTGAAAGCTACAACTTGAGTGTCCAGACCACCGCCTGTACAAACGATGTAATTACCCTGCCCAACGGCAATGAAATCACCGTCCAAAGCAGTTTTGAGGAAAGCTATAATCTGACCAGCCAATCGGGCTGCGATAGTATCGTAAATTTCAGCCTTACAGCCCTACCCGCTATCATCACAGAAGAGACCGTCAGCGTATGTAGCGGTAGTGACTATACGCTCCCCGACGGTAGCACCATAGAGCAAGTCAGGGCCACATATGTCTATTCGCAAGTCAGTGTAGCCAGTAACGGTTGCGACAGCACGTTTCAGCTTATTGTTTCACCTGATACGCCCCCTTCAAGCTCGATGGAGCTACAGGCTTGTCCAGGCGAAACCATATCGCTACCCGATGGCAGTCTGCTAGAGGACATACAATCCACTCTACAGCTGGATTTGCTCATGCAGACGGCAGACGGCTGCGACAGCATCATCGCACTGACCGTGCTCGTTCCCGATTTGGATTTCGAGATTATCAATAGTGATAGCCTCGGCCTTACAGCAGATATTGAAGCCGAAACCTATCAATGGACCGACTGCAATACCGGCCTACCCATAGAAGGTGCTTATGGTCCCAGTTTCAACCCACCATACAGTGGTGATTTTTCGGTCACCATCAGTGAGTTTGCATGCCAAGTCACCTCAGATTGCGTTTCATTTATCTTGAGCGCTACAGAAGAACCAGCATGGGCAGCGGAGTTGAATATATACCCCAACCCTAGCTCGGGTAGCGTCTGGTTAGACCTCCCGATTTCAGCTGGAGAGGTGAGTATCGAGGCATACACTTCGCTTGGTCAATTGGTACTTCCGCAGGTGGAAGACCTTTCAGGCAATCGCATGTCTATTCGCTTGCCTGATCGAAGTGGGGTGTATTGGCTGCGTGTCTCTGATAGAGAAGGTGGTGTAGTAATCAGAAAGCTTATGGTGAGGTAGTCTTCAGGTTTAAATCGGGATAACTCGGGCTACGCCCCCGCCGGGATAACTCCCTTCGGTCGCGGGGACTGCTCGCCTATCGGCGTTGCGGGATAAGCTCCATAGGGTTCGCGAGTATTCGAGGGTTATTATGAAATTATTTTCTACGAGCAATTTACATCCCGACTTGCCCCGATAGGTACGAAGGGTGTTGTCACGATGTCGGCGATAGCCGCATAAATCACGCGAGGCAAAGCCGAGTTTTCCCGACGAGCGGTAGCGAGTATATCCCGCTATCGTATCAAGGTTGTTTGCCCCCGAAATTCCGCCTCCGACCCATCGGGTAGCAAGGCCACCAACTGCCAGATAAATACCCCGCCATTCATGGGTTGATCTCGATAGCTGCCATCCCAGCCGATGGTTAGATCATTGACCACGAAGTCGCTGTTTTGGTAAACCTGCTCGCCCCAGCGGTCGAATATCTGAAACTCCAGGATTTCTACGCCGGGCTGCCCATGTACGACCAATAGATCATTTCTGCTATCGCCGTTGGGTGTAAAACCAGTCGGAACCTGAACGGGGAAAGCTTTCTCGACAAAGATGGTCACTACGTCTTCGGCTATACAGCCTACGGCATCGAATACGCGCAAACGCACACTGGTCTGAACGAGTGGTGACGCCCAGGTCTCCGGGCAATCCAGACAGGACAGGAGCGAGCTATCGGCTGGCGACCATTCGTAGCGGCCAGCAGGAAGCGTACCACCGAATATATCGGGAAACAAAAGGACGCTATCGCCCCATCTTATATTCTGGTCTTCCCCCAGATCGAGCTCGAATGGATCGGGCTCAGCTATGACCAAGCCATCGAGCTGCACCCGACAACCGTTGGCGTCTTCAGCCTCAAGCGTATAGGTGCCGGGCAGAAGTCCGATAAAGCTATTCGGTCGCTGCCAGGACTGTTCATTCAATCGGAATCGGTAGCCGGGCGTACCCCCAGACAAGTCCATCTCGATGAGCCCGTCAGCTCCCCCGTTACAGCGAACAGGCTCGGTAACGAAGTCGACGACAAATGAAGGTGGTGTAGGTATCTCAACCACACTCGTCGTGGCGCAACCGTTGGCGTCGATCACTTCCAATTCGTAGCGACCAGCTGGTAGACCATCCTGATCTGGCTCATCGCCTCCGTTGCTCCAGTCGAAAACGAATGGGCCTTGACCATTTTCTATGCTGGTTGTGAGGCTACCCGTGCTCGCATCGGGGCAATCGACTGGCGTTACATCAAAGGTCAGCTCTATAGCCGGCTCCTCCCCCACCAGGAAGTTTTGCTCGTAGATGCAGCCGTTGGCATCGGTCAGCAGCAGATTGTAGTTACCCGCTGAGATATCGGTGCGATCTTCATCGTTCGACTCGTCGCTCCACTCGTAGGTGTATGGGCCTACACCGCCACTGGTTGTAAGCGATATGGTACCGCTAGATTGCCCGGCGCAGTTCACATCCTCGATCTCGGAAACGACCGATATTTCCGTAGGTTGGGTGATGGTGAAGCTGGTATCGTATTGACAGTTTCTGGCATCTGTCACGGTCAACTCATACACTCCAGCGGGCAGGTTGCTGGCATCGGAGCCATTGGGTACTACCGGGCCGGACCATTGATAATTTAGTGGGGCCAGACCGATATTGACAGTCGTGCTGATGCTACCAGAATTTTGACCGAAGCAGGTCGCATCGATGCTATTACCGACCAGCTGCACATCTGGCTCCATACCAACCGATACGTCGATCACCAATTCGCAGTTGTTGGCGTCGGTGACAGATACTACATAGTCGCCAGCAGGCAGGCCAGTAGCCATTTCTACATCTCCTTGCCCGGGCGCGTTCCAGGCGTAGCTGTAATCGGGCGTACCGCCACTCATAAAAACAGACGCCGTACCATTTACAGATCCATCACAGTTTTGATTAGTGGTGATGGCTGTGAAATCCAATGCTTCGGGTTCCGTTATCTCGAATGCCTCGGTATATACACAACCATTAGCGTCTCGCATGACGAGCTGATAATCGCCAGCGCCCAGATTGGTGAGAGTACTATCACCACTTTCGCCGTTCCACTCGTAGGTAAATGGTCCTTCACCACCAATGGGTACTGCTGCCAGTTGTCCGGTCTCGAAGCCATTGCAATCGACGGTTTCTACCTCTTCCAGCTCTCCATCGAAGGCAGGTGGGTTTACGATATTTATCTCTACGCTATCGCTGCATCCTCTGTTATCGGCTAGAGTGAATATGTAATCGCCCTCGGCCAGTCCATCGAAGATACCATCTGCGTCTTCTACCCCATCTACGAAATAGCTATACGGCAGTTCACCTCCGCTACCCGTTAGCTCCACGGTGGAGGAAATTCCACCTGCGCAAGTCGAAATAATATTGGTCTCTATGCTGGGTGGTACACATGGCAGTGTGGTGCAAGTGACCGGGAATGCGGGCCCGGCACAATCGTCAAACTGCCCGCGAACGAGTATAGTCGTTGCCGTCTCGAAATTGAGGCCTTCGAGGGTAAACTGGCTGGAGTTGCCCACTGGCGTCCAGTTGATGCCATCGGTGCTGACTTCGTAAAAGAGGGCTTCTGGCGCATCACCCCAGTCTATACTGATGCTATTTTCGGTTGCTACATCGCAAACCGGGGGAGAAAAGCTCGGCAGGTCAGGAAACTCGAGCTGCAAGCTATCTTCTAGCTGGCAACCATAGCTATCGGTGACGCGCAGCCGTACGGAGCCCTCACCGAATGCTGAGGCCTCCGTATCTGGGCAGCTTGGGCAATCGATGGCTGCTACCTCGGAACTCCACTCGTAATTGAGTTCGTAGGGCCGCTGGAAGTTGATCGACCAACCGCGCAGCTCGCCATTGGTTAAGGCTGCGTCATCGCGTACGCGAAGGGTCCAAGTGCCGTTGGCTGGCTGATCGCCAAACCACAGGTCTGAGAGCTCGCCTTCGGGCAGCCAGTCGCCCGTGAAGGGCACCAGATTGGCCGGTGCTTGTTGGCCGGGGGCTGCAATTCGGGTCGTTGCATCAGGTCTAAAACAAGTATTGAAGTAGCCATCTGTGGCATTGTTGTTGCCGGCACCGCCATTGTCAGTGGTCAACTCTACGAGTACACCTGTGGGGCTGATGAGAAAGGCATCGATCTGGGCAGGCCGATTGTGATCGAGCTCGTCTATACAGACCGAAACGAAGGTCTCTTCAGACAGTATTTCAGGTACAACGCCACTAACTTCTATCTCGGATTCTCGCCAACCGCCCAGGAAGGTGAGGTTGATCTCTTCGTTGCTGCTGAAACTGTAGTTGGTCGGCCCTGGCCCCACGACTTGAGCAGAAAGCGACACCTGATCGTCGCCGCAGACGATTTGATCATTGGGTAAAGCCAAAGATTCCAGCTGACTCTCTTCGATTCTTATCGTAAAGGTGTCGGTGCGGCAATCCGAGCGGCGCAGACTGATCAATATCTCTTCGCCGCCGTCTGCTATACCATCTTCAAAGGCTTCGACCGGTACTACGAGCAGACTGTCTCCGGCAGGGATGGTCAAATCCATAGGCGGCATAGTATAGTCGGCTCCTTCCGTGGCCGTACCAAAAAACTCTACTTCTAGATCGAGATCGGCATCGAGGGCATTGGGGGTAAAAAAGTTCAACTCCGCGCCGCTGCAACCTTCTACCAGTGTACCGTCAATGGATAGATTGGCGATTTCTAAGTTGGTGCCTTCACCAGAAAATGAGCGAGCTTCGAGGAAGACAGCAGAGTCGAAAATACCGTCTCCAATATCTGCCAGAATGAGTTTGATGGTGTAGGTTTCGCAGGCCTGGAGATTGACAGAGGCGTCGAAGACTTGTGTGAAACCGTCGTAGATGGGTGGACTATTGCTGTTGTTATTGTCTATGTACAAATTACTATAGTCGAGGGAGGAACCGGGCTCATCGCACATACCCCCTTGACTTGAGCCACCTGGAATGCCAGGATTTACGGAATTGATTCTAACCGGTAAATCTGTGCCGGGTATTTGAGCAATATTAATCGAGTTGTTGGAGAAAGGTCCATTGATGCCCGGCCCACTAATGAAGAAACCGAATATGTCATTGTAAGGAGAGCATACGTATTCTGGATATTCTTCGCTAGCAAAAACATATCTAAAGTTGACAGAATCCGATACTGGCTGGAAGGTTATCGTATAGCTGACGATATCTTGTATTCTGGGGTTAGAGTTCGTCCCACCTACGATAGCTCTGATATCGGGGTCTTCTAACCACTCACTACTCAATGTCGTACTCGCCTGCGCATCTCCAACACCTGAGATACTTACATTCGGATTATTTTCGTCTACAGAACGGCCAGTCGTCATTACGATACCGCGATCCATGCCGATGAAAGGAAGCCCCCCTTTGAAAAACGCTGCTGAGCTTTGGTCGCCCTCATAATCTACATTGAGGACCGTTACGCCCTCACCTACGAATACGGTTTCTACCAGGTTGTCGGGGTCGTAGGGGAATTCGTTGATGACTTCGAGTTGAGCGTTTACATAGAGAAAAGAGGAAAGAAGAAAGAGGAAAGACAGCTGCGTTCGCCGTGCGAATTTGCAGAAACAAGATATTAGAACCAAGAGACCAGACAGCTGCGTTCGCTGTGCGAACTGGCGGAAACAAGACATTAGAACCAAGAGACCAGACAGCTGCGTTCGCTGCGCGAACTGGCTGGGGGGAGAGGTGAGAAGAAAGAAGAAAGAGGAAAGAAGAAAGAGGTTAGACTTCTTTACTCGGAGGACGAGATTGCTAGTTCTTATTGGGAGACCGGAGACCGGAGACCAGAGGAAAGAGGACAGTAAAGAGAAAAGAGGAGAGAGAAAAGACAGAACGCAGCGAGCTCCTCGGAGGTGTGCACGAGGTACGAGTGTCTCCTCCGAGGAGTCGAGCAGATGGAGGGCCTCATCAGATGTGTCGAGCAGGGGATTAACTTTATAAACTTGCAACATATATCGATCACGTTATTGGCCGGTTGGCTACGGGATAATAGCTAACCGAGGTGTACCTAGGTCGTCGAATATTGCAAAGGAGAGATAGTTATAACCGGAGGAGCACACTCGAATACAGTAGAAGGGAAACTGATTATTCTGGTGCTCGACAGAGATGGATATGAGTTACTTAGCTCTGTTTAGGGGCTAATATACGCCGATCATATTTGGAAAAACAAACTGAATATAAAACTGTAGTCCATTTGGTGGACGAATACCTGCAATTCATCTAATTTTGTATAGCTTTCCTCGACCATCTGGCCCTTTGTGGGTTATAGTGAGTAGTAAACGCAAAATGAACTAATGATCGAACCCAACAATCCTCCTCGCCGCTCATCTGGAGTGGGTAGCTTTTTTCGCGCGGTTTTAACTTCTTGCCTGGGTACGGCCCTGGCACTTATCTTGGTGTTTTTCCTGGGTGCTGGCTTGGTCGGCAATCTACTGGCACCCAAAGAAGAAGTCGCACCGGTCTCCTCGAATAGTGTCTTGAGGCTAGACTTGCCAGCGGTACTTCCAGAGCTAACGGGAAATACGGTAAATACCAATTTCAGCTTCGACAATAGCGATGAGCCCGGACTTTACGACATTATGCGCACCATTCGCGCAGCGGCTAAAGATGATGATATTAAAGGGATCTACTTCAGCCAAACGGCCGTCAATGCCCAGCCAGCTACAATCAGACAGCTGCGTCAGGAGTTGATAAAATTCAGGGAAGCGGGCAAATTTATCATTGCTTTTTCGCCCAACTTTGTGCAGGGAGGCTACTATTTGGCTAGTGCTGCCGATGAGGTCTACCTGGGACCGATGGGTGTTTTGGACTTCCGCGGGTTGGGGTCGGAGATACCTTTTCTGAAACCTATGCTCGATAAAATCGGGGTCGATGTTGAGGTCTTTTATGTAGGTGACTATAAGAGTGCGACCGAGCCATTGAGACGCTCTTCCATCTCAAAAGAAAACAGGGAGCAAACGAAAGCCTTTCTCGAAGATATTTTTGCTGAAGTAGTAGCTGACATCGCCGAAAGCAGAGGGCTGACACCTGCGGAAGTACGAAACCACGCCGCAAACATGACCGGCTGGCGAGAAGCCGATCTGTTGCAAAGTGGACTGATAGATGGCGTAGCTCAGCGCATAGAAGTCGAGGCTAAAATACGCAGTCGACTGGGACTTTCTGGCCAGGATAAGGTGAATGTGATTGGGCTAACCGATTACTACAACGCCCGCATTAAGAAGCAAACCGGCGGTAGCGACCAAGTGGCCGTGATCGTAGCCGAGGGTAATATCGTAGACGGCGAAGGCACCCTGGGTTCGATTGGCGACAAGCGGTATATAGAATTGGTGCAGCAGGCTCAGCGCAATGATGCGGTCAAGGCAGTCGTGCTGCGCATAAATAGCGGTGGCGGTAGTGCCAGCGCGAGCGAAAACATCTGGGCGGCTATCGAAGACCTGAAGGCCGCAGGCAAGCCCATAGTCGTAAGCATGGGTGATGTGGCGGCCAGTGGTGGCTATTATATCGCAGCCGGAGCAGATTCCATCTTTGCCCTGCCGAGTACGATCACGGGCTCGATCGGCGTATTCAATCTATTCCCGGTGGCCAAGGAGCTGATGAATGAAAAAATCGGCATCAACTTCGACACGGTAAACACAACACCTTATGCCAATGCCTTTAGTCCGTTTCAGGGGCTGAGCGATACCGAGCGAAACCTGCTGACCGAACGGGCGCAGATCATCTACGATCAGTTTATGGCGCGGGTGGCAGAAGGCCGAGGGCTAGACCCCGGCTATGTGGCCGAGATCGCCCGCGGGCGCGTCTACGGTGGACGTAAAGCCGAAGAGATCGGCCTGGTAGACCGCATGGCGGGTATAGACGAAGCTATAGCCAGCGCAGCCGACCTGGCCGGGTTGGGCAGCGATTACAGCGTCGGTTTTTATCCGCGGATGAGCGATCCGTATCAGCGATTGATCAATGAATTGCTCGGCGTAGAGGACAACAAACGCGGCTTTAGTGCGCAGGTTTTGCGCGATCAGTTGGGCGAGGATGCATATCGGCATTTTGAGCTGATGCGGGAGCTGACCCAGGCGCAGGGCGTGCAGGCAAGGATGCCGATGATCATAAAGTTCTAACTAAGAAATGCTTGGCTACGCCAAGCATTTTTTGTCTGTCTTATGCGAATAGACATCATCTCAGCGGTACCCGACTTGTTAGCTTCTCCCCTCTCGCATTCGATTATGCAGCGGGCGCAAGACAAGGGATTGCTGAGCGTAGCGGTCCACGACCTGCGGGCTTATGGACTGGGTAAGCACAAGCAAATAGACGACTATCAATTCGGTGGTGGAGCGGGCATGGTGATGCGCTGCGAACCCCTGGTAGCCTGTATCGAAGCCCTGCAAGCCGAGCGGGCATACGACGAGATCATCTACTTGACGCCCGACGGCCAGCGATACGAACAAGGCATGGCCAACCGGCTCTCGCTACACAAAAACCTACTGCTGATCTGCGGCCACTACAAGGGCATAGACGAGCGGGTACGCGAGCACTTCGTAACCCAAGAGATCAGCATAGGCGATTACGTACTGAGTGGCGGTGAGCTGGCGGCGGCTGTGCTAGTAGATAGCCTGGGTCGCCTGTTGCCCGGCGTGCTCAACGACGAGACCAGTGCCCTATTCGATAGCTTCCAGGATCAAATGCTAGCCCCACCGGTGTATACGCGCCCGGCCGAGTTTAGAGGCTGGAAGGTACCCGAAATACTGACCAGCGGTAATACGCCCAAAATTGAGGAATGGCGAAATGAGCAAGCCCTGAAACGAACAGAAGAGCGGCGACCCGACTTGCTGGAGGAATAATTTCAACTGCGGTAGCGGCTATGAGATGACCATTTATTCGGCCAAGAAGAAAACCTCGGCAGACGACATGCAAATGTACAGCGATCGAAGAAAGCTATCCTGCAAGGGCTTTAGCCCGAGTTATCAGACGAAGCCGTAGCCCATACACATAGGCCCGGATCGGCTCTATATGATAGATCATAAGCACATGCGCAGCCACGAAAAGTACCGCCCCGATACCCGCGGCCCAACCGGAAAAAGCATCTTTGGCGAAAAAGGAAATACCCAAGCCTAGCCAGGTACCGTATAAAACGACGTAGTGCACGCAGTAGATGGTCAGGGTTTCGGTACCGATTTTGGTCCAGAGTTTTGGGACTTTGGGGAGGCGCGGGACCACAAACATGAAGATTGCGAAACAGATGAATACCTGCCCTAATCGATAGAAAAGATAGTTGTAGTTGGCGACGGCTTTAAATACAGACCAGTCCGTGTACTGAAACAAAACCATTAGTAAGACGCCAGAAAGGGTACACAATGCGTAGCCGAGGGAAGCGACCACCAGCGGAAGTCTAAATCCAAAAGCCCACTTTGGTCTGGCGTGTAACAGGCTTCCGAAAGCGCCACCTATAAATACATAGCCTAGCCAGGGAAAAACGGTAAACATAGACCCGAAATCGCGCGTCCAGAAGTTGGCGATAAGTCTCGGCCAAGTAGACCAGTCGATGCCTGTGCGAACAGGCTCCAGTAGAAAGATACCGGTACCGAATATGAGGAAAAGCGGCCAAAGCTCAATGCGTAATTTTTCAGCAACCATATACAAACCACAGACCCCCAACAAACCGATACCGATGCAGTGCAACACGTCTAGACTGTAGTACCAAGCGGGAAAATAACCCAACATGAGTACGAAGATATTTACCTTGAGAAGGGTACCTAATACGAACAAGAATCCACCGCGCCTTACCCCTTTTTGCCAACGCACGTTTTGCCAGACTTGTCGACCATCTCGCAGCAGCAAGTAGGTAAATACCAAGCCTGTTATGCTGAAAAACACCGGTGCCGTGAGCCCGCGCATGAAGAGCCACAACTCGTAAACCGGATTGCTCAAATCGCGGGCTGTGTCACTGAGGGTGACATCAACGAAGTGGCCTTGCAGCATCATCAAGATGGCAAAGGCCCGTAGTAAATCGATAAATACGAGGCGGCCGCCCGATGCTGGTTTTGGGCGAATGAACCTGCTAAAAGTGTACTTCAAAAAGCGAGTGTTTTGCTGGTGCTTTAGTTAAGACGAAAAGACGGTGTTAAGTTATACATGAAACACCAATAAAATTTCTTTGTTTTGACTTATTCCAATATCCCCATGAGCAGCCACTCGGCCAGTAGCTGCCGGTTTCGTTCGACGACGATGCGCTGCTGATCGACGGGATTGCGGATGTTGGCCAGTTCTATATAAACACCCGGTACCTCAGTCTCACGTAGCATATGCAGATCGCGTGCACTGACCGTACCCGAGTATTCACGGCCAGGCTGGTAGCGCTTGTACTGCTGATTGAGTACGCGCTTCATATTAGTAGCCAGTGATAGGCCCGTTGGGTCATCGCGGTGGTAGTAGAAAAACGCATCGATTCGCTTGGCACTATTTCGGCTGTCTACGTGTATGGCGATGAGGGTCTGATCGCTCACGCCTAATTGCTTATTGCTGCGATACAAACCATTCACAATGTCGGAGCGCTGGAAAAGCCGGGCGCGCTGGCTGCGGCTCATCGATATACCACCCCAGTATGTTTCATCCTTGTCGCAGTCGAGATACGCTTCAGAGCGGATGCCGTCGTTTTCATCTCGGGTCACCATATAGGCTACCCCACCGCGCATGATGATTTCGCGACAAAGGCGAAGGGCTACGTCATAAGCGTACTCGTCTTCACAAAGTCTGTGGCCGGCCCGCGTACCAATAGAGCCGGGATCTGGGCCGCCATGACCCGAAACGATATAAAAAATACGACCGGCCAGCTTCCGATTCAATAAAGGCACCCTGGAATGGCTGGGGCCAAATATGTCGAATACCCGGTTGCCGCTGGTCGTCACTTGATCGCCCACGGGCGTAATCTCCCGATCCAGCACACTGCTTTCCCTATCGGATTCGACTATTTCAGTAGTGGGCGTAGTTGCCACATTCTGGGCGGCTTCCCGACAGTGGAGTAAGTGGTGTGCGACCCAGAGCATTCGGTCATCGCGAAAGTCTGTAGCTCGCCGCCCGGCTTCGAGCATGGCCTCATTGTAGGTCTGAATGGCCACGGCCTGATCCCAGTCGTTATCATCGATAGTAGACCGTATACTTTCTCCATTATAAGTATAGACCTGAACGGGTAGTAGATAGTCTTTGCCAACACTCAATTGATCTTCTCGCTCCATGCCATTGAGCTTACAAAACTGGTCGATATTGCATCTGTTGTCGGCCAGTCCGTAGCGACGCAGCAGTCCATAAATACCATCTCCGCGCTCGGCAGTGGCCTGTAGTGTATCGGTTTGGGCACGACAAAAAATAGGCGACAGAATGACAAAAATCGTCCAAAATATGCAGCGATAGGGATGTTGGGACATATTACTTCATTCGCTAATGAGTTTCGGTCTGCGGCCGAAACTCATATATCGTCAGCAAGATAGTTATCAAACGCAAAACCTCCACACAACGTACCTTTACCCCATGGGTACCGGCCGCCAAGTTTGGGAACTCCTCGTGCAGCAAATTAGATCAGAAAGCCGCGACAAGCGACAAATAGCAGGCATATTGCTCTATGCGCTGGCAGCGGTCGTGCTACTGTACAGCGCTCTCAATCGCTTTCCATCCCTTGTATGGAATGCCCTCTATTGGGTCACCCTTTTCTTTGCCGCGGTGAGTGGAGCGGGCCGTACCTTGCAGCGTGAAAGCGGCCGCAGGCATCTGTATTGGTACAGCCTGGTCAGGCCCGAAGCACTCCTATTTGCCAAACTTATTTACAATACCCTTTTGCTGCTCTTGCTCGGCGGCCTGATTTGGGGTACCCTTACACTCTTGAGTGGAACCCAACCCCTGGCACGCGTTGATATTTTCGCCCTTGCGCTGGCTTGTGGAGCACTGGGTTTAGCTACCACTTTCACGTTTCTATCTGCCTTGAGCATGCGCGCTGGCGGTGGCGGCACCTTGCTCACCATTCTCTCGTTTCCACTGCTCATTCCGCTATTGCTGCTGCTGGTTCGAGCTGGGCAGTTTGCCCTAGATCCTACACTTGCAGAAGCCGACGAACCTTTCCTGCGCAGGCTTTCTTTAGAAGGAGGACTCCCGCAGGTGGTCACCCAACTCATAGCTATCGACTTAATACTGCTGGCAGCAGCTATGGTGTTGTTCCCCTTCGTATGGAGAGACTGAAGAAGATATTTAAGCCTACTGCGATTCGCGAAGCGGGCTTAAATAAAAGTTAATTATCTAACCTTTAGCCGACTCCACACCGTTAGTATTTTTGCCTACTGTTCATGCCACAACCAGACACAAGTCCGAAACCAGCAAAAACTACTGAAACGAAATCTCGTTCAGGCGGTAAGCTGTGGCGTATGACCAGAAAAATACTACGGGTCGTTCTGATACTGGTCGCTCTCTTGCTCGTACTATTCCAGCTTCCCTTTTTCCAGAATTGGCTCGCTCAGCAAGTTACGTCTGCCTTGGAAACCACACTCGAAACAGATGTATCTGTGGAGCGCGTTAGGTTAAGTTGGCTCGACAAGCTAGACATCGACGGGCTTTATGTTCAAGATAAGTATGGCGATACCCTCCTATTCACGGAAGGTATAGATGCCAACCTCAGCTTGTGGAGATTCTTCATCGGCGAAGGCTTTTCGGTCGAGAGTCTTTCGCTCAGTGGTAGTCGTTTCAAGATTCAACGTCACCTAGGCGACCCCGAGAGCAACCTCCAATACGCTTTGGCTCGCCTGTTCCCACCCAAGGAAGAACCTGGCCGCCCCTTCGACCTCGATCTGCGCAGGGTCGACCTCGAAGACATTCTATTTGCACAACTAGATAGCGTACGCGGCCAGTCGCTATCGGCTTATCTCGAAGAGGGGGTCGTTCGATTCAGAAATATGGACCTGCCCAATCAAACCATAGAAGTTTCCAGTGCTGAGCTAAGAGACCCGATCGTACAGCAGATCAGCTTTGCTGCCACCCCACTAGATAGTCTGGGCGAACAAGCCATTCCTATTCCAATTACAGATACCTCACGAGTCGAACCCGTCAAAAAACTCAAGCTGCTCGCCGACAACCTGGAAATCATCAATGGTGAATACAAGCTGACCAACTATCGAAAAGATACCACCGAAACAGGCGATATACCAACCATAGATTTTGCCCGCCTCCATGTGCTAGATGTAGACCTGGAGTTGACCGAGCTCGATTTGCATAGCGATTCGCTGGGTGGACGACTGAAGCACCTCAGCCTGGAAGAAAAATCTGGCTTTGTGCTCGATCACCTCGGTAGCCAAGATTTACTGGTCACCCCGACCCGCCTACAGTTTTACGAGCTCGATCTCAATACGGCCAACAGCCAGATCGGAGACTCCATTGCCTTCGACTTCCCCAAAGGATGGAGCAGCTGGGACGATTTCGACAATCAGGTGCGCATGGACATCAGGCTCAAAGAAAGCCGCATCTCTATCAGGGACCTGCTATACTTTGCCCGAAACCTGCGCAATAACCCATACTTCCGCGAAAATAGAAACCGCCAGCTCACCCTCAATGGGCGAGTATTCGACCGCGTCAATCGACTTCGAGGAGAAGACGTCAGCCTCAAGCTAGACAATGCCAATTTTCTACGCGGAACCTTTCGGTCGCGCAATCTATCAGATGACCAACCCACTGCCCTCGATCTAGAGCTAGATCAATTAGTAACTGATATGGGCAGTCTTCAGCGTATATTCAGCAACTTCCAACCGCCGCCCAACTTTGAAAAACTCGGCAAACTTCGATTCAGCGGTAGGTTTCAGGGCTTCCTAAACGACTTCCTGGCCAATGGCGCACTCAACACAGACGTCGGCCGCGCTGAGCTCAATGATATGGCGATGACCCTGCCCAAAGATCTCAACCAAGCGACCTATCGGGGCGAAATCAATCTTATAGATTTTGACCTGGGCACCTGGGCCAACAACCCCGAACTCGGCCTGGTCAACTTCTACGGACGCGTCAGCAATGGTCGTAGCATACGAGCAGCTACCGCCGAAGCCGAAATCAATGCCACCATCCAAAGCCTGGAATTTAAAAAGTACACCTATGCTAATGCACAAATTGCAGGCCAGTTGAACCGCAATTTCTTTAATGGAGACTTCTCTATTTCAGACGAAAATATCAATCTGAATTTTACAGGAGAGCTCGACTTCAGAGACTCTATTGCCAAATTCGATTTTGCTGCCCAGATCAACCGAATAGACCTGCAAGCCCTCAACCTCAGTCCGGCCAATCTGGTGCTATCAGGCCTGGCCGACATTAACCTGATCAACACACGCTTTACAGAAGCTGAAGGCCGAGTACTGGTCAGAGACCTGGAATTGATCAAAGACGATACCCTTCAGTTCGAGATCGACAGCATTTTAGCATACTCGGAGTTCGACCCCGACGGCCGAAAAGTGGCCGTTCTTCAGTCAGATATAGCCGAAGGAAAAGTTACTGGGCAGTTCGACATCAATCAGTTAGTACCGAGTTTAAAGTCCTTCTTACGGGCGAACTATCCCGAATTTTCGGATCGCCTCAATATCAATGCACCCCGAGTATTAGTCAATGAAAATCAGTTTGATTTCGATATCGAAGTCAAAGATTCTAAAGGGCTTCAGTATTTGATCAACCCCAATATCGGTATCCTTAAAGACATTAAAGCTACAGGCACCTACGAATCTAAAGGAGAGTTGCTCTTGCTCGATCTGAATGCCCCTCAATTTCAATTTGATAAGATCGACGTACGTGGCCTCGTCATATGGATAGACTCAGAAGGCAAATTCTCTCGATTACAAATTGGGCTAGACTCTGCTATGATCGATAAGACCAGGCTGGCTGATATAGAATTTAGGTCATTGGTAGAAAATGATAGTATCATTTTCGATCTGATCTATGATCGCAAGGAAGTTTTCGATCCACAACTTCCATCTCAATTTGCTGTCGAGGGCCTGTTCTATTTACCGGATAGCCTCAATTTCGGACTGCAGTTAGATGGCGGAAATCTGGTGCTCTTTAATGACAACTGGCAGATACAGTCTAACAACCGGATCATTTTTGGCAAAGATTATTTCAGTGCCGACGACTTCAACTTGAAGTCTGGCAGAAGGCGTGCACGCATACGACCCAGTGGCACAAAGGGGTTAAAACTGCAACTAGAACAATTCGAGCTCAGCATGATCGATTCTCTTTGGGATTACGATCAACTTGATTTCTCAGGTAACTTTGGTGCCGAAGTTATCATCAAAGATGTATTCCGCCAAGAAGGCATTACAGCCAATATGCGCGCCGACAGCTTTTTGATCAATGGCGACGATTTTGGTTGGATGCGGCTCGATGTGAATCTGGCCAATCTCAAAGATCAGTTGATCGCCTATCTGAGTATCAACAAAGAAACTTCTCAACTCACAGCCGAAGCCAGTTATAATCTGGGCGATCTAAATCCAGATACACAGCTAGCCGAAGATTTGAAGGATTATCTGAATTTGGAGGTCAACCTTACAGACTATCCGTTAGAGATAGCCGAGTACTGGGTGGGCGGCTCTGTATCCGAAATCGATGGCTCGGTAGATGCGACTCTCAATGTAGAAGGCCCCAGACAAAAACCGGAAGTGACCGGCACTTTGCTCTCGCGAAACGGCACCTTCAAAGTCGATTACCTCAATACGACCTATCGCTTCGACTCTTCCCGCATAGCGATCGATAATAAACTCTTCGATCTAGCGGGCACTCAACTCATAGATAGATTCGGCAATACTGCCCGTTTGTATGGTGGTGTAACCCACGATCGATTGAAAAACCTGGGGCTCGATGCCCACCTAGTGACTGACCGCTTTCTATCATTGGATCTGGGCCCGGGAGACAATGATTTATTCTACGGTCAGGCACTCGGTAGCGGGCGTATAGACTTTACCGGCGACTTTAAGCAACCAGACATTTACGCAAGAGCCAGGGTTGGATCAGGTTCATCTCTTTACATTCCCGTAGATTACGGCAGCACCTCTGGACCGATAGACAACGTAATCTTCATCGATTCACCGCTTCAACTCGAAGGTTCTGAGAAAAGTCAGGGTGTACAAGCCCCTAGAGGGGTCAGCCTCGAAATGGACCTGATCGTAACCGAAGAAGCGGAAGTAGAGATCATCTTCGACGAAGAGGTCGGCGACAAGATTCGAGGTAGGGGTCGTGGCGACTTACGGATAGAAATACCCCGTGGCGAGAATATGCGCATGTTCGGTCGCTACAACATCGAACGGGGCAATTACCTTTTCACTTTCTATCAGATCATCAACAAGGAATTCAGCGTGCGGCCCGGTGGCTCCATCATCTGGACAGGCGACCCGCTACAGGCCGAGATCGACCTCGAAGCCGACTACGAAGACCTTCAAACGCCGATTTACAACTTTATTCAGGAGTATCTACTCGCTTCTGGTGCAGAGAGTCAAGACCTCGTCAGCGATGCCGCCAACGCAACCGAGGTAGACCTCACCTTGATCTTAAAAGGCGAGCTTCAAAAACCGGACATCAACTTCGATCTGGATTTCCCTGACCTGACTGGGCGGCTTCAGACTTTCGCAGAAAATAAACGCAGGCTGTTGCTGCTCGATCAAACCGAGCTCAACCGGCAGGTATTCGGCCTGATCGTGGTGGGTCAATTCTTACCGGCCGATCTGAGTTTCAGCGGCACAGATGTAGCCGTGAATACCCTAAGTGAGTGGCTATCGAGCTACTTCAGTTTGCTGCTCAACGACTTTTTCACCAATACCTTTGGAGAGGAAAGTTTCCTGAGTGACCTGGAGCTCGACATCGCCTACGAGCGGTTTCGATCTGCTGATTTCTCGCAAGGCGACGTAGTGGGAAATGCCCTGGAGTTCACCTTCAGTAAAGACCTCTCAAACCGCTGGACCCTCAGCGGAGACATCAACTTTCTAACCAACAATCAGCTTACCAGTGGCAACAACGGCACCTTCGTGGGTAATGATGTCGTGCTCGAATATGTACTCAACGATGCCCGAACCCTCAAGTGGCGCCTCTACCAGAGAAGACAGCCGGATATAGCGGGTGGCAGGCGGCTACAATTCGGTACGGGATTCAGCTGGCGTCGAGAATTCAATAGCCTGAGTGAGTTTTTTGGTGGAAAAAAGAAGGAAAGTGATTGAAGCTGGATGCTAATAGCCCCTCATCCTTCGGACGCTAGCAGAACCACTTCTTCTATGACTATTTCCCACTCTTCTACAGCTCGGTAGGTGGGTAAATCGAAAATCGCGAAGCCAGCCGCACTCAGCTCCGACTGCCGCAAACATTCCTCTACGACTGTCGCTTCGCCCGGCAGTAGGCCATCGGGTAGCACGACTGTGCGCAGGCCAGAAATCGCCGACCTGACCACTAACGGTAAGCAGGTAGATCGCCAGGGCACATTCAGTGAATAGCTCCCCTTCGGTAAATGCTGAGCCAGAGCCAGTAAGAGTTGGTTTTCCGTTGGTTCCGCTATGCCGAGGCGCCGCCTACACTCGCTGGCTATAGCCTCGAAGGCTGTATGGTCTTCGGCCTCGATTGCTTGAATGGCTCTAATCAATGCCGCACTCAGAAAAGGCAGGGAAAAACCATCTTCTAACAAGTTTTGGGTGATCTCTCTTTCCGTCCATTCATGCTCGATTATCAATGGCCGACCACTCGCAATAAGCACATAAAGCAAAAACAAACGGTGATCAGAATGATGAGATTTGCTTAAAAATAAATGGACTGGTTTGCCTTGAGAATCATTCGATGAATTGGGGAGCAAACCACCTGCGGAAGTCTGAAAATTTTGGACACTATCCGATGCGAGGTCGATTTTTATGCCAGTCGAAGCATCTACTTCATTGCTACTGGCAAACGTCCATTCGGGCAATTTACCAGACTGTAGGAGCTGAAAAAAAGCTAAACCCGGCGGCGTGTTTGGTCCATTCAAAGCCATGTAACGACATCTAGATTTGCCGTTGGGCAGAAGGGCAAAATACAGCTGCTCAGGCACTAATTTTTCGGGGAGCTGTCTGTAAAAAACCACTTTGTACTCAGTCTCTTCCGCCTGATTTTCTTCGATAGTACCGACCTGCAGTGGTTCAAAACCGTAAGGAAAAAATCGCTGTTCGTCGAGCGCATTAGCGGCCGACAGTCGATCATCTGCGTTGGGGATCTGGTCGTAATTTTCTGCACGATTTTGATAGGCCCGCTCCAGATACCATGACTTGAAAAGTCGTTGCCAGTTGTTCACGGGCAATGGCATTAGGGCGCGCAATATTCGCCGGGTTGGAGGCTTAAGCGCAAACCAATTTCGCTGCCATTTATAGGCCATTTCATAGCGGTCGAGCAGAGCTAAGCCGCGATCTAATTGCTGCATTAGATTTTCCAGTGATTTATATTGGCGAAGGCTGGTCGCCGCTGCTTCCTTGACCGGCAGTTGAAATAGACCCGACTCATTGATGTCGGAGATAAGCCGCTGCCTGCGCTCTTCCAGGTCTTTAAGTCGGTCGGCTAGCAGATCTCTTTCTGGTAGTGTTTTGCCACTGAGTCCAATGGCAGATTCGCGTAGTCTCCTGCGCCTGTTTTGTGTGTATTTTTTAGACTTCCGCAGGTAGTCTGCCAATATGTTCAAGAGTTGCTCAATAGGTATATTATCTATATTTGACGGTTTTTCAAATTCAAATAGATCAAGCTTTCCTACACCCATAAGCCATGCTGACCAAGCTGTACTTTTCTTTGATATTATTTGCTTTTTCTTCTGGTTTGTATTTATCTGACGGAGGGCAAATTCACAATTGTTAGTTAGCAAAATAGAGGCTCTCAACTGCTTGGATTCTCGTGCCTCAAACGATCTGCCGAAATCATCTAGCGCACGACCGTATTCTGTATAAAGTACAAGGGCCTTATTCTTGTAATCTACTAGATTCTTCTCGATAAATGCTTTGCTTTCTTTTTCGGATTGATACCTGAAAATTCCCGAATTCAACTCTGATAAAACTGGCGCCAGACGCCTCATACGCGCATACATACGCCCAGTACGGTTTAGCTCTTCTCTTATCTCCAAGTACTCTTGCTGGGCGAATTCCAGTTCTTCGATCGGAACATCGAATGAAGGAAGAACCGCAGCAGTATTCGTACGGTTCAGAATTGATGTACCGACTACTTGACTGGCTTTCAATGAACCTAAAAGAGGTTGCCTAGAAGCATACCAAGAAACTTTTAACCGATCTAGGGTGTTTATTGTTATGTCAGATAATTTAGGTATATTACCTCCGCTTTTGACAAACAATGAAAGCTGAGTGTCGAGCCAATCGGCTAGTTTCCGATCTTCCGCTACCACGCTTATCTTTACCCCACTTTGAGTCCATTTTGCTAAACGGGCACTCAGAAGAACTAAGGCACCCGGCCCCACAAAGGCATTATTCGATGTTCCATTCAGTGAATAAGCCTGATAACCAAGATCAACCCAGGAGCCGTCAGCCATACGTTCAAACAGTTAAAGGCGGCTTTTCATACCCCGTGCATTAGACTTTTTCCTTTTTCTCAACAAAGCATTTGACTATCGCCATTCGATTTTCCGTAGATATCGGAAAAGACAATGAGAAATAGCATGTATGCTCAATGATTGCGATGTGGGGAAAACAATTGTTGCACGGGTCACTTAAAAGCCGTAACTTATGTAAAATTTGAACATTGAGCTTTATTTTAAGCTACATTTCATACTCGTGAGCTCCACTCATCACCACCATCTAACTTTTTATCATGACCCAAGTTGCCATCATTCTAACCGACGCCGAGCGTCGGATCTTGTGGGTCAACCACGATTTCGAGCTTATTACGGGCTATCAATTCGGAGAGGTCTTTGGCCTCAGTCCCGGCGAAGTCTTGCAAGGCCCGGAATCTGAAGCTGACGCCATAGAGCGCATTCGCGCAGGCCTCAGAAGCCAGAAATCATTCAAGGACTCTATAACGAACTACCGCAAGAACGGAGAGCCATACGTTTGTAAGCTCGTCATTCACCCAGTTTTCGATCGCTTCAAGCGCCTGGTCAACTTCCTGGCCTTCGAGATCGATGGAGACACCGTGAAAGACGAGGACAAAGTTCCCATGCTAGACCTGCACAAGCGATATCGTACGAGCAGTCTCCGTGGGGTCGAAGAGTTGAGGCTCTACGAACGGATTCGTCAGCTTTTTAAAGAAGAAAAGGTTTATCTGGATCCCAGTCTCAACCTCCGCAAGCTCTCCGATATGGTAGATACGAATACCAAGTATCTCAGCCAGGTAATCAATCATTACAGCGGAAGCAATTTCCTGACTTTCATCAACGGCTACCGCGTGGCTGCTGTCAAAGAGCGCATACAAAACGAAGAGTATATCAAGATGACTTTCTTCGGAATCGCTCAAGTTTGCGGCTTCAAAAACAAGAGTACCTTCTACAAAGTCTTTCGAGACGTTACAGGCATGACACCCAAGGGTTATGTCGAGCAAATCGAGTTGGAAGCGGCCAACGAGGCCGTTCGTGAACCGCAGTCTTCGGACTTGGAACATGGAGAGGGATGACTTCGGGCTAACGCCCTCGCGGGATAACTCCCTTCGGTCGCGGGATTTGTGCGCCTATCGGCGGCACAGTGATTATCCCGTGAGGCGAAGCCAAGT
The DNA here is from genome assembly GCA_039025055.1 of Bacteroidota bacterium. Classification (GTDB taxonomy): domain Bacteria; phylum Bacteroidota; class Bacteroidia; order Chitinophagales; family Saprospiraceae; genus Neolewinella. The sequence goes on along the minus strand of JBCCPC010000002.1, from coordinate 50,155 downwards.
CATCACAGGTACCGGCGATAGCCGTGCCAATCCCACGAGGCGAAGCCGAGTCGTCACAGCACTGGCGACAGCCATGCCAATCCCACGAGGCGAAGCCGAGTCGTCACAGCATCGGCGACAGCCGTGCCAATATCCCCACAAGGCGAAGCCGAGTCATCACGGTGCGGCAGTAGAATCGGCCTCGGGTACTATTACTTTCCCCAACTTATCTAGATACACATCGCGTTGAGCGAAAAAGGTAGAAAGCAGACTATCTGGTAGAGGCTTAGCGGGCGGAAATTCCAACTTGGTATGGTCGATTTGTTTGCCGTCTTTCCAAAAGCGGAAGCAAACGTGTGGGCCTGTAGCCAGACCAGTAGAACCGACATATCCTATGATATCCCCCTGATTTACACGGGACCCAGCCCGGATGCCGGATGCAAACTTTTGCATATGCAGATACTGGGTCGAAATGGCTTTATTGTGCTTGATCTTGACGTAATTGCCATTGCCACGGGTGCGCGAGGCGTGGGTAACTGTGCCATTGGCTACCGCGCGAATGGGCGTACCATAGGGAGCTGCATAGTCTGTGCCGTAATGTGGGCGCGTTCTGCGTAAGATGGGGTGGAAACGCCTTAGGTTATAGCTACTGCTGATGCGGCTGTATCTAACCGGAGATTTCAAAAAGCTCGACTTCATCGGTCTGCCCTCGCAATCGTAATAACCCGAGAGGGTGTCTACATCCGACTCGAACCAGAAAGCGTAGTAGTCTTTCGTATCGGTTTCGTAGTTGGCAGCCAGCACCTTACCCAGGCCCGCCTGTTCATCTTCAATAAAATCTTTCTCGTAAAGTAGCCGGAACTCCTCTCCTACCTGAACGTGATAGAAGTCGACCGACCATTGGAGGGCATCCTCCATCTTGTCGGTCAATTCAAAGCTATAGCCATTGCCGACCATAGCATTCCAAAGAGAAGACTCGATGCGGCCACCAGCTACATCCTGTCTGACTTCTACGGGGTAGCTGACGCGCTCGCTGCGGTCGCCACCCTGTAGATCGAGGCGAACGTATTCATAGGGGTTTGGTTCGTAGACCATCCAGTCGGCACCCTCGGTATCTGGGTCGTCGAGCAAGTGGTAAAGTCTGCCTGCCCGCAGTGCCGTGAGTGGGAATAATTGAGATGCAACGAGGGAAGTTTCGTGATTTTGTTGGCCATTGAGACCTGCGGAAGTCAAAATATCAGACAAGGTCTGTCCGTTTTGGATGGTATCTGTCGTCCAGCTCAGTGTATCTATAGCTAAGCCGAATTTGATGGTCGGCTCTACGATTTTAAAACCGTCTGTTTCCAGTACTACTTTTTCCGGGCTGAGGTCGACCAGCCACCAGATCAGGGCGGCTAGACCGATCAAAATACCAGTGCCCCAAACAAAGGGCGACGACAACCGGCGTACCATACCGGCCCACAGCTTGGGAAGCTTCACTCTGTACGTTCTTTTCAACGAAGGTCGTCTACAATCCGACGATTCTTCTAATTATTGCTCTTTTCGGGCCCCTTAAGACCTGTAAATAGACGCCAAAGATAAGAAAGGCGAGACGAATCGCGAATAGTCCTCAAAATGCTTAGTTTTACCACACCTCTAAAGCGATCATCTGCCTAAATTATGAGCATCTGGGAACGCATATTCGGCCCTACCCTTTCGCCAGTCGAAGACTCGAAATTGGGTTATCGGTTTGGGCGGTATAGTGATGCTTACAAGGATCAAAACAATTATACTTTTTGGAAGCAGTCGCTCGCGCAGATGGAGAGTGGGCATTTTCTAGAATCGGTTAAGGCATTTTTGGCCTATCTAAGGGATGATGACGAAGACAATGTGCGCTGGGAAGAAAGAGAAGGCCAGATTTACTTCGAGTTCTATCAAGGCAGCAAGCGCATAAGCGGTTCAGCCAGCGAAGAAGGTATAAAAGCAGAGGCAAAAATAGCCAGGCTGGGCGTAGCCAATTCTGAGCTATTACAGCGGTTGACTTCGCTCAACTACGAGTTGCGATACAGCCGATATGCGTTAGACGACAGTCGCTGCCTGTGTATCATTTTCGATTCTAAATCTGACGATGCCAGCCCGCACAAACTTTATTACGCTTTTAAAGAAATCGCACTACAAGCCGATAAGCAAGACGATCTGCTCATAGACGAGTTTCGTCAACTCGTGCAAGTCGAGCAAGGCCATTTGAAGCAGATCAATCTAGAGGCCAAGCGCATCAAAGAGGCTTTTTTGCGAAAGAACATCCAAAATTTGCTCGACTATCTGGGTACTGGCCACCTCAATCCTGAAGAGCATCCAGGTGGCCTGGCCTACTTGCTGCTCGATGTCGTATTTCGGCTGGATTATCTCATTCGCCCGGAAGGCCCTACCATGGAAGCACTAGAACGGATGCAGCGTATGTATTTTGCAGGTGAGCGCGATCAGCCCATCACGCATAGAAACATGCGGCTGATCGGCGAGCTGCAAGAGCTACTTCGCCGGGCACCCGATGAGTTTGGCAAAGAGCTGTATTTAGGTAAGTATACATTCGCCATCACCAGCCCGGCCAAGCACGACCGATTTAGACAAATCATAGACGGCGAGCTAGGTAAATTGGATTGGTATCAAGAAAACGATTACCCCGTGGTAGCTGCCGCTGTACCTTCTTATATCGTTAGTTACAGCCTCTTCAATTTTGCCCTGCCCGAGCCACTTCGCGATTTCCTGCACCTATACATGCGCATACGCGAAGACGCCTACTTCAAACAGCTGGGTTATGCGCAAGAGTATCTAACTAGAAACAATAAGCCTATTAAAAAGTCAATACGGGCTTCTATAGCTGAGCTGGTGCAGCGCCATAAATCGAATTATCCGTATTTGAGGCCGTTGACGAGTATTCTCGAATACGGAAATTTGACAGAGTTCGGGAAGTCCTATTTGAAGATGCTGTACGAGTTGGACTTGGGCACTAAATAGTCATTCACTCCCTCGGCCTGCGGTCAGAGACCTTAATGACCTCATCGTACTGAATGAGAAATAAACTGTTCCCCATTTAGAACACGGAACATAAAATCATAAACCTCCTCTCTACGATCGCCAGTGAAATAGTAACCCGCGATTTCGTGCCCTGCGCCTATATGCGTAACTAATTTAGCGCTGCCATCCATCGACTGAATCCAGTCGAAGATGGTTTTCGACCCGAATAACATAAGCCAGCCAGTAGCCGTGGGTGGGCAATAATGATGAGCTGCGGTGGCATAAGGCACTAAAGGGTCTAAGTCGCCATGAAAAAGTAGAGTGGGTATTTGGTTATCTTTTGTGATGAGATTAATGTCCATAATGGCACCGGCACCGCTTATCACCCCAGCATACTGAAAATTGGTAGGTAACTGCTGACCGTAAACATCCAGCAGGGTTTCACCCCAATATGGTGCGTGGATAACCGTTTCTGCACCGGCGCTACTGCCGGCCAAAAAGACTTGATCGGGATCGATATTGATGATATCGCTCCTTTCCAGCAAAAATGCGGTAGCCAGCCAAGTATCGTTGACAGCCGTTCGGATGGCTCTGATTTTCTCACTGGTGATACCCCCGCAGCTGAAGTTTTTATTCCGCATCAGCAGCGTGTAGCTGATAGAAGCTGTCGCTATGCCCCTGGCTTTAAGATAGCGGCCCAGTGCATGACCTTCCCTCCGATTTCCGCCAGCAAAACCACCTCCATGAACATAGATTAGAAGTGGCGTGGCCGAGCTATCCGTATTTTCAGGCAAAAACAGGTCAAGCTGCAAACGCGTCAGATCGTCTTCGTAATAGGTAAAGGTTTGATGATCATTTTGAGCAGGTATACGCGTGGCGCAGGCCAGATTAAGACAGAGTAAGGCAAGTATCGATAAGCGCATTCGTAAGATTAATTTTAAGGACTTCCGCAGGTGGAAACTCTACCATTATAACGCAACCTATGCAATACTGGACAAGAGTTTCTCTACAATTTTTTCGATGTCGTTTTTATCTGAAATGATATTTACGATGCTTCTGTCGCTACTATCTGACAAGAATTCATCTCAATACTTTAGTAAGTCTAGAACTAACGACGGATTCAAATTAACTACATTATTACGGCTAATTTCTTTACTCGCTAATACCGGTATTATTTTTTGCCCTTTGTAGAAGGGCAGTCTTCCATAGACGACAATGAACTGCCTGAGCTCCCGCAATTTCGCTACTGAAAGCTGCCTGATTTCCGATGCTCGATTGTAAAACTCCATAATATGTTTGTCAAACATATGGTTTGTCAAACATATTAACAAGCCCTGCTTTAAAATAGATTTATTCACAAAAGCAAAACACATCGCAAAATCATACCTTTGCCCCCTCAATTATGAGCGCAAAGCAAGAAATAGATCGCCGCCGAACCTTCGGTATTGTTAGCCACCCAGATGCGGGCAAAACGACCTTGACGGAGAAGTTGCTCCTCTTCGGCGGTGCCATACAAGTAGCCGGTGCCGTCAAGAGCAACAAGATCAAAAAGTCGGCCACCAGCGACTTTATGGACATAGAACGGCAGCGGGGAATTTCAGTGGCCACTTCAGTTATGGCCTTCGACTATCGAGATCGCAAAGTAAACATACTCGACACCCCAGGTCACAAAGACTTCGCCGAAGATACCTACCGCACGCTCACGGCCGTAGACTCGGCCATCGTAGTCATCGACGTAGCCAAAGGTGTAGAAACACAGACCGAGAAGCTGGTCGAGGTATGCCGCATGCGAGACACGCCTATTATGGTGTTCATCAATAAGCTCGACCGACCGGGCAAGGATGCTTTTGACCTATTGGATGAAGTCGAGCAAAAACTCGGCTTGCGCGTACGCCCACTCAGCTGGCCGATCGGCATGGGCGATCGCTTTCAAGGGGTATACAGTCTGTATGAGCAGCGACTAGTGCTTTTTCGGCCCGACAACAAGCAAGAACGCCCGGAGGAAGTTATCGCCTTCGAAGACCTCGATAGCCCGCAACTGGACGAGCTGGTCGGAGAAGTTGCCGCCAATGAATTGCGCGAAGAGGTCGAAATGGTCACCGAAGTCTACCCTGAGTGGTCTCAGGAAGCCTACCTCAATAGCGAGTTGAGCCCAGTATTCTTCGGTTCGGCTCTCAACAACTTTGGTGTCAAGGAACTGCTCGACTGTTTCGTGGAAATCGCACCCACTCCCCTGCCCCGCCCGACTGAAGAGCGGGTCGTAAAGCCTTACGAAGATGAATTTTCCGGTTTCATCTTCAAAATACACGCCAATATGGACCCACGCCACCGGGACCGCATTGCTTTTATGCGCATATGCTCGGGCACCTTCGAGCGCAACACCAACTATTTGCATGTGCGCCAGGGCAAGAAGATGAAATTTTCCAACCCGACCAGCTTCATGGCGGCTCGTAAAGAAGTGATTGACGAAGCTTTTGCCGGTGATGTAGTCGGTTTATACGATTCCGGTAATTTCAAGATTGGCGATACCCTCACAGAGGGAGAAGACCTACAATTCAAAGGTATTCCCAGTTTCAGCCCGGAGCAGTTTAGAGTGGTCATCAATGGCGATCCGCTCAAGAGCAAGCAACTCAACAAAGGCCTCGATCAGCTCATGGACGAAGGCGTGGCCCAACTATTCATACGCCATAGCGACAGTGCCAAAATAATCGGTACAGTGGGTGCCCTTCAGTTCGACGTCATCCAATATCGATTAGAACATGAGTACGGCGCCAAGGCTATTTATGATGCAGCCAATTACCAAATCGCTTGCTGGGTACACTGCGATGATCCCGTGGCACTAAGGGCCTTCGAAAATCGTCGGAAAAATAATTTAGCTACTGACAAAGATGGAAATTTAGTCTACCTGGCAGAAACCCAATGGACTTTAAAGATGGCGGAGGATAATCATCCTGAAATAGCCTTTAAAAGATCTTCTGAAAAGAAATAGTGATATTATAGCCAATCACGAAAGATTTCGGAATATAAATTCCATAAGAAATGAAGTAGTGGCTAATGACAGCACCTACGTCGAGCAATTCACCACTACATATTGTTATTTCAATATTTAAGATTTCTCTAACAGTCAAAAAGGGTATTTCAATTGTATTAACTACACATACAAATACCCCTTTTACCATGAGAAAAATCCTTTGCAAAATTCCGTTTTTAGCCACTGTAGTATTGGCGGCTGCTTACTTGACTTCTTGCAGCATCGTTCCCGTGAGTATGACCCATGATATTGAGAAACCCTTTGAAGAGGGCACTTCTTTTTTAATCATTCGCGATGCCGGTACCCCTGAATTGGAGATCGCCCTGGCCAGAGAACTACGCAAGGCCGGATACCAAGTCGTCGGTAGAAACACCATCAACAATCCGCTGCCTCAAGGGCAAATTTCAGTGACCACGACCGACTCCAACTTCACGCAGTTCAGGCAAGAGACCGTAGAAACCCAACTCTTCGAACTGGGCGAGTACGATTATGTGCTCCGCTACAAGACCAATGGCGGATCAAATTACTGGAATGGCGATGCCCAGATTTCTCGCGCCTTGGTCACCATTGTCGATCCCAAAACGGGCATGGTGGCTGGAACCATACAGCGCAACGGCGATACTCGAAAATACTTTCTGAGTAAAGTAGCTGTAGACATCACCTATGCCATAAGAGGTGTTCAGGTTGTTCGCTAGCGGCTAACCACCAAACGGCCCCGGCAGGGGTCGTCCCAACATAGTACGGTCTGCAAGAACGAAGTTCTTAGGGCTATATGACCGATCACCCAAAAGCCAAGCGGCCCCGGCAGGGGTCGTCCCTATCATAGTACGGTCTGCAAGAACAAAGTTCTCAGGGCCGTACTATATGATTCCGCTGACAAATACCTACATTCACCCTTATGAAGAAAATAGGTATTCTCTACGGTCAGGAGCGGTCATTTCCACCTGCCCTGATCGAGCGCATTAATCAGACAGCGCCTAAAGGCATCATGGCCGAGCCTGTCAAGATCGGCAAGGTACAGCAAGGTCATAATCCGGGCTATGCAGTCATCATCGATCGAATTTCTCAGGATGTTCCCTTTTACCGAGCGATGCTCAAAAATGCAGCTGCCACAGGAACGGCAGTCATCAACAATCCATTTTGGTGGAGCTCTGACGAGAAATTTTTCAATAATGTGCTGGCCCTCACGCGCGCGGGCGTAGCGGTGCCGAAAACGGTCCTCTTGCCCAGCAACAAGATGCCCGACGATACCAGCGAGGAAAGCTTCACCAACCTGAAATACCCCCTCGACTGGGATGAGATGTTCGAGTATATCGGCTGGCCGGCCTTCATGAAGCCGCACGCAGGTGGTGGCTGGAAGAGTGTCTATAAACTCTACAATGCCGAAGACCTCTGGAAAGCACATGGTGAGACTGAGCATTTGGTTATGATGTTGCAAGAGGCCATCGACTTCACTAGCTACTTCCGTTGTTATTGTCTGGGGCGGAAGTATGTAAAAATCATGCACTACGAGCCGCGTAATCCCTTTCACGAACGTTATCGCTGTCATCACGATGTGTCGAATGCTTTGCTCGAAACCATTCACGAGCAAGTATTGGCACTGAACAATTATTTAGGCTACGACTTCAATACGGTGGAGTTTGCCGTACGCGACGGAATTCCTTACGCTATAGATTTCTGCAACCCGGCACCCGATGCCGATTTATTCAGCGTAGGACAGGAAAACTTCGATTGGGTAATCGAGCATGCCGCCAAGTACGCTATCGAAGTGGCCGAAGCACACGAAGAAGGTAAAGACAACCTCACCTGGGGCACCTTCATCAAAGAATCTGCGAAGGTCGACTAGCCCCTTACCCGGCCCCGCGCATTTTTAGATTTCCATGAGCAAACTGCAACTCGCTATACTCGACCTCTACAACGGCATCCCCAACCAAGGCATGCGTTGCATCAAAGAACTAGCCGAACGATTCGCCGACGAGATCGACTATCAGATCTTCGATGTCAGAGTAGATGGTGCTGTGCCCAAGCTGGAAGACTTCGACCTCTTTATCAGCTCTGGCGGGCCGGGCGATCCGCGTGAATTCGATGGCTGGGGCGATGCTTACTTTGCCTGGTTAGATGCGCTTTGGGCCCACAATCAGCAGAGCGACGACAAGAAGTTCCTCTTTTTGATCTGTCATTCTTTCCAAATGGCGGTTCATCATTTTAGACTTGCGCAGGTGGGAGCCAGAAGAAAAATCAGTTTTGGCACTTTTCCTGTACATCTGACTCAGGCCGGTAAAGACGACCCCCAAATGGGCGAGCTAAGAGCTATTTTTTACGCCGCAGACTTTAGAAGGTATCAAGCTATACAGCCAGACAAGAAACGCCTCGAAGAAATGGGGGCCAAAGTGCTCTGTTTGGAGAAAAAGCGACCACACGTACCGCTAGAGCGCGCGATCATGGCCATTCGTTTCTCGGACGAGATATTGGGTACGCAGTTCCATCCCGAGGCGGACTCCGAAGGGATGCTGGCTCACTTCAGCCGCCCAGAGATCAAAACCGAAGTCATTGCCGAGCACGGCCGCGACAAATGGCTCCGTATGATCGGTGACCTGATGGATCCGCGCAAGATCAACCGCACCCACGATACCGTCATACCCGGCTTCCTGCGTTTTGCCATAGACGAGCTATACCAAATAGCGGCTAAAAAGGAAGAGCATAAGACCATATCGCGGTAAAGAAATCCATTTATTAAGGTCAATTGGCCTATTATTTTAGCACATGATCACCCACCTTCGCCAGAAATACAACGGCTCTTTTTCGGAGCGTAGCTACCACTCTTTGGTGTCTTGGCTGACCGAGCAAGCTGGGGTAGCCCCCAAATTTCAGGTGTCTGAAACCCCGGTATTTATTCCGAAATACCTCAAGGAAAGACTTCTGGAAGCCGGTAATGACATCATCAAGGTAATTACCAGCAATCATTTCTTTGAGCACGCACCTAAGGGCCTGCCAGCAGGACAAGCAGTGCCGAGGCGAACCGAGCACCCGCTGTTTTTACAGATGGATTTTGGGCTATGCCTCGATGAAACCGGAAAAACCATACCTCAATTGGTAGAAGCGCAAGGTTTTCCGTCTTTATATTTCTTTCAAGATATGCTGGCAGCGGGCTATCGAAAGTTTTTCGATATACCAGATCATTTTACCAGCCGCTTCGGAGGCTTGGGTGTAGACGAATATCATCAACTCTTATCTGACTGCATACTGGATGGCAACGACCCGGCCGAAGTTGCTCTTTTAGAGGTCGAGCCAGACCAACAGACGACACAAATCGACTTTGAGCTGGCCAGCAGGCGATTGGGTATACCCATACTCTGCATAAGCGATCTGAAACGGTCGGGTAGAAAACTCTTTTACAGAAAGGAAGGTAAAGATATACCGGTTAGGCGCATCTTCAATCGAGTGATCTTCGATGAGCTGCTGAAGCGAGACGATCTAGACCTACAGTTTTCTATGATAGAAGAGGTAGATGTGAGCTGGGCTGGCCACCCCGATTGGTTTGCTATGCTCTCGAAGCATACCCTTCCATTGTTCGATAGTCAATATGTACCGAGGAGCTATTTTGTGAGCGACGTGTTGGGGGAAATAACCCATCCCGACTCTCGGTCTTCAAGACCTCGGGAGAGGATCTCGTCGTTCGGGGAAAGACTCGACCTGCGGAAGTACGTATTAAAACCACTCTACAGCTTTGCGGGCCAAGGGGTCAATCTATCACCAACCGAAGATGACTTGAAAAACATCCCTGATCCTGAGAATTATATATTGCAAAAAAAGGTAAGCTACGAGCCACTGATCGAAACGCTAGATGAGCCCGCCCGCGCAGAGGTGCGCATGATGTACCTATGGCCACCAGAAAAAGACGAACCAATACTGATCAACAATTTGGTCAGGCTGTCGAAAGGTAAAATGGTGGGAGTGCGCTACAACAAAGGAAAGCAATGGGTAGGCGGAAGTATTGGGTATTTTGAATAAAGGTGTAAATTCGTTGGTATGCAAATTTTAACGGTTGTCGTCGGCATTATTTTTGTGCTGCTTTTACTCAGCTTGCTGGCCACCACATTGATGGAGTTGATCTCTTCGTTTTTCAGTTTGCGGGGTCGTAATTTATTGAAAGGCCTGCGGAATATGCTGGCCAGTGACGATGAAGACGAGGTGCTGCTCAAGACATTTCAGCAAAACAGCCTGTATCGCCACCTGACCCAACAGTACGGTCGACAAACCTCTGGGCCGCCATCTTACATCAGTGCCGAGACTTTTCAGTCTATCCTATTCGATGTCATCTTGGGCGAAGAAGACTACAACCAGCTAGAAGCCAAGATCGAGCAACTACCCGATGCCGATTTGAAGAATGTGCTCAAGCAGTTGTGGCGTGAGTCGGGCGGTCAGGTCGATATGTTCAGGCTAGAGGTGCAAAACTGGTATACCAATGTGATGGACCGAGCCTCGGGCTGGTACAAGCGGAATACCCAAAAGATATTGGTCTGTATGGGGCTGGGCATAGCCGTACTGTTCAATGCCGATACCATAGCTATGTACGAGCGGCTGAGCATAGACGAAGATCTGCGCAACCAGCTCTACCAAAGTGCCGTAAATCTGGTGGCCGAAGACGAGGCCAACGCTCAGCAACAGAGTCGTACCTCAGACACCTATGTCGTGCCAGGTAATGGCGGCTACACCACGAGCATAGGAGGGGCAGCCGACACATCGGGCTCTTTCTATTACAGCCCACCCGACACTAACGCCCCTCCTCAGCGCATGAGCATGGCTGACTTACGCCATATCATACTGACCGATGCTGGCGTAATCGACGACGGCCAGGTAAGAACGGCCGAGCAGATACAGGCCAGAAGAGAGGCCAGCATGCAACAGCTTAACTTGATCAGAGACGAATTGGAATTAATCAGCTCTCCACTCGGCTTAGGATGGGAAGGCACCGATGTGCGGTCTATGAATTTCATGGAGTTACTGACTAAAATACTGGGCTTCGTTTTGACAGCTCTGGCCATCAGTCTAGGCGCACCATTTTGGTTTGATTTGCTAAGAAAGATCGTCAATATCAGAGCCACAGGAGATAAACCTACATAACCAATCTTATAGTTTTTATTCTCTTTCAAATGAGAAATAAAATATCTTCTATTTGTGTTAAAAGGCGCAATAATTCGCTAAAAACAAACTATTACGATACTAGTTTGTCTTAGACAACCGTATATGTTTACGAGATCGGTCACTCAACTATTTACTAACTCCCCATAGAGTACAAGGGATGCATTGTTCTTTAAGCTTTATTAGCTCAAAAACACATCCCCAAAAAGCTCTTTTAAATGTGTCTTAAATGTGGCGTCTTTTTTTTGCTACCCTGGTTTTCAGTTTTGCATTTACCAGTTCGAGTGTACACCACTGTAATGTGGAGGCTACACTAGAAAGATTTTCCATCGATTTTTATGGACAGCAGATACAAATCGAATATAATCCAGCGATGCGCATAGCTATGTCCGACCGCCTGAGTTATACTGCTGTGCAACGAGCTTACCGTGAGCTAGAGACCAAGCCCAACTACGTTTTTCTTCATAGTTTAAATGAAGCCAAAGAGAAGTATCAACTCAATGATTACCTGTTTTATAAGTTGGCCAAAAACAGCATGGCTTACATCTACAATGGAGATTTTTCACCCGCACGCGAGGTCGGCCTGTTTGGTTTATTGGCTCATGCCGGCTTCGACGCCCGACTGACTTTCCGTTCTTCTAAGGCATTCGTGAATGTATATACCGACGAAGAATTATTCGAGGTGCCTATTATAGACGATAGCGGCCGCTCATATGCCAATGTAAGCTGCCTGAACGGAGAGTGTTCTGCCCATCAATCTTTATATATATTCGAGCGCAGACCAAACCCGGGCGGGCGGAGTTTCAGCTTTAAGCTGCCTCATTGGCCAGAACTGGCGAGTCGGCCAGAAACCCGCCAGTTGTCTTTTTATTTCAAAGGGGTACTACAAACCCTCGAAGTCGATTACGACGGTACCATGGTAGATATCATGGCCGACTATCCTTTCGTAGATGAGTATTGCTACTTAGAGACGCCTTTTTCATCTGTACTTCGGGCGAGTTTACTACCCAAACTTCGCAGCAACATGGAAGGGCTGAGTGAAAAAGAAAAGCTGGAGTACCTGGCTAGCTTTACGCGTTCTGCCTTCGAATACAAGGAAGACAATGAGCATTTTGGCCGCTCCAAGCCAATGGTACCCGAAGAGCTTTTCGACTACGAGTTCAGCGATTGCGAAGATCGATCTGCTTTATTTTTCGCACTCGTCCGCGACCTGCTAGACTTACCTATGGCCGTAGTTGCCTATGACGATCACTTAACTGTTACTGTAGCTACAGACGAAGTAGAAGGCGATAATTTTATGCTAGACGGTCGTCGATACATATTCATAGACCCTACTGGGCCAAGTAACTCCAGTAAGATCGGACGTATTCCCCCGGGCTATGAGTCCAAAGCCTATACCATAATCGGAAGGTACAAATAGCTAATTATCAGGCATTTAGTATTTTTTTTGGCGCACATTATGAATTTTTGGCTATGAAAAATTACTTTTGCTCGCCTATAATCAAACAATTCTCTATTTAGCCTCATAATTCTTATGGGCGTACAGCTTACTGAGCGTCTATAAACTATAAGCTAAAACCAACGAGCGTTAACTATGTACTGGACCTTAGAACTGGCCTCTCACCTAGAGGATGCACCCTGGCCCGCAACTCGCGATGAGTTGATAGACTATGCCGTTCGCTCCGGTCGGCCGCTAGAGGTCATCGAAAATCTCCAAGCCCTGGAAGACGAAGAAGAAGTCTACGAGACCATCGTAGAGATCTGGCCCGACTATCCGCGCAAGGATGACTTTTTCTTCAACGAAGACGAATATTGATTTAGGAGGCGTACATTCGTTCATGCCTCGCCCGATTACCATTGCTATAGACGGATTCAGCGGCTGCGGAAAGAGTACCCTGGCGCGTAGTTTAGCCGATAAGCTAGACTATAGATATATCGATACCGGGGCCATGTACCGGGCGGTCACTCTCTATTTCATCAGAAATGATATCGAATTAGATGATACCATGGGCATCGCTCAAGCTTTGCCCCAAATAGAGATCGACTTCAAGCCTGCATCCGATCGAGACGGAAAAGTTACTCTTCTCAATAATGAAAATATAGAAAAAGAGATTCGCGGCCTTGCCGTGAGCAAGCTAGTGAGTCCAGTTGCTACCATCTCTGCCGTACGGCGTGCCATGGTCGCCCAGCAGAGGCGCATGGGTAGCGAGGGTGCAGTGGTTATGGACGGACGCGACATCGGTACTGTTGTCTTCCCCGATGCCGACCTCAAGCTCTTTTTGGTTGCCGATCTAGAAGTACGCGCCCAACGCAGGCAGGCTGAGCTAGAAGCCCATGGCCAGTCCGTCACCATCGATGAAGTTTTGGAAAATCTGAAAGAAAGAGATCGCATAGATTCCAGCCGTGCAGATAGCCCGCTCAAGCAAGCGAATGACGCCATCGTAATAGACAATTCTGACCTGAGTTTTGAAGAATTGGTAGAAAGAGCAATGGCAGAGGTAAATAGAATTATAGATTGATTCTGCCTCAACAAAATCAACTTTCTAAATATCTCTCACGGAATTTCTATCTGTGAGGATGTCTTTTAACTCTTTCAAAAATTCGTATTGAGCAGGAGATAACCTTTTCTTCAACGCATCTTTGATCGTGACATAAGCCCCGCCTTCGATCTCCTTCAGCTTCTCCTTCAGCAGCTGCGCATCTTCGTATAGCATGCCCTTCAGACTGGGAATCTCGTGCCAGTCGCCCTCCATAGCCAAAGCTTCATCACTTTCGTGGCTAGGGTCCAACTCGATGCAGTCTGGCTGATCGCCCTGACAGACCTCACCTTCAGGTAGCCCCCACTCATCTGACTTATTGAGCATAAATACCTCTAGCCCACGCTCTTTAAAGCGGTAAAAGATAAGGCTGACTTTTTTGGAGAGTTCCATACAGATCTAAATGAGGTAGTTAGAACCGCAAGGTAGGGGTAAAGTTCAAATAGTGGTTGGTGTATCGCTCAGTTAAAGCTCATCTCATCGATCTCCATATACAATTCGTGGATACGAATATGCTCACCATTGTACTCTTCGTCTACCATGCGTGCAAAGCTAGAAATATCATCGGCATTGTCATCGAAAATTGGCCGATCCAGGCTCTTGAGTATGGTTAAAGTACTCACCAAGCCTTCAGCTACTTCTTCATCACCGTAATAGTAGTCTGTATAGTAATCGAGATAGTCCGTCATCGCAGTGACCAGATCGCTGTGATACTCGCTGATATTTGTATAGTTGTCTACCTCTGTAGCAGCAAACCACTCATTGAGTATTTTATCTACGCCCGCCTGTTGGCGATCTTGATCGTCAGAATATAGCTTATCGATCTCCTCATTGAATGAATCTATAAGTTCGCCAAAACCTAGAGATTCCTCTATGTATTGCTCCAGGGCGCCACCCACATGTCTTCGCCTGATACGATCGATAAATTCTTTACCCTTTTTGGGAAGTGCCAGTTGAATCGACTCGATAGCTACTCGCTGCCGCTGAGAATCCGGTGCTACGAGTGGCTCTAAGAAAGCGGAGATCAACTGCGCCTGATCAATACCTTGCTTGATACGAGCAAGCTCGGCTTCTCTTTCAGCCTCTATTTTAGCCAGCTTTTCTTCTTGCCGTTGATCAGCCCGACTGATGATCATGGTCGCTATAAAAATGGATAGCGGTATCATAAACGAGCTAATTACGCTTATGATGTCCCATATGTCTTTGCCTTTCGATTTTTCCTCTAGATCTTCGATGCGTCTACGCATTTCGTAGAAGTCCGCTTTTTCAAAGCTCTCCATAAGACGGGTGGTTTGGTATTTTTCAAATGGGTGCCTAAAGGCCAAGCTAAAGTAGATATAAATTCAGATTATGGACAGATTACTCTAAAGTTTGCTTTAAGTCTAGCCAGACAGCTGCTGAATACAGGCCTCTCTGATTTTCCAAAGCGTCTCAAAGCTCATATAGATATTATTTTTTGATATGTACTTCCGCAGGTAGTCTCTATGATAGTTGCGTTTGAATGTCCCTACTTGCTCGGGTTGTATAATGACTTCTTCGAGTATATCGGTTTCTATTCTTGCAATGTCTGAATCAGGCTTGGTAAAATCATATCTTTTCTCTTCGACTTTCAGATAGCAATGTGCCTCTGGTATGGCCTCCAGATCATGCTGAGTGAGAATCGGATAGATGCCCGGTGTATTGACTTCACTCATCAAATACATACCCAAAACCAGCTCCACACCATCGATACCATTTAAGTCAGCCATCTTTTTGAGCAGGGCGTGTTTGGTGCTACAAGTCCCTTTTTGCTCAGAGAGGACTAAGCCCAAATCTGTCGCATTGCTAATTCGACCGTAAGGGAGATGTTGAACGTGACCAATCAGATCTTCCCAGCTACTGACCTGAAGACGAATAGCATGTGCCGTAAGGGAATCTTTTGAGCTAAGTGGGGTAAACAAGATATCTGGTTTTGGCGAAGCGGTTTGTGCATAGAAAGATATCGAAACTTGTATAAAGATCACCAAACATTAGCAATCCCACTAATTTGTTATACGAAATCTTTATTTAGACCATCCCCAAACAACAGAATATCTTTCGTATTTATAACATTACTCTGACATATTCTCATTAAATTTGAAGCGAACCTATTTTGATCGGGAGCCACAAGTAAGCAGGTGCCTCCTATCTAAACTTAAAGCTAGATCATGGCAAACCTCCTATGGTTGCAGGGGGGCGCATGTAGTGGCAACACTATGTCCTTCCTCAACGCTGAAGAACCAACTGTCCCAGAGTTGGTAGTAGACTTCGGCATCAATATTCTCTGGCATCCTTCTATTGGCTTAGAAATCGGCGACCAAGTCACCGACTTGATGGAAGACATTAAAGCCGGAAATACCCAACTCGACATTCTCGTTTTTGAAGGCAGCCTCATTCAGGGTCCAAACGGCACGGGTACGATGAACTACTTTGCTGAGCGCCCTATGATCGATTGGGTCAAAGAGTTGAGTGATATCGCTGCTTTTGTGGTAGCTATAGGCGACTGCGCCACTTGGGGGGGCATCCCGGCTGTTCCGCCAAACCCGAGCGAGAGCACAGGTATGCAGTTTCACAAAAAGGCTAAAGGAGGGCTATTAGGAGCAGATTTTGTAAGTAAAGGTGGCTTGCCTGTCATTAACATACCCGGCTGTCCGGCTCACCCCGATTGGGTCACCCAAATTTTGGTAGCCATCAGCACCGGACGCATAGGTGATGTATTGGTAGACGACTACCACAGGCCCAAGACCTTCTTTACCGACTTCGTGCAAACGGGTTGCCCCAATGCCATCAGCTTTGCCCAAAAGGTAGATGGTCACTTCGGCAAGCGCGGAGGCTGTCTATTCTACGAGGTCGGGTGCCGTGGGCCCATGACTCGCGCCAGTTGCAACCGCATTCTCTGGAATCGCCAGAGCTCCAAAACCAGGGCCAACCACCCCTGTCTGGGCTGCACCGAGCCTGGCTTCCCCCATAACGACTTGGTCAAAGGTTCGGTCCTCAAGACCATGAAGCATCTCGGCTTCTTGCCCAAGGAAGTCCCGACCGGTGTATCGAAATTCGGCTATTACAGCCGAGCTGGATTCGAGAAAGTCATGGGCGGACTAGAAAAGATGCTGGGCGTCAATCAGGAACACTTCGAAACAAGCAAGTAAGAAAGTAAGAGCTAGAAAAATGAGTCAAGTAAAAGAACTTAACATCAGCCCGGTTGGGCGTGTCGAAGGTGACCTCGACGTAAAAGTATACATGGACGATGGTGTGGTGACCAAAGCCCACACCCAAGCTGCCATGTTCCGCGGGTTTGAACAAATCATGTATGGCAAAGACCCTCAATCTGGTCTAATTGTCACCCCTCGTATTTGCGGCATATGTGGAGGAAGCCACCTGTACTGCGCATCCTCTGCCTTGGATACCATTTGGAAAACCGAACTAACGCCCAATGCACTATTGTTGCGAGCTATCGGTCAGGCTACGGAGACGATCCAGAGTATTCCCCGTTGGTTTTACGCCATTTTTGCGACCGACCTGGCTAATAAAAAGTTTGCTCACCACCCACTATATCCTGAAGTCGTCAAGCGATTTGCAGCTTATGTGGGTACGAGTTTTCAACGCGGGGTGGTCGCATCGGGCCGACCTGTGGAAGTCTATGCCCTTTTCGGTGGTCAATGGCCACACTCCTCTTATATGATTCCAGGAGGCGTGATGTGTGCCCCTACCCTGAAGGATGTTACGCGGGCCGTATCCATTATGAATTTATTCCGCAATGACTGGTTAGAAAGCATTTGGCTGGGCTGTTCGATCGAGCGGTATCTCCAGATCAAGAGCTGGGACGATCTCATGGAGTGGGTAGAAGAAAACGAGAGTCAGCGCAATTCTGACTTGGGCCTATTCATCCGGGCTTCTCTACAATTCGGTATCGACAAGTTTGGGCAAGGGGTAGGCAAATACGTAGCCTATGGTACCTACTTTCACAAAGACCGATACAACCACCCTACCGTAGAGAGTCGCCAGCAGGCCGTTATCAGTGCGGGTGGTTTCTGGGATGGAAAAGACTTTCACCCCCTCGATCACATGAAGATCAAAGAGCACGTCAGCCACTCTTGGTTTGAGAATGAGCCCGCTGCTCACCCTTGGGACGAGCCCATCCCTACACCAGTAACGAGCCAAACCATGCACGATACCGATTGGCAGGGTAAGTACAGCTGGTCGAAGGCACCCAGATTCGACGGGTATGCCGCCGAGGCCGGTCCATTGAGCCGCGTTATCATGAACGCAAATCCAGACAATCTGGACCATCAAATTCAAGACCCCCTCTTCCTGGATATTATGGACAAGATGGGACCCAGCGTCTTCACCCGCAGTCTGGCGCGTGTACACGAGGCACCCCGATTGTACAATTACATCATGGAGTGGCTCGGCCAGATCGATCTGGATGGTGAGTTCTATATCAAGCCGAAAGAGAAAGACGGTAAAGGATGGGGAGCCACCGAAGCTGCTCGTGGAGCGCTCGCCCACTGGGTAGAGATCAAGAACGGCGTGATCGAAAATTACCAAGTCATGGCACCTACCACCTGGAATGTGGGGCCTAATGATGACGAAGGAAAATCCGGTCCCATCGAAGCTGCTCTGGAGGGTACTGAAATACAAGATCCACACGATCCCGTTGAGGTGGGCATGGTCGCTCGTTCATTCGACTCATGTCTGGTGTGTACCGTGCATGCCCACGATGCCAAGAACGATGAAGAACTCGCCCGATTCAAGTTGTAATCGCTATGTCTGCTCACATACCTAAGACAGCTATCCTGGGCTTTGGAAATCCGACCCGAAGTGACGACGGCGTAGGGTGCTATGTAACTGCCCAGCTGGGTAAGAAACTATCCGAACGGGAAGACCTGACCATACTCGATATGGGCACCTCGGCCTTCGAAGTACTCTTCCAGTTGAAAGGACACCAGCGGATCATATTCGTTGATGGAGTGATAAACACCGGCGAGCCCGATGGCACGCTCTATCACCTACCAGCAGCAGAGATAGAAGCTTCCATTCAAGATGACCCGATGGTGTTCTTGCACTCGCTGAAATGGGACCAAGCCCTGAGCTATACCCGGAAAATTCTGCAAGAAGAGTACCCCGATGATGTCAGTGTATACCTGCTGGCTATTACCAACACCAAGTTGGAGGTTGGGCTTAGCGAGCAGGTTGAGCAGGCAGCAGATAAGCTGGTGAATATCATTGGAGATACCCTCAAAGAAGAACAAGCTATCAATCTGGAAACTGCATAATCGAGCATGGAGCGTATTTTCAATCCGAACCATCTGGCTGGTCAACCAAAAGCCGATTCGCCGACTATCGACGCAACGGTTTCTTTGAGACGTCAACACCTATGGCTGTCTGGTCAACTAGCCAGCCAATGTTTTGGTGAAGACAGACAGATCTATGCCGTCTATTATCCACAAAGGGGGTATCTGCTACTGGCGCCCATGTCTGATAAAGCTTTCAAAAGTCTGCACGATTGTAGTCTCGTAATGCTGAAAGTGCGCAATATGCAAGGCGACAGGTCGCTCAGTTTGCAAGAGATCATCATCGATCACGATCTGAATCCAGCAGACAGAGCACTGGAGTTCACCGCCAAGCCCGGCATTTCAGTCTTACAAGTATTCCTAGAATGAATGGCCGATGGAAGAAAAAGCGGGCAATGAGAAAGACCTGAATTTCCTTTCCGCCGATCCCAATTGGTTAAAGACTTGTGTGGTCAGCCACAGGATCAGGCAGGAAAAAGGCCGATTTTGGATAGACATGATCTACACCGACCAAAATGACCCCATGCGAAAACTGGTCAGAACCATTTCAGACCACCCCAGCCTAGCCCTAGCCCAACGCCACGCAGATATTTTACAAAGACAAATTAGTGCAGATCCAAGAGATCCACGTAAACTAGACCAAGGACATGCTGACGATATACAGCACAACTAAATACCACGATTGGATTAGCGAGGTTATTGCTCGTGAAAACCGGCTCGATGAGCTCGTACGAATAGTCGACTACTTGGAGGAACGGCCCATACCCAGCGCCCACAGTTTGGTGATCAAGCAGGATCATATCTATCCATTATTGGATTGGTACAATGTCATGCCTCCATATGTACTGGGGGAGCGGCTGGAATTGCGCCCGGAGTATTTGCTGGGGCTGGTGTATGCCCGATTGAATAATTACGAACGCGTCTATCATTTTCTGGCAGACGTAGACCCGGTCCTCAATCAAGAGCTCGATATCTACAATCGATTGAGCCATGGTCTTCATATAGACATCATCGATCTGCCCTCTAGTCTAGACTATTACGGCGAGTATCGGCTAATGCACAATCATGCTATCGTTCGACACTACGGCATAGAAGAAGCCGACCTAGAGCAAACCAAATACTACTATCTACAAGCTTTGGAGACCGCGCCAACTGGCGATCATCGCGCATTTTCCGCCAAGCATTTCGGCCATTTGCTCACTGATCTGAATGAAATGGAGGACGCCATCCGCGTATTCAAAATCGGGCTGGCCAGTGCAGAGAGCGAAGAAGCTAAAATGGCGCTGTGCCACGCCCTGGCCCACGCTCGTCTGACCCAATCGACCCACAATGAATCTTTAGTCGAAATAAAGGATCATCTCTGGAAGGCGCTACAGCACTACGAGTCGCAGGAGCGCCCACTGGAAACAGCAATGGTCTTGCTCGACGCTGCAACGGTTTGCCACCGCGAAGCCAGCTGGAGTGAAGGCCTGGGCTACATCACCCGATCGATCAGCATTTTTGAAGAGCTAGGCGAAAAAGAGCTCACCGCCGATGCCTTCATGCGCAAGGGGAGCCTCCTCTTCGCCTGGGCACAAGATGGAAATCCACAGTTTTATCGCAAAGCAGCAGAAGCACTGCAAAAAGCGGTACGAACCTTCAGGAAGGAGGATAGTCCTACTATTTATGCCGATCTGCAACAGCAACTCGGCCTCATTTATGCAGAAGTGCCGGATGATGCCAAGAAGAAGGGTATGTGGGCTGCCATTTCCAGTACAGCCTTCAAAGAAGCCCTATCGGTATGCGACCGGGAGACCAATCCTCAACTCTACGCGACCATCTGTAATCACTACGGGAATGCCCTGCTCAAATATCCTCAAGCCAAGCTGACCGACAATGTCGAAAAGGCGCTCTTTTACTACAACGAGGCACTACAATTGAGATCGGCAAAAGATATGCCTGGAGCGAGAAGCCTTACGCTACTCAACTATCTGGAAGCCCAGTGGCAACTCGGCACAGACGACGACCAGCTAGATGAAGCCCGATTCGATGATATGCTCAGTAGAGCCGAGGAAGTCATCGCCATCAGCCCTGACCAAAGTCTAGTCGAACAGGCGCAAGAACACATCGATCGATTGAACCTGCTAAAGACCGTATACGCCTAAACGCCAAGACCATGCACGAAGTATCGCTAGTCCGAAGTATTGTCAATACCCTGGAAGATCAATTTTCCACGGAAGAAATAGACCGCATTACGGAAGTGCGTATGCGCATTGGCCTGCTGAGCAATGTGGAGCCGGTCTTGCTACAGAATGCCTTCGAGGCCGTGCAGGAAGGTGAGCAAAGACTACCCGATGTCAAGCTATCGGTAGAGCTGCTTCCCGTACTCGTCGAATGCGAGCTATGCGGCTCAGAGACCCAAATCGAGAACTACAAATTCAAGTGCGGCCATTGCGGTCGCCCCACCAACAACATTATTCAAGGCACTGAGCTACTTATCCACCAAGTAGAATTTGCCGAAGCTGCAACTGTAAACTAATCAATCATGCCCCATACCCAAAAATCCAATCGCATGGCCCGTGGGTCTGTCAATTGCGACAATACGACCATGCATTTATTGAAGGCCAATGACTTTGTGGCCGAGCAGATCCGAAAAAAGATGGCCCAGCAGGGTACTTTGCTCATCAATATGACGAGCAGCCCCGGCAGCGGTAAAACCACCCTACTGGAGCAGACGGCTAAGTACATGGGCGACCGCCTGCGTATGAAGGTGCTCGTAGGCGATCTGGAAACCGAACGCGATGCCGACCGACTGAGAGATGCCGGCCTGGATGCCCTACAAATCGTAACCGGGGGCATCTGCCACCTGGAAGCACAAATGGTCTGGCAGGCTATGGAAAATATGGACTTGGAGGGCGTCGACCTGCTTTTCGTCGAGAACGTGGGCAACCTCGTTTGCCCAGCAGCCTTCGACCTGGGCGAAGACTATCGAGTCACTCTCATAGCTACTACGGAAGGTGACGACAAGCCCAAGAAGTACCCGCGCATGTTTCTGACCTCCGAGATAATGGTGGTCACCAAGTGCGACCTACTGCCCCACCTGCCCTTCTCGGTCGAGGCCGTCACCCAGGACGCCCAAGACATCAACCCAGACCTGGAAGTGATGCAGATCGCCAGCTTGAAAGGGGAAGGCATCGAGGGCTGGTGCGACTGGCTGGTAGCAAAAACCCAGGCCAAGAAACAATCGCTCGACACACTCGTACATGCGTAGTTGGGAAATCCACATCGCTGGCCGGGTGCAAGGCGTTGGATTCAGGCCCTTCGTTTACCGTTTGGCATGCGCTCAAAACATCGTGGGCGAAGTGCGGAACGGACCCGATGGGGTGCGCATTCGGTGCCAAGGCACACAACAAAAAATAGCGGCTTTTACAGACCAAATTTTGGCCAATCTGCCCCCGATGGCCATCGTTACCCATCACAATATAGACGAGATCGTATCCGAGCCATACGACCGATTTTCCATTACAGACAGCCAGTTGAATGGCAAGGCCGGGTTGTTCATTGCGCCCGACTTTTGTTTGTGTTCGGACTGCCGCAGGGAGTTACTCGACCCGACTGACCGTCGGTTCGCTTATGCTTTTATTACTTGCACCAATTGCGGCCCCAGATATGCCGTGCAGCAGAGCCTCCCCTACGACCGCGAGCGTACGGCCATGGCCAAATTCAGGATGTGTGCCGATTGCCAGCGCGAATACGAATCACCCGATGATCGCCGATATCATAGCCAGACGAACTCCTGCCCCAGCTGTGGCCCTCAATGGCAGTTGTTAAATCAAGATCTGATCGATCAAAGAGCCGGCAACCTAGAACATGTAGCCGACCTCATTAAAGACGGCAGTATCATAGCTGTAAAAGGTACCAGCGGGTATCTACTCTGTTGCGATGCCACCGACGAAAGGGCGGTCAAAGAACTTCGACGTCGAAAGGCTCGGCCCCAAAAACCATTTGCGCTATTGGTTGTCGATCTGGGTGCGGCTCAATCGATTGCGCACATAATCCCAAAGGCAGAAGCAGCCCTATCGTCTCCAGCTGCTCCTATTGTTTTATTGCCTAAGCGACAGCAGACAAACATATCAGATGAAGTGGCCCCCGACTCGGCTTACTACGGCCTCATGCTACCCAATCAAGGTTTGACGACCTTGCTGGCTCGTGCTGTAGGCCGCCCGATGGTGGCTACCAGTGCCAATTTGAGTGGAGAGCCCATCCTGGCCGAAGGCCAAGAAAGGGAGGTCGCCCGATTAGCCAATTATGTGCTGACCCACGACCTTCCCATCGTTCAAGCGCAAGACGACAGCCTGATCCGCTTTAGCGAGACTGCTCACCGCCCGATAATCATCAGACGGGGGCGGGGTTTGGCTCCGGCTGTACATCCGAGTATGGCTATGCCTGCGGGCACGGATATGCTGGCCATGGGCTCGGATATGAAAGCCTGCTTCGGCCTGAGAAGTAGTGGACAGTATGTACTCAGCCCCCGGCTCGGCGAGTTGGGGCAACTACCTGCGCAAGTCGCATTCAAAAAAACCCTTCAACGGCTGACCCACCTCAGCGCAGCGCGACTACAAGTCATTTTGACCGATCTGCACCCCGCTTACTTTAGTCGATCTATAGCCCTTGAAATGGCCGAGGAACAAGCTTTGAAGGTGTATGCTGTACAACATCACGAAGCGCATTTCGCGGCTCTGCTGGGCGAGCAGAATTTGTTGGAGGAGGCGGAAGAAGTACTCGGCGTCGTCTGGGATGGATTGGGCTATGGGCATGATGGTCAGATTTGGGGCGGAGAGTTTTTCAGGCTTCGTGAAGATGTCTTTCATCGGGTGGCCCAGCTTCCTTACTTTCCACATATCGGTGGTGATAAGATGGCCCTAGACCCTAGATATGCCGCTGTTGCATGGGTAGGCGATCCATTGAAAAATACAGGTTGGACTGACGCATCAATGGAAGCTGCTGCGCTAGACACCCTCATGCGATTGCGCAATCGCACCCAAACACAGACTTCGAGCGTAGGCCGACTTTTCGATGCTGTCGCGGCCTTGACGGGTGTTTGTATCGCGCAAGATTACGAAGGGCAGGCGGCCTCCAGATTGGAAGCCGCTGCCAGAGCAGCGTATGACAAATACGGCCTGGTGGAAGCCTACCATTTTCATGCGCTCCAAGCAGAATTGCTGGAAGATTTGGGGCATATCCCCGCTGGGCTGATTGCCCTCAAATTTCATCTGAGCCTGGTGCAATGGATAGGCGAGGTGGCCGAAAATCAGTCCGTCACTACCCTTGCCTGCTCGGGTGGCTGCTTCCAAAATGCCCTGTTGGTCGACCTGATCGAGCAGCAACTCGGTGGCCAATACAGGCTGGCCTTCCACGAGCATCTGGCACCCAACGACGAAAATATAGCCTACGGTCAGCTTATACACTACGCCCTGACCCAAGAGGCAGCCATCACCAAAAACCAAAAAACCGCTACGCTATGTGTTTAGCCATTCCCGGAAAGATCAAGAGCATTCGCCACGAGTACGACGGCCAAATCAAGATGGCCAAAATCTCCTTTGGCGGCATATTGAAGGATGCTACCCTCGATATGGTGCCTCAGGCCGAGGTAGGCGATTACGTGCTGGTACATGTCGGTGTGGCCATCAGTGTCGTCGACGAGGAGGAGGCCAAACAGGTCTTCAAATACCTGGAAGAGATCGGCGAAACCGACGAGCTGACCGAAAGCGATTACGTGCCCGGCCAGGTGGAGCGTGGTGAAATAAGAAACCTATTAAAAGACGAGTGATGAAGTACCTATCAGAATACAGAGACCCCGATGTAGCCCAGCAATATCTGGATGAAATACACCGAAGCGTTACCCGCCCATGGACGATCATGGAGGTATGTGGCGGTCAGACGCACAGCCTGGTGCGCAATGGTATACTTAACCTGCTGCCCAAGGAGGTCAATATGGTCCACGGCCCCGGCTGCCCGGTCTGTGTAACCTCTTTGAGCATCATCGACAAGGCGATTCACCTGGCAGAGCGAGATAACATCATCCTTTGCTCCTTCGGCGATATGATGCGAGTGCCGGGTTCTAGCCGCAATTTGCAGGAAGCCAAAGCAGCCGGTGCAGATGTGCGCATCTTGTACTCGCCCCTGGAGGCGGTCAATCTGGCGGCGCAAAACCCTGATAAAGAGGTCGTTTTCTTTGCAGTGGGCTTTGAAACCACGGCACCGGCCAATGCGCTCTCGGTCTTGCACGCCAAACGCCGGGGGGTCGACAACTACAGCATCCTGTCGAATCACGTGCTGGTGCCACCAGCCATTAAGGCCGTGATGGATGATCCCGAGTGCCGCATACAGGCATTCCTGGCAGCAGGCCATGTGTGTACCATCATGGGTACTAGTGAGTACCACCCACTGGTCGAGCAGTATGGCATACCGATGGTGGTGACCGGCTTCGAGCCCCTAGACTTGCTGCAAGGCATCTTGATGGTCGTCAAACAGCTGGAGGCCGGTGAAGCCAAACTGGAAAATCAATACAGCCGAATCGTTCGGCCGGAGGGCAACGAGGCGGCCGTGAATGCCATTCAGGAAGTGTTTGAGATCACCGATCTGACCTGGCGAGGATTGGCCGAAATCCCGGAGAGTGGTCTGCGCGTCAGGAATGAATACAGCAAGTACGATGCTATGCGCAAATTCGGCATCAATCTGGCACCTGTTCAGGAAAATCCCGATTGCATCTCCGGTCAAATCATGAAAGGACTGGCCAAGCCACACGACTGCCCCAACTTCGGGACGAAGTGCAAGCCCGAAATGCCCCTTGGCGCGCCCATGGTCAGCTCGGAAGGTGCCTGTGCGGCCTACTACCACTTCCAGACCGTACTAGAGGAGATCGCTGCTTAAAAGCCCCCATGACCAAAAACAACTTATAAATGCTGAGCCTGAATTGTCCCCTACCGAAACTCGACTTTACGACCATCAATCTCGGCCATGGCAGTGGCGGGAAACTAACCAATCAGTTGTTGGATAGTGGCGTTTTCAAATTGCTGAACAACGAATGGCTGGACCGCCGCCACGACGGGGCTATGCTTCGATACCACGGCCATTTGGCCTTCACTACCGACAGCTTCGTGATCAACCCCATATTTTTTCCCGGCGGCAACATAGGTGAACTGGCCGTAAACGGTACCGTCAACGATCTGGCCATGTGTGGAGCCGTACCCAAGCATTTATCGCTGAGTTTTATCCTGGAGGAAGGCCTGCCCATGACCGAGTTTTGGGAAGTGCTCCTCGGCATACGATCAGCTTGCGAAAAGGCGGGCGTGCAAATAGTGACCGGCGATACCAAGGTGGTGGAGCGCGGCAAGGGCGACAAAATATTTATCAACACCTCAGGTTTGGGGCAGATGCACGAGCGAGCAGAGATAGACGCTACTCGAATCGAGCCGGACGATGTGGTCATCGTCAGCGGGCAATTGGCTGCCCACGGTATGGCCATCATGTCGATTCGGGAAGGACTCGATTTCGACACGGAGATCGTCAGCGATACCCGGCCACTCAATCACCTGGTGGGCGAGCTACTCGATGAGTTCGGACCGGCCGTCAAGCTACTGCGCGACCCGACGCGTGGAGGCGTAGCTACCGTACTCAACGAGGTGGCCAAAGACACCCAACTGGGCATCGATATTCGCCAGCGCGCCCTCCCACTGGAAGACCAGGTTGCGGGTGCCTGCGAACTGTTGGGCCTTGATCCACTATACGTGGCCAACGAGGGCATATTCATCGCCATTGTAGCTAAGGATTCTGCCGAGGAAGTCCTGCACACCATGCGTTCACTCGAATACGGTCAGCAAGCAGCCATTATAGGCGAGGTGACCGAAGCCCACCCACGGCAGGTCGTGCAAACCTCCGGAATTGGTGGTAAGCGAGTCGTGCCCATGCTGATCGGTGAGCAACTTCCCAGAATCTGTTAAGCCCGAAAAGTTATGACCTTAGATACACCGAGTCGCGCCAAGAGCAGAACCAGCGAAGAAGCCGCCGCCATACCAGGCCAGTCTCGCCACTTTATGGGCGAAGCAGGCAACCCACTGCTGGCACCAAGAGGCGTTCATCTCGCCGATGGCAAATTGATCGTAGCCGATACGGGCCAAAATCGCGTCTTTATCTGGAACCAGCTGCCTGGGTCGACCTATGCCGATGCTGATGTCGTACTGGGCCAGACCGAGACCGAATCGACCGGCCGAAATGCGGGTGGTCAAGCGGGGGCCAGCACGCTCTTATACCCATCGGGTTTGTGGAGTGACGGCGAAAAGCTGGTCGTCTGCGATGCCTGGAACCACCGGGTGTTGATCTGGAACAGCTTCCCAAGCGATCACGGTCAGCCAGCAGATCTCGTACTGGGGCAGCCCGATTTCAATAATCACGAGCCGAATGTAGGCGGTGTGAGTAGCCCACCTACGGCCCAGAGCCTCAATTGGCCCTATGGTGTAGATTCCGATGGCGAAAGACTCTTCATAGCCGATACCGGAAATCGGCGAGTCTTGGTCTTCGATCAGTGGCCAACAGAAAATTATGCGGCAGCATCCTCTGTAATCGGCAAGCCCAACTTTACCGAGCGCGACTACGACCACCATCAGCCAATCTGGCCCTACTCGGTTAAAATGGGACCAGCGGGGCAGCTGGCCATTGCCGATACGCAGTATTACCGGGTTATGCTTTACCCCGATTGGACCAAAGCCGTTGCGCCTGTAGCCGATCGAGAGCCTATTCTCATCGGGCAGTCCAGCCTTGCCGATAATGGTCAGAACCAATTCGGCTGGTTCCCCAAGGCCCATACACTCAACTGGTGCTACGACGCCTGCTTTTGGAAAGATGGCCTGCTGGTGGCCGATACAGGCAATAGCCGGGTCTTGCACTTTCGCCAATTGCCCACCCAAAATAACCAATCAGCCGATGCATTGCTGGGCCAGGCCAACTTCGAGCTAGGTATCGAGAACAGAAACAGCATAGAGGCATCCGACAATAGCTTGTACTGGCCATTTCACCTGGCCGTGGAAACTGACACCCTGGCCATAGCTGATACCGGCAATCACCGCATCGTTATTCACCAACTGAGTCAAGACTGATGGAAGAAGTAACCCTCGCTGTTGCCCTGGTCACGGGCTTTACCCATGCGTTCGAGGCCGATCACTTGGTGGCCGTAGGTGCCCTGGCAACCCGCAAAAGTCGCCTGGCCAGCATCTTGCAAGAAGGTGTATACTGGGGTCTGGGGCATAGCTCCACGATATTGATTGTGGGTTTAGCCTTCATTTTAATTGGACTTCCGCTAGATGGATGGCTCTTCCAATGGGGGGAAGCATTTGTGGGCGTTATGCTGATTGGTTTGGGGCTGTGGCGGCTCTACCAAGGGCGCAATCATCGAAGCCATAGCCATGTGTCGAGCTCGGATCAAACCCACGGACTGGCCTATCGGGTCGGACTCATTCACGGGCTGGCGGGGTCGGGGGCTGTTATCATACTATTGGTCACCCAACTATCGACCACTGGCCACAGTATTTTCGCACTGGTCGCCTTCGGGCTGGGGTCTGTCATCGGTATGCTGATCGCCGCTGCTTTTTTCGGAATACCCTGGTGCAAGCGTTTGATGAGCAGCCCACGATGGAGTAGAATTGTCCAGATGATCTCTGCTGGGATATGTGTAGGTTATGGGGTATATGTATTGATGGCGCAAATAAGTTAGTTTTGTAAAATAAAAGGTTGTAGTTTAACTGCTATGCACCTTAAGTTGTATTAAAGTCAAATGGGCATAAATTATGCTGATTAGCGAAGTACCTATTGGTCGTTTTCTATCCCTAGCAAAGCTAGAAAAAGGTCTTATCGATCAAAAACCGTTAGAAAAAGAGGTCAACAGCCTAATAGACCTAATCAATCATAGATCGCAAGGTCAGTCTTTTGAAGAAGCGTCTAATAGTTTGTTAGAAGAGATTTTCAACGTACGTGTAGCTGCCCTCAATTGGATGGCAGAAAAAGGATACAACTTTCAAGACTATCTCAATGGCGTAAACGACCACATCGCAGTAAACCTAAGTATTGCCCCTTACTCTATTCTCTCAAGAGCTAGCACAGAAACTTTGATCGCGATACAAGAAGTCACTACATCGATCTATAATTCTTCTAATCAAGCTAACGCCTCTAGCCATTTTCCCTCCTTAAAAGTCGACTATCAATCTTTACTGAGTGCTTTACCTTACCTATTTCCTGCCAAAGCTTTTTTCTACATAAAGTGGATTGATTCCTCTTTACAATTTGAATTTTGTCAAATTTTATCGCACCTGGTCCTGACTAAACAGATCGAGCTACCAGATGGCCGCATTGATGAGCTTATCAATTTCCTCTTAGATGCCACCACTAGGTTTGGTGCCTACGCCTCAGTAATTGGACTGTGGACACCAAATGAGGAAAACGAGGATAAGCTTTTGAATAGGATGGAGATTCTAGCTGCGGCAATTGCACACGAGAACGGAAAGAAAACTACCTCTATCAGTAAAGATCAACTTTACACTTTGACTCATTCTCCAAACTAAGGGAGAGTGCTTTTAGAAATCAGTAACAAGGCTAAAAAAGATCTGATAAAACTCAAGAAGATCAATCCCAAACTTGGAATGAAAGTCTGGGAACTAATTCTTGATATATCGAAAAATCCATTTGAAGGTATTGGCAAGCCCGAAGGATTGAAAAATGATCTGAGTGGCTATTGGTCTAGGCGGATCACTCAAGAGCACCGACTGATCTACACGATGGAGGAAGGCGTAATTGTGATTATTTCTTGCTTTGGGCATTATTGAGGAAGGGAATTATATCGTATAGATGCATTTATACGGCTACCCTATCAAATGTGCAACCACTCGTATATTAGCCTAATGGACAAAAAGCAGATCATCCCCGTCTCCACTGATTTATTAAAATACCTGAAGAATTACGGCCGCCGGGTAGAGCTACCCGTCCATTATAATGACCTCATCAGGTTCGTTGCGGGAACCGCCCTGCTCGACCAGGATGATAACGACACCCTTTGGCAGACGGTCTACTATGCCCAAAACGATCAGGAGGACCTTTTCGATGGCCTCAAAAAGACATACGCCCTGCTGCGCATGGATGGTAACTTCACTGCCCTACCCCACCTCGAAGTGGCGCGCATCGACTACTGCTTGTTCGGTAATACTCGCCCATTCCGTATTAGGATCATCAACCGGCTAAATGATAACTACGATCACTTTTATGTCAAGCAAGCCGATGCCTCCCGCATATACGGGCTCGAGCTGGAAGAGTTGCTGTCGCCTAATAGTGTATTATACCTACTCGACGGCGAAACCCTGATCGAAGAGCACATTGCCGGCATACCAGGCGACGATTTCTTCGAGCGGGAGCTTGATGTCGATCCGCTCAATCAAATCCGAATCGCCAAAGAGTTCATCAAATTCAATGAGCGATGCTTCGTGCGCCTGCTCGGAGACATGAGGGCCTACAACTACGTGGTTGATATCACCCCCGATATCGAAGGCAACCAATACCGCATCCGGGCCATCGACTTCGATCAGCAGAGCTATGAAGGGCGGAAGAATTTTTACTTACCTCAATACTTCAAAGACAACAATCCCATCATTTTCATAGGTATGAAATTGTTGGAGGCGCCAACCGTCAAGCAGTATCAATTGGAAGAGCGCTCTATGATCGCCGCTCGCATTAAAGCCAGCTCTTCGCGCATATATAAACTGATGCAAGTCATGGATAAGGACTCGATCTCCAAACCCGAATTCATTGCTCAGCTCTCGCGTGAGTTAGGAGAGCATCACCATAGTCGGAAGTTCAAAAATCTAAATACGATGGGCAAGGTGCTGCGTATGCATCTACAGCTGCTGTTGGAAAAGGAATTTACGCAGAGCACGGATATATTGATGGAGGGGAAGGGGTAAGAGGACCCTAGATTTGTGGAAACCGGATAGCGGAGACCGGATTTATGGAGATCGGAAACCGGACATTTCGAGATCGGAAACCGGATTTATGGATACCGGATACTAGATTTATGGATACCAGACGCGCTTTAGAATAGCGCTGCTATTTCTCTTGGAACGGCAATTGGTCTTTTATTCGAGTTGTTAATCATAGCCCATCGGGTTTTTGCCTTTACGATCAGCTTGCCAGTGGTCTCATTTTTAAACTCGACGATACGAGTGGATATGTGGCGATTAAAATCCTCCACATAAGTTTCTGCAATCAGCGTATCGCCCAATACGGCTGATGCTTTGTACTCTATAAAATGACTGACGACGACCCAGACGTATTGGGCAGCCACCTCGTCTGAGACGACCTTATACCAATGTGCCTTGGAGATATCCTGCACCCATTGTAGGTAGCGGATATTATTGACGTGATTGAGCTCGTCTATATCGGAGTCGACAACAGTGATGGTGTATTTAAAACTACTTGGCATAGAGAGGCTTATTCACAAATTGTTCAAACGCATATATTTTTGTAGCTTTATATCGACTCAAAAATGCCATATTCCATTGAAATTTAAAGCCTACCTACCTCATATTCTACTCAGGCCATACATCGGCATCCTCGTAGAAAATAGCGACCGCACCTATGCGATTCGCAATGAGATTGCGGCGAGTACCTTATGGCAGACGCAGACCACTATTGTCCAATCCTTTGGTATTGTCGTTGCCAATGGTTCATTTGCTCGAATTTACAGTAACGATCTAAGTGGTGGTATTACTGGCGTGTGGGCCTGCGGCCGACTCGGGACTATGGCGGGCAATGAATTCTTCGGCGGGATAGAAATGGATAACACCGGCAGAGCTTGCTTTTAGAATAAGGTGATTATCACATATAAACTTAGCCTCAGCCTGGAAGGCTGAGGCTAAGTTTATACAAAATATGCTGTCAGGGTGCTATCGTTTCACAAGCATCATAGCTGATTCCTCCGTTCGCAAATAATAAATACCTATATCCAATCTGGACATATCTAGCCGCAAGCTACCTTCACGCTCATAATGGAAGACTACCGCATCAGTCACATCTTGACCGATGGCATTTACGAGCTGAAACTTATCAGGTTCATCAGGTAAGCCTGACACGTACATAAAATCACTAGAGGGATTGGGATATACCAGCACGTCTTCATCGCCACTTCGATTGAAGAGCACGCGCGCTATCGGGCTGTAACTATACTGCCCATCGAAGTCATTTTGTTTGAGGCGATAGAAAGAAATGCCATCCAATGGAGATTTATCGGATGTAGAATAATGCCGATCGCTCTGTGAATCGCCAGAACTGTTTAAAGTGGAGATAGTATTCCAATCGATGCCATCTCTAGATCTTTCGATGGCAAAAAATTCGTTATTTTCCTCAAAAGAGGTCGCCCAGTTTATGTCGACTTGCTTATCGTTTGCTCGTGCACTGAAAGACAATAAGCCGATGGGCATTGCCGGAGAGATAGACAATCCCAGAACGTGATACCTTTCCAGCGCGACATCTGCTTGAGCTGCTGCATTGTCTGTACTTTGAAGTCTTCTATCTGTGTCACCAGTATTAGCTATATCAGTCCATCTGACTCCAAATCCCGTCGAGTGATTGGGGCCAGGGGCTATCAGCCTAGTCTCCAAAATTAAGGTCTGACTGTTGTCGTATGTAAAGGGAGTTTGCAGCTCAATAAAAAACCAGCTATTGGCGGGTCCTGGAGGTATAGTTAGGGCACCATCATAAACCAATTCCAAGCCATCAAAAAAATTAAGGCCATCTAAAGTAGTCTCGGTCGTATTACCCAATCGAATCTCGAAGTCATTAAAATCTTGTAGGGAAGTACTTGCGGTGCTCGTTGTCCTTTGAAACCACAATCTTTCGATTACACCGGAAGGGGGTGGCGTCGTAAAATCACTGTTGAAGTAGATGAACTGGAATTTCGTGGTTGTTGTGCTTCCAAACATAAAATTTGTAGCACCGCCACCTGGAGTAGTCGAATGATCTCCCTGGCTCCAAATCGAGATAGGGCTTGTAATTGCTGATAGCAAGAAAACAAATAATAGTTTGCAAATTATCCTTTTCATAGCATATTGATTTCACGAATATTAACCAATATAGCTATTTATTTGAATTTGCGAAACAAATCAGATCAAGCCCAACGCAATAATTTTATCCGCCAGCTCCTGACCGATATTAGCCTGGGCTTCGAGGGTACTCGCACCTGTGTGGGGCGTAATGCTGATCATGGGGTGCTCTAGCAGCTTGCGGTCAGGATTGGGCTCACCGACGAATACGTCGAGGCCTGCGCCGCCGAGTTTGCCATTCTCCAGGGCATTAAGCAGGGCCGTTTCTTCGATCACACCGCCGCGTGCACTGTTGACTACAAAGGCAGTAGGCTTCATGGTAGCCAGTTCTTCGGCACCTAGGATGGGCTTATCGACCGAAGGAACGTGGAGCGTGAGGAAATCAGCTTGAGGGAGTGCCTCAGATAAAGTCACGGTTTTCAGCTCGACCGTGTGGCTGCCACCATATGACTCGTGAAGGTCGACCGTCACTTCGGCGGTTTCGATCATAGGGTCTACGGGGAGGACGCGCATACCCATGCCCAGACCTATACGAGCCACCTCGCGGCCAATGCGACCAAAGCCAATAACAACCAACGTCTTACCACGCAGCTGCACGCCTTTGCTGTAGGACTTCTTGAGGGCCTTGAAGTTGCTATCTGCCAGTTGCAGCTCGACATTCGAGCGGTGAACCGAGCGGGCCAGATTGAAGAAGTGGCTAAAGACCAATTCGGCAACAGACTCACTACTAGCAGCCGGGGTATTGATGACCGGAATACCTTTTGAGCGGGCGTACTCATGGTCGATATTGTCGATACCGACACCGGCTCTAGCGATAAACTTCAAATCGGGGCAATGGTCGATCAGATCCTGGCGCACCTTGGTAGCGGATCGCACGATAATGCCGACATACTTCGGAAGTTCAGCTGATAAATCAGCTTGTTCTACTTTTTCGGTAATTACTTCAAAACCAGCGGCTTCGAGAGCTGCTTTTCCGTTGGGGGCAATGCCGTCGTTGGCTAAGATTTTCATAGTCGTTTTCAATTGAGCCGCAAAGGTATTACAAAAGAAAACGGCAATCCAAACTTAATGGACTGCCGAGTTCTTAAAGGCTTATTAGTTGGGGTAGATAGCCTCTCAGTAGATGGAAACGCCTCTTTGGTCGAGTTGTTGTAAGGCCTAATAAAAAACAGCCTATTTTTGTAATGTGATTGATATACTCTTTCTGGTCTTCGCCGCCTACGGCTTTTATGTTGGTTTCAGTAAAGGCATCATTGCTACGGTGCTCAATATTGCCAGCTGGTTCATCGCTATACTAGGTGCTATGAAACTAGGCCCTGCCGCAGGCGATTGGGTCCATTCCCTAGCCCCCAGCACGAGTACGGGTGTGGCCTTTATCGCGGGACTGGTGCTGACCTTCATCGCTATACTGTTTCTATTCAGGCTGGTATCTCGGGGGCTGACACAGTTTCTAGAGTCGATCAACATCAATTTCATCAATCAGGCACTCGGGGGCATTCTTTCGGGCTTTTTCTTTAGTCTTATATTTTCTGGCCTGCTTCTCTTTGCCTCAAATAGCGGATTAGTCGATGAAAAATCGCAAGAAGAGAGCTTTTTCTATAAATATGCAGCTGGTCTACCCGAAATCGCGCAAGAATACGGCTTGCTGATCTGGCCTGTCGTTCAGGACTTCTGGGCCGAAGCCAGCGAAATGCTCGACGGCGTCAGCGATAGCATGGAGCGCGATGAGTCCGATGACATCTTCGATGTGGATGAGTAAGGATGTTTTTGATGATTGTATTTTTGGATATCCAGATATCAAAAACATCCATTCATCCAAACATCCAATATCAATCTGCTACCCCGCCTCTCACCCCCTGCTTCTCGATATGATCCTTCCAAATCTGATAGATGAACCGGAATGGCATCACTGCTCCAGCCAATATCGCCCAGACACCAAAGAGGTAGTATTCCGTTTCGAGGTAGTTCATAAAAGCTCGGCCACGGTTTAGCGAGAGGTGCTTCACCCAGGTATCGGGGCCTTCGTTGTCGAGTGTAGTGGTAAAGTAGTTAAGGTACTGGCCAACATAGAAACAGATGGGTATGGCCGCGAAGACCATCAAGGCCATCCAAACATAGCGACCATTGAGCCAGGAGACCTTCAGCAGGAACACATAGCGTGTAAAGGTCACCGCCACCGCTACAGCGATCATGTTAGGAATGATAAAGGGAAAATCGGGCAAATTGAGATAGATCGGGCTCACCACCAAAGCCATCAAAACGAGAGTAAAAGCCCACCATAGGAGTTCGAATGAACGCATACACAAAGGTAGGATGTTAACGCAGTTTTTTCCAAAAACCAATATGTTTAAACAAAATTGGCTTTATTTACATAAAAGAAATAGTCATGTTAGCAAGATTTTACGATAAGACCTTAATTTTAAGTTGTGTACTCGTAGCTTTGGGTATAAATTTATTTGGTCAAAAAGTACTAGAAGACATAAGTAACAGCACCCTTGACTCTGCTGAAATATATTTTAGAGACAATCTGCCGCCTATAATCGATCACAGCCAGACCCCTATACCTTTTTTGGCAAATGACAGTCTACTCTCTGCATTAGCAACAGGAGACAGCATAGAAATAGATGATTTCACAAACTCATCTACGCTAAAATTCAGAGTCGACAAAATAGACACAACTAGACTAGATAGTATAATAGTAGCTAAAAACAACTTAAATGGGACTAGTGTATATTTAATAAAAAATAAATATGGTTACGTAGCAAAAGTTAATTTTCTTGCATCTGGCGATCAGTACTTGATTTTCCCCGATCCAGAAAGTGATAGAAATCTTCACTTTTTATGTAAGCTCCAAGAGATTCCTAATTCAACTTGTTCAAACTACAATTCTTCATGTCCGTCTCCAAGTTGTCCTGAAGTAGAAGAAGCGGTTTGCAATAACTCTTGTATTTCAGAAATAAGTTTATTAATCCTAATAAGTCCTGAAGCTTACGACTTTCTAGGCGGGCATATACATACCGAGTATTTCATAGAAATTTTAAATATTCAGCTATATGAAGTTTTTTACAATAGTGAAGTTAACATACCATTCAATTACAAGTGGAATTATCTCTACGAAGATGTTGTTTTCGACAATAATTGCCCAGTTCAAGCATGTGAATTTGGAAGCAACATTGATGCAAATATTTTAAGAGATTCTTACAGTTCCGATATAGTTATACTAATTACGGATAATCAAGTATGGTCTAATCAAGCTTGTGCCGCAAATTTTGGCCCAGTTCCTGAAAGTGCATATATTCTTCAACCTCCACATACAGCTTTAAACAATTATGTATTTTCACATGAAATAGGTCATGTTTTCGGATTAAGGCACGCTAGAATACAACAATCAAGAGGGTGCTGTGGGCATGGAGCAAGAGTTAACATATATAATAGAAATAGATCAACAATCATGCAGTCGGTCTTTGACAATTTTTATTCAAATACAGATATACCTTACTTCTCTAATCCTGACATATATATCGATGGTGTTCAATTAAGTGAACATAGTAATCCAGCAGCCAATTCAGCTGGATGGCTAAGAGCAAAAGCCTGCGATGTAAGCAACTTTAGGACTACTCCTCCTATTAATGCTTTAATCAATTACAACATTCAAAATTGTCAATATAATATTTCTATAGATGCAAATCTTTCTTCAAACTTATTACCAAGTTTTGATTATACATGGTATATAAGTGAAAGTCCCGTTTACAGCTTCTCTGAATTCAATAGTATGGTTAGCATAGGCACTGGCATGAACATTCAAATTCCAGATTATCTACTACCTGACCCATGCAAATACTACTTTATACATCTAAAAGTTGAAAATTCCGGAATGTATATAATTTATGAATCTATGTATGTTAAGGGTGGAGGATGTACGGTTAATGTTTGGTGCCCAGACAACAATAGCACTGCAAAGCCAGCTCTCAATGACCTGTCTAGCATGAGTTGGTTATACGATCACACTAATGGCTTTAATTTTAGACTCATGCGTCACTCACATAAATCAGATACGGTCATTAATAACAAAGATTATTCTATTTTCTCCAGGGTTTCTACAGTTATACGTCCTTTTTTCGGTGACACCATTGAAGAAATATACGATGATTATATTTTTGGTATAACTAATGATGTATTCTTTGCTTCTTTCTACGGTGAAGATCCAGACACGTTATATAACTTTGGGGGAGACATTGGAGATAGTTGGACCATCGAATATAGTGGGGATGCTAACTTGGGCAGTATAGAAATGACAATCATGGATAAATTTGAAAAAGATCTGGAAGGTCGTATTTTTGATGGTATGGTTGTTGAATATCTTCATGAGGATGGATTTCCTTCTTATCAAGACTCTATACTTGAAAACATAGGTAGTCTTTTAGTTTTCATTAATCCCTTTGATTACTTCGAACAGCCACCTGATCTAACGACTGGTGGAGTCATTAGATGTTATTCAGAAAGTGATGATTTCAATCTAGCTTTCAATACTGAATCTATTTTAGGTCTAGAAATAGATTGCCAAAATGATTTTATTAATTCAACATCCAATCCTACACAACGAGACACCTACAAAATATGGCCTAACCCAACGTCGAGTATGCTAAATATTCAAAACAGCAGATCGACTGAAATTTCTGGAGCTATATTTTCATCTACAGGGCTGGAAGTCAGTCGATTTGAAAGAATAGGTGCATCGACTACGATAGATGTTTCAAATTTACCCAGGGGTATGTACATCATTAAATTTGAAGATGGGTACACCTATAGATTTATCAAAACCTAAGCTGCGCATCAATCCTGCTGCAAAAATCGCTATACGCTGTACGACATACGCAATACGCTTATTCCACCAAATACATCTCCACCTGCTTCCCGTGCTCTTCGTACAAACCAAACGGCCTACAGTCAAACTGCGTACCCACCAACCGTTGCGTAGCCTCTGAAACCACAATACTATCCACCTGCCCGTTGCTTTCCATACGCGAGGCGATATTGACGGACTTGCCCCAAATGTCGTAGGCGAATTTATTGGTGCCGACCACCCCGGTCACCAGCGGGCCGGTATGTATGCCGAGTCGGGCGCGGAAGACGGGGCGGTTATTGGCCTGGCACTCTTTGGCGTAGGACTTGAGGAACATCTGAATGTCGCGAGCAGCTTTGAGGCTATCTACAGCTCCCGTTTGCGCATCGCTGTTTAGGCCGCCAACGAAGAGGTAGGCATCGCCTATGGTCTTTATTTTTTCTAAATCGTATTGGGCGACAATCTTATCGAAGGTGCGGAAGCAATGGTCGAGTTCCTTGACCAGCTCTTCGGGTTCCAGTTGATTAGAGATCGCAGTAAAGCCCACAAAATCAGAAAAGACAATGGTGACCTGTTCGTGTCTTTTGGCGCTGGCCTTGCCGGTCTGCTTGAGCTCTTCAGCCGTTTGAGCGGGGAGGATGTTGAGCAGCAGCTGGTCGGCTTTGGCCTTTTCCTGGCCGAGCTCGGCGGTGCGTTGGGCGACTTCTCGCTCCAATTCTTTTTGGCGTAGCTCTGCCGTCTTAGCCCGATAGCGGTAGAGCATCACAAAACCCAGCGACACGATACCCAGTGTGATCACCCAGAACCAAAAATTCTGATAGTAAGGCTGTCGTATACGTATGGGCAGATCAATGGAATCCGATACCCAATCTCCCTGACCGGATCGTGCACGGACGTGTAGGGTATACTCGCCCGGCGGCAAATCGGGTACTCGCAGGGTGTGCTCGGGTGCCTCCTCCGACCAGTCGTTAGTCAGGTTTTCGATCCAGTAGCTGTAGCGATTGTCTTGGGGTTCGCGGTAGTCGGCCAGGCTGACGTCGAAGGTGAATTGTCGGTTTTGGTAGCCCAGATCGAGCTCGCTCATATTCTCGATCTCGTTGAATCGCATTTGGTGCACGCTGTCGTTGGTGCCGTCTATGTAGCTCAGCTGCGTGAGATTGAGTGGTACTTCACCCTGCTGATGCATAAAGTCGACCAACTCTTGACTTGGATAAAAGGCATTGACCCCATCTAGACCGCCGAAGTACATCCGGCCGTCTGAGCTTTTCAAATAACTAGACCGATTGAATTCATTGGCTGAGATACCATCCTCTTCTACGAATTTGTCGAAAGTTTGATTAGCAGCGCTAAAGCGGCTAAGCCCATAATCGGTACTTAACCACAGCATCGAATCGCCTTCGGGTAAAATCCCATTGATAAAATTATTCGATAGCCCCTGTTCGGCCGTGTAGGTCTTTACTCGGCCATTGGCCAGATCGATCTTGGCTAGCCCGGCCCCCGTTCCTGCCCAAAGCGTGCCTCCCGCTCTATAAATAGCAGTCACGCGGCCACTGGGCAGTTCGGCGGCTGACCAATGGCGAATTCTGTCATTGGCTATATTGAGCTCATAAAGACCACTTTCCTTAGTACCGATCCAAAGTACTTCATAGTCGGCCATGAGGGTTTCGACCTCGCCGATGTCTACACCGGCCAGGCCATCTTCAGAACCGATATAGCGTTGGGTTTCACCGGTTTCAGGGTCGTGCCAATGCAAGCGGTCTCGTTTGCCGAACCAGACGTGGCCGTCATCCATGAGCACCACAGATCCTTCTCCCTCGTCATCGGAGGCTCCAAATAGGGACTCGACCTTGCGATCTGACAGTCTGATCTTTAGTCCGTTGCCGGTATATAGATGGCCATCGTGGTAGCGTAAGCCAAATGGGGCATTGAAGAAATCGCCCGACGGGAAGAGAGGCTCTAGTTCATCGGTTTTAGGATTCAGCTTGTGGATGGCGTTGTAGTATGAAATGTAAATATGACCGGAGCTATCCTCTGTCATACCCCGGATCGAGCAGAAGAAGTTGCTACACATTTCCAGGCCACCGCTCAGATAGTGCTCGAAGAACCGACGCTTGCGATTAATGCGCACCGCACCAAAATCCGTTGCGGCCCAAAGCGTTCCCGATGCGTCGTATAGCAGACGGGTATAGGTCGCATTGTTGCGTAAGAATTTTCTAACGAGCGGATCTACGGGTATCCAAACATCTTGGTAGGGGGCGTACTGCCAAAGCTCGCCCCGGCCACCTACGAATATCTCGCCGCGAGGACCTAACTCCAGGCATTGCCAACCTCTATACCGTTTGGAGACTGGCAGTCGTCGGCGCATAGCATTCCAGGTCTTTTCACCGTATCGCTTGCTGTATATTTTACCGTCCTCACTAAGTGCCCACAGCTTTTTGGGGCTGGCTTTCAGGTCGACTAGCCTAACATTTATGGGGCCATCTGCCGTTATTA
This sequence comes from Bacteroidota bacterium, assembly GCA_039025055.1. Taxonomy (GTDB): domain Bacteria; phylum Bacteroidota; class Bacteroidia; order Chitinophagales; family Saprospiraceae; genus Neolewinella. Next base: position 9,707 of record JBCCPC010000002.1, on the reverse strand, counting down.
ATTCTTCGGAGGCAGTTATTTCTCCACTGTCGAGGTCGATGGCTAGGAGTTGACCTGCCTGCTCAGCAAACCAGAGTTGCCCATCGGCTAATACAAACGGCCGCTGAATAGCCTGACTGGCTAGTGAACGCAAATCTGTACGGCTACCGTCTGACTCTACGCGAAGCAGGCGCACCTGCCCGCTGAGTTCTTCTTGCACGACGACGTAAACTCGCCCATTAGCTGCAATCATTTGCAAGGGGCGCGTACTCTGCCGCCGCACATACTCGCCATCCTTCAATCTTAGGACTTTGAAGCTGCCATCCCTCAGGTCGAGTTGCACGATAGAATCCAATCCGGCACTGTAGAGACGATTTCCATCTAGCGCAAGTTTAGAAATAGAACTACCCGCTTGTGGTACGCGATAAAAGTCGTAGCCATCGAATCGAACGACGCCCTGTAAAGTGGCCATCCAGAGGTAGCCAGACTCGTCTTGCAGCAGGTCGAATACATTTCGGTGGGGTAAGCCCTCGGCATAGCTGTAGACCTTAATGTCGTATTCGACATCTTGGGTATGGGCGGTATGCAAGCTGCACAGTAGGCAGAAGATCCAGAAAAATCGCTGCGCAAAACGGTGGTTCACTAGGCCAAATATACGGGCTGCAAACAAAGTACAGTGGACTTTGAGCACAGGGCGTATATTTGGCCTCCTACCGCAATGAGAGAATTCCTTCAAGCACTGGCCAGCGCCATCGCGCTACTTTTCGGCGACGGGCCACCCCCGCGCCCGACTCAGCCACTTCCGCTGCCGCCCCCAAAGCCTGAAGAAGATGTCGACCAAGCGCCACCACCGACGCCACCGCCTACCGAAGGCGAGCCGCAGGATGCCTCCGAGATCGACGAAGACGATATCGTCATTGTAGACCACGAAAACGATCCCGGCACGGGCGAAGGCGGTGAAGAATTCGAGGACAACCCCGCACCGCCGCCCACCGACCGCGACCCGGAAGACGAGATCGACGAGCCCCCCTCTACCCCACCCGATCAGCCAACCAGCCCGAGTCATAAGCCGCGGTATATGTGGTGCCTGGATGCCGGGCATGGCAGCCAATCGGCAGGTAAAAGGAGCCCCAGACTGGCCAATGGCGAGCGCTTTTTCGAGTACGAGTTTAATCGCGATATCGTAGAGCGCATTCAAGAGCGGCTGATGGAAATCGGCGTTCGCCATTTCGTGACGGTACCGGAAGAAGATGTGGGCAATTTCCTAAAACAGCGAGTTAAGCGCGCCAATGACTTGAAAAGTAATCTCGACAAGCTCTTCGTGAGCATACACGCCAATGCCGGCCCGGCGCGATCTATCGATCATTGGACCTCCGATTCGGCGCGCGGTATCGAAACCTGGCACTATCATGGCAGTCCGCTAGGTCGGCCTATGGCCGCTATATTTCAGCGTCATTTGATCGAAGCTACCGGCTTTAGAAACCGGCACATTCGCAGCAAGATCAAAGAACAATTTTTTATTCTGAGGGCGACCAAGATGCCAGCCATTCTGACTGAAAACGGCTTCTACAACAACCGCGAGGAAGTCAAGCTGCTCATACGCGACGACATCCGTCAAGACATAGCCGACGCCCACGTAAGTGCCATACTCGAAATCGAAAGAAACGGTTTACCATGAGCAGCCCTTATGAAACAGTAATTGGGCTGGAGGCGCACGTGCAACTAGCCACTCAATCCAAGGCATTTTGCGGCGATGCAACTGCCTTTGGGGCCGAGCCCAATACGCAGCTTTCCATCGTCAGTCTGGGTTACCCGGGCACCCTGCCGAGGCTCAATAAGAAGCAGTTGGCCTACGCCATTCGGCTGGGTTTGGCCACAAAAGGGCAGATTACCAAGCGAACTACCTTCGACCGCAAAAATTATGTCTATGCCGACCTACCTAAAGGCTATCAGATCACTCAAGACCGGGCGCCGATCAGCATAGGTGGTCACTTGCCCATTCGACTGCCCGACGGCAGTAGTAAGCACATCAGGCTCCACCACATACATATGGAGGAAGACGCGGGCAAGAGTATACACTCGGCAGGAAAGAACTACACTCAAATCGATCTGAATCGCGCTGGTGTCCCCCTGCTGGAAGTGGTCACCGAGCCAGATTTGCGCTCGGCCGATGAGGTGGCTGCTTTTATGCGCGAGCTGCGGCGGCTGGTGCGCTACCTCGGCATCTCAGACGGCAATATGCAGGAAGGCAGCCTGCGATGCGATGTCAATATTTCGATCCGGCCACACGGAAGCAAGACATATGGCACCCGCACCGAAGTCAAGAACCTCAACAGCATGCGCTACGCCCGTCAGGCCATTGCCTTCGAGGTACAGCGGCAAACCGAGCTGCTGGACGAAGGCGAGCTCGTGGTTCAGGAGACCCGTCAGTTCGACCCACAAAGGGGCCAGACTTTTTCACTACGGACGAAAGAAGAAGCGCATGACTACCGCTACTTCCCCGATCCCGACCTGCCGCCGGTCCAAATCACCAAAAAACAGATCGACGAGCAAAGAAATCGGGCTTCGCAGCTGCCCTGGCTCGCCTACGCCCACATATACGAGTTGCTCGAAAACGACCACAAAGACACCGAAAATATTATCGATGAGCCTGAAGTTTACTTCTGGTTTTCGCAGCTGATGGATGCCGGTCTGCCGCCAAAACATACGGCTAAGCTAGTACTCAACAAACTACTGCCCTGGCTGCGCGAGCACGATCTACAACCGGCGCAATGCCCGCTTTCTGCCGAGCAAATCGGTAAGTATTTACAGCTGATCGAATCGGGTAAAGTAGCCGCCGCACAAGCCAACGCCAAACTACTCCCTGCTTTGTTGGAACAGCCCGAACACAAGCCTGAAAAATTGGCTGATGAATTGGGGTTAATGCAACTGCAAGACGATGATTTTTTATTTAGACTTGCGCAGGTGGTCACCTCGGAATTTCCGGATAAAGTTGCTGCTTATAAAAAAGGGAAGAAGGGACTGATCGGCTTTTTTATGGGCGAGGTCATGAAGCGCAGCCAGGGCAAAGCCGAGCCCAAAGCTACCCGCGCTATCCTACAGAAGCTGCTGGAAAATGACGCCTGACCATATAGAGGCTTCACATCGTGATGGGCTCGAAGATTGGAGTCAAGACCAAACCGATTTTGTACACGGACTGCCTCCGCAACTGGCTCTTCAGATCAGTGGTGAGACTTTGCTTAAACTACTCGAAGAGCGACTAGGAAAAATCGTTTTCAACCGATGCCTCGACCCTAAAAGCCAAGTGGAATCTATTGTCGCCGAGCAAAATACGACTGACTGGATCAAGCACACCAATATGGTTGGCATCAATGTGCGTACCATTGGCGATCATTGGTCTATCCTCAAATACCAGCTCTGCTTACCAACACACGTATCGGCCATTCACCTACTGCCCATCTGGGAACCGGGCGTGGTCAGTAGCCTATACGGAATGGCCTCCTGGCGGCTAAATGGTGAGTTTTTTAGCGAGGAGCTATATCAGCTACAACCGCAACTGGATGGTGTTGAGAAGCAACTCAAAGTGGTGATCAACTTCCTTCATGCCCTGGGCAAGACGGTCGGCATGGATGTAATCCCACATACCGATCGCTACAGCGAGATCGTATTGGCCAACCCAAGTTACTTCGAGTGGTTGCGGCGGGATGATAAGCTGATAGTGGACCACAGCGCCAATCTGTATCAACGGGTGGAGGAGTCTATTTTGCTGTGGCTGCAATCGGTAGGTAGTGCCGATGGGTCATTCGTTCCGCTGGATACGCAGCTATTTTTCGTTGAGCAGAGTGAAGAGGAGAGGTTGAAGGCATTGTTTGGTAAGTACCTCTCCCTTAACCCCTCTCCCTCGGAGAGAGGCCGGGGGAGAGGTGATTTACGCCGCGCTAGTCTCATCGACCACCTTTACCGCCAGGGGTTAGAGCCCGTGCCTGCCACCATGGCCCCACCTTATCGCGGACTGGAGGTAGACCCCAATCCCGAAGCGGTGACCGTAGATCAAGCTGGCAGAGTCTGGCGCGACTACCGAATCAAGGAGTCGACTGAAATGTCGCGCGTTTTTGGGCCACTGGCACGCTACCAGCTATACGAGCGCAAAGACGACAATCGAAACTGGGAGATCGACTTCGAGCGGCCCAAACCGAACGTTTGGTCTTATGTAGCCGAGAAGTATGCGACTGTACAGCAGGAATATGGTTTTGATTTTATGCGAGGTGATATGTCGCATGTGCAAATGCGGCCCCAGGGTACACCCGATGAGCCTGATGAATACTACGATCTGCTGGCCTTCGTCAAACAGCACATCCAAAAAAGCACGCCCTATTTCGCCTATTATGCCGAGTCCTTTCTCGCCCCCGACAATTATATGGGCTATGGCAATGAGGTCGCTCACCTGGAGGCATCACAGGCGGAGGTGGCGCTCGGAAATTTACAGAGTATGGTTCCAGGTAGCGAGACTTTTCTATATGAACTGGATCGCTATCGTAGGATTTCAGATACCAGCAGTTTAAAGCCATGCTTTACGGTCATCACCAGCGATAAGGACGATCCGAGATTCGATAAGTTTTACACACGCGCCCTGGCTGCTCGTATGTTTTCGGCCCTTCTACTTACCGATTGGCCAAGTTACTACAGCCTTGGTGTAGAACAACGAGATACCAAATACCAGCCTTGGCCCAATGAATACTATACTAAGCTATATGTCTTTCATCTGGAGTCGGGGCCAAAATCGAGACATGGCCCTTACCGCTGGGGCAGCAATAGCGAGCTGTTTTATCGACTCGATAGATTGCACCAATTCGTATCTGGTATATGGGCAAATGTTCGAGATCAGACGATTCGCTGGCTCGTTCCGCCCAGTCCCATCAGTGGGTATGCCTTGCTCGTTTGGCTGATCGGTAGTGATTACTTGTGTGCTGTCAATTTTGGGGAGACGCCCGCTGGCTATCAGGGTAAGTTGGCAGGGCTAACGGATGGCAAATGGCAAGTCGTTTTCTCTCTAATGGAAGATCTTCCGCTAGATGCAGAAGTTGACATCACCAACGAAATTACCATTCCTCTATTAGCTGGCGGTAGCGGAGTCATGTGGTCCAGAAATAGCTGAAATGAACGAATTAACGTTAATTCGTTCAAAATATATCTGTGAAGGTATTTGCTAGAATAGTAGAAAGCCAACTACTAGAATATCTGCAACCTGGAAAAGTCGTGGTTTTACTGGGCCCAAGAAGAGTAGGTAAAACCTATCTGATTCGCAAGATGCTCTCGGAGACCATCGAGCCACATATACTGCTCAACGGAGAAGATGTTTCGACCAAAGAGCTATTTGCCAGAAGGAGTGTGGTCGCACTCGAGCAACTGCTGGAGGGAAAAAAGTTCCTGATAATCGATGAAGCGCAAAAAATTCCAGATATCGGCAATGCCTTAAAGCTAATGGTCGACGAAATTGAAGGACTTAAAGCCCTTATCACAGGTTCTTCCGGATTCGATGTTGAAAATTATACTGGAGAACCGCTTACCGGCCGAAAAGTAACTTTTAAAATCTTTACCATTGCCGAGCAGGAATTGACAGGCTCAATACCCATGCCAAAAAGAAAGGATCGGCTACACGAACGATTGATTTTTGGTAATTATCCGGAGCTCTTACAACAAGATACAAATGACAAAAAAGTCAGGTATATGCGAGACCTGGTCAACTCTTATTTACTCAAAGACATCTTGGCATTCGAGACCATCCGAAACTCTGAAAAAGTATTGGATTTATTGCGGCTCGTTGCCTTTCAGGTAGGTGAGGAAATAAAAATCCCTGAGTTGTCGATCAGTCTTTCGATGAGTAGAAATACAGTAGATAAATATCTTGACCTACTAACCAAAGTTTTTATACTTCAAAAAGTGAGCGGATTCAGTAGAAACCTGAGAAAGGAGGTAACCAAAAGCAGTAGGTACTACTTTTTGGACAATGGTATAAGAAATGTACTGATTGGAAATTTGAATCCTATAAACCTCAGAAATGACATAGGAAAGCTGTGGGAGAATTATGTATTGAGTGAAAGAATCAAATTTCAGAACTATTCGAATATGCTCGTTTATAATTATTTCTGGCGTACTTATGATCAACAAGAGATTGATTGGGTAGAGGATAGAGGAGGTAAATTGTATGGTTACGAAGCAATGTGGAATCCTAAAAAGCAGCCCAATGCTCCCGGAGGGTGGAAGTCGGCTTATCCAACAGCTGAATTTGAGGTAATAAATCCCGACAATTACTTAAAGTGGGTGACTTAACTTTGCTAAAAAACATCGCTTTGAAACCAATCTACTTTCTACTCCCAATCTTGAGCTTAATGGTAGCTTGCGCGCAAACAGAAAATGACAAACCTGAGAAAGACCCGACCAGCATGGAAATGGAAGCTCCAGACTGGGCCATTGTCATTCACGGTGGTGCGGGAACCATATTGCCAAAAAACATGACGCCTGAGCGAGAGGCTTCTATACGGTCAGCCATGTCGGAGGCTTTAGCTGCTGGTGAGGAAGTATTATCGTCGGGCGGCTCGGCTGCCGATGCCGTGGAGGTTACGATTCACATTCTGGAAGACAGTCCACATTTTAACGCCGGGAAGGGGGCTGTATTCACCCATGAAGGCACCAACTCACTCGATGCCAGCTTTATGACCGGTCATGACCGCCAAGCAGGTGCTGTAGCAGGCGTAACCAACATCAAGAATCCGATTTCGCTGGCTCGTGCCGTACTCGACCACTCTGAGCATGTGATGCTAAGTGGAAAAGGGGCTGAAGATTTTGCCCTCAGCCGTGGAATGGATACGATCTCGGCCGACTGGTTCTATACGGAAAGTCGTTACCAATCCCTACAGAGAGTAATCGAACGGGAAGCAGCTGGAAATTCCAGTACGGGTGCGATTCTCAATGCGCCAGATAGCAAATATGGTACTGTCGGTTGTGTGGCACTCGACCGATCTGGCAATCTGGCTGCAGGTACCAGCACCGGTGGCATGACTAACAAACGCTATGACCGAATCGGAGACTCGCCCGTGATCGGTGCCGGCACATTCGCCGACAATACGAGCTGTGGCGTAAGCTGTACTGGGCATGGCGAATACTTCATTCGCTGGGCAGTTGCGCATGATGTGCATGCGCGAATGAGCTATGCTGGGGCCAGTCTGGAGGAAGCCGCTAATGCCGTAATACACGATGTGCTAGCAGAAGTAGGTGGCTCAGGTGGCTTGATTGCCCTAGACCGAAATGGGAATATAGCCATGCCATTTAATACACCTGGCATGTACCGAGGATATAAGAAAGCTGGGGAGGAAGAGGTGATTTCATTCTATGGAGATTTCTAGGCATCCGACGAATTTTGAAAGCGCACAACGCTCTTCCAAAGATGCATAGGATGTCCTCATAAGTATTTCAGCCCCATGCACCCTTGGTCGTACCGCCGTCTACATTGATGATCTGGCCGGTCATATAATCGGCATAGGGCGACATAAGCCAAGTAACCAAGCTGCCCAAATCACTTGGCCTACCGATACGTCCGGTAGGTACCTGAGCGGCAAAACCGGCCTCTGCTTCCGCATAGGTAATTTGCTGCTCATCGGCTTGGCGCTGAATGATACTTTCAATACGAGGGGTGGCATGAAAGCCCGGACCGATAATATTGCAAGTTAGTCCTGTTGCGCCTTGCTCATTGACGAGTGTTTTGACGAATGCGGCAACAGCTGCTCGATAGGCATTGCTCAACACCAGATTGTTGATGGGCTGCTTGATGCTGCGGCTCTCGATATAGATCAAACGCGAGCGTTCACGAGCTTGCAGTTGAGGAAGCAAGGCCATAGTTAGTTTGATCTTCCAGCGCAAGGTCGAAGCGTACGCTTGGTCCCAATCAGTCATCTGCATAGTCGATACCGGACCCAATGGCGGGCCACCTGCATTCAGACAGCAGCCGTATAGGTCTTGAGTTTTTAAGAAATCGATGAGTCGATCTACATCGGCATCTTGACTCATATCGGCTGCAAAAGGGATAAATTGATCACCGAATTCCGTGGCCATGGCATCGAGCTTGGTCTGGGTGCGGGCTGTGCCAATAACTCGCGCCCCTTCTGCCATTAGTTGCTCACTAACGGCCCGACCAAGGCCAGAAGTTGCACCGCCCACGGCTATGAGTTGATCGTGTAGTTGTATATCCATAATGCAAAAGTATGCCTGTTCGAGACATCCGATGAACTTTGACCGAACCAAAAGTCCTTCGAGACATCCGATGAACTTTGACCGAACCAAAAGTTCGGCAATCTCCTTCGAGACATCCGATGAACTTTGACCGAACCAAAAGTTCGGCCAAAGATGCATAGGATGTCCGATGTCTATCGCAGGAGTAGTGTCAGTGCTGTGAGTGATGTCAAGCCTAAAATCAGATACCTAAACCATTTCTCAGATACTCTGTCGATCAGGATCAGCCCTAGGAAAAAGCCGATCAAAACGGCTGGTGTACCGAATGCGCCTTGGTATAGCACCTGTTTGTCTAATGATTTCCAGACCAAGGCGTGCAATGGGAGCTTAACCAGATTGACCAGCAGGAAAAATACGGCACCGGTCCCCAAAAACGGATATTTAGGCATTTGTGCCGACAGCAGATATATAGACATGACCGGCCCACCTACGTTGCCGATCATAGTCGTGAAGCCGCCAACCAGTCCAGCCGTACCAGCCACTAATGGGCGTTGCATCGTCTTGGGTTTGATGGGATACTTTTCTCTGATGAGCAAAAAAACGACGGCTGCGAGTATCACCACAGATAGGAGATCGCGGAAACGCTCGGCGTTCATTGAATGTCCGACGAAGGTGGCGATCAGTATACCGATATAAGCGGGGATTACTAAGGAACGAACAACCGGCCATTTGGCATAGCGACCGTATCGGTAAATGGCTAATGCATCACCTACCAGAAGGGGAAATAACAGAATCGCCGCCGCATACATGCCCCCGAATGCGCTTACTAAAAGAGGTATAGCAAATAAAAGCCCACCCTTGATGCCCGCTTTGCCCGTACCGATGGTGAAAGAGGCTAACATAAGCGTAGACAACTGCCACCAATTGTCAAAAGGTAGCCAAACGGGTATATCCATAAGTGTAAAAGTAAAAGAAGTATTTCCTATGTATTTCGTAGAAATACATAGGAAATACTATTTATGCCCCTATTGTACCTTCGTTGTATGAGCTGGCTGCTTTGGGGACTGGTACTGGTGTGTTGTTGGGGGATTTTGCATACCTACCTGATCTTTCCGGCACAGGTATTGAGCAAATACAGGAAGATGGCCTCGCCTGCTTACGAGAATGGATTGGCGAAACGGGATAGAGACGGAGCTAGAAGGCCCGCGGAAGTCTATCCCCCTCCGACTCCCCCGAGGGGGGAGAGCAAAGGGGAAAAGAGCCCGAGGGAGGAGAGCAAAGGGGAAAAGAGCCCGAGGGGGGTGAGCAAAGAGGAAAAGAGCCCGAGGGGGGAGAGCAAAGGAGAAAAGAGCCTGAGGGGGGAGAGCAAAGAGGAAAAGAGCCCGAGGGGGGAGAGCAAAGGGGAAAAGAGCCCGAGGGAGGAGAGCAAAGGGGAAAAGAGCCCGAGGGGGGTGAGCAAAGAGGAAAAAAGCCCGAGGGAGGAGAGCAAAGGGGAAAAGAGC
>JBCCPC010000001.1:0-203819 GCA_039025055.1 Bacteroidota bacterium | reverse complement strand
TTAAGTCGCCGTCATTTTCTGGTCTGGCAAGGCGGCAAAACCGGAGTTTAGCCGTAGCTAAATGAGGATTTTGCCAACGAAGTTAGACCAGAAAATGACAAGGCTTGGGTGTAATAGTACTTCCTGGTTACTCCACTAGCTCTCGTCCATACAATTCGGGAGATGTGATCTACAAAGCCTATCTTGACCACGCTGGAAATATGTGGTTCGCAAGCTCTCAGGAAGGGGTCTATAGATATGACGGAAACGAGTTTGTCAACTTCAATACCGAAAACGGATTGTGTGGTAGCGAGGTGACCGACATCATAGAAGATAAGGATGGCTTTTTCTGGTTTGGAACAGATAGCGGGCTATGTAGATTCGACGGACAAAATTTTCACACCATCCCACTTCCAGATTATCCCAAGCAGAGCGAATGGTTAGACCGTTATTATCCGATGATCAACCCGGAGGTAGTTTCGCAACTCCTTCAAGACAAAAACGGTAATTTTTGGATAGGCTCAAACTGCGGAGGACTGCACGTATTTGATGGTAAAACCTTCCAGTCATACCTGCAAGAAAAGGGGAATCTCATGCCCGATAGTATGTACCACAATTGCATTTCTGCTATCGTGGAAGACAAGAATGGTCATATCTGGATCGGGTCCTTCTCTCACGGCGGTATATCCGAATACGACGGGGGGAACTTTATCCATCATTCGCTAGACGACGGCATAGGAGATGGCATGATATCGTCGATCTATATCGACAGCAAAGACAACATCTGGGCGGGAACCAGAAATGGAGGCATATACCGATTCGATGGTCATTCATTTGTGCCTTTGCACGACCTTGGAAGCAATAAGCTCATACCCATGGCCAAATTCTTTGGAGATAGCCGGGGCACGCTTTGGATGTCAAGCTACGCTAGAGGAGGCGTATACCCGTTCAATGGGGAAGGCTTCCAGCCTTTCCTGGCTAAAAATAGCGAAAAGCTCCTCGACGTTATGTGTATGGCCGAAGACAAAGAAGGACACATCTGGTTCGGCGGCAGATACGGCCTCTTGTGGCGTTACGATGGAAGTAAACTTGAGGACTTTACAAAAGTAAAAAGAGAGGAATAAACCAGAAAACTAGACAATTTGATCTGATTGATTTTCAAGAGACTTTTTTCATCTTTTGCCTAAAGAGACTTTATACTTGAGCCATCTATGCTGTAAAGTACAGCACTTCAATTCACAAAATTCGATACGATTTCCTCAAGAGATGCGATTTACAGCTCAGAATAAAAACCGAAAAAATCGTAAATAGTAAGCTAGATAAATTCATTGGTTTGCGGTTTATTCAAGTGGACTGAGAATTAAAATTGAAGTCAAAGAGCCATCATTTTTTCGATAGCTTTATAAGCAGATTCACAGGCACCGTGCACTGTAGACTGATTTTCAAAGGTGAGTGCTTCTCCGGCAAAGTATATTTTATTATTGATCGGCTCTAAAATCGTATTCATGATAGATTCAGTATCTCCATCAAAGCTATCGGAGTAGGAACCTCTGATATACGGTTCGCTAGACCAATTTTGGATGACGTGTTTGATGTAGCTTTGGCTCGCTCGCCCGTCAAATATCTCATCGAGTTCACTTAAAACGAAGCTGATAATGTCTGCGTCCGAGCCTAAATCAGTATAGGTAGAGGCTTCGGTTTGTACGGCAAAAAGGCCGAGAATATTTTTGTCGGTTTCTTTTCGGAATGCCGCATCGTAAAAAAGCTTATTTCGGGTTCCGGCAATCACATCGAAAAGATTTCCAAATAGCACGATATCTGGGTAAAATCTCTCCGAAAACTCCATAAAGACTTTGATGCCATCGCCCATAAAAATGCTGTTGATGGCTTCGGTTTTTTCTAAAGGCAAACTTGGAATAAAGTCAATAAGCTCATCCTGAAGAATATTTACAGGAACGGTTATTAAAACTCTGTCACCTTCAAATGTAGTGCCAGTCTCAGTACTCGCGACTATCCGATCCCCAGAGTGGTCGATGCGTGCAATAGGAGCGTTTAGCACTATCCTATCCTGCACTTCGGGAATGATGAATCGCTCAAAGAAGCTGAACCAAGTAGTGCTTTTGAATTTGTATTCACTGTAAAAATTACTTCCTACATTCAGGTTGCTTAGGTTGCCTTCGTTATAGGTTTTTATTTCTTGCGGGTTGTAGACGATAATATCCAGGTCAGCATCGATCTGTGGGTTGTTGAGAATGTCAGTCAAAACAGATGGTGATTCGTGAATCCATTCAGCACCGAGATCAATGGGAAAATCAGCAAAGGAATTGTCGTGCTTTAGTCTGCCTCCATATCTGGAGCTCGCTTCTACAATTTCAAAATCGATACCCAATCTATTCAATAGATAGCCCGCCGACAAGCCTGCCGCACCGGCTCCAACAATAAGTACTTTACCACTAAAGTCCGTTTCAAGCATTGGGAATTCGATGCCTTCACTGTCTTCGCAGGAATTCAACATCAAATTGGCAAAAGGCAAACCAATGCCGGCAGCTAAGCAATTTTTCAGAAACGCTTTACGATTCATTTTTTCTCTTTCTTTCTAATGTTGAATGTCATTCCGCCTTCTAAAGCAATAAAAGTCGAATTGACCTCTTGACCCGTAAATCTTCTACCAAATGACGCCAGCAAATAGTAACCGATCCTTTGCTTCCGATTCCTTTCAAAACCAAGACTGAGCGTAGGCACAAAAAATTGAGCGAGCGTGTGTCAAACTCAATTTCACCACTCCCCAAATCTAGGGACCCTTCTGTATTCTGTCTGGCTAAAATATAGCCCATCCCAAGGCCAATCTTGGGATGTATACCTCTGTCGGGCCTAAACCACCGGTATTCTGCCAATAATTCAAAGTGATAGTTTTGCTGTACCTCTGCTTCGGCGAAATATCCGATTCGAGGGGTAATGTCAAGAGAATGGAGTCGAGTGTTTTGTCTTCGTGTTTGGCTCGACCATGTTTTGATTGGAAGGCTTATTCCAGCCCTGGCTCCGCTTTGAAGAACATAAGGAGCGTATACGCCCAGATAAAAAGAACGTTTTTGGTGGCTGTTTTCCAGCTCTTGGGTATGTAGACTAGCCGCAGATAAAAGTATGGTAAATAAGATGGTGGTCTTCAGCTTCATTATGTGGATTTATATATGCTCGTAGTATTGAAATTCAAATGCACCTCATTCCCGAATATCTAAAATGATATCGTGAATCGTCTTCCCAAGAAACGGATTAATATCTCCTCGTTTATCTTTAACTAGAGTGAAGACGGCGATTGATGTATTTGTATCGGGAGAGTAATTTACACCCGTACCCCACCAATCACCGTGGTAATACAGTTCATATCCAAAATTGAGCTTGTAGAGTCCAAGACAGTACTTAGACTCTTTCTCCGGCAGGACATAAGTGTACATCTCTTTCAAGACGCCATTATCCTCGATTACTTTTCCTTCAAATAAGTACTGGTAAAACAGAGCAGCATCTTTTGCAGTAGATGCTATACCACCGCCTCCATAAAGATCCCAGGAGTGGTTTATTTCGTAAGAATCCCAGCGGTAATCTTGCGCGTACTGGTGGACAAAGTCAGGCAGGTCCGTGGGTGTTGGCTCTAAATCTTTAAACCAAGTATGCTTTAGGTCCAAGCTGTCGTAATTGAGTAATGACCTCATGGCCTTGAAGAAATCTTGTTGGGTTTGAGTTTCTATGATTTCGGTAAGTAAGAGGTAATTGATGTCGCTGTAACTAAATGCAACACCCGACTCTGCTAGAGGCTCGCCGATTACCATGGCGCGCTCCATCTGCTCTTCCCTAGTCCACTCGTATTGTGGGTTTTCGATCACGAAGCCGAAATAATCATCATCGACGTAATCGTGTATGCCCGAAGTGTGCGAAAGCAAATGCCTGATCGTTATTCTACTTAAATCGTACCCATCGCCCTCTAGCAGCATACGGGTATCTTGCCCAAGTAAGCCTTTGATAGGATCACTCAAGCTGATTGACCTTTGCTCGACCAGCCTCAGAATAGCAGCTGAAACATAGGTTTTTGTATTGCTAGCGATCAATACAGGCTGGTTAATGTCGAGCGGTATTGTCCTAGAGCTATCTGCAAAACCGACAGCTCTGGTCCACGATAGGTCGTAATCTGGAGATTCTACGTGTATGAGAATACCTAGAGCATCTTGATGGTCTTGATATACGGAGTCCAGCAAAGCATCGAGCTTATCCTGGAGGTCTTGGGTGTGGGCCTCGATTGATATGCTTAGCCATAGACCGAGGGCGAGGGTTAGTCTTGCTGCTAACTTGAGTCTGTTCATTTGATAGTGGGGCTTCGATATTTGATTAGGTTTGTGCACTGCCGGGCTCACCTGACTTATAATTGGTCACCTGCTTAATCTTTGAATCGGGGAAAATCGATTCTCTATAAAAGGCGACACCATCATCAATATTTACATCAATTATTTCTTTAAATATGCCTTTCAAATCATCTTCATTGGACTTGATTTTTGACAACAAAAAGTCTATATCTTTTGTATATCTACTTTCGTTAATTCCGTACACGTATACCAGCGCACCACCTTTCAATAAGAAGTAGTCTCGATACTCAGAAATTGATAATCTGTAGAGAAACCTTTCCTGTAAAAATCGAGTGATTGTGAACTGATGTACTTTGTTATTTTTTACAGAATAGGACTTCAATCTAGACTTTATGGAATCAATACTCATAGAGCCAAACTTAAATAACGATCTAAATACTTTTCAACTCGAAGTGCTTTTGAATACGCTTTCAATCTCTCCAGATTCTTATTCTGGTCTGAAAGATAATGATTAAGTACTTCTTTTAAAGTAGCATGCTCGACTTTAGATCTTAGCCGTACAAAGTCACAAACTGTTTTTTCTCTATCATAGATATTTATTTCTAGGCTGCTATAGTTAACTCTCCTCACTCCCTCCCCATAAGCCACCTGCCCACATTTCGCTTTGAGTGCCATAATTTCTTCTTCTGGCTCTAGGATATAACCGAGAAACAGATGCTCATATGTCGCAAGAGTCAAAATAAAAAAGCAGCATAAGCTAAGAACAAACTTGGGCGGATAAGGGCTAGTCCGGCCAATTCACGATCAATAAAGACTCCACCACCCGAACACCCGCACCCACCAAGCTCACATAATACACCCCCGCACCCAAATCATCCACCGGTAGCTCGACCGTGTGGGTGTGTGAGGCCTGGGCGTTAGCGACAATCGTCTTCAGCACCCGCCCCATAGCATCAACAATAGAGATTTCGGCACGACCGCTTTGGGGTAGCTCGTAGCTGATGGTCGCAAGATCCGTGGTGGGATTGGGCCAGATATTTAGGTAAGCTTTCTCGTCCATGCCAAACAGCTCGGCAGTTGATGTCGGGCCGCCACTATTAGCCCCTGCTGGCTCTTGGCCCCAAGCGAGCAGGCCGTTGCAGTAAACGGTGACTTGGTTCCAGGGGGTGAAGGAGGCGTACGCCATACGGTAGGAGTGATCGTCGGTTTCGTCGTAGTTGGACCAATCGGTCTTGGCGAAACGAGTCTGGACCTCGCCGCTGCTGCCACCGGAGGCGAGTGAACCCGCTCCTTCCGTAAAGCCCACCTCGAAATAGTGATCGGCTCCGGGCACGGGCTCGGCCAGCTCCACGAAGGTAGTGGTCACATTTTCATTGCCGACAAAGGCATAGTCGACCCAGGCATTTTGGGCGGCCATCCCCTCGCGGGTGTACCAATAGCGGATGGTGATGCTTTGCAAAGAGATGGATTCGGCCCCGTTATTTTGTAGCTCGAAATGCGGCCTTATCTGATTGTCGGTCGCGCTGCTTTCACTATTATCGAAGGTCTTGTAGCGCAGGCTCAGGTCACAATTCGGGGCGACGACGGTCACGGGACTGGAGATACTATCTACGCCGCCTTCGCCGTCATTTACGGTGAGGGTGACGATATAATTTCCCTCCTCCTCGTAGGTATGGGTGG
Organism: Bacteroidota bacterium; assembly: GCA_039025055.1. Classification (GTDB taxonomy): domain Bacteria; phylum Bacteroidota; class Bacteroidia; order Chitinophagales; family Saprospiraceae; genus Neolewinella. Next base: position 197,808 of record JBCCPC010000001.1, on the reverse strand, counting down.
CCAGCTCACCGGTGGTTTGATTGCCATCGCCGAGGTCCCAGGCATAGGTGAGCACATTGTTATTCAGATCAGTGGTCGAGGAGGCATCGAGGGTAACGAACAGGGGCGGGGCGCCGTAGTCGGGCGTAACGATAAAGCTGGCCGAAGGTGGCGGATTGGTCAGATAAATGGTAGTGGTGCGCGTGGCCGTAGTGACCAGCCCGTCATCATCCACGGCGGTTGCAGTAATGGTAAACACCCCCGCTTCGGTGGGGAGCCAGCTACCTGCGTAAGTCTGAAAAGAAATATTGGTCGTGGGAATAGGCACCCCGTTTACCTCGATTTGTACGCTGACGATGCTACCGTCCTCGTCTTGTGCCGTGGCAGAAATTTCGACTTCCGTACCGACCTGAAAGCCCGTATTTTCGGTGGGGTTATTTAGGACTACCGCAGGTGGAATGCAGACCTCCGTACCCGTTTGGCAAAACTGCTCCCAAGGCTGGTTGAAGCTATTGCCGTCGCTGATAGAGGCGTTGCCGAAGCTGCACAGCACCGAGTTGGATAGCTCACAGATGGGCGTGCCCGTGTACTCCAGATAGTTGAACACATGATAGGGTGCCTTGTCTATACCACCGGCCATAGGTACGCTCTTACCGCTGAATACATTGGCGTTGTTGACCTGGAAACCGGGCATGGCGACATCTAAATCTATGCGCCCAACCAGATTGTCTTCGAGTTGATTGGCCCTAAACTCGAAGTGGGAGCTATTGAGCTCCGAGAAGTCGACGCCCAGTAAAGTCAGACTCTGCCCGTGGTAGGGGCTGTAGAATCTGGCTCCCGCTGGCGTTTGCTCGACCTTGAAGTTGAGCCCTTCGTCCCCCCGCACATTGAGGTAGAAAAAGCTGATCTTGTCAGTGGCGGGATCGAAGTCGACCTCCTCGACCAAACCGGGCTGGTGCGAGCGTATGTAGACTGTATTGGGCTGCGAAAGGCCCGTACAGTTTTCGTAAGCCAGCACCGAGCTGATGTCTTGCTGGTAGTGCGCATCGGCGATTGGCTCGAAGTTGAACCACTGGAGGTCTTTGAGGAAAATGCCTTCTAATACAAGAGATGAGTTTGAGTTGAACATATTCTCGAATGTGAGCCCCGTCGGCCCGTCGATCATGATCTGGGTGTGGATGGACTGCGGCCCCACATCGATCTGATCGGAGGCGGGATTGAAGTCGGTCACGACCAGATTTCCCGTATTCGGGCGGCTGTAGATGGTGCCACCGGGCTGTAGCTCTTCGGCACCATTTAAGGGAGCAGCCAGGCTGGCATCGTAGCAGCCGCTGAGGGCATTGTCGGAAATGTCGAATTGAGTCAGGCGCGTCAAGTTGCTGAAAGAGGAGGGAATGAGCCCGATCAGACTATTGCTGCTCAAGTCTAATGATTCAAGCTCAGTAAGCTCGCCCAGCTCTTCAGGGATGAGCCCGGATAAGTTATTACCACTCAGATCGATACTGACTATACGGCCGTCACTACCCAAGGACACACCGAATAGCTGGCTCAGGTCGCAATTGCTGGGTGGATTAGTGGGATTGACCGCTGGGTTTACTTGCGTCCAGCCCGTATTATTGGACCAGTTATTGCCAACTGTGCTGATGTAGAGGGTTTGGAGGATGCGCCAATCGTCGGGGTGACATTGGGCGTGGAGGTTTAGGGTGAATACCAGGGTGGCTAAGGCTGTGAGGAAAATGTGCCTGATGTTATGGATGGTCTTCATGCTTTTGGTATTGATTATGAGTTGTTGATTGTTTTACAATTGCGCAACCGAAGACAGTAGCCGACCTATCAAAAGGTCGATCTCCGGGTTATAAAATCAATAACTGGGGGCTTAGCAGGGGTGGCTTGAGGCGATTGTTCACGGCAACTCAGCGCAATCTACTGGCCGAGTCACAGCTGGTGCTTTTGACTAGCACTTGCAGAGCGCTCACAACACCATGTTTGCGTAAGGTCGGGTTTTTGGTTGATTGTGGCAAGGGTGAGGTGGGGTAAGTGTGAGACTTTAACGATTTTTGCTCGTCATCTACTATCGATGTTCGGTCAGCGACCGGCAGCGATCTGAGGACATGGTGATTGAAGTACGTTAAAGCATCGGATTAATCGACTAAAGTAAAATTCAAATGAAGATTAAATTCTACAGCTCCTTATTACTTGCTCTTTTTTTTACTCAAGTTTATGCGCAGAGAACCTCCCTACCCTTCGAGCTGAACGGTAGGCCGTCAAATTACGAGATCCAAGACTCTCTTCAGTTGTCTCGGAGTCCTTTTGCCAGGTTTATCGGCGAATGGACACTCAAGGAAGATACCTGGATACAGAACTGGGGAGGCAACAATGACACCATAAAAATACCCCATCACCATACGGTTTCCAGCCAAATCAATACGGAGAACAGCTTGCTATCGATCATTGACGGGCCAGAACCCAATGGACATATTTTCTGGACTTACAATCCCAACACTAAAGAGATAGATCACCTATCGAGCTTTGGCACGATCCGAATGGGAGTAGGTGAAGGCGAATTTTACGGCCAGCATAATGTCAGGCTTAAAATCAGCTTTGAAGGAGAAGCACCGGGCACTTATCGAGAATATACCTATGAGTGGTTGAGTGATTCCGAATACTTCATGCATTCCAAGCAGTTTGATGAGCATGGTGAGCCTACCGGCTTATTTTATGAAGGCACCTTCGTCAGAATAGATAACAACGAAAATCTCAGAGAAAAAATCAGAGCGGTACTCGATGTGCTCGACGACAATGACATCTCAACGCGTGAACAACTAGCCGTGTACGCAGATGATGTAATCCACATGGCACCAAACAATCGGGTAATCAGCAACAAGGAAGACCTGCTTACATATCTCGATTTGCAAAAGAGCTATGGGCTAGCCGATATGAAGCACCAAATCGTAGAATTTTCACGGCACGACGACGTCATCATCATGAGAGGCCGCGTAAAAGGCGTATTCCATCCTCAAGATGGTGGGGAGGCCATTCCGTTTCAGACGAAAAATTTATTCGTTTTCGAGGAAGTAGAAGGCGTTTTGAGAATACAGAAGGTCATTTATAATGCGTCTCCATACGATCAGAAATAATGAAATACGCAATAGAAAAGAAGTCTAAAAAGGCCTTAAATAGACCTCGTAATGCCCTCATGGCATTCGTCTTCTCCTTAGCAATTCCCGGATTAGGACAAGTGTATAATGGACAGCTAAAAAAAGGAGCAATATTTTTGGGATTTATTTTTTTCCTACATATTGTATTTGGCGTGACTCGCGCAGTAACTTATTTTTATGGGCTTTTGTTGTTGTTGATTATCGAGATACTATTTAGAATCTACATTATTATAGATGGGGTTGTAAATGCAAAACGGCAAAAAGAATACACCTTAAAACCATATAACAAATGGTATTATTATTTATTGATCAGTATCGGAATGGTAATCATTTTGATGGTGTATGACACACAAAAAATTTTAGGTATACAGACGTTTGAGATTCCATCGACAGCAAATAGCCCTACGGTACAAGCACATGACCTTATCGTAGCTGATTTGAGAGCATATAAAAATAGTGAGCCTGATTATGGAGATATGGTCGTCTTTTCAGGTTCTGATGGCGAAATTCATACTTTTCGAGTAGTTGGAAAACCCAATGATATTTTAGAAGTAATTGACAATGTTGTAACCATAAATAATCGTCAAAGCAAATCGACATTCATTAGAGAAACAATTGAAGAAAATATTCCAGTTATTGAATTTGAAGAGGAATTACCAAATGGCCATAAACACTCAATCTATAAATTCAAACAGCCATACAATACGGCAGTACGAAATATTAAAGACATTGTAATTCCACCCGACAATTACTATCTACTAGGTGACAATCGCGACAATGCTGCCGATAGCAGGTATAAAGGATTCATTAGTAGAGACAGCATTAAAGGTCAAATTGTATACAGTTTTTGGGGGCAGAGCACAGACAGAGTAAACATTGACTTTAGGTGAAAACGAATCAGTAGTTGTTTGCAAATAGCATTCGACAAAAATCATAAATTGAGTGTAAAGTGCAACTGTGCAACTTTTGTATTAACGGACATTGATGAAAATGAAGCGCCTAATCGACATATCTGGAAGGATTGACTAGCAAAACGCTCATATCCCCCAACTTCCTATCTTCGCCCTCTCATGCACATCCCACCCCCCATTACATTTCCACGCAAAATCTCTTTGCCGCCTGCCCGCCAGTGGACGCTGGATAATGGGCTGAGGGTACTCGCTATCGAAGGGGCGGCGCGGCCGATCTTGCGGGTGGAGCTGCTGTTTCGGGCAGGTCGATCATTTGAGACGGGACGGGTATTGGGACGTGCGACCAACCTAATGCTGGCGGAAGGCAGCAGCGGGCATTCGGCGAGTGAGATCGAGAACTTCTTCGATTTTTACGGGACTAACTTGCAGCTGACACGCACGAGCGACTGGGCCTCGGTGACCGTGTATACAGTTCTGCCGCATTTGGAGGCGATACTGCCCGTTCTGGCCGAGGTAGTGACGCAGCCCAAATTCGAGGAGCGGGAGCTGACGCGATTCGTGAAACGCAACTTACAGAGCCTTCGCGAGCTGCAAACCGACCCCGATAGCATAGCCGATGAGGAGCTCAGTGCCAGGCTGTTTGGGGAGGAGCACCCGTATGGGTATCGGGTGAAGCCGGAACATTACAAGGCCCTCATGCCTGAAGCATTGGCTCAATTTCACCGTACGGCCTATGTGGCTAGTAATGGTGTACTGCTGCTTTCAGGTCAGTTGAATAGCGAAGCCGAACAATTAATTAACCAGTATTTGGGACAAATTCCGGTGGGGGAGAGGGTGACCGACCTGCCTTTGGCCGTAAAAACCAAAAAAACCGGTCCGTATGGTATAGCGCGTCCGAAGGCACAACAGACTTTGATTAGGCAAGCCCGTTTGCTGCCGCGTAAGGCCCGAGAAGATATGCCAGGCTTGGAGATACTCAACACGGCTCTAGGCGATTATTTTGGAAGCCGATTAATGCAAAATATTCGCGAGGAAAAGGGGTATACCTATGGCATAGAGTCGAGTCTGGAAACAGCCCTTTTTGCTGATTATTGGCTGATCAGCGCAGATGTGGCCAATGAAAATATGGCAGCGGTGCAGCGGGAAATTACCCACGAGTTGGATAAGCTGCGCAACGAGCCCATACCCGAGACGGAGCTACAAACGCTGCGTGCGTATTTGCTCGGCACGATGATCGGGGAAGTGGATGGCCCGCTGAACATCATTTACCGCTATCGGGGCGATATTATCGATGGCACCGATTTCGATTCTTTTCAGCTGCTGACCGATGCAATTTACGAGATTGGTAGCCAGGAGCTGGGGGAGCTGGCCAGGGCGTATTTGCAAGACGACAATCTGGTAGATTTATCTGTCGGCGGCGGCGTATTGGTAGTGTAATAGACAAACTCTAACTTTGCGGGTCACATTTCTCTATCGGTCGAAGTGCCGAGTGAGAAACGCTACAACGTACATACCATGTTAGACCTCCCATTACTCAAAGAAATTTGCGCTGCCCCCGGCGTTTCCGGCTACGAACAGCGAATTAGACACCTGATACAAGGCATAGTCGAAGAACTGGCAGACGAGGTCGAGATCGATAACATGGGTAATTTGACGGCTATTATGCGGGGTGCCGAACCCAAGCGCGTGATGGTGGCTGCCCATATGGACGAGATCGGTTTTATCGTCAATCACATAGACGATGATGGGTTTATACGGTTTTTACCACTCGGTGGTTTCGACCCTAAAACACTTACGGCTCAACGCGTAATTGTACACGGCGCCAAAGATCTCGTAGGCGTAATGGGAACTAAGCCGATACACATCATGAAGCCGGAAGAACGGTCGAAAGCTGTACCTATTACTGAGTACTTCATCGATATGGGGATGGGTAAGGATAGACTTGCGAAGTATGTTTCCATCGGCGACCCGATAACGCGCGAGCGTGAAATGATCGAGGTCGGTGATTGCATAAATAGTAAATCGCTAGACAATCGGATTTCCGTTTATATTCTGATTGAAACCTTACGCAAATTAAAGGACGTAAAATTGCCTTATGACCTTTATGCCGTATTTACGGTACAAGAAGAAGTCGGTCTGCGTGGAGCCATAAGTAGCGCGCATAAAATAAATCCCGATTTTGGTTTTGGACTTGACGTGACCATTGCCTATGATGTACCAGGTTCGCAGGCGCACGAGGCCGTTACCAGACTCGGAAATGGGGCAGCCATTAAAGTGATGGACGGTAGTGTGATCAGCGATTATCGAATGGTTAATTATTTGAAGCATACGGCTACCGAGCAGAAGATTCCCTTTCAGTTAGAATTGCTTCCTGCCGGGGGCACAGACACAGCCGGGGTACAGCGATATGGTAAGAAGGGAAGTATAGCCGGTGCAATTTCTATCCCTTTGAGGCATATGCACCAGAGTACCGAAATGGTGAATAAGGCAGATGTTTCCGCCTGCATTGATTTGCTATCTAGCGGAATTGTAGGTTTGGATGGGTATGATTGGGGTTTTGAGAAAATGAGGCTATAGCGCAATTTTTAACCAGTAAGACCCACCGTGCTTTTCCACCCCTGTCAGATTTTTATGTTCCCAGATTGGGGCAATCATATCTGAAAGCTCTTTGTCTTCGAAGATGAAATAGTTGGGTAGAATAGTCTGATATTTTTTAGGGTTTGCGAGTAAATACATGGCCAAACCGTACTGCTCTGAATAGAATCGATCGCACATAAATTGCGGATAATCATAGGGTAAATAAATATCGTGAATATGTACGATTACCCCCTTTTTCAAGCGCGGCAGTATTTCGAGAAAAAATACCGTCGAGTCGGAATTGGGTAAAATACGATGCGAGTTGTCGACGAAAAGAATATCGTTTTCTTTCAGCTCTCCTATGATGTCGAAGTCGATATTCTCAAAAGGTTGCCGGATGACTTTGTCGGCGAGATCATCGATCTCTGCGCGGGGCATGGGGTCTATGGAGATGATCTGCGTGTCTAGGTTTTGTTCTTTTTTGGCTTTATAAGCGACTTTAGTAGAGTTGCCAGACCCGATCTCTATGTATTTTTTAGGCTTGGAGTCAGCGATCAGGGTATAGATGCCGATGATGTCGAGTCCGGGCAAGAAGCCGTTGTTCCAGGCTGGGTTTTTAGGATTTGTCTCTTTGCTAAAATCCTGTATAGTCCAGATATTTTCCTTGTATGATAGTGCTTTCTGGATGTAGGTTTTATAATGATCGCGATTGGCATCGATGATGTCATACAAGTCTTTGTGCGGCGGCTTACCGTGCCCGTACCTCGGCTTAAAATCTACCTTGTACTCGAGCGATAGGTTTTGAAACTTAGGGTTGAGGAAGCGATAGAGTTGTTTGATCATGGTGGGGGGAATTGAGCTATAGTCTGGGGTCTACTTCTTCGCTATTTATAAAGCGTTTCACGAAGCAGATAGGTAATCTCGTTAATATATTGAACATCAGGCACTTCAGGTAAATCTGATTTTTCAAAAGCTGCTTCTATCTCTCGCTGCTTTTGGTTAGCTAGTTTTAGTAATTCATCGTACTCAAACCTCCCTGAGCGTATCTCCATCAGAAATTCGCGATCATTTCGGAAGACCTTTATGGTCTGCTCACGCGCTATTTCAATAGCCATATTCAGCAACCGAAAGGTATGCATCATGTTCTTTGAGTCGTAATTTTTGCCGTGGCTTTGGGTATGCTGGTAGCGATCTTCATTTCTATTGTCTACCCACTCCCAGTATTGCCTGTAGTCTTTGCAGTATTTTGAGTAGCCGTTTTTATTGAAGTATAGCAGTGCTTTCTGTGGCTCTCCTCTTGGGATAGAGCTCAGGCTTAGTTCATTTGATTTATCGCTTTTCACTATTCCTGCGTATCGGATCGATTCGCTGTGATACAAGCCGTATATATTCTGCATGTAAGGAATATTGATCAGCCCACAATTTTCCTGCTCCCATCCTTTATTGGTCAGGAATGACATGAGGGGTATAGACCCAGACTGGTGGTTCACATAGCAAAAGTCGAGTGGAGATTTTCTATCCTTCCCTACTGGATTAACAATTTTCTTGTTTAAGCCCTTGGCTTTTTTAATTTGAGAAATCGCAAATTTTCCAAAGCTGTCTTTGCACTTTTTTGAAATTATTTTACGGCTGTCGATCTGATTGAGAATAGGATTTTTATATATGACACTTTGCTCAGGTGTGTTTAGCAATTCTAGTATGTTAGGATTGTTCACACTAAGCAATTCCATAAAACGCCCTAACTCATAAAAGACGATATCGTTCGATGGGTTGGCAACTTGCTTGACATAGTCAAGGCCATAGAAACGATTCTTAGGTAGCAAAAAGACACCTTTTAGATCGACATCGGATGTAGGGGTTTCTAAACCATAGGCTTGGCTTCCACTGATACACTCCAGTAGGATGTGGCCATTATCTCTGAGATCATCGATGGTCATAAAGACGAATATACTTTCTTAGCGTTTTATCGAGTACTTCAACATCTCCTTTTGACGATGGCAGGGCTTTAGCGCTGTGATCTGCGATATCTATACAATCTGAGATAAAGTCGATGAGAGACCGCTCACCAGAATGGAAATACGATTCGGATTTAGTGGCCTTCAGACTTATTAATTTGTCTATTGGGCTAATGATTTCATCCGTAAGACCAAGGTTTTGATAGGCGCCTTTAAATTCAACGGGTGGTAGATCGCCTCTTTCAACAATCCAACGGCAAAGAGTTGCCGCGCGCAGGGCGTAGAGAAAGCGCTTTAGCTTGAAGCTTTCACTCTCAAAGAGTTCAGCAGCGATTTTTCTACTCATGCTCAAATAATGATGAATAGCGGTAATTCGAGAATAAAAACGAATACTGGCTTTTTGAATATCGTCTAAAAAGCAAGGGTCATACTGATAAACAACCGGTGAATGTATCCATTCCATCAGGGCCATATTTGACCGTTTGAGCAGTCGTAGGGCTTTACGCAACTCCCAGCCAGACATATCGATGTCACCATCTTCGAGCATCAGCTGTAAGTTATCTTGCTTGTCATTGATCGACAAGTACCAATCTGGATGATGGACATAAAGAAAACGGATATCAAAGTCGCTATCGGGAGATGGAAAACCCCACGCGCGAGAACCTGACTCGCAAGCGTAAAGGATTTGAATGTCGTTTTTTTCTTCAAGCTCACTGAGATAAGCTTGTACTTTCTCTTTGATCATTTTCGGGTTATTTCATTCCCTTTTCCCATTCGTTTTTTGCAACCTCTAGCTTTGCCCCTTTGGTGTCGTTGTGGTCAAGGTATCTAACCAACATCTCTCTTCCGCTATTTGGTTCCTTCTCCAGGATAGCAAACTCAAAGTAAGGTTCATCCCAACACGTTTGGACGTTTTGAAAGAAAAGGGTGTCATTCTCTATGATGAAATCCCCATGGAACTCTTTTGCACCAAAAAAGCAATAACCCCATTCAATAAATCGATTCTCCGATTTGAGCTCAAAAGTGGTTGTACAGTTTGCCGCTCCTTCCCACGATGCGATTAAAAGTGACTCTCCTGGTACTGGGCTATAATCAATGAAGCCAAGTGGCCAATATAAACATGTCAATAAGCACAGCCCTGCAATGCTCGTATTGAATATTCTCTCTTTTATGCTGAATCGCTCTCCTACGATGAAAGTAATCTGAAAGAAGCAAAGAATAGATAGGACAACAAAAAGCAACAATAGAAATACGAAGAGCGGCAGATTAAAAATGCCGATGCATATTTCATAATATCCTCTGGTATTGACAATCACAAAAAGGATTACGGACAGGACAAGTATTAATCTAGAAAACTTCATTATTCACCCTGCCTCATTCCTGTAAAAATTGACAACACCCATATCTGTAATCTCAAAAGCATAAATTACCACATGCTCCGTACACCAGTTTGGTTGAACCAGAAATGAGTGGTGTATTTCCATTCTAAAGGAACAGCTTTTTTGATCAAAAGAGATTTCAATTCGATCTGTACATGTCGCTGGATCTGTGAATCCTTCGGGAGCCATACCAAAGTCATATTCTTTTTGATAAGATTGGCTCTTGATTAATGAGTCAGGGTTTAAATCACCCAAAAAGCTATTTAGCATTTCAGGCCAGATATCGACCGACTGATGGTCTTCAGTAATTCCTTCGGGATATTGCCATGATTTTACGGAATCTAGCTGGGCAAAAAAACTTTTCTGATAAGTTGCGTCACTAAGTCGCATTATGTCTGCACCTGAAAGTGAACACATCTTGGTGGTTTCTACAGTATTTGATACATTTTCTACTTCACGAGTCGTCTTTTGACAACTCCAACAGATGAAAACAAAAATTACGGAAAGCCGTAGAAACATGTTAATGACAATATGACAAGTCAGTTCATCATACAAATTACAGATTTAAGCTGAAATATAAATCAGCACGTACACTCTCCTAAAACTTCACCACCCTCGAGACCAGCTGCCGTCCACCCGAAAATACCTGTAGTAGATATATACCCGGCATTTGGGGCAAGGGGATTTGATGGCCAGACCACCCTTGTTCTTGAAGGAGCAGCTGGCCATTGAGATCGTATATGGACCAATCAAATGGAGAAGTAATGTCAGGGAGGAAGACTCGATCCACAGCCGGGTTAGGATAGAAACTCAGGGGTTTCCAGCTAGCGTGCCCGGCTTCGCGCACGGAAGTCGTAGAGCAAGCTTCGTTGAAAAACTGAATAGTACGCTGGTTGTGATTGGCGAAGAAATTGTGCTCCCCATAAAATATCGACAGCTGATTGCGTACCTGACCGAGTTGACTGGGTGCCAAGGAAAGAAGTAAAGGCCAGTTAGCCGTAGCAACTAGATCATTTTCGGGCATGATAAAAGCCCCCCGCCATTCGCTGGAGTCAGCTACAAATTGGGGCGACTCTGGAGAAAAGGTCCAGTCTTCAAAGACTTCAAGATCTGCCATGGCCCGGGCGAACAAGTAGGCGGTGTCGCCAGCAGCATATGTGCCCGAGCCGTGACCCTCATTGACCGTAAAGTTGAAGTTCTGAGCTGATAGTATAGATAGGGGCAGGATGAGTAGAAAAAGTAAACATCGCATAAAAACTTGCTTGAAATACCTGAAAAATCTATCTCGTGGAAGCAACCTACCTGCGGAAGTCCCATCAAAGAATAAATCGGATACGAAATTAGATACATGATGTCAATCAGTAAATGGCGTTGCCTGGTAGGCCTATTTATTTTTTCTCTTTTTTGGTCCGCTTGCCAAGATGAGGAAGAAACGATGCAAGTACCGGGCGGCGAACCCGAAATGCCAACCCATGAAACACCCTGGGCTTGGGCGCGCACAATCAATGGGCCGAGTGAGGAAGACGAGATAGATGCCGTGGCCACAGACGGCACAGGCAACGTATATATTAGTGGAAAATTCGAGCAGACCTTAACTATCGAGGGCCACGAGGAGCCGCTGGTGAGCCGCGGTCGTGCCGATATTATGGTCGTAAAATACAACCGCACTGGTGAATTGGAATGGGTCCGTCACTTTGGAAGCGCAAGTGAGGATAATATTTTCGATGCTGATATCGACCTCGATGGAAATTTAATTTTAAGCGGATATTTCGGTCAAACGGTAGATTTCGGAGGTATTAATTTAAGCGCCCAAGGAAGTCTGGATATGGTGGTTTTAAAAATGAGCCCGGAAGGCGATGTGATATGGGCTAAAAAATTCGGGAGCACGGCCGAAGATGGCGGGAATGAGGTAGAAATTGGTCCTCAAAATGAAATTATCGTCGGAGCTGGCTCAAAGGGTGATTTTGAGTCGATACCCGCCACTGCGTTTCAAGACGCTTATGTTCTTTCATTAAGCCCAGACGGCGAAACTAACTGGATCAGGGCGATTCAGGGTGCTGGGGCCGCCCGCGCAAAGGCGATCGAAGTAGACGAATTAGGCCGGGTCTATTTAGGTGGCGATTATAGCGGAGAAAATCATTTGATCGTAGACGGGCAGCAAATAGATTTTCCTATTTACGGCAATATAGATGCCTACCTGGTCAGCTTTTCTGTGGATGGGGACTTCCGCTGGTCGAAAACTTACGGCGGAACGGGAGATGAAATATGCAAAGGATTAATTAATACGTCTGATAACTCACTTTATTTGGCCGGACAATTTGCAAATACCGTACCCTTCGACGGGCAAGTGTTGAATTCTAATTCTGGTAGCCGAGATTTATATCTCTGGAAAATCGATGAAAATGGAGAATCTATTTGGCTACGGCATATCGCGTCTGCACAAAACTTACTCGGTGCCGAGTTGGGCATCGATGAGCAAGACCGAGTTTGGTTTGGGATGAGCACATCGGGCTCGGTAGAATTTCCGGAAAATTCGGTTAGCTCGCGAAGTGTATCCAATTGTGCGGGCAGTAACTGTCCCATATTAGTAAGCTACACCCAAGATGGCCAATTAAATACCCTAATGCAACTGCCTCTAAGCGACGATGCGCGATTCGGGGAAATAGCCGTCAGTGGAGACCGGGTGTATGTAGACTGCCCCTATACTGGAAATTTTACAATTAACGATCGGTTGATTAGTAGTGAACAGGGTTCTAAGGACGGTGCGATTGTAGCCTTTGATATAGGGGATTAAGCATACTATGTCCTTTTCTGAAAAATTAATTTAAGACCGAGGGTCACTGGATTAATTAATTTCCACTTTCATCCTAGGGAGTAAAGCCTCGTCTTTGCTTTGACTAGACTCGGTTTTCGAGAGTATGGTATTCAACAGCCCGATGGCCTCGTGTATATAAGGCCCCTTATTGAGCATGACACACTCTGCCCGTAAGGCCGTAGTCGCATCCGTAATTTCGGATCGGGAAGGCAAGCCCGTTTTGGCCAGAATTTCTAGTACTTGGGTGGCCCAAACCACAGGTACATGTGCCGCACTACAAATCGACAGCATATCTTGTTGAATTTGGCCGATATTATCCCAGCCCACTTCAATGGCTAGGTCGCCGCGCGCAATCATAATGCCGATATTATTAAATTTCATTGCCTTCAACAAAATAGGCAGTAAATTGTCAAAGCCTAGTCGGGTTTCTATTTTAAATATTACCCCAATTTTATCGCAAACGCCGAGTCTACTTAGCTCTTCGTATAATTCCGCAACATCCTCTGGTCTGTTTACGAATGAGAAATTGACGATATCGGCATGCTTGGTCACAAATTCTAAATCGCGTTTATCTTTTTCTGTCAGACCCGAAAAGCCTAACTTGGAATCCGGAAAATTAATGCCTTTGTAAGCCCTCAATTTAGACCCATTTTCTCGGGTTTGAGTAATATCTACTAAAAATACATCCTCATTTATTTCTTTAATAATACCCGCAATTTTTCCATCGTCAAAAAATATACGGTCGCCAGTCTGAATGTATTCAAAAACTTGTGGCATTTGACAAGAGACTTCCGCAGGTCGGAGCATTTGCCCAGATTCGTCTGTTTGCGCATTGCTACCTAAAATTTCATTTTTCGGTATGCTCAACACATCACCCGCTTTCAATACGATAGCCTGCTCCGTAGCTGGTATGTCGCCAATCTTTAGTTGAAGCGATTTATTCAGCGAAGACTGAAGTATGAGGTCAGGTACAAAGTAAACCGTCTTCCAGGCATGGGTGGCTATGCCTTGCTCATCCACCGACTCGATATGAAGTGACCGCTTTTTGTTTCGTGCATCTCTGAAGGTAAGTATGTCGCCAACCTCCAGCTTTTTCCAATTGTCTGACTGGAATGGCAAGGTACCAACCGCTCCTACAAATTCCGATTCAGGTACCAGCAAGATGTTCACAGCTTCTGTAGCTTCGCCCAATGCATTTTTAGTCGGTTTGTATCGCACTACCTTAGGTCCTGGCTCGATGAGTCCCGTTCTGATCTTAGGTCCAGCCAGATCCATAGATATTTTGATTGCCCGGTCGTATTCTTTTGAAGCCCTGCGAATGTTATCGATCATTTTGCTCCATATGTCTGGCGAGTCATGCGCGCAGTTGATTCGGGCACAGTTCATGCCATTTTCAACCATACTCTTGACTAGCTCATAATGGTGCGCAGACTCCGTTGGCTGGGTAACCATAATGCGCACCCGCCTACCCTTGGAGCGATAGCCGAGGAGGTTTTTAGTGTTGCGGTTCAGCAGTTTCTTCCCTTTCTTGATCGACCACTGTCTGCGTAGCGCATCGTGCTCACGTTTAGCCAAAGTCAGTCCGAGCAGATAGCGAATGTTGAGTGCGCTGGCTTTGATGTGTGCCTGCGCATTGGCAAATCGAGTCAAACCCAAATTCCTCAGCTGCTTTTGCATCCGGCGCACATCAAAGCTCCGAAAAGCCATGTAGTGGACCAAATTCTGGGCACTCAGCTTGCATGACTCAGTTACCAAGTCGAGTTGGGGTTTGAGCCGCTCTTCTTCCGTATTCATCTTTTCAATAATGGCATCCAGCTGCTCGATAATCTCTGAAGCGGTTGACTTTTTGATTTTCATTAGCGAAACAGATTGCTTTTGGAAGGTTAAAATCAAATATAAGCTAACTGAGATATATTTAACATTAAACCATACTTATTCACAATGCCCCAAATATTAAAACTACTCGCCCTCTTACTTCTTTTCTATTGCGCTTGCAACATGCCCGCGCCAGAGCAGGCCAAGGCCAACCAAACTGTCCAAGCTGAAAGCGTCGGCCTTTCTACATATAGTCTTCACCGTATGGATAGCTACATGCACAGGCTAGTAGACAGCGGGCAGTTAGCGGGAATACAAACAGCGATCATTCGAAAAGGGCAGTTAGCCCATTTCGACAGCTATGGGTATGCCAATATAGCAGAGGGAAAAGCCCTGGACGAACAGAATATCTTCAGAATCTTTTCCATGACCAAACCCATCGTTTCGGTTGGACTGATGCAGCTCTACGAAGCTGGCAAGCTTGACTTAGAAGCCCCCCTGCATATTTACCTGCCTGAATTTCGCGAGATGAAGGTTTATTCTGATTCTGCTCTCGTTGCGGCTTCAGAACCCATACAAATCATCGATTTACTGAGACATACATCCGGCTTCAGCTATGGCAGAACGCCATTCGAGGGTCTCAATCGCCTGTATGCCGAGGCAGACTTAAACGCTTCTGCCACCAACGAAGAGTTTGTCGATAAGCTCAGCACACTACCCCTACAATTCGAGCCCGGCTCCGATTGGCAGTATGGACTCTCCACCAATATTTGCGGCAGGCTTATAGAGGTACTCTCTGGTCAAAGCCTGAAAGATTACCTCTATGGGCATGTACTGGAGCCTCTTGGCATGCACGATACCCACTTCCAGCTTCCGACCGAAAAGGTGGATCGTTTTACGGTAGGCTATCAATGGTCGGAAGAGAATGGCCTTACTATTGCTGAGGCGCAAAATGATAATCGCTATGTTCAAGAAGTGACACTCTTCAACGGTGGTGGCGGGCTTGTTTCTACTACACTCGACTATCTAAAGTTTTGCCAAATGATCCTTAATAAAGGTTCCCTAAATGGGCATCGAATTCTGGATGGCGAAACGGTTGACCTCATGCTCCAAGACCACCTCCATGAAGTCAGGGTTTTTCAAGATCGCATAAGGCTGCCACCAGGAGAAGCGAGCTTCGGACTCGGCTTTGCCATTAGAGGAAATGAAGATGGCGAACTCGAACCCGTGTTTGGTTGGGGCGGTGCGGTAGGCACCTATTTCAAAATCGATACCCAGCACGACATAGCTTATGTCATGATGATTCAGCTTTCTCCTTATCGGCAGTTGGGTCTGAGGCAGGTATTTCAAGATTTTGTAGAAAGTGCGATTATTGATTGAGCCGAACAAATAGGCTCTTAACCATTGTGTTTGATTTGTGATTAATTCGAGTGCGAGATATAATACCTCCACCTTGATCGTACTCGTTCATGGTTGTACGGAGAAGCTTCATTGACGGTTTATATATATCATATACTTTGATACTATCTACTTGTTCCAAAGCATTATAAAATATCTCGCTGTACTCCATTTCATTGAAATCAGTTACACCTAATCGTTGGAGGGGACCTGAGCGATAGTCGTAAACTTTTGTTTCAATTGTGTCTGTGAGCGAATACTGAACCGATCTGACTGCGAGCTCATCTTGGTTGTAATAGACATCTGTTATGATAGGCGACTCATCATCAACAGCGGTCACTTGCGTCATTTGCAACTGATTGTTGCTGCTGTAGTAATAATCGTATTTTATATGCACGGTATCTGGAGAACCTGAATCTTCGATAAATATTTGTTTTGCAGATTCAATTTGTCCACGGGTGTTTCTATTAGCCTCGAAAATATTTCTAGTGCTTATTGCGGGCGCGTTTACTTCTGCATAAAACTTATCTCCGCTGATTTCTGAGAAGTAAGACTTGCTCAGAAAGACTAAACCTTTGCGTCTATTCTCGCGCACTTCGTAAGCGACTTTACCTCTTGCCCATTTTTTAGTTTTTACTATTTGTAGGGTATCGCCATACTGACCAAGGGAATCTAATTCTATTTCGGCTAGTATTTCATGGACGGGTATTTTATCTATTCGATGAATTAAGGAGGAGTTGTCAGTTGCTTGCTGGTCTGTGCAGCCTACGAAAAGGAATATTGTTAAAATAATTGCAAAATTAACAATTCGCTTAGAAGGATTTAAAATATGAAGACAAAAAATCATCATAACCACCATCCCAATAAAATGTGACAAAAAAGTAGTATCCAAGGAACAAAAAGCCTAAAGGTGTCTACGCCATTGATTGGTAGTGTTCTATTGTTTCGCCAAAAGGCAAATAGTGTAATGGCGATGCCAATGCAGAACAAAGCTTCTACAAATGGTTTGTAATAGTAAGCCGAGTAAAAACAAATTAGATGCCCGTTTTTCCAAGCATTTCTTACTGTTATTTCAGCATGAATGGCTTCAATTTGAAATAAAAACCCTACAGGCACTGATAAAAGAAAGAATTGCAAAAAGCTGTATTTGAAGTATGGCTTCACGCTTTTATCTGTGAAATTATAATCTAGAATATCAATATTGCTATCGATAATTTTCATCAATCAAAGAATTATTGGGAAGGTTAAATCGGAATTTGCCTCTTTTCTCTAAACGTATCAACCTGCCTTCTGTAAGCACTGATGCCAGTATTTATGTCACCTATGCTTTTACTATCTTTTACATAGTCGTAATATTTAATATTCTTCACGACTTTCCGCAAGTCAAAGGCCCAGTACATGGCCATTAGTGGGTTTATCCATAGCTCGCTTCCCTCAGTGCGATTAGTTCGATGCACATCTCCATATTCTCCTTGAATAGCAGATAAAACAGAATTTGCCACTATACTTTCTTTTCCTTTCATGCGAGAATTGGCATAGTCAACTAATTCCTGAAACAGTCGCGACTCTTCCATTTGCGGAAGTAATTGAATGACACCCAGAAAGCCTTCGTTTTTCATTAATTCAGCCACATTCTCCAGAAATCGATAATGAGACACCCCGTGGAAGTGATCAACGCCAAAACCAAGACTGATTAAGAATTGCTTTTTGGCCCCTGATCTAAAAGCTGATATCATGGAGCAGACGTCTTCTTGTGGGGTCCCTAATCCTTCCTCATCACCAAACATAAAGCTATCTGTCCCTCCATCTACCAACACTAAGGTATCTATATTGTGCTTCTTGACAAGGTAGCGGTAAGAACTCGTAGTCGGTTTTACACCCAACCTTCTTAGTCCATAAATTTCTGTTTCGATTCCTTGAGTTACAAGAAAAGAATAGAGAATTTTTTCAGGAAAGTACCCTCTACCAGAATAGTCAGAATCTCCTGATTTTACGATATGACAATTCGGATATACCTCTTTGGTTGTGGTCTCTTCGAGGAGTGTGAACGAAAAGTTGGCCAAAACTACTTGCTTCCCCATATTTACCAGCCTCTTGTAAATCGGAATGCCCGAATAAATATCAAAGCCTCCGCCTGCGCCGGCTAGAAGTATGCGCTTGCTATTTTGGATCTGAGTAAAAAATGGAGCTTGGTCTATATGATGCATATAATCTAATTTATATAATATTTACAGATAACGCCCCAATTGATGGCATTCAATCTTTAATGTTTTTTCCAATCTCAGCGTCTCCGTCAAGCTCTCTCGCATATTCTTGCTTTATGGCATCATAGGCGGCCTTTCGATTGCCGTAGTAGTCGATCACACTCCAACTTGGGCCGGGCCAGCAGTCGTTGAGTTGCCAAAATAGGGTGCCCATACACCTGGGGTAATCGTCCATATGACTTCTCACAGCCATCTGCATACCTAGCGCCTGCGTCTCTTGACTCAAAGCAATAAATTCTTCAAATGAGTTAGGCGTATCAAAGTATTGTTCGACATGCTCAAGTATCAATCCGTTGCCGATATAGCTTTTTTGACGAATTCTCATAATATCGGATTCCAAACTCATCTGATCCGCAGGAATTACGTTTTGAAGTACCTCATAATTTGGGAAGGACTGAAAACCATATTCGGTGTTAAAGCGGCCGATGTTCTCAGCAAACTCCTCGAAGGTATGTCGACCGTGCCATACCCCCCAATAATGCATGGTGCCGTGATTGTAATTATCTGCTGCACCCCAATGTTTGAGGGGCGAGGTATGGGTATAAGGTCTGGAACTATCGAGCTCGGCAAGCTGATCGGGAATCATTTCTTGGAAGGTCTGCACATAATTATCCCATATATCTACAGAGTCTTTTTCTGTATACCCGAAACGGTCCTGCCAGCCCCAGTTTTCCCAAGCATCCAGCACTTCATTATTACCGCACCAAATCGCGATACTCGGATGGCTGCGCAATCGAACAATGTTTTCTCGAACTTCTTCTTTTACCGTTTGATGAAAATCGGGTAAATTCGGATATAGGCTACAAGCAAACATAAAATCTTGCCAGACCAAAATACCCAAACTGTCGCAGATGTCGTAAAAAATATCCTCTTCATAAATGCCGCCACCCCAAACGCGAATCATATTCATATTGGCTTCCTTGGCCGACTGTATTAAATCTACATACTGCTCATCTTTTACTCTCGACAAAAACATATCTTGAGGAATGTAATTCGCCCCTTTCATAAATACAGGCTCACCATTTAGTTTGAAGAAGAATGAAGTGCCAATAGAATCCGGCTCATTGATCAACTCTATAGTTCTGATGCCGTATTTTGATTTCTGCTTATCGAATATTTTATTTTTAGACTGCAAAGTGACTTCCATTTCATATAAATATGGGTCACCTAGTCCTGAACACCACCATAGTTTTGGATTTTCGATCTTAAACACATGCGCTATGGTATGCCTGCCCGAATCGAGTTCTTGCTCTATGGTTATATCGTCGATATGAATTTTATAGTTGCCTGCTTCGGCTATAAGCAGCTCTACTTGAGTCAATAGCTCGGCAGAGTCGCTTTCGATGGACTTCGTCTGTGTGAATACATTTTCGATTTGCCCCCCATTCCAGGCCGATAGTCGAATTGGCCGCCAGATACCTACACCTACGAATCGCGGTCCCCAATCCCAGCCAAACTGATAACCAGCCTTGCGCGTAAATGAGCCCACCTTCAGCGCGATGTTTTCCGGCTCGTTACCCGAAGGCAGCTCATGGGGATATGCTTCTAAAACTGGCCTATTCCGGTTGATGGGTGACTCGAAAGATATTTCAAGGGTATTTTCTCCTTCTACAAGTAGCGACTTCACTGGTACCGACCAAGACCGAAACATATTGTCTGCGCTAAGTATCGACTTGCCATTGAGTTTCACATCAGCGTAGGTATCTAGGCCCTCCAATATCAGGTCGATCTGTTTATTTTTCAAGGTTTTCTGGTCGATCTCGAATGAAGTTTCGTAGACCCAGTCTTTTTCCTCTATCCACCTTTGGTCTATTTCGTTATCGGCATAGAAAGGGTCTTCGATACGCCCGTTGTCAAGCAGGTCCATGTGAATGCCTCCGGGTACCTGGGCGGGCAGCCATTCACTAGAGTCGGCTTGCCGAAATTTCCAGTTTGCGTGTATATCCATAATCAGGGCTGTTTTGTCGGTAGGTGGAAAAAGAAAACAAGAAGAACAAGTGAATACTAAGAAGAAGGAAAACAACAGATCGTATGCTCGAATCACCGCGTAGAAGTTTTGAAGGCTTTTGTAATTTGGCGAGTGTATGCCAGGTGTACTGAGCTTGCAAATTAGAGCTTGTTGGGGAATCGCTTTTTGAGCGAACGCCACCACCTGCGGAAGTCTAAATTATGAAAACTACCTCTGGCTCGTATCGGACCTCTTTTGCGCTAGTGACGATTTTATTTTTCCTGTGGGGTTTTATTACGGTTCTTGTCGATTCGCTCATACCGAGATTGAGGGAGCTGTTCACTTTATCGTATTTCGAGTAGGGGGAAAGTGGGTTAGTACATCATCCCGAAGAGCCATAAGGGTATTTTATGCTTGGATGCAGTAGACTCGCGGTCGGTTACGATAAAATGATTTTCGTCCTGTCCAATTTGTCTGCTGGTTTTTTCAGGCCCACCGATCTCGAATATATAGCGCTTTCCTTTGTCTAGGTATACAAAATCACCCTTTTCCGGCAACCGAATTTCCGGAGGCAAGATATGAGCCTCATGGGTTAGATAGCTCAGCTGGTTTAGGAAGAAGGTCTCTCTCAGCGTACCGATGCTGACTTGAGTTGGTGCCAAGGCGTATAGTAAGTTTCCATTGTTCAGGAATATTTTATCTGGCTTACCCAGCGCAGCGATCCCCTTTGACTCCGCTTGTAAATTAGTAATTAAGTCTGCTCGCTCCAGTAGTACCAAATATTCTAGTATTGTCTCACGGGCCATGCCCAGTCGACTACTCAACTTGCTGATATTCGGTTTGAATGGCGTAGATGAAGCTATTGCGAAGAGCAATCGACCAATTTTTTGATAGTCGACTCTTCCTGACTCTACTATCGCAGGTAAATCACTTTCTAGAACCAGCTGAAGCATCGTATTTACGCGGCTTACGTAGCCAGATTGATCACTCAAAAAGAATGGGTAATACCCCTCTCGCCAATAGTCTGCCAGATACTGTAAGGGCTTAAAATTTGAAGTCGAAAGTAACTTATTGGCTATTTCCTGATGGTGCTTTAAAATATCGGGGAGACTAAAAGTCTCTAGCTCGATTCCATGTGCCAGTAGTAGATATTCTCTGTAAGAAAGTCCAGGCAACCTAAACTGTAACATCCGCCTACTCAGGTCTGCCTTCTGTTGTAGAATGCGTATAGCAGAAGATCCGGTAAAGACTATGCTCAGCTTACCGTGGTATAGGTCATAAGTTTGTTTTAGTTCTTGTGCCCATGTTCCGAAGCCGTATCTGTGAACCTCATCTATTAGTAGATATCTTCCTCCTCTAACTACAAAATCACTGATAAAGTCTATTAACCGATTCTCTTGAAAATAGAGGTCGCCCATGTCTATGTAAAGTGCTTCTTGTGCTGGCAAATCAAGCTGAACTAATCGCTGCAACAGAATAGTTGTTTTACCTACGCCTCGGGCACCTAAGACTGCTGTCAAATTACCCTGCCAGTCAATATGATGATAAGTAGAGCGGATGTGGGCCAGGCTCGTCCTGCCTTTGAGTGCATTACTTCTAATAAAAAGCGACTCCATTTTCAAGTCATTTAACTTGAAAAACGCATAAAAATCAAGTTAGTTGACTTGAAAATGCCATGGTAACCACACCCGCACAATCAATACCATCCCAAAAACCACCAGCATAGCCCCGCCAACTTGCCCGACCTTACTCAGCCAGCCACTAGCCATTTTCTGACGCAGCCACTTAGCACTCCAGATTTTAGCACTATCAGAAATGACGATCGTAGAGAGAATGCCCGCATAAAGGGCAAATGCTTGACCACCGCTCAAGCCTTCGTCGTGTACGAGCGTAAGGGCTACGGTAGACCAAAAGATGACGGGGAACGGATTGAAGGTGTTGATGGCGAAGCCCTTCCAGAATGCGGAGGCTAAAGAGGTATTTCGCTTTTGCCAGGGTTCATCCGACCTGCGGAAGTCCATTTCCCACTTGCGGTCAGAGCGATATAGCTTCACCCCTACCCCGATCAAGATCAGCCCACCCACAATTCCGATTGTCGGCTCAAAACCTGGCCAATCGATAGCCGCCAGCAACTGATCGGTCCCAAAATGTGCCAGTACCACATACATCAAGTCGCTAACCCAGATGCCGATGCCCGCCAACCATGCGGCTTGTTGACCCTCGCGTAAAGCCAGCTGAAGCAACAAGACGATGAGTGGACCAACCAGCAAGGCTAGCCCCAGACCTATACCTACACCTTTAAAAAACATCTAGGCAGGCTGCAATATTTGAGCGGCGTGATCTTTGGTTTTGACCTTAGTGATGACCTGCTCGATCTTACCATCTTCCCTAATTACAAAAGTCGTGCGATGCACGCCGTCATATTCGCGGCCCATAAATTTCTTGCGGCCCCACACGCCAAAAGCATTCATTACGCTGTGATCCTCGTCGGAGATCAGCGGGAAGGGCAGATCGTATTTATCCTTGAATTTGGCGTGTTTTTTCAGACTGTCGGGGCTTACGCCCAGTAGCTCATAGCCCTGATCCTTCAGCTCGCTGTAGTGGTCGCGCAGATTGCAAGCCTCGGCCGTGCAGCCGGGTGTATCGTCTTTGGGGTAAAAGAAAAGCACCAGTTTCTTGCCGGCAAAATCGGCCAAGGCTACTGTTTCTTCCTCGCTTATAGCGCCACTGAAGTCGGGGGCGGCATCGCCCGCTTGTAGAGTAGTCATTCGTTGTGAATTTTCCCCTATAACAGAAGCCCTCGCGAACTGTTAACTACAAAAGAAAAAAATTTATGCAGCTTGTCGGTATCGTACTCCTATTCATATTAGCAGGCCTGATATACCTGCCTATCGCACGCCTGGCGCGCCGCGATTTGCAAGAGCGGCGCGCCAGGGGCGAAAGCGATGGCGCTATATTTTGGGTAATGATGATACCCCTTGTAGGACCGTTGATCTATCTTTTGCTGCGCAAAAGATAGATCAATGCATTTTAATTCTTCTCTTCCAGCATGGGCAGCATCTTCTCACTCTCCGTTACATCCTGGCCTTCTTCGTGCCCCGCAGCTATGGCCTGCTCGATGTATGTCTTAGCCTTTTCGTACTGGCCGTTCTTGTAAAACAACCACGCATAAGTATCCAGCTTCATGAAGTCGGGATCATTCTCGATAGCGGGTTTCATCCACTCGATGGCACGTAGAATAACAGCCTGATCGTCGCATTCCTCGTATATCTGCCAGCTCATCTGATTGACCAGGTTGTAATTTTTAGCGTCATCTGCAATGAGCTTATCCGTATAGTCGGCAAAGGCTACCCAGTCGCCTTGGGCTGCCAGCCACTGGGGCTCCAGCCAATCGATTAGCCCGCTGCTTGCCTCTTCGCCCATCATATCTATAGTCTTTTCTTTGGCAGCCTCCCAAGCATCGGCATCTTTAGCGCGCATAGCCTCAAAAAGATCATTCATAGCTATGCGTTCTACCACGGCATTGGCATCCATATCGCCATAGAGCTCGCGATAAGCGCCCAGATTCTCTATGTAATATTCCAGCACTTCTTCCGTGTGCATCCCTACGCTGATAAGGGCAAAAGGTACTTCGCCCATACGGTCCTCAGCCTCTGCCCAGTATGCAGCTACGGCTTCTTGATCGGGCTGCTGGCGATCAGTTAGGGTATTCGTATAGACCTCCGGAAAGTCCATGTCGATTTTCTGGCTCACACCAGGAATATACTTGCCCTCGTCGGCCATTGCCTTGCCCTCGTCCAAAAATTCCAGATAGCCGTCGGTATCCCCATATCCCATGGTCTTATGCACCAGCTGCATACTGGCCGTCAATATGGCAAAGGTTGGATAGCTGCGCACATGGTACTTGGCCGTAAGGCCGTGGTTATCGTTTTCGGCATCGTACTTCAGCATGACGAAGTTTTCGCTGATGGCTTCGGCAAATTCTTCGTTGCCTTTAACCTCAGCACTAAACATGCGGCAAGGGCCACACCAAGTCGTATAAAAATCGATGAGTAGTAGTTTGCCCTCTGCTTCGGCGGCCATCTGCGCCTTTTCCAGGTCTTGTTCGATGATGGTTAGTGCTTGCATCTGGCCAACGAAAGCCACCAGCAAAGCAGAAAAAATCAAAAGTCTCTTCATGATAGATTGGAGTTATTTAGGGTGTCAATATATGATATTCATTTTACTCGAGCTGGGTTTGCCGCTTCAAAGGCTGTCTCTCCTCCCACATCTGCCTAGGCCTGGCCAACACCGTAACAATCACCTGCCAGACCAAATAAAAGCATAGCAAAGCATCGTAAATCGGAAGCATAGCCGACCGCTTAGTATGAGCTCGCCAAACCAATAGCATACGTAGCGCATAGATTCCCAATGCCCACCATCGCCAAGAAGTAAATAGCAACAAAAACCCCAGCAAATAAAACAACCCATGGCTTAATGCTAAGCCCGTCAAGATCAGCTGACTACGCGTTGTGTAGTGTCTACCAACGCTAAAATGACGATGCTTGCGAGCAGCATATTCCATCCAGCTAAACGCAGGCTTAGAAAAAGTCCAGGCATGAGGGTGGTCTATAACTGCTACGGTATCGTTTTTTTGTACTTCCGCGGGCCTTCCAGTCTTTTTTTTCATCTGGTAGCTTCCGCCTGGTTCAGAAGCACCCTCGACAGCTGGCATTGGGCTCGTCTGAAGTAGCAAGTCATCATCTCCACCAGCCAAATGGGTGTGAGCCTCCATTCCGTTGCGGGCATAGAAAAAGTCTTTGGTGTAAGCCAGGTTCCGACCAACGCCTAACTTAGTCCAACCCAGGCTAGTCAATGTCCGATATTGCAGTCCGTGGTGCTCTGCCGCAAATACCTGCCAGCGACCTACCCAGCTACCCCCCGAGGCGTCATAAGCACCGTGGCCGACGACCAACGCTGCACCATCATGCAGCGGGGCGGTCATCAGCTTCGCCCATCGGTCGCTGGCAGGCCTGCAGTCGGCATCGGTTAGTAGCAGACACGCGTTGCGGGCCTGACTGATGGCATAGGCCAGCGCATCCTTCTTACCGGGCCGAGTCGGCTCCGGCGGTCTCAGCAAGCGTACAGGTGAGTCAGCCCCACAGAAGTTGCCTACGACCTCAGCCGTCTCATCCGTAGAGTAGTCGTTTACGATGATCAGTTCGGAGTCTGTGGTCGTCGTCCGCCGAGGTTCCCTCGTCGGCCGACGAGCCCCGAACACACTTTGCCCCAGCCAAAGCGGAATATGCGCCCTCAAATTCTCCGCCTCATTCCTCGCACAAACGATAATCGATATGTCTTTTTGCTTATTCGAGGAAAACTGCGTTTTCCTCGAATAAGCAAAAAAGTAATACACCACCTGCACCCCCGCCACCAAACAAAAAACCACCCCCAACCAGATCATACCCCTAGATCGATCTCCGTATTATCGCCAATGTTCAGGCTTTGCTGGTTGCCGCGTATGCGGGTGTCGCTGCCCACCACCGACTTACAAAGTATGATATCTTCGATGGCCGCGTACTCGCCAATGATACCATCTCTGATGATGGCGTCTTCAATGCGCGTATTGGCCCCAATGGTGACATGCGGTCCCACTATGCTGTTGGAGATGGTGCAGCCCGGCCCGATATGTACGGGGTGTATGATGATGCTGTTGTAAAAGGCCGGTGGGTCTTCCGTCGCAAAACCGGGCCGTTCCAGAAAGGTCGCGTTGGTCTCTAGTAATATCTCGCGACGCCCGCAATCAAACCAATTATCGACCTTGATGGTGGAAAGCTGAGTTCCCCATTCGTGCATGCGTTGCAGTACGTCGGTCAGTGGATATTCGCCTATACTTTTGATCTCGTTATCGAGATTGTAGCTACAGGCTTTAATGAATTGGCCGACCTCATTGATCTTATAGCAGCCCACCATAGCCAGATTCGACTTAGGTATCTTGGGTTTTTCGACCAATCGCTTGACCTCACCGTCATCGTCTAGCTCGACGACTCCAAATTTGCGCGGGTCTTCTACTTTCATGACGCCTAGTGCGCTGGTGGGCGAGTCGATGAAGGCCTTTAAATCGGCGTCGATGATGGCATCACCAAAAAAGATGAATAACTCATCGGCATCTTGGTAGTGCGCACGACCGAGCCAGATGGCATGAGCCGAACCGATGCGCTCGTCTTGTGTAACGAAGTAGGTCGTTAAATCGGGGTAAGTCTTCTCGACCCAGTCTCTGATCTTTTCACCCAGGTAGCCGATGATGAACACAAACTCGTCTATGCCTTCTGCCACTAACTGATCGATGATAAACGATAGAATAGGCTTGCCCGCTACAGGTATGAGCGGCTTGGGCTGCGTGTAGGTAAGCGGCCTTAGACGTTTGCCCGTGCCGGCTACGGGAATGACGGCTTTCATATGCTTAAAGGTACGGTTAATACGTTGTTAATAGTATCGTTTGCTCGGTTTGCGAACGTCATCTTTGTAGATATGCAAGGCAATAAGCTCAAGTGGGTGCTTTTTCTAGGCCTGATAGTGCTGGCTGGCATCATCGGTACACAAGCTTACTGGATATCGATGAGCTGGAGCCAGGGTGAAGAAGATTTTTCTAAAAAGACACACCTGGCCCTCTATAAAGTAGCCCAGGCACTGGCTGCGATCAATCACAGCGAGTTGCCACCGCGCGATATCGTGCGCCAGCAGAGCAGCAACTACTTCGTGGTCAACACCGAAAGTGAAATCGAAGCCGAAACCCTGGAGTATTTGCTCAGGCGAGAGTTCGACCGGCTACAACTCAATCTAGACTTCGAATATGCCATATTCGATTGCTACACCGAAGACATGGTCTACGGCGGCTACTGCACCTATGCCCCAGACGAGCAAACGCCAACTATAGACGAAGCCGAAACCCAACTTCCACCAGAAGAAGATTTCACCTATTACTTCGGCGTGAAGTTTCCGACGCGCAGCAACCACATTTGGGGAGAGATGCAACTGGTCGTTTTCCTGAGTGCGCTACTGCTATTGGTACTGGCCTTCTTTGTCTACGCCATGTCGGTCATGATGCGACAGAAGCGGTCTTCTGAGCTTCAAAAGGACTTCATCAATAATATGACCCACGAGTTCAAGACGCCGCTGTCGACCATTCGCATTGCTGCTAATGTCTTTCAACGCGATGAGCAAGTGGGTACCAACCCCAGGCTAAAACGCTACGCCGATATCATCTACGAGCAGTACGAACGGCTCAATAATCAAGTCGAAAAGGTCTTGCAAATAGCTCGCATAGAGGAAGGCAACTTCGAACTCAAAAGAGAAGTAGTCGATTTGAATGGGCTTTTGCAGCCGCTGGTTTCTGCTACGCAGATACGGATGGAAGAACGAGGCGGGGTATTTCACTACGAGCTCCCTAAAGTGGGCTTGCGCGCCTATGCCGACCCCCTACACCTGACCAACATACTTCACAGCCTGCTGGATAATGCGATCAAATACGGCCACAGCGAAAATCTTCGCGTCGACCTCACCTCTTCCGTCAATGACCAAAGCCAGCTGTCTATCAAGATCAGAGATTATGGCCCCGGTATTCCGGCTGAATTGCGTGAACGCATATTCGAGAAATTCTACAGACAGCCTACCGGCGATCGCCACGATGTAAAAGGATTCGGACTGGGGCTCTACTATGTGCAGCAAATTTGTAAGGCCCAAGGCTGGTCGGTCACTGCCCAGGCACCGGATAGTGGTCCGGGTGCTGTATTCCATTTAACTTTACCCCTAACCAAGGCTCCTATCGCCCAGGTTGCAGAACCCGTTGCCGGATGAGTACAACCCAAGCCCACCTTCTTTATGTAGAAGACGACGAAAGCCTCAGCTTCGTAACCCGCGACCAGCTAGAGCACTACGGTTTTACCATAACCCACTGCCCAGACGGCCCCAGTGCGCAAGATGCCATCGATAATCAACTGGCTCGTTTCGATTGCTGCCTGCTCGATATTATGCTTCCTGGTATAGACGGCTTCCAACTAGCCGAGCAGATACGGGCTAAAGACGAGCATATTCCCATCCTTTTCCTCACGGCTAAGAGCATGAAGGAAGATCGGCTGAAAGGTCTGCGCACTGGTGGCGACGATTATATCACGAAGCCATTCAGCGTAGAAGAACTGATTTTGCGCATAGAGGTCTTTTTGAGGCGAAACCGCATACGACCTGTGGCTCCTGCTTTCGATCCTGAAAAACTCGGACAGTACCAACTCAGGCTCAGCGAACAAATGCTCCATCATCTGCCTACCGAGGAGGAGCGAAGGCTCACTCAGCGCGAGGCGGAGTTGCTACACCTACTCTCCCAAAACCGCAATCAAATATTAGAGCGCGGCATCATTCTGGAGAGGCTCTGGGGCAAGAACGATTACTTCTTGGGCCGCAGCCTCGATGTTTTCATCAGTCGCTTGCGCAAGTATCTCAAGAAAGACGAGCGGCTAAATATCGAAAATATACACGGGGTAGGGTTTAGCTTTCAGGTACCCGATTAAGTAATTTTTTTGCCAATAGGACATAGATTATAAGCACCATCAAAAAGGGAATGTGGACCTTGTCCACATCCCCTGCTAATGCACTCATACCTTGCGGCACTCCTAGCTCACCTGGCGGATGTTGCCATATTGCCGCTTAATCTGCGCCTTTAGATCTTTGCGCGCGAAAAAGATCCTGCTCTTGACCGTACCGAGTGGAAGATCCAACTGGTCGGCTATTTCTTGGTATTTGAACCCCTGATAATGCATCAGGAAGGGAATGCGCGTGCTGTCGTCAAGCTGATCGATCATGCGGCGCAATTCCTTGATCAAAATATTTCCATCACCATCGTTTTCAATCGTTTGACGACCTGAGTTCAGGTAGTATAGATTGTCGGTATTATCCATGATAGTGTTGGCCTTCATCTTCTTGCGATAGTTATTGATGAAGATGTTCTTCATAATGGTGAAGAGCCACGCTTTTAGATTAGTACCCATCCGAAACTTATCGCGATTGGTCATAGCTCTGAATGCCGTCTCCTGGTACAGGTCTTTGGCATCTTCTGCATTCTTAGTCAGATTGTAAGCGAATGACTGGAGCATCCCGGTCATTTGGTCGAACTGTGCGTTAAATTCAATTTGAGACATGGTAATGGTTGTAGATTAGGGGGCTAATTTTGTTGAACCAAAAGTAGAAGAAACTTAAATAAATACCAACTCCAACCATGACCGATAAGAGCCATTCTCCTATTCACTCCAGGAAAATCTAGACAAGTAATTTTGTAAGTTGCTGATTTACAGATTATAACAAAATGCGTACAAAATTGAATTAATTTTCTGAATTTTCAGAAAAAAATGAAATTTGACATTTTGATTAAGTAGCTAACAATCTACTTCTGTGCTCGACGCATAAACCATATGGCTGCCAGGGCGAAGCAAATGTTGGGAATCCACATAGTTATGATGGGCGGAAGCGGTGAATTCAGGCTGATCACAGATATGAATCGGCTCATAAAAACGAAGAGTGCGCCAATGAAAATACCCGTAGCTAGTTGAATGCCGATTCCTCCTCTAGTTTTGCGCCCGGCAACGGCTACACCGATCAGGGTAAGTATAATAATGGTAAAGGGCTCGCTCAGTCGCCTGGCCCACTCGACCTGATACTTGCGCACATTACCCGCACCGCGCCGCTTTTGCTGCGCAATGTAAGCGAGCAGCTCAGAACTGGTCATACTGAAGTGCTGCTCCTCATAGTCGATAAAGTCTCCAGGGCCCACATCTATAAGCGTATCCAAAGGTGAAGCGGTAAAATGATCGAAGTCCTCTTTTAGCTCTTCATCGAAGTTCCGGATACTGTAGTTCCTGATCTCCCATTTGTGCGGCTTACCGCCTATGTACTTGGCATTGCGCGCCTTGAGGACCGACTTCAGTTGATGATCTACGTAGCTTTCGAGCCTGAGGTCGGAAGCAGTACTATCGTTCTTTCTGTAGATGCGAAAAAAAGCAACCGTCTCAGGAGCTACCATGAAATGCACATTCTGATTTTCCCCCTTGTCTTTATCTCCTCCGAAGTATTCCCGCTCTATACCCAATCGATGAAAGTTGGACATGGGTATAACGTAGTGGGCACCCAATAGATAAATCAGGGTGAGCGCACCGGCCACTAGCATGTAAGGCCTCAATATCCTATTGAAGCTCACACCAGCATTCAGTATGCTCAACAACTCAGAGTTGCCTGCCAGCCTACCGGTAAAAAAAACAACCGAAATCAGCGCAATCATCGGCCAGAGCAGCCCCAATATGAAGACCAAAAAAGTCGGGAAATACTCGAATACGATCTGCGAGCGCGTAATGCCCGACTCTATGAATCGCTCGATCTTGTCGCTGAAGTCAATGATCAAGCTGACCATCGAAAAGATCAAGACCGTGAACAAGAAGGTCTTGATAAACTTGCCAGCTATGTACCGATCCAGAATATTGAGCATAGGGAGGGCTGCAAAGATAAACCCGATTCGACTACAGCCGAATCGGGTTTACAATCATTGCCGGGCTATGACTTTTATCGCTTAACTACGGGTAAAGCTTCGTCGTCTATGCGCAGCCAGTAGCTACCCGCAGGCAGACTACCCATTTCTATCATACTCTGACGCTGACCCTGGCGCAGGAAGGTGGTAAACAGCCTTCTACCGGCCTGATCGTATAGCTCCATAGTAACATCACGAGACAGCCCTTCTGCCCACCTGACTTCGAGCTGATTCTCAACGGGATTGGGGAAGACCTCCACGCCCAACTCTTCGATAATGCCGGAAGTACCCGTAGTAGCACCCTCGAAAATAGAGATGTCTTGCTGAGTAACGGGGATGTAGCCCCCATCAGGATTTGAAACGATAAAACGCCAGCTGTCGTCAGTGGCATCGGGGTCAGTATTGAAGTAGCCGATCTTACCATCGTTGATGTCTTGCTGGGTGAAGGTATCGCCTACCCGGTATTCCAGATCGTTGGAGATGCGGCGTATGTAGCCTGACCTAGGCTCGCGTATTACTGTGAAAGTGAGGTCTTCCGGACCAAAAGCATCATCAACAGCTTCAAGCACCAGACTGTTGACTTGATCGCCTGCACCTGGAGGGCAATCGATGACCTCTAGTGTGATCAACTCCGGGGCTGAAGGTACCGATGCGGCGCAGAATTCAACTACCCAGCTGTTGAGGCTTCCATTTGTACCCTGGGTTTGATCCACACTCACTTCCAGTTGCCAAGTGCCGAATAGCTCTCCCCCGTCAAAAGCGCTTAGTGCCTCGTTGGGCTCGAAAACGATTTGATCGTCAGGTGGACAAGTCAGCATATTGGGTGCGTCATCGTCATAACCGCTCCGGAAAATACTGGTGAACGCGGTACAATCGCGATCATATAGCTCAACTCTAGTATTACCGTCCGGACTTACAACGGCAATCGTTAAATTACGGACAGCCTGGTAATTGATATCAATATTAGGAATATTTACATCGCTTATAATGCCCATTCTATCAACTGTAATAGGTGAAGTGACAGTGAATCCAGGTCCCTGGCCTGGCATCCCGACTGTTTGCTCGGATGTAAACTGTTCACAGCTCGTCAATGCCGTCTGAAAGCTCTGCGTATCCGACCAGGGGCCGGGGCCACAGTCGTTGATCGGGCGGATACGCCAGAAGTAAATGGTCGACACCTCGAAGAATGTATTATTGGTGTAGGTAGAAGCGGTCAGATCGGTAGCACGCTCTAAGATGGTCGATTCTTCGAATGTGGGACTAGTGGCAATTTCGATATCGTACAGGTCGGCAAAAACGGCATCCGTCCAATCGAAATCTGCGGCCAGGATGATACCGCCCTCGCCTTCACTCGGGAAGATGGTATTCAGATCGCTAAAATCGTTATTCGTGACATCGAGCAAGAAGGTGCGGAAGGTCGTATCGATGCCTTCGGCCGTTGCGCGTACCATTACTTCGAGCTCGCCCTCAAAGGCACTGTCTCCAAAGTCAATCGCGAGTTGGGTGCCTTCGCCGGGTGTGATAGTCGCATTCGTGAATGAAGCCGTAGCATTGGCAGGCAGTGCACTAACTACTTCCAGCGTCACCTCGTTATCGAAGCCCAAAACCGAAGATGTGCTGAAATCTACGATAGCTTCATCCGGCAGGCAAATATCCTGGAATGGCTGAGCCAAAGAAAGGGCATAGCCTGGTTGAGTGGGGGCGGTGATGCTGAAATCAGCATTAGACATATCGTAGAAGATATTGTCTGCGGCCAATACTCGGATACGGGCTGCTGTGCTCGTGATATTAGGTGGAATGACGACTTCTACAGATCCATTGTTGACCGCGTTTTCAGCCAGCATGATGGGGAAAGTGAGGCCCCCGTCGGTAGATAAAGCAACATCAACTACTTGACAGTTGACTGGTGCTTGGTTGGTATTGGCCACATCCCAGGTCACCGTGTATGCTTGACCGGCTTCCCAAGACACCGAACCCGTATTTGGCTCGGAGACCAGGAAGGGACCGCTATCGCCGTCGACTTCGAACTCCAACATGTCCCAGGCAGCTGCACCTGCTATGGAGCTATTATCTCTCACCGTCAATCGGAAGGTCATGTCACGGCCATAAGTAGGCAAAAATTCCCTGACGCTGGTCGTATTGCTAATCACTAAAGATCGCCTCGGCAGATACCGAACATTTCCTGAAGTGCTAGGCGGGAAAGAGCGAAATAAGGGTGTATTCAAACTCGGATCACCGAGTGGGTCATCTGGTCCAAGATCAAACTGCTCCCAGCAATAGGTGAGTTGATCATCATCGATATCGGCACCTGAGCCCCTCAGAATAAAGGGCGTAGAGATGGGAATGAAGAATCCGTCTTCCTCTTCAATCGATACGGTAGGCTCGTTATTATCTTCAGACAGTATGGTCGGACAATTAGGCCATGTCTCCCGACTATGCGTAATAACCTGTTGCAAAGATCGCGTGTGAAAATAGACATTGTTGTCTCCGATTATATTTTGAGAACCGCATAAACCGGCATAGCTCATTATCGTAGAGCCCGAACCGGGCTCAAAAGCACTGCCTGGGCTTCTTTGCTCATTTGAGCCAGGGCAGAAGTTCCAGCTGTGCGGAGCTGAAAATTGGTGCCCGACTTCGTGTGTCATGATGCTATTAGTTACAGCAGCTACATTGTTACTGGCATGGCAGGTAACACCACGTGCTTTGTCTTCTCTACATGCACTCGACAGGATAGCAATACCGCCCGTACCGCATGCCCTTGCAAGTACATGGCCTATATCGTATTGGTTGGGTCCCACTCCTGCTAAGGAAATACCATTGCCAACTTCAAAAAGTAGTAAGCCACCATTATTTGGATTTTCGAATGGCTGGTCGTTGGGATCAGTATGAATAAGCGAGTCATTCTCTGCTATCAATTGAAAGCGAATGCCCGCTTCATTCTCATAGATGGCATTCATAATCGACATGATCTCATTAAAGGTAGCGTTGACACTTGCTATGGTTCCCCCTTTTGCGAAACCGTACTCTCCCGTACAGGTCAAGGCCATTCGGTAGACACGCATACCTAGCAACCCGCTGGAAGAACGTGCTGAACCTTGGTGCTCGTGATTATGGTTTCCACCTGCGGAAGTCTGACCATTACCACCATTAGGTAGAGAAGTCCCACTTTCTTCCTCCATTTCAGGCGTCACACCACAAGAAAGTTGATTGCCGCCCAATGCAATATTTAGGTCCATATCAGAGGCATAGTAAGCCAAATGATCGGTGGTATTGCCCTGTACGGCTTGCGTAATGAAGTACTTGCCCTGCTCACCATATAAAATGGCCACTACCCCAGCAGGCGACACCGCCAAACGGCCGTTGCCCGCCTCGCCGAACACGCGATACGAGCGAATGTCGGGGTGGTCGGCCTGCAGATCAGGGTGAAATATAGAGCTCTCGACCAGCTCATACGCGGCCAATTCTCCTTCTGGCGTAGGTAGCTCTACGGTGAGCGTAGCCGAAGAGCGGCCATTGGAGTTTTCAGTCGGCGCGAAGCGTAGCAGGTTCTGGAGCGCAGCCAGATCGACGGTCACGCCCTGATATTCTTGAATGTAGAGGTCGGCATCGGACTCGAAGGGCAAAACGGCTTGCGCACCGCGCAGCGCAAATGGAGATTGGGCGGCCAGGCTCGCGAAAGCACCCAGCAGCAGCAGAGTAATGATCGTACGCATATACATGGAAAATGAAAGGAGTAGATAATTTAAGTAACGTGAGGTTGGGGGGTACATCGGACGCTCAAAGGATTACAAGCTCTCCGCCATAGCTTCGTGCTTGCAAACGCTTCGAGGTCCTAACCTTGCTCAGAAAAGAACCTCGTAGCGTGCTTAAAGCCGTAGCTCTGCGAAGGCTTTGAGCTCCTGCGAGCGTTCCACTGCCCCTAACCTCACGTGAAGAACGCAAATATATGATTTTGAACACTCCCTGGTTCAATCTCGATCAATCTTATAAAACTGCTTGTCGCCGCCCTTACTAGATCAGGCCGCGCTTCTTGAGCTCGGTATACTTATTGATGGCCTCTATACTGAGGTCTTCGGGGCGGGTTTGTAGCACTTGTATACCATATTGGCGCAGCTTCTGAGCGATCATATCTTTTTTGTACAAAAAGTGGCGGGCTGTGGCCTGAAAGTATACTTGCTCGGTCGTCTTAATCTCGCCGCCCAGCGCATCGCTGATCTCCGTATTCTCGAAAAGTACAACCACCAGCAGATGGCTACGATTGATGCGCCTGAGTATGGGCAGCACCCGGTCGAGGGCATACTCACTCTCAAAATTGGAGAAAAGCAGCAGCAGCGACCGCCCCGACACGAAGGCGCGTGAAGCATAGTAAAGCAGCTCGTAATTGGCCTCGGTATCGCGCTCGCTTTCGCGGTAGAGTGCCTGGAGGATGCGCTGTAGTTGAGTAGTCTTACTATCAGCTCGTATGACCGATCCGATCTTATCGCTGAAGGTGATCAAACCCGCGCGATCGTGTTTGCGCAACACAACATTGCTCAAGGCCAAAGAGGCATTGATGGCGTGGTCGAGCAAACTTAAACCGTTAAACGGCATCAGCATAGAGCGACTCTTGTCTATAATGCAGTAAATCTGCTGGGCGCGCTCGTCTTCGTATTGGTTGACCATCAGCTCGGCCCGGCGGCCGGTGGCCCGCCAGTTGATCGAGCGGTAGTCGTCGCCCACTACGTAGTTCTTGATCTGGTCGAACTCGTAGCTCTTGCCCAGTCTGCGCATCTTTTTAACGCCGCCGGTACTGACCGTGCTGAAGGCTTGCAGCTCGTACTCCTTCATCTTGACGATGCTGGGATAAACGGGGAGTTCCGCTTCGGCGGGTTTGGAGATGCGACGCTGTGCCAGCCCGAATTGAGTTTCTACAAACAAGTGAATATCACCAAAAATAAAGCTGCCTCTCTCCTGGGGTTGTACCTCGTAAGTGAGTCGCTTGCGCACCCTGGGCGGCAACTCGAAGTCGAGAAAAAAGTCGCGTATTTGCAGCTGCTCCGGCAGCTCGTCGACCAGCCTTATTTGCAAAGCGCGGGGTGATTGGCTGACTACTTCGATCTCTATGCGCGTTTTATCGCCGAGCGAAAGTACTTTGGGTAGCCTCCGTTCGGCCTTGATGCGCAGTTGATTCTCGTGCAGCAGCACGATGTCGTAAATGGTGAAGCCCAGCAAAGCGATCAAACCCGGCCACGGCAAAAAGTCGAGTGCCGGTAGCCAATACGAGGCAATGGCCAGCAAGCACACACCCCCGACAGCCCAGAAAAACCGGTTGGTGAGGTAGAGATTTCTCAGCCCGCTTACGAATTTGGTCCACCAGTATTTTAGGCGATTGGCCATACGCCACAAGATAGGGGTAATAAGTTGGCTGTTTCATTTTGCCATCTGCAAAATTAGACAGCTATAAGATCAGAAGTATCGACACACAATTCCCACCAAAGCCCATGGCATTGACCAGGGCACTTTCAGGCACAATTTTTCTTTGAGGCTGGTCGATCGCACTGCTATATGGGAGACCGGGTAGCCCTTCATCACTATTCATGGCCGCTATCGCCAGCCCTAAACTCCAGGCAGCCGATGCGCCCAGCCCATGGCCTTGCATCCATTTCGTATTGGCGATCAGTGGCATAGTATCTCCGAATACAGCCTTTAAGGCAGCCCACTCTGCGGCATCGCCTTTGGCCGTTCCTGGTGCGTGAGTGATCACTAAATCGACTCTGTCCAATCCGGCACTTTGCAGGGCCATGCGCATGGCCTGGGCTATGCCGCTACCAGCCGGGTCGATACCGGTTGGGCTTTCCAGTTTTTCCTGGGCATAACCCAGTCCGGCGATCTGAGCCAGGGCGTTTTTAGGTCTTCCTCTTTCCAGGGCGAGTGCGCCTGCGCCCTCCGCGAGTACCATGCCGGTAGCTCGTCCTGAGCCGAGTGGTGTGCAGGGCCACTCGGCCAAACTGCTTGCTCGACTGTATATGCGCATAGCCCGCATTTGCGCCAGGGTGAAAGTGGTGAGTGGCGCCTCGGCTCCGCCTATCAGCATTCGCTCGGCCATACCTACGCGCAGCCAGGCCACGGCTTGTACTAAGGCGTGCGCCGCCGTCGAGCAGGTAACACTGTGCGAAGATCTAAACCCGCGCTGCCCCAGGTCTTGCCCGACCCAAGAGCTGATGTTGCCGAGCGTGGTCGTCGGCGAGGCAAAAGGACTAGCTTGCCCCGCCTCCAGAAATTGGCGGTGCTCGGCTTCCCAGATAGTCGTTGCACCGCGACTACTCCCGATCAGTATGCCGTAGTCCTTCGGATCGGTTTGCCAGTTGGCCTGCTCTGTAGCACGGCGGGCGGCGAATATGGCGTAATGGGTGGTGGGGTCGAGGCGAGCGTAGGGTAGCCGTATAAATGCATCTATACGACCAGCCGATTTCTCCAACCGCCCAATCCAAGCTTCTAGTTCCTCATCATACACCAATTTGTGCGCCCCGCTTCGATAAGCATCCAGCAAGCCATCAGTACCCAGTCCGGCAGGAGAGACCATCCCAAGGCCTGCAATCCATATATCTTCCAGGTCTTTCACGAGCGAGGCGGTCGTTTGGCCAACGCGTCGGTCAGCAAGTCGATCTCGGCTTCCGTATTGTGGGCGTGTAGGCAGACGCGCAGTCGCTCGGCGCCTTCGGGAACCGTAGGGTGGCGTATGGCACGGATGGCTATTTTGTACTTCCGCAGGTAGCCTTCCAGCTCGGTAGCTGCTAGGGCACCCGGGCTGCGCAAGATCTGGATCGGGCCTTCGGTTTCTGCCAGCCGATGCCGCCATGCTTCAGGAACATTCGCCCGAAAGTAAACGATCCGTTCCATGAGTGTTGCCGCTCTGGTAGTGCTTTCTTCAGCCATCCTATCCAGGGCATGTGCCAGCTTGCGGCCAAAAGCCTCCCCAGGTGCCGTAGAGTAGATAAACGGCCGACTGAAATTGACCAGATAATCAATGATTTGCTGACTGCCCAGCACGGCTGCGCCTTCGGCACCCGGCCCCTTACCGAAGGTGAGAATTCGGATGGGTATCTGCTTCTCTAGTCCTAGCTCAGCTATTAAGCCTTTTCCTTGTGGCCCCAACCAGCCGAGGGCGTGGGCCTCGTCTACGATGAGCGCAGCGTCTGACTTCGCGCATAGATTGGCCAGCTCGCTGAGCGGAGCCAGATCACCGTCCATACTGAATATACTTTCCGTCACCACCCAGCATGGAGGCTCTGCTCGATCCAGCTTTCTGGCCAGATCGTCGAGGTCGTTATGCGCATAGGCATGCGCCCGTGCACCCGACAGCCTGATACCGTCTCGCAGGCTGGCGTGTATCAGCCGGTCGTAGAGTATGGTGTGCGTTCGTTGTGGCAAGGAAGAAAGCACCCCCAAATTTGACATATAGCCAGAAGGGAAAATCAGAGCCGCTTCAGCACGGTAGTCTTCAGCGAGTCTGCGCTCTAGCTTAGTCAGGTACTCATGGTCGCCACTGATCAATCTCGACCCTGTACTCCCTCCACTCGAAAGAGAAACCTCTTGGGCAGACCGGGCCAATCCCAGATAATCGTTCGAGCAGAAATCGATGCCCGACAATTCTCCTGGCAGGCTACGCAGTTTGCCCGACGCTCGCCGGTCGTTGAGCTTGTCTAGTATGTATTTTTGGTAGTGCAGGCTACAAAGCTATCAAAACTCATCCAACAGTTGGGCTGCATTTCTGGCAAACATATGGTCTGGCCGCCCGGCTATATCGATGGCTTCGCTTTCGGCAGAAACCGTGTTGCCCGCCTGCAAATGCGCCAGCACGCGATACCAGCTGGCCGTTTCGTAGTATCCACTTTCGCTATCGACTTTTCTGAACCATTGCAGAGCGCGCTGGGGTTGCTCCAGTTCCAGAGCGATCACACCCAAGTACAAGGGTGCTTCGTCATATGCCTGCGCACCGGGTAGCAGCTCGTTATAGGCTTCCTGATACTGGCCGCGCCGATAGGGTTCGAGCATCTCTAGAAGCTCTTGCTGATCGATGTCGGTGGGATTCAGGTCTCGGGGTGCGGCCAGCGGCTGGTAGTAGCGGTCAAATAGCTTGCTAGATCGGGTGCCACCCAAAAAAGTCTGGTACAGCATGATACCCAGCAAAATGGTAAGTGCTCCAATGAGGATGTTCTGCACATTCAGCCCCACCTTAGGTAGCCGATATTTGGGTAGGTCAAGCGACTTGATTCGGGCCTTTTCTACACTGCGGTGGTAAACTTGTTCTTCTTTTTCGAGTATTTCAAGGGTGTCTTTTCTGCCGAGTACGCGCATGGCTTTGGCCCAATCTTCACGCCGTTGTATAGCTTGTCGCACCGCAGGCTCGGTAGCTTTAAGATTGTCGACTTCCCAGCGGGATTCGGTATCTAGCTCATTGCGCATGTATTCATCGACCAGAATTTGCTGCTCGGGAGTAGCCCGATATTGAGCAGACAAAAGACCTGCGGAAGTCCACATTTCCCGAACCCCTTGCAAGCAAGCCAAACGTCTTTCTCGACTACTTTCGCGATCGCTTAATTCGTAGGCCTCGGCCAAACTATCGTCGCCTATACCGTGGTAGTAGGCCGCCATGAGGAGGTCTTTGCAGGGCGAGTTCCAGCTTTCCATCTGCTGGTACATCAGTGCCTGGGTATCGTCTAGCCGAATGGTCATCGGCATGAAATCTCTCGGGTCCTGATCGGGAACATCGGCAGCGAGTAGTCGCTCCGTTTCCGAGCCGTCGACCGCCCCTTCCAGGAAGTAAATGGCGGCCACTTGCAGGTATAAGCCGGTATCTCCTTCGTATGGATTGCGGCGGCGCAGCCTGGCTTCGTACCACGCGAGCAAAGAGCGGCGAAAAACGTCGATCTTGCGCTCCTGATCCAAACTAGTGACCGATAGCCACTGCAAAAACGGGTCGCGATAGCTGTGGTAGTGCTGCCGCAACTCGGCGAGATAAAAACCCTGTTTGATCGCTGCGTCGGTCATGAAAAATGGGTCTGACTACATCCAGATAATCCATATATAGTCAAATTTAGTACAAATTATGAATTTATCTATCCATCCGTACGATTTACCGCTGGCTGAGCCTTTCGGCACCAGCCATGGTATGCGTACGGTTCAGCCTACGCTTATCGTAAAGCTGATCGATGAGGATGGAATATTCGGACTGGGCGAAGCCCCCCTCACCAGCTACTATGGGCTGGAGACTACAGCTTGTCAGGCTGTTCTCCGCGCGTTTGCCCCCACCTTAGCCCATTGGATTCCAACGAGCCTAGCCGATATCGAAAGGCTGCACGAATTGGCGGCAGATTTACACCCTTTTCTGCGCTGTGCACTCGATGTGGCGGCCCACGATTATCTGGGGAAACGGCTGGGTCTTTCGGTGCGGGCACTCTGGGGAGCTCCCGACACAAAGGGGCCGCCAACGAGCTATACCATCGGCCTAGACACCCCAGATCGAATGCTCGAAAAAGTACGGGATGTGCCCTGGCCCATCTACAAGATCAAGCTGGGCAGCGACCGCGATCTGGAGGCGATACAGCTCTTGCGCACCGCAACCGACGCTCCCTTTTTAATCGATGCCAATACCGGCTGGAGCTATGAACAAGCCCTCGATCTGATTCCCAAATTAGCCGATTTGGGTGTAGAAATGATCGAGCAGCCACTACCCGCCCACGACTTTGAGGGCCACCGCCAGCTGCGCGATGCGGTCGACCTGCCCATCATAGCCGATGAAAGCTGCCAGGGATTGGCAGATATGGTGCGCTGCGCGAGTGCATTCGATGGCATCAACGTCAAGATCACCAAAGCAGGCGGTCTGCTACCCGCCCGGAAGATGATCGACAAAGCCCAGTTGCTAGGTATGGAAGTCATGGCCGGCTGCATGACCGAATCGAGCGTAGGCATCAGTGCCAACGCCCAGCTCCTACCCTGGCTCGACCGGGCCGATTTCGACGGGGCCATGCTGCTGGCCAAAGACCCAGCAGAAGGCGTCAAATTTGATGCAGCGGGACATGTGGTATGGGGTAAGAAATCCGGGATAGGTGTAGAATTATTGAAATAGCAAAACTATCCTATTCGAATAATATTGAAATATTGAATCTTCTAAAGCACATTGTGCATGTCTCTTTAATTAAGAAACGTTTCGATCAGGCTAGTATTCCTAAAGAATATGCAATTACAAATAGCTTGGAACACTTCCCTCTCCCCGGTGGGAGAGGGTTAGGGTGAGGGTGCGGCCATTCTTAAATCGAGAAGACAATCTGAACTAGTTCTTTACATTCCCTTCTACTCATCTCACTATCTTTACCCTCCCATTTTGAGCAATACCCACAGGCATATACTTCGCATCAATCGCATTCCGGCCAGGGTGATGAAACTGTCTATTGCCTTTTGGCTACTGGCGGTATCTATTGTTGGCGGTGCGGTGGGTTTCGCCTTGATCGGAGAATACGGCTGGATCGACGCTTTTTACATGTCGATCATCACACTCAGCACAGTGGGCTATGGCGAGCTGGAGCCGCTGGGACCGAGTGGGCGGGTATTTACGTCTGTTCTCATCTTATTCAATACCATAGTGCTAGCTTATGTGCTGGCCGTGTTTTCCTACTACATCATCGAGGGCAAAATTTTTTACACCATGTATGCGTCGAGTATTCGATCGAAGATCGATCAGCTTCAAGATCACATCATCATCTGTGGGTACGGCCGCTACGGGAGAGAGGTCGCCCGCAATCTAAAAGATCAGTATCAAAAATTTGTCGTGATCGACATCGATGAAGATCGCCTCACCCAACACGCTCAAAATGATAACGGTCTGTTGTATCTCCACGGCGATGCGACCGAAGATCAGGTTTTGCTGGACGCGGGTATAGACCGAGCCAGTGGCTTGATCTCCGCCCTCAATGACGATGGCGATAACATGTTTATCGTGCTCAGTGCCCGTCAGCTGAAATCCAATTTGCGCATCGTGAGCAGAGCTAAAGAACTTCGCTCCGAAGAAAAGCTGAAACTGGCCGGTGCTGATCACGTGCTCAAGCCCGAGCTCATGGGCGGCTTCTTCATGGCCACCATCATGACCAAGCCAGAGACCGTAGAGTTTTTTCGCTTCATTACCAGCGAGCTGAACAGCGACATCGGCTTCGAGACCATCGATTACAAGGAGCTAGACGACGAAAGCCGTAAGAAAAGCCTGAGCGAACTCCACTTCCGCCGCAATACAGGCATCAACATCATCGGCCATCACCGAATCGACGGCAGCTACGAGGTCAACCCCAAACCCGACGTCAGACTACTCGAAGGCGAAAGCTTCATCGCACTAGGCACGACCATGCAGCTGAAGAAGTTGAGAGAAATGTTAGGAAGGAATACTTAAATTCTCTCCATGCGCGACGACCTCAACCCCCTTTTCGACTACGCCCAATCCCTCAGCAGTCCCATACCCGATTACCTCAACCACATCGAGCGTCAGACGCATCTCCAGACCCTCGCCCCCCAGATGATGTGCAGCCCCATGCAAGGGCGTATTCTATCTCTACTCAGCAAATTGATACAGCCCAAGCGCATCCTGGAACTGGGCACCTTCACGGGCTACTCTGCGCTCTGCCTGGCAGAAGGACTCGCTTCTGGCGGTCAGCTCATCACCATCGAAGGTAAGCCCGAACATGCGCTAATGGCCCGACGAAATTTTGAACAGTCGCCATTTGCAGAAAACATTGAATTAATTGAAGGCGATGTGTTTGTTTGTATGCGTACACACAAACTCTCCCTTCAAGACATCATTTTTCTCGACGCCAAAAAGCGCGATTACCGCCGCTATTTCGATCTGGTCTTCCCCCTGCTGCGCCCTGGCGGCCTGCTCATCAGCGATAACGTCACCTGGGACGGCCGAGTACTCGATCCCGAAGATGAAGAGGCAATAGCTACCGGGCTGCCCGCTTATAATCGGTTTCTAGCTGAGCATGAAGAGCTGGAGGTGGTGTTGATGCCGTTGAGGGATGGATTGAGTGTGGCGCGGCGGATTTGATGTAAAATAAAGCTCTTCCCCCTCAAACCCCATCCCCCCCACTCAATCGATGCCACCGATCTAAAGACCTGACTTCATACTCGAATTTGTCTACATTATTTGCTGACTCATCGTAGTAGTGGTAGAGGCGGCAGCCTTGGCCGAAGGGGGTGGTATCGATCAGGTTCCAGCTTTGCTGCCCGGCCAGTCGGCGGTAGATGCCGAAGTAGTAGGGCAGGTCTTCTTCGGCCACCTTCTTTTCGATAGACCAAACGATCATGGGACCGCGCTCACTCGCTTTGACGCGCTCTAGCTTTGGGCTGGCCATGGAGACGACATTTTGCGTCTTCCGCATCGGCAGCAAACTCGGACTGGTGTATAGATCTGATAATCGCTCGTCGAGTCCCAGCTCATTTTGCAAGATGGAGCGGGCACTGAAATAGATACTACCATCTACCCGATTCGTCGCCCGGTTGCGGCTGACTTGGCGGGGTAGCTCCTCCAGATTATCCCAACGTATATCGTGATTGTTGCCCACCTTATAAGCGGCCTGGCCGATCAGCAGCCGGGTCTGGGCAGGTGTATGTTGCGTCCACCAGTCGAGCAACTCGGCATAGTCGGCCGGCTCATAGCCCACACTGAAATAGAGCTGCGGCGCCAGATAATCGACCGTTCCGCTCTCGGCCCAGGCCAGGGCATCACCATATAGGTCGTCGTAGCTGGTAGCATTGGTGCGCGTGTTGCTGCCTCTGGGATCATCCTGTCGGTTTCGCCAAACACCGAAGGGGCTAATGCCGAATTGGATAGTCGGGTCGGCTGCTTTTATACTAGCATGTATACGTGCAACCAGCCGATTCACATTATCTCGCCGCCAGTCGCCCCGGTCGCCAAAACCTCTTCCGTAAATCACATAACTAGCCGAATCGGGAAACGCCTGCCCCGCCACCGGATACGGATAAAAATAGTCATCGAAGTGTACGCCGTCTATTGCATACTTGCCCACCAACTCCTCAACCACTTCGACCAGATGATCCTGCACCTCGGGCAAACCGGGATCCAGATACCGCCGGTCACCATAAGCCACCACCCAATCGCGATGCTGATTAAAAACGTGATTGGCCGCAAAAGTCGTCGTATCCAGTGTCATGGCCGCACGGTAGGGATTCATCCAGGCGTGCAACTCCATGCCCAGTTGGTGGGCCTCGTCTACAGCAAAGGCCAGCGGGTCGAAACTACTGTAAGGTGCCGACCCCTGCTGCCCGGTTAGCCACTCCGACCAGGGGGCAATATCCGATTTATAAAGCGCATCTGCTGCTGGACGTACCTGCAAAAAGACAGCATTAAAGCCCAACCGCTTTAGTCGTCTGAGTTGCGAGCGCATCTCCACTTGTAAGGTCGCCGCTTGGGGCGTCGGCCTGCTCGGATAGTCGATATTTAGGACTGTCGCCATCCAAACACCGCGCAGCTCGCGCTCGGGCACAGAAATCGCTTTTTCGGGCAGCAGCCACCAAGTAGCCAGCACACCACCCAGCAAAAGCAGCAGTAAAAAATTGATCCAAGCAGGGTAGCGCATACTGTATTCTGGTTTTTTCTTTTATACTTCCGCAGGTAGATTGTTAGATCATCACACCGTCTGCCGTAAAAATTCTGTAAAACACTTATTGAATTCCTAAATTTGTCGCCTGCAAGGTACTGCACAGAATACTTGTCTGTATGCTTTGATTATCTTTGCTGATCCCATATGAATAGGTGCGAAGATTCGTCTGCACCTTTTTTCTCTAGAAATACACCTTCCACATTAATAAGATGATTCTAACCGCCTAATGGCCATTAGGATCCGCTTGCTCTTTTATAACCAACTCAACTCATGGCAAAACTATACTTA
Organism: Bacteroidota bacterium; assembly: GCA_039025055.1. Lineage (GTDB taxonomy): Bacteria > Bacteroidota > Bacteroidia > Chitinophagales > Saprospiraceae > Neolewinella. Next base: position 153,129 of record JBCCPC010000001.1, on the reverse strand, counting down.
CTCGCATTATTTAGCGTGTTTTCCCAAGCGTTTTTAGTCGCTCAAACCGTTCGCTCGGATATTAAGATTTTTGAAGACATCCGCGACCGAGCCGAACAACTAGAACTAGGTGACACAGATGTAGCAGAACTCCAAATCTTAGATGACTACACGACTGACCGCGGCACGCGCCACGTTTATGTCGGTCAGCTTTACGAGGGTATTCCCGTCTACAACGGGCAGGCAGGTATCCACTATCGCGATGGCGAAGTCGTTCACTTCACCTCCAATATGGTAGGTGGCTTCGACGAGCAACAACTCGCCCAGACACCACTCAACACAGCTGAGCAGGTCGTACGCCTTACAGCCAGCAACCTCGGCCTGGAAGCCAATAGCGATCCACGTATGATCGAACAGGATGGTGCCAACCAGACTTTCCTCTGGGAAGAGGTCGCTAACAGCCCCATCAGAGTGAAGCTCAACTATTACCCTACCCAAGATGATCGCCTGGCACTAGCCTGGCAGGTCGAGTTTGACCAGCGCACCAGCGCAGACTACTGGCAGATTCAGATCAGTGCCAGTAACGGTGAAGAGTTGGCCCGCAACAATTATACGGTGTACTGCAACTTCGACCACGATCATTCAGCACATGGAGGTGGAGCCTGCATAGATCACTTCGATACGCAAGCCGCAGCCGTAAGCACGCAGCAAACCTTGGCTGATGGTGCGCAGTATCGCGTATTCCCATTGGGTATCGAATCGCCCATTTTTGGTGATCGCGAGCTGGTCGTAAACCCTGCTGATCCAACGGCTTCGCCTTTCGGTTGGCACGATACCAACGGCCAAGACGGAGCAGAATTCACCTACACCAGAGGTAACAATGTCTTCGCATATGACGATAGCGACAACGACAATACAGGCTCAGTAGCTGATGCTGTTGATGGTGGAGACACCTTGGTATTCGATTTCCCCTTCTCTGTAGACATTCAGCCACAGCCCCAGATCGATGCAGCAGTCACCCAGCTGTTCTACATGAACAATGTCATGCACGATCTCGCATATGCACACGGCTTCGATGAAAAGTCGGGCAACTTCCAGCAAAACACCTATAATCGCGGAGGTGTGGGCTCCGATGCCGTAAGGGCAGAAGCTCAAGACGGTAGCGGTACGAATAACGCCAACTTCAGCTCGCCACCAGAAGGCAATCCGGGTCGTATGCAGATGTTTATTTGGCAAGGCGGACTATCGAGCTTGCTCACAATTAACAGCCCGGGCACAGTAGCCGGCACCTACACGACCGTAGAAGCCGACTTCGGTGATTCTATAACCACAGAGCCTCTTACCGGTATCATAGTCGAAGCATTCGACAATAGTGCCAATCCTGAATTAGTATGTGAGCCGGTAGCCAACGCAGCAGAAGTGAATGGTAATATTGCTATGATCTTGCGCGGCGATTGCTTTTTCGAGCAAAAAGTCATCAATGCAGAAGCAGCAGGTGCTATCGCTGTTCTCATTTGCAATGCAGGCGACCCACTAGGTGGTATGGCCGGTGTTCCTGAACTCGATGACCCTGGCATTCCCTCTCTTCTGGTAGATAATTCTGTTTGTGAGCAGTTTCGCGCTGCCATAGCAGGCGGCCAAGATGTGGAAGCTACCTTCGTACGCCCCTCAGATGTGGAAATAGCCCGCGACAGCGACTTTGATAATGGTATCATCGCGCACGAGTACGGACATGGCATCAGTATTAGGCTGGTTGGTGGTCCCAACAACTCAGGCTGCTTATTTAACGATGAACAAATGGGCGAAGGTTGGTCAGACTTTTTCGCGCTGGCTATTTCTCCTCAGCTGAGCCTAGACGGTACAGAACCGCGCAGTATTGCTGCCTACGCCAATGGTACTGGACCTAGTGGTGCGGGTATCCGCCAACAGCGCTACTCTACAGACCTATCAGTCAATGACTACGCCTACGACGACATCATCTTTACGCCAGAAGGCGTACCTCACCCACTAGGTGAAATATGGAACACAACCCTGTGGGATATGTATTGGGCTTTCGTAGAAGAGTACGGCTTCGATCCCGACCTCATTAACGGTACTGGTGGAAATAACCTAGCCGTGAGGCTTGTCATTGAAGGGCTCAAATTCACTGCCTGCAACCCAGGTATGGCCGACGGTCGAAACGGTATACTCGCTGCAGATTTCGAGATCACAGGTGGTGCCAATCAGTGTCTGATCTGGGAAGTATTCGCAAGAAGAGGTATTGGTTTCCAAGCCGACCAAGCAGATACCGACAGCCGTATCGACGGCGTCGAGAACTTCGACATTTTACCCAGCTGTTTCGAGACCGTTAAAGTGCGTAAAGAAGCCAATGTAGACAATATCGAGCCCGGTGACGAGATCAACTTTAGATTAGACGTAGTTAACCATAAGCCGGAAGTCGTTACAGGTGTACAGATTTCTGACGAGCTTCCCCTCGGTCTCACTGTAGTTGAGAGTTCTGTAAGTGGTGAGTTCGAATCCTTTGAAATTGAAGCTGGAGCTATCATCTTTAATCTTCCAGACATGGACTTCGAAGACGAGCTGACGGTAACCTATACCGTTACGACCAGTCAAGAATTGGGTTCTGTAGCTAACTGGGAAGACGATGTAGAAGAAGGCGACACCAACTGGGACATCATCGTTCTCGATGGTGACGGCTTCTGGGAAGCGACCGATCTAAATCCACGCTCTGGTGAGTTGTCTTTCTTTGCTCCCGACGTTGAGCTACCCAGCGATCAGGTGCTACAACCATTCGATCCAATCGTGGTAGAGGGTGACCGCCCGGTACTGAGATTCTGGCACACCTACGATACCGAAACCGGCTGGGACGGCGGTATCGTCGAAATCAGCGACGATGGTGGTTCTACTTGGGAGCGCATACCAGACAAGATTATCCGCAATGGCTATCGCGGTGAGATCGCTGGCACGACTTTCAATGAAGGCGTAGACGTCCTAGCCTACTGGGGTAGCAATGGCGGCGAGTACGAAGACGTAATCATCGACCTGGCCGATTATGCCGGTCAAGAAATACTAGTGCGCTGGCGCATGCGCTGCGATGCCGAAGTAGGCGGCGACGGCTGGTACCTCGATGACTTCGACCAGCTCGACCTGTTCACCTACGACGGCGAGGCCTGCGTAAGCACCAACGAAGGTGACGTAGCCTGTGGCCGTGTAGAAGAAGCCGGGGTCGTAGTCGGTACGAATATCGTGAGCTCTACTTTCGATCCCGTATTGGGTGAAACGGATATTCGCGTATTCCCCAACCCCGCCAACGATTTCTTCCGTGTCAACGTAACCACTGAAAACGCCGGGCCACTCAGCTTAGAGCTGATGGGTATAGACGGCCGTTTGCTCTCTCGCCAAGAGGTAGAAACGCAGTTTGGTGAGCAGCAGTATCGCTTCGACACTAAGGAGTTGCCTGCGGGTCTATATCTGCTGCGCGCTCGTGGCACGACTGAGTTGCAGACCATCAAGGTGTCTATACAATAACATCAAATATTGGCTTCCGGCTTTTGCCGGAAGCCAATATTCAAGTTTGACTTTAGCCCTTTGGGCTAAAGTCAAACTTAATTTACCGCTGGGTACTCTACATAATTTCTGGACGTCTCCCACAATCTCACACCCAGATCGTATTTATCATCCAGCTTAGCGCGCAGGCGCTGCCAGATCAGATGGCATATATGCTCGGCTGTGGGGTTGAGATTCTTAAACTCGGGGATTTGTTCATTGAGGTTTTTGTGGTCTAGGTACTCCTCGATTTCTGTTTTGATGATTTTGCTCAGTACGCCCAGGTCGATCAAGTAACCTGTTTCCGGGTCGACCTCACCAGTTACACGCACTTCTAATTCATAGTTATGGCCGTGGTAGTAGGGGTTGTTGCACAGGCCGAATACTTGCTCGTTTTTTTCATCGCTCCAGTCGGGCCTATATAAACGATGGGCGGCATTGAAGTGTGCTTTTCGGAAGGCAGATATACGCATGATGCTAGATTTTGCATAAGAACGAGTGCCTTCTCACATAGTTGGAGCGAGTTTGTCCGCCTTCACGGAATTATGGTTACTTTCGGACCGATGCGATTCAGCGACCTGGTACATATACCATCATCTCTTAAGCAGCTGGCCGAAATGGCCGATGACGATCGCTTGCCACACGCTAACTTGTTGCAAGCCCCAGCCGGTACGGGTGGTCTACCTGCTGCACTAGCCCTAGCAAGCTACTTACTCTGCGAAAACCGAACGGGAGGCGATAGCTGCGGCGAATGTAAAGCCTGTAGAAAGAGCTATCAGTGGGTTCACCCCGACCTGCACTTTGCTTTCCCGACCGTAGGTACACGAGTGACCAGCGATACATTTTTGAAGGAGTGGCGGGCAGCTCTTAAAGACCAATCCTATCAGGAGATCAACGACTGGCTTCAACGAATAGGTGCTGAAAACAAGCAAGGCAACCTCAATAAAGAAGAGTGCGTGGCCATCGCCAAAAAACTATCGCTCAAGATATACGAAGGCCGCTACAAGATTATGCTCATCTGGCTACCGGAATACCTCGGCAATGAGGGCAACCGCCTACTCAAACTGATCGAAGAACCACCCGAGCGCACTGTTTTCCTGCTCGTTACTCAGCGACCTGAGCGTATCCTCAATACCATCTTGAGCCGATGCCAACTGACCAAGCTAGGTCGCCCCAATGAGGAGCACTTGCTCGATTGGCTAGTTCGAAAAGGTATGAGTCAAGACGCAGCTGAGCGGGCTGCCCGCCTGAGCGGAGGCAATGTCAATCGTGCACTCCGGCTTGGGAAGACCGAGCAAGGCGGCCATGAAAAGCGATTTCTGGAATGGATGCGCGTCTGCCATTCCGGTAGCCCCACCAAACTCGTCGCCTGGAATGATGAGTTTTCCAAACTGGGCCGAGAAAACCAAAAAGAGTTTCTCGCCTACGCCCTTCACTACTGGAGGGAATTTATGAGGTTGGCGGTAGGGGCCACTCCGGCAGAAGGCCTGAGCTTAGGACCTGCGGAAGTACAAACTGCGCAAAAGATGACAGCAGTAGTCAGTCTGTCACAGCTTCAAGAAATTGTAGCCGAAACGGAAGGCATGATCGAGCATGTGGAGCGAAATGCGCACCCAAAAATATTGGCCATGAAGGTTGGACTGAAACTACATGAAATTATGAGGAATTAATTCCCCATAATGACGTGAGGTTGGGAGGTAAGCATTGGACACTCTAAGGATTACAAGCTCTCCGCTTTAGCTTCGAGCTTGCAAACGCTTCGAGGTCCTGACCTTGCTAAGAAAATAACCTTGTAGCGTGCTCAAAGCCGTAGCTCTGCGGAGGATTTGAGTTCCTGCAAGCGTTCTACTGCCTCAACCTTACGTTATAATACCTTTCTTGATATCTTTCACCAGCCCAGGCCCAGCATATACCATACCGGAATACAATTGAACTAGCTTAGCTCCCGCTGCAATCTTCTCGAGGGCCGCTTCAGCCGAATCTATGCCGCCTACGCCTATGATCGGAAAACCACCATTAGACTGCTGATGCAGATAGGCGATCACCTCGGTGGCCCTGCTTCTCAACGGCGCACCACTTAAGCCGCCAGCACCCATTTTTTCGACCTTGGGAGCAGGCGTGCGCAGGGGCTCACGGGCGATGGTGGTATTAGTGGCAATGAGGCCATCGAGCTGGGTCTCGGCCATGATGGCGATGATATCATCGAGCTGCGACCAGCTGAGGTCGGGTGCAATCTTTAGTAGGATGGGCTTGTTCTTGCCCGTTAGCTTATCATTGAGGTCTTGGAGCTCATTGAGCAGTCGGGTGAGTGGCTCTCTGGCTTGGAGAGCCCGTAAGTTGGGTGTATTGGGCGAACTGACGTTGACCACAAAATAGTCGACCAGATCGTAGAGTCGCTCAAAACAGATGCGATAATCGCTAACGGCTTCTTCATTGGGCGTCACCTTATTTTTGCCGATGTTGCCGCCCAGTATGAGCTTGCCTGGTCGCCCCTGCTTTTCCAATCTACGGGCCAGTGCGTCAACGCCTTCGTTGTTGAAGCCCATGCGGTTGATGAGTGCGCGATCGGTCGGTAAGCGGAAAAGTCGCGGTTGTGGATTGCCCGATTGAGGCTTGGGCGTGACGGTGCCCAACTCCACGAAACCGAAGCCCAGGGCCGCCATCTGGTGGTAGTACTTGCCGTCTTTGTCGAATCCAGCGGCTAGCCCTACCGGGTTCGGAAATCTGAGGCCAAAGACCTCACGCTCCAATTCCGGACTTTCTAAATGGTAGGTCGCTCGGAATGCTGAACGCACGAGCGGAATAGACAATGTCGTGTCGAGTGCACGCACCGTAAAATGATGTGCTTTCTCAGGAGCCATACTGAAGAGCACGGGCTTAGCTAACTGGTAGATCATAAGGCACAATAAAAAAGCTGAGCAAGTGATTGCCCAGCCATAATCATAATCCCAAAAACTAAATCTTTCAGCTGCCCATAAACGACAGCAGGTCAAATGTAATTAAAAATATACGTTGTCGCTCAGCGAAAGTTTAAAAATCAGACCTAAATCTGGATCATTCGTCTTCCTGGCCCGTTTTTTCAAGCAATTGAAAGCCATTTCCGTGTATATTGACGATTTCCAACTGGCTGTCTGGTTTGATGTACTTGCGCAGCTTAGTCACAAAAACGTCCATAGAGCGAGCTGTAAAATAGTTGTCTTCACCCCATATTTTGGTCAGTGCTTCGGAGCGCGAAAGCATATCGTTTTTCTTAATAGCGAATAGACGCAGCAGCTGAGCCTCCTTGGGGCTTAGTTGATCTTTTTTCTTCTCGCCGTCTTCACCTGTAAAAGTGAGTATGCGCAGCGGAAAGTTGAAGTGAAAGCGGCCGAATTCAAACTCCTTTTGCTCGTCTTCGCCCATCTCGGGATTGGTGCGTCTCAAAATAGCTTGTATGCGCGCCAGCAGCTCTTCACTAGCGAAAGGTTTGGTCATGTAGTCATCGCCCCCTAACTCGAAACCTTTTAAAATGTCTTCCTTCATCGTCTTAGCGGTCAGGAAGACAATGGGTGTCTTCATATCGTCTTGACGTATGTTTTTGGCCAGTGTGAAACCGTCCATCTTGGGCATCATCACGTCGAAAATACACAGATCGAATTTGCCGCTCTTGAAGGTGTTGAGGCCCATTTCACCGTCGGTAGCTAACGTCACATCCAGTCCGTGCATATCTAGGTAGGAGCGTAGTACGTCTCCGAAATTGGGGTCGTCTTCTACGAGTAAAACTTTGGGTTCTTTTGATTCAGTCGTCATTTGGTTAGCCATATTATTTTGATAGATTTTGGGATTGTTGAGCAGTCTAGGTAGCAGCCTGTCGGGTAGGCAAAAATATGGTGAATTTACTGCCTCGTTCAGGGGCACTTTTCACTTTTATCGTTCCGCCATGTTGCTCGATGATGTTTTTGACATAGGCCAGTCCGAGGCCGAAGCCCTTCACATCGTGCCGATTGCCGTTAAACACTCGATAGAATGGGTCGAATATGCGCTTGCGCGTTTCTTTATTCATCCCTATCCCGTTGTCGGATACGCTTACTAGAACGCCATTTTTATGCTGCTTCGTCTCTACGACGATCTTCGGTTTTTCAGGGGTGTATTTATTGGCGTTATCGAGGAGGTTATTGATCACGCTGACCAGGTGCGTTTGGTCTCCTTCCACAATGGCATTATCGGCCTCCAAGAGGGTTCGTACCGTGCCGCCTTTTGGCTCTACCTGAAGGCTGATGTTGGTAGCAGCACTTTCTACCACCTCGTTTATATCGACCAAACTGATCTTTAGCCTGACTTTTTTGCGGTCGATCTTGGCCATTTGCAGCACCTTCTCGACCTGATTGTTCATCCGCTTATTCTCCTGCTTGATGATGCCAGCAAACTTGGCGACTTTCTCTGGATTACCAGAAATTTTGGGGTTGGTTATACTATCGGCCGCCAGCGAGATCGTAGCAATGGGTGTCTTGAACTCATGCGTCATATTGTTGATGAAATCGACTTTCATGGCCGAGAGCTTCTTTTGCCTCAGAATCGTCTGTATGGCATAGACAAAGCAACCCAAAATGACAAAAAGCAATAAGGCCGTTAGCCCCAGGATGGGGTAAAGCGAAGACCAAATATGGTAGTCCTTACCTGAAAATTCGAGATAGAGCGTTCCAGGTCCTATGCCCGTGCGGTCATCAAATAAGACGATGTGGAAGGGACTGGCACTGAGCTGCGCCATTTGAGCAGTTTCACTTGGCCTTCTGCCATTGTAGATGACGAATTCGTCGCTCTTCTTCTCGAAAATCCCATAGTCGAAAGGCACTTCTATACCACCCTCTTCCAGAGCCGTTTGTAGGCTTTGCTCCAGCAGCTCCAGGTCTATCCGCTCGGATAGCGGCCAGCTCTTGAACCTATCTTCGGGTCTTACAGCAAGCCGCTGCCCAGGTATCGACAAGGGGCCGTCCTGCTCCAACTCGTTCTCTAAATTCCGTTGAGTGATCGATGGCAACTCATTCTCCCCTCTTTGTGGCCGACTAAAACCGTTGTAGCCGACGTTGATCAAGCTCTTTTCGTTCTGCTCCTGCTTGATAGCCGCCTCGCGTAGTGCATTATGCGTTACGTCTTCAAACTGCTGCTCATTCGCAGTCAGGCTCTGCCTGATCAATACCCATTGCACCGCAACCAACCCCAAGATCGTTAGGGTCATCAAAGAAATAATGGCGTATACAGTACGCTGACTCATATGAGCATTTTAACTCTATATAACCACAAATATTGGTACATCGGTTGAAAATTGCACCATATCGCGATGATTTAGCAAAAAACTAACAACTCAAGCCCACCTTTGGCTGCTACATTTGCGTTTCAATCGTTGAAGATTTATAGCTAGATGAACCAACATTCGCTTTTCAATACAACTCTATTCACCATGAGCAAGCTCTTTGTAGCAGTGATGATATTCGCCGTCAGTACCACATCAAGCCTTCAGGCACAAGAGCCGCCTGTATCGCCCCCACCTAATTTGTGGGCGACCCTCGCCAGAATCACTTACGAAAAGAAATACGACGAGCTTTTGGGCTTCAAAATAGATATGCCCGTATTCAGTGAGGCTGTAGAAGCATTGGAAGGACAGATGGTCGAGGTCGAAGGCTATATTGTGCCTGTAGAAGGCTATCGCGGCCATACGGAGTTTATCTTTTCTGCTTACCCCTACAACATGTGCTTTTTCTGTGGCGGCGCCGGCCCAGAAACAGTCATGGAAGTAACCACGATAGAACCCGTCGAATACACCACCGAAAAAATAAAACTTCGCGGAAAGCTACTGCTCAATAGCGACAACATCAACCGACTCATGTACATCCTCGTCGACGCCGAGGAGGTCACCAAATAAAACCAACTCATGATTGCCCCCATACGCTTACTCTGCCTTGCCCTTGCATCATTGACTATAATGGCTTGCGAACCCGACAAGAAAAAAGACCCGCCACCACAGCAGAATACGACCGAAAACACCCTCACCGAGGAAGTCAAAATTCCCAAATTCAATCGCGATAGCGCGCTACAATACGTAGCGGACCAAGTCGCATTTGGGCCGCGAGTTCCAAATACTCCAGAACATGCCGCAGGTAGAGACTACCTGATTTCACAACTCCAACGCTTTGGGGCTAGTACAAGCCGGCAAGACTTTTCTGTAAAGGCCTACACAGGTACCATACTAAATGGCAGCAATATTATAGGTCAGATCAAGCCCGAAAACCCTAGGCGAATCCTATTAGCAGCCCACTGGGACTCCCGGCATATCGCTGATAGCGCACTAAATGGCGGAGATCCAAATGCACCTGTAGACGGTGCCGATGATGGTGCAAGCGGCGTAGGTGTACTTCTGGAAATTGCTCGCATCTTAGGCCAGAATGAAATCGATCTAGGTGTAGACATTGTATTTTTCGACGCCGAAGACCACGGTATTTCCAATGACCCGAATAGCTGGGGTTTGGGTGCGCAGCACTTTTCTAAAAATTTGCCCATCCCAAAACCGGAATATGGCATATTACTCGACATGGTAGGCGCAAAAGGAGCCACTTTCCCCGTCGAAGGTTACAGCCAAAAATTTGCACCCGATGTGGTGCTCAAAGTATGGCGACTGGCGAATCAGCTCGGATACAATAGCTACTTTCTCAATGAAATGGGCGCAGCCATCACCGACGACCACTACTTCGTCAACACCATCGCCAACATTCCTATGATCGACATCATTCACCGCACCAAGGGCACAACCACAGGCTTCGGCGAGCATTGGCATACAGACCAAGACAACATGAGCATCATCGACAAGCGCACATTAAAGGCGGTCGGGCAAACGGTACTGACACTGCTGTACAAAGAGGCAGCAGGGACGATTTAGATTGGAGGGCTCACTCCTGGCGTGCCGTGAATCGAGAGCGTGTTAGCTCCAGACCAAAGATGGATTTTTTGTACTTCCGCAGGTGGATAGCTATCAACAATTCGGAGTGTACAACTTTGCATAAATCGAGTAAGCGCGCAAGCTATATTTTCGCAGCTACAATAATCTGGTCATGAATATATCTTACATAATTGTCATTTTGCTGTTTGTCTCGACGTCCTGCAATCAAAATAAAGAAATACAAACCACCCAGCAGCCTGAGCCAAACGGCGAGCTGACCATCGGACTCGAAACCACTGTAGTAGAGGGCGAAGACTTAAAGTTTTTGATCGAAAGCGAGAAACCGTATCGCAAACTACAAGACAGCTACATCATCGCAAAACTATCTGACGGTAGCATAAAAAAATATGCACTCCCGCAGGCACAACTTATAGCGCGCAACAGCAGCCAGGTAAAAACACGAGAAACAGAGGCCGTTCGCCAAGCTTTCAGAGGTTTGTTTTATCACATGGTAGCCGGAAGAGTGCTCAGCAACCACCAGCCAAAACCCAGTGCATACCTAGATGCCGAATCTTACCAAAAAGCAATAGACGACAACCCCCAACTTAAGGTCGATTAGTAAAACTGAAAATCGGCACATCTACACTCATACTGATCATAAAGCGTACAGCAGATACATCCAGGTCGGGCGCGCCATCCAACTCTATACGTCTTAGGCTCGGGCCGTATTGCAAGCCCGCACCCAGCGTGAAGGGCGACTTGGCGAAATTGTACATCAAATGTGCGCCGGGGGCAAATACATTCTGGAAAGTAAACTGCGGCAGTCGTTCGACATTCTGACCTTGCCCGAGATCGAACCGATAAGCCGATACCGCCCCCAGATCGATAAAAGGAAAGAAAAGGGTATAAGACGACTTCTGTGTGTATCGAGATTTCCAGCTCAGGCTTAGCCCTACAGGTACGAAAAGAGATACACTGCCCGATGTTTGCTCGACCCCAGCCTCATCCGCATTGAAATTATCGGGCAGATTGAGTTGCTCCTCAGCATAGTTTAGGCCGAAGTAAGCATTCAACTCCAGACTAAATGGCTTGTTGCGCTTGAGCTGAGAGCTTCCGGGAGGTAGAGCCACGGCATCGAGCGCACCAGCAAAAGCCTCGGGCGTATCGGCCGAAGCCACGTCTGCCATAAAGGTACCGTAAAGGAAGAGCTGCTGTCGGTTCCTGCTCATGCGGGTCGTATCCATTCTGGAGAGTCTGGCATCGAGGCGATCGATCTCCGACTGAAGAAACTGAATTCGCTCACTGCCTATATAATTGCTACTCGATAGCGCAAGTCCTTTAAGGCTTGGGTCAGAAGGCGTAAACTGACCATCTTGCAGTTCTTTACGGTAGTCATCTCTTTGAGCGATCAGCTTTTGTTGCTTTCGATTAGGCTCTGGTATGATGTTGAACAGTTCGACAATCTTGACCAGATTGCTGATGCCATAGCGATAGTCTCCGCGTTGGGTATGTGCGAATAGCTCGTCTATTTGATCGTTGATCGCAGGCAGCGAAGCAAAACCCGGCAAACGATCTGCTAGACTGAAAGCTCGACCCGGCATAAGCGGATCAGCCAGTATATCAGCTTGAACAATAGAAGAAACGGTCGAAGTGATGAAGTGAACCAGTCGTATCCGTCTCTCTGCGGGGCTTTTGGTACTATCTGCTTCGTAGGCAGCTCTATACTCGTACAGCCTTTCGGTAAAATCCATGAGCAGGCGGCCCAACTCCGGTGCATTGATATTGCCCAGACCCGGCACTTGCTGTATGCGCTCGTAAGCGAGCCCGCGCACCAGCGGATTGATGGCCGGATCGAGCAGATAAGAAGTCAACTGCCCGGTGGGTGTAAAGTCCGTCAGATCGGTGGCCGGGGTATTGGCAAACTGCCTTTCCAAAAGAATAGAAGGCTCTATAGAATCCGCCTGCGCCGATAAGCTGAAGGCTGGTTCTTCCTGATCATAGAGCAAGAAAAACATCTGCTGGCCCAGCCCGAATACCGTCTCGAAATTGGAGGCATTTCTATGCGCACGCAGCCGATCTGCCGAATGCTTGAGCGAATAATCCGCCAAAGTCTTTTGCAACTGATCGAAGTCGCTTTCTACACTAGTCAGCAAGCTCTCGATACGGGGGTACTGAGCCGGAAGCGGAATGGGTGGATTCAGCCTTTTAAAGTTGGGACTTTGCTCGGCTTCAGCCTGACTGAAGGCATCTAGTCTATCCGATATGGAAGTCAGCTCACGCCTGACTAAATTTTTATCGGCTTTTTCGATCAGCGTTTCCTCGAGTAAATTGCGAAGAAACTGCAGCTGCGTCTTTTTTTCCTCATCATTGAAGTAGGCCTGCTCTTCAACGAGTCGCTTTTCAAGGGTATCCTTTATGGCTTGCAAGGTAGGCTCAGGTGTGTCTTGGAGTGCAATCCGCTCGTTGAGGTCATCCATAGCACGACGCGCCGCAAGTAGGTTTTGGTACATCTGTACCGGTCTGTCGCGTCGGGCCAGTACCTCTCTTACACCGGTCAAGCCTGCTGCTATGAGTTCGCTATCGGTCAGTGTATCGCGCTTTTCACCATAGAGCTGATCGTATCGGGCCAGCGAAGGATTGTCTAGATAGTACTGCATCGGTTGCTGCCCAAACAGCCAACCGTCGATCACTTCGGGGGCCTTGTCATTGGGAAAGAGCAAATTGGCGTAGTTGAAATCGATGACGGGCAGCAGTATGCTATCTAGCGGAGCTAAAAGATCAAAACCGTCGGGCCTGTCTTCGATAATCAGATATTCGGTTTCAAGCTGTTGCTTGGCTTGCTGGAATTCTTCCTCCAACTGTGCCAGACGATCAACCTGGCGGCGGTAGCTCTCGCGTATAGCACCGAATTCAAGGGAGGTTTTAGCCTGGTCTGCCAGTTGGAGATCTATGCTGCGGCGAAGATTGCGGCGCGTTTCGGTCAGCTCGCCATAAGTGAAGGCCAGTATTTCGCTGAGCGGTACATCCTTGGCACCCAGGTCAAGCAATCGATAGACCAAAAAGAGATTGTAAACGGCCGGATCAGTAAATGAATCGGCATCGATGGCGTAAAGGAAGTTGCCCAAATTGAGCGCCAGTGCATTGAGGTCGCGCGCAAAAGCCAGTCTCAAGCTCGGTAAGATCGACTTGTAGTTGATCAGGTTGAGGCTAGGCAAATAGTTGGCCGTTTCGGGAAATAGGTGGTCTAGTTCATTTTCGCGTATTTGCTCGCGGAGCCGGGTGAGAAAAGTAAAAGTGAGCTCTTCTTGCGCCCTTCTGCCTATCCAGTCTGATAAGCCGGTCAGTGCCGTACTGATGTAGTTGGCATCGGGCTCGCCAGTAAGTGGAGTAGATGCCTCGTTAGCAGCCAGACTCAGGGCGTTCTCTAGCGGTGGCCTGGGGGCCGTATAAGTATTCTGTATTTTGCTGACATCGATAAGACCATTGGTAGAAAACAGATCGACGGCATCTGGTCTGCGCAGAAAGCTCTCTCGGCCACGAGCCTGTAGAAAAGTGAAGTCTATCTCTGTTTCGGGCTCGTAGTTACGCAGCAGATCGTGCAGTCCTTGCTCGTTGATGAACTGCATCATGGCTGGATTTTCAGCATAATACTCCAGCAGTAGCGGCCCCGTAGCGATCAGCGAAGCGCGATCAGTATCGGGGGCCGTAGCGTAGTAGGCTAAAGTGGCAACCAACTCATCTAAAGACTGCGTGTCAGTTGGTTCTTTCTGAACTTTGGCCACTGCCGACGCCACCCTGTTGAGGTCTGAACTGAGGTTTTGTGCCATCAGCCCACTATAGCCGAAGGTTAATGTTATAAATACGAGAGATAATGATCGAATGAATCGAACGAACGTCATATCGAGAAGCTATTGATGTTAGAAAATAAAAAACGACCACTATGCCACTGGTGGCGTAATGACCTGCTCTAGTATGAAGTCTCTCAAGTTGCCCAGGGCGGCTACAAAGGTATCGCCGGTAGCGTTTACTATAGCCGGATGTAGAATATCTTCGACTTTGGCTACTTGCTCGTGAGTAGTTTTGACCAAATCGAGGCGCAGTTGCTCATTATAGGTATTGTGAACGAAAAGTAATTGGTTTCTAGTGGATATGTATGCTTGCTGATCGTAATTCTGCCCAGACTGGTTGAGCCGCCTGCGCGCAGACCGAATATGGCCTCGTGTCAAGAAGAGCTCATCGCGCATCCGTTTGTTGAGGCCATCATCTGTAGCGGGCCTGTCGCGTATAGCCTCTTCGCTCAAATCTTCGCTATGGTGTGCGGTATACCAATCAATAAGCTCAGTGCGCGCCCGCCGAAGATCGTCGATGCTGGATATGCCTTCTATAGTGGTCTCCATGTCAGTTAGCTCAGCAATCTGATCCTCAGATAAGACAGGCAGTGGGTCTAGTACTGAAACGGCATTGCAGTGTAGTATAAGTTGAAGGTTTTCAAGACTAGTCGGGGCAGATACAAGCTGCGCCGACTGAAGGAGGTCATACTGCTGGCGATAGCCAGTTATGCAAGCATCGTGCAACGCCTTTCTGATCTGGGTGGGTGTAAAACTCATTAGGTGGGAATATGATGATTTTCGAAGTCCTCGAATAGAAGGCCAAAGGATATCGATTTATTTGAATTGTAAATATATGTATTCTAGCGAGCTATCCACCTGCGGAAGTACAAAAAAAGAAGGCATATACGGATAATCACTCAGCGGTATTCGGCTTTTTGCGCCAGAAGAAAATGTTCTTTTTCAACTCGCCGGGCTTGAGGATTGCTGCATAAAACAGGGCCGTGAAGAAGCTGAACATGGCATAGACCAGTGCAGGCTTGAGGAAGTTGTCATCGCCCAGTAGTGTGGCGGCGATTAGGAAGGCGAGGTTAGTATTTTGGATGCCGACTTCAACGCCTAGCGTAATTTGGTCGTCGACCGGTCGGCCAAAAAGACGGGCGACCACATAGCCACTGGACAACGCCAAAAAGTTGATGAGTAGCGATACGGGCAAAATGATGCCGATCTCCTGAAGGGTAATCCCGCTACCACCAGAGTCTGTGGGCGCAAAAAACTTGATGAGAAAGAGCAGACCCAACAATACGATACTGACGCCTCGGAGTGCACGCTGTAATTTGATTGCCGTTTTAGGATAGTAAGCCCTAATTGTAATGCCGATGATGACTGGTACTAAAACGACTAAGAATATCTTGCCGGCTGCATCCCAAAAGGGCAGACTCAGACTAGCTGCTTCGCCCATGTGCGCCTGAAGGGCCAGGCCCACGTAAAAGGGAACACTCAGCATAGTAATCGTACTATTGCACATGGTCAGGCTGACAGCTAATGCAGTATTGGCAGACATAAAGAACGAGATGAAATTGCTCGTCATGCCCCCTGGGCAACTCGCTAAAATGATGACACCAACCGCAAATTCAGGTGGTAAATTCCAGATGCTCGTAATGGCAAATGCCCATGCAGGCAGCACAATGATCTGCAAACCCAAGCCCAGAAAAAGACTCTTAGGACGAGAGAGTAAGACTAAAAAATGTCGCTTGGTGAGCGATAGGCCAACCGCAGTCATAATGAAAGCCAGAACCGACGAAATGAGCAGATCTATTGACGACATGGAAGGGCTGTAACAGTATAGCTACAATTGTGATAAAAATCAGAAGCGAAGATAAGTCTAAAGAATAGAGTTAAAATTTTTGCATTTCTAATTTATGGAACCTATTTTTACGCCACGAGCGAGTTAGCTGCTTAATCATTATTTGTCTCTACAATGATTTTTTAGGTAAACGTTCAGCTCACTCGAAAGAAAAAAAGTCATCCGAGTTATACCAGCTCGAATCGGCTTTAAAGAATGTTAATAGGGTTTTAGGTGTTTATTTCGAGACCGAGGCGCTTTGCGCCTTGGTCTATTTTTATGTGTTCCGCTGCGGCACAAAGCTCTTCATACCATTCTTCCCCGTACTTACGTATCAGAGCTGCGCGTGCAAACTCGTAAATGCGAATACCTTCCTTTTTCCCTTTGGTGCAGGCCGCAGAACAAATCGACCAGCGATCGTAGTTAATGGCCTCAAAGCCCACCTCTTTGTTTTCTTTAACTCTGATCGGATACAAATGGCAACTGATGGGCTTGGGCCAGTCGATCACGCCATCGCGATGCGCACGCTCTATGCCACACCATGCACGACCAAGCGCGTCGTAGCTCAGGTAGGCACAAGCTCCATTGGGCATAAGTGGCGTGGCGTGGCTTTCGTTGTCCGGCGTATAGGTGTACAAGCCTTCCTCTTCGATCACCGCCCGACTTTCCTCGCTTAAGTAAGGGGCTACCTTCGGATAGACTTCCGCAAGGATGTCGAGCTCCGCGTCTTCGAGTGGGGCCCCGTAGTCGCCTTCCCAACAGCAGGCACCTTTACAAGCGTTGAGATCGCAGGCGAAGTGCTCCTCGACCAGCTCGTCGCTAACTAATACATCTTGAATGACTAGCATATCAGGAAAAGAATGCTGTACAAGCAATTAGGTTCTCCAATAGAAGCTCTTAGCCTGAATTTAGCCCAAAGAGACGGGGGGCAAGCTAATCCTCAGACTTGATCTAATTGGCCATATCACTCAAAAACTTGACGTGTACGAGCTTGATTTCTTCCATAGTGATATCATCTTCCTTTAGCTCATTGTAAGCCGTATCGAGATCATCGGTTTCGGCACCCATGAAGTACTCGTAAATATCCTCACGGCAGTATTCGTCGACTTCGTCTTCTAGATAGTAGTCTATATTGACCCGCGTACCTGAATTGACAATAGCAACGAGCTCGTCCATGAAATCGTCCATAGAGAGGTTATTGGAAGAAGCGATATCTTCCAGTGGTATCTTCCTATCGATACTCTGAATGATGTGAATCTTGGTTTTCGACTTATTAGCGACTTGCTTGACGACAAAATCAGTCGGGCGATCGATGTCGTTGTCGTCTACGTAGCGCTCGATTAGCGTCAGGAAAGGTGCCGCATATCGCTTGGCCTTACCCATGCTCACCCCATTCACGTTCTTCATCTCCTCCATAGTGATGGGGTAGCGGGTGGCCATTTCCTCCAGCGAGTTTTCCTGGAAGATAACGAAGGGCGGAACATCTAGCCTTTTGGCTTCGCGGCGCCTGAGGTCTTTGAGCATTTGGAAGAGCTGATCGTCGAGTACGACCGAGCCAGCACGGTCTGCATTGTCGCGCATCTCTTGAGCCAGCTCAGACTCGAAATCGTGATCGATAGGAATCTGGAAAGATTTGGGCTTTTTAAGGAAAGCTCGCCCATCATCTGTCATCTTGATGAGGCCATAAGTCTCGATGTCCTTGCGCAGTAAATTATTGAGGAGTGCCTGGCGAAAAACGGAAGACCAGAAGGTTTCGTCTTTCTCTTTACCGACACCATAGCTCGGCCGCTTATCGAAACCGTAGTCTTTTATCTGCTTCGTTTGAGCTCCAAGTACGTAGTCGATCAGCGTCTTTAGCGGATAGTTCTCATCTAATTCGAGTACGGCATTCAGCGCCTGGACCATCTGCTCTTTGACCTCGATACGTTCCTTAGGGTATTTACAATTATCGCAAAGGTCGCCACACTGCGAGTCGTCGTATTCTTCACCAAAGTAATGCAGCAAGAAACGCCGCCTGCAAGTGGTTGTTTCGGCATATGCCATCACTTCTTGCATGAGTTGAGCACCCATTTCGCGCTCCATGAGCGGCTTGTCTCGTAAGAATTTCTCCAGCTTAAGGATGTCCTTATAGGCATAGAAGGCTACACAGCTACTTCGGATGCCATCGCGGCCGGCACGACCGGTTTCCTGGTAATAATTCTCTATCGACTTGGGAATGTCGTAATGAATGACAAAGCGCACATCGGGCTTATCGATACCCATTCCGAAGGCGATGGTCGCTACGATCACGTCGCACTCCTCCATCAGGAATTCGTCTTGGGTTTTCGAGCGCGTTTTAGGATCTAGACCAGCATGGTAAGGCGCAGCCCGAATGTCGTTGACGACCAGCGCACGAGCTATTTCTTCGGCCGATTTACGCGCCTGCACATAAATGATGCCCGATTGCCCCGGAATCTCTTTAATGACTTGAATGATCTGCTTGATGGTATAATCCTTCTTACCCTTGGGTCTAACCTCGTAGTAAAGGTTTGTGCGATTGAAAGAAGAGATAAAGGTATTGTGATCGCGCATCGCCAGGTTCTTGACGATATCCGACTGTACCTTGGGCGTAGCGGTGGCCGTAAGGGCAATGATGGGTATCTCTGGATTGATGGCATCGAGCATCTCGCGTATGCGCCTGTACTCGGGCCTGAAGTCGTGGCCCCATTCCGAAATGCAATGCGCCTCGTCTACAGCAACGAAGGAGATATTGGTCTCGCTGAAAAAGGTCAAATTTTCCTCTTTGGTCAGCGTTTCCGGAGCGATAAAAAGGAGTTTTGTCTTGCCGTCCTGAATGTCTTCCTTGACCTGCCGCATCTGCGATTTCGACAGACTCGAATTGAGAAAGTGCGCCACTTCGTTGTAATCGCTATAGCCGCGTATGCTATCGACCTGGTTTTTCATCAATGCTATGAGGGGCGAGATCACGAGCGCAGTACCCTCCATCATGAGGCCGGGTAGTTGGTAGCAAAGGGACTTGCCACCGCCGGTGGGCATAATTACGAATGTATCTATTCCGTCGAGTACCGATTGAATGATGGCTTCCTGATTGCCTTTGAACTGATCGAAGCCGAAATGCTCGTGTAAAGCGTCTGCAATACTAGGACTGGGAATCTGTTGTGCAGTCATATTTAATAAGGCCCGAATAAAGGGCTACTTTTGTGGCCTGTTGGGGGTATAAGTCGAAAGCAGTAAAAACCGAAAAAATGCTAAGCCAACTTGCATGTTGAAATGGCTACGTCTGCTATCGAAAGGTTAATTTAGTTATTTTGCTTCGTATCCCGTTAAAAACTTGATGTATAAACCACGATTTTTTGTCGGGTCACCAAAAATACAACATGTCGACGAATTCTCAAGACCTAATTCGCAGGGTTGGACAACGAACCATAGAGATAGAGACAGAGACCCTGGTGGCCCTGAAATCGAGTGTAGACGACACCTTCGTAGCCTGCGTGGAAGCCCTCTTCCAATCTAGTGGCCGACTGGTCGTGAGCGGCATAGGGAAAACGGCCATCGTCGCCCAAAAAATCGTAGCTACCCTCAATAGCACCGGCACCCCAGCCCTCTATCTACACGCTGCCGACGCCATACACGGCGATCTAGGCATGGTACAGCCGGAAGATAGTGTCATGCTCATCTCAAAAAGCGGTGAAACTGATGAGATCAAGCTTTTGAGCGCACTCGTCAGTAAAAACGGCAATCGCCTCATAGCCATGGTGGGCAAGGCCGATTGTAGCCTTTCTCGCCAAGCCGATTTTATCTTGAGGACTCCCGTAGATCGGGAGGCCGACCCCAACCGTTTGGCCCCCACTGCTAGTACTACTGCTCAAATGGCACTAGGTGATGCCATCGCTTTATCACTGATGGCCCTTAGAGGCTTCAGTCCCAAAGACTTTGCGCAGTACCATCCTGGCGGCACCTTGGGCAAACAACTCTACCTGCGCGTACGCGAGCTTTGCGCCCTGCACGAAGTGCCGAAAGTGTCTCCCGATACCGAGCTACAAGCCGTCATACTCGAAATAAGCAGCAAGAGACTGGGTGCCACCGCGGTCATCGATCCTCAAACCGAAGAGCTACTCGGCATCATTACAGACGGTGATCTGAGGCGTATGCTGCCCGGCCGAAGCGATATCAGCAACATCACAGCGGCAGATATCATGTCTAAAAGCCCCAAATCCATCCACGCCGACGCCTTGGCCGTCAATGCCCTCTCTTTGATGCGCGACAATAGTATCAGTCAGCTGATCGTGCTGGATGAAAAGGGGAAGTATCACGGGTTTATTCACCTGCACGATCTGGTGAGGGAGGGATTAGTTTGATACCTCTGCATTATCCCCGAACTCGTACGCCATGAAGAAGGTATAGCCCAGCCCGCGAACAGCCGTACCAGAGCCGAGATTGAATACACCCTGAACCCCGACCCTGATATTTTTATTATCTGAGCTACCTTGGGGTAGTACGTAACCTAACCTGATTGCGAGGGTCTGGCTGAGTCGGTAGCTGAAAGCCGCATTGATCTTTCGCTTGAGTAGGGCGTCTACGCTCAGCTGCGATTCGCCGGGGGCATTGTCGGCTATGGCGAGCCACAGTTGGGTGCGCAGCAACAGCTCGTCGCTCGAAAATTGATAGCCAGCGACCACATTACCATGCGGCTTCCGATTGAGTAGGCCAGACACCTCGGCATCGGGCTTCAAGGGTAGCCGTTGGCTCATAATCTGTCGAAAGCCCGCCCCGATGAAACCATAAGATTGCCCATTGGGGCCACCCGGTGCCGTACTGAATTGAATACCTGCATCGAAATTGGGTACATTGAGTCTAGCTTCACCATTGGGTAGTGCCTGGTCTCCGGCATCGCTGGTGACCAATTGAGAAGGGTCCAGGAATATCTGCTGAAAATTAGCCCCTATACCAATAGAGAGCTGTGCGCGGGTGCGCTTTCGGTAGTTGCGGCGTCCTCGTCTTCTGCCATAGCTGTAACCACCAATGTGATAGGCATAAGTCAGCCCAAGCGTATTTTGCCGGAGTGGCAGCAACTCGTCGATCTCCAGAAACGCCCCGATAGAAAAGGGTTGATTATTCACGGCCAGCTGCCCGCCTAATTGGATGGTCTGGGGCGAATCTTCAAAGCCACTCCACTCTTGCTGATACATGGCATGCACCCGCCCCAGGCGGTCGGTCGCCGTCATAGCTGGGTTGTAGCGAAACTCCTGCCCGCGCCAGCCGCTGAAGGCGGTCATTTGTTGGGCGCGGAGGGGGGTAAATACGCTGATTAGGAGTAGGATTAAGGCAAAGATCGCTTGAATAACCTCTCCCCCGGCCCCTCTCCGGAGGAGAGGGGTGAAGTGGAATTTCAATCTTAGGTGCTTGATAATAACAAGTGTAGTGTTTCTTACAAAAAGCAAGAATAGTTGTATCAGAAATATCTTCAGTTTCAAAAGCGTACACCATAGTTCCCCTCTCCCTCGGAGAGGGGCTAGGGGAGAGGTCAATAAATAGTTTATCCTCTTTCCCATATCACCTGACTATCAATAAACTCTGCTTAATCGTTCCCGTCCTGAACTCCAGCACATAGTAGTAGGTACCGGCTGGGAGTTCTTCACCCTCGAAATTACCTTCGAAGCGCTCGTCGTCGGTTTGGTAGTCGACTTTGTTGTAGACCAGCCTACCCCAGCGGCTGTATACCCGCAAACTATTGGAACCAAACTTTTCGATATCCCCAAAGTCTAAGGCATCATTATCACCATCGTTATTCGGGGTAATGGTGTTGATGGCGACGATGGTCTCTGCCGGGTCTTCTGCCGTGGAGACGACGACCTCGTCTCGGGTGAGGCAGCCATTGATGTCTTCGATCAATACAGCATAGGTCGTTTCCTCTAACGGGCCAACAAAGGGCGTGGGCGAAGTCGGGTCATCGACAGGGTAGAAGTCGTTTGGCTCCCACTCGTAAAAGAGGCCGCCAGAAGCCATCAGCTGTATGCGGTCGCCTATGATTACACAAGTATCTTCGCCAGCAGTAGCCGTTACTTCAAACACTTCGATGGGTATAGCGAGGGTGTCGCTACCGCAGCCGTCGAAGACCGCGATTTGATAAGATCGACTGGAATCGGGCGAGGCCAGCACCTGCCGAGTATCTATCCTATTTAGGCCTTCGGTATCGCCCAGCCACTCGAAGTCGGTACCGCCCTCCACATCGAGCGAGATGGAGTCGCCCGGGCAAATGGGAAATATCGAGCTGACGAGATTTGCGACTACATCTCCACCTTCGAGCACGAGGACACTATCGGTAGCTGTGCAACCGGATTGGTTGGTGACCGTAAGGGAATAATTAGCGGGTACAGCAACAGTAAGCTGAGGTTGATCGCTACCATCCGACCAGCGGAAGTCTACATCATCAGAAACCAATTCGGGTTCGAGCGTAATCGATGCCTCGCCACAAAGGCTTCTGGGGCTTACACCCAGGTCTAGCTCAGGTACCGAAGCACTCAAAATTTCGCGTGTTGTGGTGAAGACTTCATTGCCCGTTTCGTCGGTGATGCGCAACTCGTACACCCCTGCCGGGAGGTTGTCGAGTGCATTGGTCGGTATCTCATTGCCTTGCGCATCGAACCAGGCGATAGTAAATACATCTGGGTCGGCATTGGTCTGCAAGCTGATAATGCCCGTACTATCGCCCTCGCAGACGGACTCCGTAAAGTCAATATCAACGACCAACTGCTCGCCAATTTGTACACTTCCTTGATCGATTTCCAAGGCAACGGGCGTAAACGCCCCACCGTCTTCACTTTCTCGGCGTACCTGTATTTCAAGCGGACTCCCCGTGATCTCTACCGGGCTGGAGGTACCTAATTCACCAACAGCCTGGAAGCGCAAAAGCAATATGCGGTCGCCATCGTCAAGCGTTTGTGGAATACCCTGCGGCTCGAACCAGCTGAAACGCAAATTGCCGGTCCCCGCCTGCGATTCACCGACAGCTACCGAAGCAAGATCGACCGACTCTTGCTCCAAAAATTCGATGACGGTGATGTCCCAGTTAATCGAGAATTGCAGCGACACCAAGCTATCGAAATCGACCACCGTAAGATAGATCTCTGCAATCGCACCTTCGTCGACTATGGTGTCGGTAACCGAGATCGTCAGGGTATCGTCTTGCGCCTGCGCCTGCGTACCGACGCTCAGCATCAGGCATAGCCAGAACAGGCACCTCGTGAGGGTACTTCGCATGATCAGATAGTTTCTAGCCGCGCCTTAGCGTCTTATTGACATCGGTTTTACTACGCTTTCCTGGTCAAAGGTGACCCGGTAGTAGTATTGTCCTGCGGGTAGCTGGGCCAGGTCAAGCGTCAGTCTGTGCATACCGGCATCATAGTACTGACGTCGGGTCAGCACCTCGCGGCCGAGCTGGTCGACAATCACCAGATTCAACTCGCCGGATTCGGGAAGAGTCACATCTACGAAGGTCGTCTGATCAAACGGATTGGGCGCGTTCTGACTAACGGTAAACTGATCGGCAGCCACATCCATCGCTCGGAGAGAAATGTCGAGTGGCGTCCCGTCTGCGCGGTAGGCTTCACTGCGGAAGCTTCCGTCTTGCAGGTGAATCAGATTCGTAGCATTGGTCAGCTCTTGTCGGGCACGGAATCGGAGTTCCAACCACTGGCCGCTGCGATCTTCGCCATCGCCACGAGCAGCGAACCAACTCATTCTGACTTCATTGCGCTCTAGACTACTGCGCCCAATTCGGCTCCGATCTAGATCGTCGATCGTTTCGAGGAGCTCGGCCCTATCGCCGTCGAATCCGAGTGCAAACTGCAAGCTCGCGAGTCGCTCAAAATCCTCAGAAGACAAATAGAGGCTAAACTCTTCGCCCGCATGTATTCGCTCAGGGCCTTCCACGTCTATATCAAAACGCCCCAGCCCTCGTTCTTCAGAAGACTGTTCCCACAGCTGATCCGGATCGGCCTCACCCAGGATGTCGCCGACCTTGACACCGACGAAGTGCGTCGTGGTATCGCCATCGAGCATGATCTCAGCCTGATCTACGTATGGGAAAATATTTTGCACATTCCAGTCATCAGGCATATCGCTACTCTCGTGCACAAATACCCAACTCGGACAGCTCGGCAACTCATTCAGGTCACCGAGAAGCACGGACTGTATCAGGAATAGATCGATCACCGTGAAGTTGCCGTCGCAGTTGGCATCACCGGCAATGATCTGGTAGGGGCTCACGATTTCGGGTGTGGGCAATTCCAAGATGTATCGCTGGCCGAGGAAGAGGCCGTAAGTAGACAAACCATTATCGTATTCGTCGTCTTTTTCCACGTCCAGCTCGTACATATCGCCAATCGTGGCATCTGCAACCGTTACTTGACCACTAGTAGACGTATTGAGTTGTAGACTTCCGCTGGTGGATTGGTTATGCACATTTACGGTAGCTCCGGCTACTGCATCACCCCAGAAGGTTTGGATTATGGCGTTCATACCGGCAGTGGCGGAGGCTTCGGTAACCGTCAGGCTACCCTGAATAAGCTGCGGGTCGAGTGTCATCGGTATGTTGCCGATCATACCCGACATCTCGATCGGTACGGGGTTATTGCTCATCTCGATAATGCTGGCACCCATCTGTTGGGCTTCTGTCATCTCGATGTAGAAGAGGATCACATCATTTTCCGTAATATCGAGCCCACCTTGGTCAGCTACAAAACTGAAGCTATTGTTGGCTGCGTTGAACAACGGATCGATGGCCGCAGGCTGTAAGCCGGCAATAGTCGCTATACCCGGATTTTCGACAAGCAGGCTTCCGGAAAGGGTAGCCAGATTGGTCGCGTGTAAAAGGTGAACCGGAATCAGGGCTACATCGCCTTGTTCCACACTGCGCTGACCGATGGCTATGGTGAGATTACCCCCATCGGTGATATCTACCGTTTCACAAAACACATCGCTAAAGCAACCATTGACTGCTGTTAGACAGATCGTATAGGTACCTGGCGCATCGTAGGTATAGATATCCTGAAATCCACCAACTACCGTTCCGTCTCCGAAGTCGGTCTCGAAGCTCACCGCATTCGTGCTGGTGTTGGTGAGCGAAACGCTCAGACCGTCGGCCATCAGGTCGAATCCGGCTGTGGGCTCTGAACCAGTATTGGTAAAGTTCAAAGAAAGGAACTCTGTCTGCGTACAAGTTTCATCGCTCTCGATCTCTATAATGTAGTCTCCAGGAAGGATGTTGGTCAGCAGAAACTCATCGTCGGTGATACCTGAAACTACAGTATCGGTTGGACCACTCAGCTCGATTTGATAGGGAGCCGTTCCGAGTAGGAAATCAAACATGAAGCCCGGATTCGGACAGTCTTCAATAACGGTCACCGTAGCAAGATTTGCACTCGATGCCGCTACAGAGACCACTTCCATATCCATACAACCTTCTGTATCGGTCACTTTGATCTTGTAAGTGCATGGATCCAGGTTGAATAGCTCAAAGAATTGCTCGCTGGTCTGAAATATTGTGTCTACGGTATTGTCACAAAGGCGAGTAACCTCTATCGTGTAAGGGGGTGCGCCGCCTATCACGTCATTCCATATTTGGTTGTACTGCTGGCAGTCGTTGAAGATGAGGGCAACATCCAGCTCTACGGTCGAGATCGGGTTGTTGATCACGACTTCGTCTGTTTCCGAGCAGCCGGCACTGTCTGATACCATTACGGTATAGGTGCCGTTAGGCAGGTCAGTAATTGTGATTGAAGGCCCAGTAAAGGTCTGGCTGCCACTAGTTGGCCCGCTATAGTTGAGTACATAGTCGGGGGTGCCGCCAGTTACTGTTACCGTAAACTCACCCAGCTCGCCACAGTCACCGAGCGGTGCCACTACGTCAAACAACTCAATGGGCGAGGGGAAGACCGTAACTGTATCCATGATCATACAACCGGCACCATCGGTGATGATGACTTTGTAGTCGCAAGGCTCTAAGTTGGGTAGTTCGAAGCCATCGTCATTGGTGATAAATTGAGTAAGCTGGGTGCTATCGCAGAGTCGGATGACCTCGACCGTATACGGTGGTGTGCCACCGAGAATGTCTACCCAGAGTTGATTGTACTGCTCACACTCGTTGAATATGAGAGCGACGTTGACCTCTAAGTCGCCGTCTGTTAATACAACTTCTACGCTTTGATATTCTGCACAGCCATTGGCGTCGGTTAGCCATATGAAGTAGGTGCCTTCTGCCAGATCGACGAGATTGACCACATTGCCCGTTACCGTGGAGCTACCACTTTGTGGGCCGCTGTAGACCAGGTCGTATGGACCCGTACCCCCGGTGATATTGATCGTGATTCGACCCAACTCACCACAGGGGCCTGGAACGGCAACAGCATCGAAAATATCGACATCGCTGGGTTCAATTTCTCTGATCTCCATGTCCATACATCCGTTGGCGTCGGTTACTATGACCTTGTAGGTACATGGAGGTAAGTCCTCCAACTCGAACTCAATCTCGGTGGTGATGAAGCTGGCGAAAGTGGTGCTGTCACACAGCCTGATGACTTCGACCGAGTAAGGAGCGGTACCGCCATTAATGTCGTTCCACAATTGATTGTATTGGCCGCACTCATCAAAAATTAGCGAGGTGACCAAATCTAGATCACTTGGGCTGGTTTCAACCACGACTGTATCCGTTTCGCTACACCCTGTACTCTCGGTAACCGTGAAGGTGTAGGTGCCAGCTGTAAGGTTCGGGATGGTGGTCATGGGGCTGCTGAAAGTCGCACTGCCACTCTCCGGCCCTGACCAGCTAACGGTATAGGGCGGCGTGGCATTGCTATTCATGACTGTGATCTTGACTTGCCCTTCTTGCCCACAAATACCATCGGTCACATTAGCAAAGAACAGCTCGTATGGGAATACGGTAATCGTATTCATATCCATGCAGCCATTAGCATCGGTAACCTTGATTTTGTAATCGCATGGAATGAGGTCGAATAGCTCGAAGCCGTCTTCACTGATGACAAACTCGGTCATGTCTCCATCGCATAGACGAGTTACCTCTATCGTATACGGCGGCGTTCCGCCGAAGATGTCGTTCCATATCTGATCATACAACCCACAATCTGTAAATACCAGGCTAGAGACCAAGTCGAGATCGCCACCATTGTTGAGGGTGATGCTTTCGGTTTCTTCGCAATGGTTTCCGTTAGTGACGGTGACCGTGTAGGTGCCCGCCGGTAGATTAGGGATTACATAGGTCGTGGCCGTAGTCGTAAAGGTATTGCTCACTGGCCCGGTATAGCTGATTGTATATGGTGCTGGAGGCGTATTGATGTGAATGGTTAGGCTGCCCGTGCCTCCGCAGGCACCATCAGTAGCTACGAGATCGAATATGTCAGCCTGGCCAGGATCATGCACAGTGGCTATTTGCTGGTCTGCACAATCATTGGCGTCGACCACATCGATGATGTAAGTGCAGGGATCGAGATCTTCGAATATAAACTGGCCATCAAAGAAGGTAAATTCAGAGACGTGGTTAGTGCAAGTATTCGTGAGGGTGACTGAGAATGGTGGCGCACCACCAGAGATATTGGTCTGTATGCTGTTTTGCAACCCGCAATCGTCGCCGACCAGGAAGCTGTTTTGCTCGACTGAGTTGTTGCCCGCCGTAACGGTAAAGGTTTCCAGTATGGTACAACCCGCATGATCGGTTACATTGAAGGTATAGTTACCGGCATCGAGATGCAGAGAGGCTTGCCCGCTGGCGTCTACGATCAGGGACCCGTTTTCTGGACCTTGATAGTTTACAGAATAAGCAGGCGTTCCGCCATTGATGGAAAGATTCACACCTGCGGAAGTACTACCACAGAGAACCGGATCTTGGGTGATGTGCAATCCTAAATCACTCCCTATATTACCTACATACACGGAGATGGATTCATCGCAACCGTCGCCCGTCCATACGGCTATGCTGTACAGGCCTGATGGTAGTCCGCCTACGATGAGCTGATTATCATAGGTTGTTTCGGTTCCACTTACAGGGCCGCTATAGTTGACCATAAATGGCGGTTCTCCTTCTATGAAATTGAGGAAAACAGCACCCGTTCCTCCACAAACGGCAGGTGTAGCAGAAGCTGTGAATTCCAGGTTGGAGCCAGGTACTACTTCGGTTGAATGGAAGGAGCAACCCAGCGCATCGGTAATGGTAAGGCTGTACACCCCAGCGGGGAGGTTGATGAGATTGAAGTAGGGCGAGGCGACATTGGCCGTGCCGCTGACTGGTCCGTTGAGGGTAACGTGGAAAGGCGCATGACCTTGATCAACAGACACGAAAATGTAACCGAGACCACCACACTCAGCGGGATAAGGTGTGGTGGATACGTCGAGACCGCCATTGTTCTGAACGATGGTGAAGTCTTCATTATAGTTACAGCCATTGGCGTCTACGATTGAAATGGTGTAGTCTCCAGGCCAGAGGTTATTGAGCGTAAAATCGCCATCTGGGCTGGTGAACGTGAGCGTCTCTGCCCCACTCAAATAAATGTGATACGGCCCCTGACCACCCTGAGTGGTGACGGTCAGAGAGCCCATATTATTGTTGCCGCAACCGGCATCTTCTACATCCAAATGTACATCTAGTGCGCCGCCACTGTGAATGGTGAAATGTGTATTGATCTCACAACCGCTGCCGTCGTGTACACATAGCGCATAGGTGCCAGCGGGCATATTGTTGAGGTCGAAATGGCCAGTCTGGCTGTAGATATTTCCACTTACCGGACCAGAGTAACCCCCTGCATAATTGGGCACGCCACCCGTTATCTGGAAGCTGTAGCTACCGCCACTAGAGTTACAGCCCGCAGCTGTACTCGAAAGCGGAATAATATCGAGATCGCAACTCAGACCACAATCTATACTCAGCGAGTAAGTAGATACCGCTCCATTATAGCCATCTACGACCACATAGTAAGTTCCGGCGGGTAAGTAGCGCTCAATTTGCTCGTCGTTGTGACCCGGATTCTGACTAAACGCCAAGCAAGCAGAACGGTCACAGGCGGATAGTAGGAATAGTTCCAAGTTGGCATTCAGGTCAGTCAGGTCAATGGTGACTGTACCATCTTCAATTAAAGTGAAGCTGTGTACAATCTCAGGGCCGTTATTTTCTACGTTGTAGACATTACCGCAAGTGTACAGGCTTACATCGTCGTTGCCGTATAGGTTGGTACCGGTATATGTTTCTCCGCAAGATAGTTCTACGGTTTCGCTGCAATCGAGATAGCCGCAGCTTAATTCGAGGCGATAATTGCCACCCTGACCCGCTGCTTGTTGATCTACCACGATGTAGTAAGTGCCGATGGGCGCATCTTCCAGCAGTATGCCTTCGTTGTTGGTAACGGCGTTAGACGTTGTACTAGAGCCTATAACATCATAGTCGTTACATGGGCCGGTTAGTAAGAAGAGGTCCATATCCAAACCGGGCGTTAGGATTTCGAGGCCAACCTGCAAGTCGCCAGCAGTGGTTTTTTGGAAAACATAAACTCGGTCGGGGCCAGCCATCACGGCTGATGTCGCACCGGGGTAGTTAGAGATCTGATTCCCTGCGCCAATGGTCGTTTCGTGGGGTAGGAAGTCGCCACAAGTAATGGAGTTTGCTTCGGCACACCATGGAGATGTGCTGCCGCAGCTGCCTATAGTATATTCCAATACACCAGCAGCATCCGCATAGCAGGCATTGAGGTAAGTTACGTCATTGCAACCGCAGACAGGCTCGTATTCATATGTGCAGCTTGCGTCGGCATCGATCAAGTTGGCGTCTATACAAACATCATCGCAGTTGCCGGTGGTATATGACCTTACACCAGAAGCTTCTGCTACACACGAATTGGCATAGGTAATCCCGTCGCATCCGCATACAGGAAGATCGTCAGACGGGCAGTTGAGTGTAATTATTCCCGAGTTGAGATTGACGCTCGTTCCAGCAGTTACTATGGTCAAATTGGGGTCGTAGCAGCTGAAATCATTGGTTGGGCAAATACCGGGTTCATATACTAGTACACCTGCGGCATCGGCCACGCAGGCATTTTGATAGGTTTGCCCATTAAAACCACAAACAGGATCGTAGTCGGTGGAACAGACAGTGCTGGTGTCCATCGCACTCGGGTCTATGCCTGGGCTAAAGCACGAGCCTACGGTATAAACAGTTATGCCTGCTGCCTCGGCAAAGCATGGATTTAGGTAAGTATTGGCATCTATACCGCAAACTGGATTTACGGCGTATGAGCAGTCATTACTGCTCACAATGGCAGAAACCGAGGATTGAAGACCATAGGTGTTCAGATCTTTGTCGACCAGATAAACTTTCTGGAATACCAACTCGAGGTCTTCCAATTGATCAGTCAGAGAGGTCAAGGATTCATTGAGGGGTAGTGCAATTCGCGCGATTACACCACTACCTGGTTCAGCATTAGTATGGTTAAAGCGGGTTTGCACCAGATTAATGCTTTGAGCTGCTGTATCTATGTGGCCTCCACCTATAAGCCTAACGCCGTCACCACCGACCCAATAGGGTATTTCTCCCTCCATAATGATGGTGCGAGGTTTAAATATATCGAGGTTGTAAGAAAGCTCTACGCTTAGCCCATAGAAATAGTCGATGCTATCTGGATGTTCCAGTATAACTTCCATCAATAGCACATCTTCTTGCGCGCCTAGTTGAAAACCCGCTGATTGTAGCCTCAAAGTCGGCAAGCTGGATACCGTATCTGTAGGATAGTACAAGTCAACTTCACTGTCGGAATGAAATCTATTGTAGTGCTCGAAGAATAGTTCGGCATCTTTAATGTCTACGCGCCCATCGCCGGTACCATCTGCATAAGCGAAGTTGGCTCCACTAGGAAACTGACCTTGCCAGGCTTCCGGCATTGGCTGCGGTGCCCAGTTATATGATTGTGGCTCTCTCTCTGGCCCACCCGCACCATAACTATGCGCCCAATAGATGAGGTCAATTCCATTCACACGTCCATTGTCTGTAGCATCGGAAGGCCACAATAGCTGAGCACTAGTGGCTGAAATTGAGATCATGAAAAGTGAGAATACTAGTGCTATCTTTTTGAATGTATAAACTCGGATCATAAATAATTGGGATTATCACGGATTAGATTGGTATAAAGTCAGCGGCATCGTCAACGTAGCGTTTAACCTGCTTTACAGTAGATATAAACTCGTTATTGTGATTATGCCTTAAAGGGGAAGCGTACAACTGATTCGCACCGACACAGCTAGGTGCCAGCTCCAATACTTAGGGGTAGTCGGCCTATTTTGAGGGGGGAAGAAGAGGGGGAGATAATAAAAGAGCAGATATAAAAGGGCCGACACTACCGCAAACTTAGGTAAATGTAGCCTCTTTTAAGGATTTTCCAACCGTTTTTTTGTTTTAAACTACCGTTAAAATACAGAAGGAGGCCATTCCTTATGTTGCGACGGCCGATCGCTTGAGTCTGAAGAATCATACAATCGGCCTCTTTTTTAAAATAAGAATCCCGATGTAGCCCTGGAGCCACATCGGGGTGAAACAAAACAGCAGGATAAAACCTGGTATTCTTGCCTTACATGTGCTGGCTCTGGATAAGCCAACAACTTTTCTTTCTTACAAATCGCTCACGCGCTTAACGACCTCGTAGATTCGAGTGTATTCATTGACTTCCTCAACCCAGGGATCGTGCTCTAGGAAATTGGCGGATATCAACCTCAGACCCATTGTGCGGCCCCGCTGCTCGACGCGCTGTACGTACTTGATCCAGACGGAGCCATTGTGGCGCACGGCGTAAATCTTATTGTCTCTGATCTCATGCGGGCCGCTGATGGGCTTGCAAACGACCAGATCGCCAGCGTTGATTACGGGCTCCATGCTATTGCCGCTGATGGGGAAGGCCACGTATTCGTTGCCTTTAAGGCCGGGCAGGGCAAAGAAATCGAGTGACTCCTTGGCGAAAGAATCGGTATCGACGGTAGCACCTGCGAATGCTTCCTTTGTAGTCAGCATGATGTTGAGTGGATTCTCTTCCAGGTCTTCTTGGCTAGCTTTGGGCATATCCATACCGAAGGGTGTACCGGTACCTTCTAAGAGATAGGCGGTATTTACCCCATAGAGGTTGCAGACGCGGCGCGCCTGCTCGTAGTTGATGCAGCGCTTATCGTCGTCGTTGAGGTAGGCGCGAATGATGTGGCCGTAAGAGCGATTGCCCAGAATTTTCTTGGCGAAATCGCCAAGACCTTTTCCGTTTCTGTCATTCTTGATGATGTCTCCGCGGTCTTCCAGTATGCGAAAAACCTGCTTGAAACGGTTATTGAGGTTGCGGCGGTCAGAAGTGATCATAATTGATATCAGTTGTAAACTCGACACAAATTAAAACAATTTTGTGCAAGCTTCCAACAATCTCACTAAAAATCTTCTATTTTTTGTTACTTTAAGTTGTTTTTTAAACAAGTCACCGTACCCGAGCCGTGGCAAAGAGTCGTTTAATAGCATAGCGGCCGCTGCTGTGCGTGGCGGCTATGAGCAAACCACCTGTTACAGCTATGTTTTTCATAAACAGTAAAGATTCGAGGCGGTAGACATCACCGGGCGGGTGGGTCCAGAAGTCGTGAACGAACATGGTCATGGGCACCCAATAAACCAGCAATAGTATGGCTCCCAACCGCATACGGTAGCCCGATAGCAGCATAAAACCTCCGAGTACCAATAGTATAGTGGCCGATACGAGTAGGAAATCCTGATTCCAGGTGATGCCGTATTCGGTCATGGCGAGTTTGTTCTTTTTGGCGTAACCTATATAGTCGTAAGCTTCAAACAAGAAAATAAAGGATAGGAGAATGCGCCCCAATAGGTCGAACACGTCTTTCATTAGCATATGAACTTGAGGAGGAAATTACACTTTAGGTCGGAGCAATTGAATTTCCTGCCATTCACTTGGGTTGAAATCTTACAAAAGCTATCGCGAATCTCTACTCAGGCTTCAACAAACTGTCGTACTTATCCCCATCATTCAGCACCTTGATCGCTTCTACCACTTCTGTGTCGTTTCTCAGACCCATTTGTACTCGACCTTTCTGATAGTAGTAACGAGAGGCGATCTCTTTTTCGATGAGTTTGATGATCTCGTCTTTGTACTCGGCTATGGCCTGGGCTTGGCGGGTATCGATGGCCGATTGGAGGGCAGCAATCTGGCTGTTTAGTTCATAGCCTTCCTCGCTGGCTTGGGATTGGGCCTTTTCGATCAGGCGCTCGGTTTCACTTGTAAAGGCGTATTCGCCTTCGGATAGGAACTGGGTAAAGTTGTCCCAGTCGGTAAAGCGGAACTCGGTGACCGTATCGATGGTAGGATGATCGAGGACCCACTGATTGACGTAGTCGAAGAGGATATGATCTTCGATTAGACTTTTGGTGACGGGCTCATTGCCCAAAATGGGTAGATCGATATCTGGGGCAACCCCTCCGCCGTCTAGGACCTTCCGACCTGCGGAAGTCTGAAAAACCCCGCGCTCCTCATCGGGGATGTCTACTGGCTCGCCATTTTCGTATTCTACGCTCTGGATACAGCGGTTGCTGGGGATGTAGTACTTGGCGGTGGTAATCTTGACGCGGCTGCCGTAGCCGGTCTCCATGATGTTTTGGACGAGGCCTTTGCCGAAGGTACGCTGGCCGATGATGAGGCCACGATCGAGGTCTTGTATGGCTCCACTGACGATCTCCGAAGCCGAAGCCGAGCGATCATTGACCAATACAGCCACGGGTATGTCGGTATCGACGGGGTTGCCGTTGGTCTTATAGACGCGATCCCACTCGCGCACTTTGCCTCGGGTGCTAACGATGGTTTCACCGCGAGGTACGAAGATATTGACGATATCTACGGCTTCATTGAGAAGTCCGCCACCATTATTGCGCAGGTCGAGGACAATGCCCGAAAGATCGGGATTATCGGCACGCAGGGTCTGGAAGGCATCGCGTACGTTTTTGGCAGCCTGGCGCGTGAAGGTGGTCAGGGCGATGTAGCCGACATTGTCTTCGAGCATGCCGTAGTAGGGCACATTTTGGATATTGAGGTCGCCGCGCGTGAGCTCGATCTGCTTTTGGCCGACACCCGGGCGATCTATCTGTAAGTTCATGATGGTGCCGGGAAAGCCGCGCATGATCTCTTCGAGTTGCTCGAGGTTTTTGCCTTCGGTGCTTTGGCCGTCGACCTCCAGCAATTTATCACCGACTTTTAGCCCCGCTTGATCGGCGGGTTGGTCTTTGAAGAGCTCCATGATGGTGGGCCTGTCTTCGAGTATGCGCATGTCGGCCCCGATGCCTTGGTACTGGCCCGACTGGCGCAGGCGCGCGCGCTCGACGTCGGTCTCGGTAATGTAAACGGTATAGGGGTCGAGGGACTCGACCATGGCGTCTACGCCTATGCGCATGAGCTGGCTGGGCTCGACGTCGTCTACGTAGAAGGTATTGAGTTCTTTGTAGACGTTGGTGTAAATTTCGATGGCCTTCATCATCTCGAAGTAGCGGTCGTTGGTCGGCGCGAGGGTAGAAGCCAGGCCGATGCTACCGATGATGACGGCAATTAATATGGAAATCTTGTTTTTCATTCGATTGCGATTGAGGATAGTCGATTTCGGTTTGTACGGGAGGTTTTATCGTGAAAGGGAGGTTTTTTTAGTACACGGATTTGACGGATTTCACGGAATCACACTGATTTCTTAATTGAGCGCTGAAGCGCGACAGAATAAAACGGAAGGGAATCTGCTTTTAGATTGTCTCATTTACCGCACAGCCTATCTTGTCACTTTAGCCAAGTCGCTCTCTGTGTAAATTAGTTGCGCTTCAGCGCTCCGTCTCCGTTTTAATCAGTTAAATCCGTAAAATCCGTGTACCAATTACCACGCTTAGCTTGGAAAGTTAAATTCGCGGCCTGCAAAATTAACGCTAAAAAGACATTGCGGCGTACGCAAAGGTTGCCTCGTACTTAGCAATCGCTACATTTGACCTTAAAAATGCAAAGTGCCAGCATCAGCCTGGAAGACGTGCGCTTCTATATGCCCTACGGTTTTTATGAAGAAGAGCGCAAATCGGGCAATGAATTTCGTGTAGATGTAACCGTAGACACCAACATTCAGCAAGCCGCCGATCGCGATCTGCTAGGCCAAACGGTAAACTATGGCACCATCTACTATCTACTCAAGACCGAGTTCAAGAAAGTGACACAAGCCGCCGAGGCTCGTTTGCAGAGCTACCGAAAAGCCGTGAGCGATGGGCAAGACTACGACGAGCCGAGCTTCTTACTAGAAAGCGCGGCCTATCTGATGGCCAAGCGGATCAAGGAGCATTTCGACGGGGTCAAGTCGGTAAAGCTGAAGCTGAGTAAGATCAACCCGCCGGTGGGGGGGAGAGTAGGGGCTGCTGCGGTGGAGATAGTTCTATAACGCATCTTTTGCCCGATGGGCAAAAGATGCGTCCTTAACTCAATCCTAACAATATCTTTGCACCAAAGCCGTACATACGGCGTTTATAAGCTGTTCCATCTGCGCCGCCTGTGGCCATGCAGATCAAATATAATTTAAATGAAGATTCACCACTACTTAGTTGCCATCTTATTCTTAGGATCGGCTTGTACAACACAACAAATCAACAACACCCTTGGAGCCGTACTGAACGGCGGCCTCACAGAGGGCGACGTAGCCGGAGGCTTGAAGGAAGCCCTTCGTATAGGCGCGAACAAGGGGGCAGAAGAGCTCAGCCAAGCCGGCGGCTATTTCGACGATCTGGCCTACCGCATTTTGCTACCCGAAGAGGTGCGCACCGTGACCGATCGTTTGCAAGGTGTACCGGGCTTTAGCCAGTTGGAGTCGACCATCTTGCGCAAGATCAATCAAGGCGCAGAAGATGCGGCGAGTCGCGCGGCACCTATCTTCTTAGATGCCATACAGGGCATAACCATAGCCGACGCCTGGAATATTCTGCGCGGCAATGACGATGCAGCTACTTTGTATTTGCGAAGCAATACCGAAAACGCACTGACCGAGGCTTTCCGCCCCGTCATCGAGACCTCGCTCGATAAATTCGATGCCAACAAGATATGGCGCGATGCAGCTACGGCCTACAATCGCATCCCGCTATTAGAGCCCGTCGAAGTAGACCTGACACGCTACGTGACTGGTCAGGCTTTGAACGGCCTATTCAAAAAGGTAGCCCTCAAGGAGCTGGATATTCGCAACAATGTGTCTGCGCGTACGAGTGATCTGCTGAGGCAGGTTTTTGCGCAGCAGGATTCTTAGAGAAAGATAGTATTTTGTGCACTGTCGGCTAATGCCGACAGTGCACAAAATAAACCACCTATATATGAGATGGCAAGGACGCCAAGGCAGCCAAAACGTTGAAGACCGTAGAGGCCAAAGGAGTGGCGGCGGCGGATTATTCCCCGGTGGCGGATCACCCCGAGGCCGACAAGGAGGTATGGGTATCATCGGCATCGTCGTCATGCTTTTCATCGCCTATCAGTGTGGCATAGACCCCAGCTCTATGCTAGGCGGCTCGGGTATAGGGGCCAATAGCGGCAGCAATACCCAAATACAAGAGACCACAGCGGGCGATACCCCCTCCGATCAGATGGGGCAATTCGTCTCGGTCGTACTTAAAGAAACCGAAGACGTCTGGAGTCAGGTATTTCCGCGCGAATACAACCGCCAGTATCCCAAGCCCAAGCTAGTACTGTTCAGTGGCAGGACTACATCGGCTTGTGGGGCGGCCAGCTCTCAGACCGGTCCATTCTATTGCCCAGCCGATCAGAAGGTCTATATCGACTTAAGCTTTTACGATCAGCTGCGCTCTCGATTTAAAGCACCAGGCGACTTCGCCATGGCCTATGTCATCGCGCATGAGGTGGGTCATCATATTCAAAAGCAACTTGGATATATAGACGTCGTGAACCGTGTACGGCGAACCCGCTCTGAAGTGGAGGCCAACGACGCTTCCGTCAGGCTAGAGCTGCAAGCCGACTACCTTGCTGGCGTCTGGGCGCACTACACCGATCGCTACACCGACATACTCGAAGAGGGCGACATTCAAGAGGCCCTCACTGCTGCAGCCGCTATTGGCGATGATAATATTCAGCGACAAACCCAGGGTTATGTGGTCGAAGAGAGCTTTACCCACGGCAGCAGCGAGCAGCGCGTTCGTTATTTTCGCGAAGGCTACCGTACCGGCGATGCCAGCAAAGCGACACTCGATCAGTTTTTCAAAGTTCGGGAGTTGTAATTTTCAGACTTCCGCAGGTGGGTACGTCTCTACCTGCGGAAGTCTGAATTGCTGATATATTTTCATTTAAACAGCTCTCAAACGACGAAAATAAACCTTATTAATCTATATTTTTGCATTCCCAAAAAAGCTAATTCAACCATGAACTTTTCTCTTTCCGAGCAACATTTAGCCGTCCAATCAGCCGCACGCGATTTTGCCCAGCAAGTACTCAAGCCCGGCGTGATCGAGCGCGATACCAAAGGCATCTTCCCAGCTGAACAGGTCAAGGCGATGTCGGAAATGGGATTCCTAGGTATGATGGTCAGCGAGTCTTATAATGGTGGCGGTATGGATACACTCAGCTATGTATTGGCCATGGAAGAGTTGAGTAAGATCGACAACAGCAGCTCGGTCATCGTGTCAGTTCAAAACAGCCTCGTCTGCTGGGGGCTGGAAGAATACGGCACTGAAGCGCAAAAAGCGAAATATCTGCCCGATCTGGCTTCGGGCCGCGTGTTGGGTTCCTTCTGCCTGAGTGAACCCGAAGCCGGTAGCGATGCGACCAGCCAGCGCACCACCGCCATCGATATGGGCGACCACTACCTGCTAAATGGTACCAAAAACTGGATCACGAGTGGCACCACGAGTGGCATTCACATCGTGATCGCTCAAACCAATGCTGAAGCTGGCCACCGGGGTATCAACGCCTTTATCGTAGAAGCAGACTGGGACGGCGTACAGCCCGGGGCCAAAGAAGACAAGCTGGGCATTCGCTCCAGCGACACTTGCTCGATCTTGTATACTGACGTGAAAGTGCCCAAGGAAAATCGAATTGGCGAGGATGGCTTTGGCTTCAAGTTTGCCATGAAGGTACTCTCGGGCGGCCGCATCGGCATTGCTGCACAGGCATTGGGTATTTTATGCGGTGCCTATGAGCTGTCGGTTGCCTACAGCAAAGAGCGCGAAGCATTCGGCAAGCCCATCTCTAAGCACCAGGCCATCGCCTTCAAGCTAGCCGACATGGCCGCCGATATCGAGGCCGCTAAGATGCTCGTCTACCGCGCCGCCTGGCTCAAAGACCAAGGCATGGACTACAACCAAGCCAGTGCCATGGCCAAGCTCTACGCCAGCGGTGCCGCCATGAAGCATACCGTAGAAGCCGTTCAAATACACGGTGGCTATGGCTTCGTGAAAGAATACCACGTAGAGCGATTAATGCGCGATGCCAAGATCACGCAGATATACGAAGGCACCAGCGAAGTACAGAAGATCGTGCTGAGCAGAAATGTGTTAAAAGGGCAATTGTACCTGCCAGTGGATGAGCCAGCTACTCTCGTTGTTTAATGATTTGCGCTTCGCGCAAATCATTAAACAACAAACTACACCCTCGCAATGGCATCTACAGGATTCAACTTACTCGCTCGTCTGGCTGGGTAAGTACCGAAAACAATACCTACCAATACCGCCACGACAACAACAATAATCAAGGTCTGAAAGGTGTAGGCCGCCGTAAAATCTGGTGCCTCTTCGGGTAAGATAGCACCCATGATAGGTCCAACGGCTGCTGCGACCAGCACGCCAAATATCAGGCCCAAGAAACTGCCCAGCAGACTCACCGCTACACTTTCCGAAAGAAATAGCGCCATAATATTTTTGCGCTTGGCCCCAACGGCCTTGCGAATACCGATCTCTGGCGTGCGCTCTTTGATCGACATGAGCATAACGTTCATGACCCCTACCCCACCGACTACTACAGCAATTCCGACGATGAGGCCCATGAGTATGCGAAATACCATAAAACCCAGTTCCAACTCAGCCAGCCAGTCGGTGCTCGCTATCATATCTACAGGGTCTTTTATACCGGGGAACTGACTAGGTAGCCAGCTTTCGAGTTGCTCCACAGCAGCTGCGACCTCGTCGACATTCTCGAAGGTGAGGACCATATTCGGCCTAATCGTTTCCTCACTCAGTGCTATGCGTGTCACTATAGGTACGACTGCTTTTTGCTTTTCCCGAGCACCGGGATCGTCCACACCAATACCTACAACTGTAGCCGTAAAATTAGAGTCGATAGCTACTTCTAACCCAAGTACCTTTTCAATACGGCTGGTATCTCCTTCAGCTAGTTTAAGTCCAAGGTCAAAATCGACAAA
Source organism: Bacteroidota bacterium (assembly GCA_039025055.1). Classification (GTDB taxonomy): domain Bacteria; phylum Bacteroidota; class Bacteroidia; order Chitinophagales; family Saprospiraceae; genus Neolewinella. Next base: position 113,570 of record JBCCPC010000001.1, on the reverse strand, counting down.
CATAACACGAGCCGTGTCATTCTGGTCTTTTTCATTGAGCATCCGCCCATATAAAATCTCCGTTTCCTCCAACTGCTGAACTGGCAAGCTAGCCGAAGCCAGCCTGATCGCCATAGTACTATCCGTGATCGGGTGCTTGGTCACTATAGCTTGCTGATTGAAGAGCGTAAAAGTAGCCGGAGATTCGAGCATGGATACCGCTTCCTGGCCCATCTCCAAATCAAATATGGCCGCATTTTCTTTTCTCACGCGAATGCCATCGATGCGCTCAAACAGCGTAGGCCGCAGAATTACATCTTCAAGTCCCGTCCGGTCTGCAATTTGCTTTCTGGCCAGTTGCTCCATGCCGTCTATCACACAGAGCATAGTCACCAGTGCCGCTACACCGATCACGATGCCCAGCACAGAGAGAATAGTCTGAAAAAAGTTAATCCGCAGGTTCCGAACGGCGAGACCGAATGAAGAGAGCATTTGTTTGAGCATGGCGCACTTATATTGTGGTCATAAACGTCTGAAACACTGATGAAAGGCGATAAAAATTAAGACTAATCGACTTTGATCATAGACTAGATGATGTAGCCTACGCATTTTGCTGCGCAAAATGCGTAGGCTAAAAATATGGCCATGCTCACTCAGCAAATAAAATCCCACCTCCAAAAAGACCCCATCCTCCGCCCTTTAGTGGAGCAACTCGAAGTACCCGAACGGCCCGATTTTGGCGGTGATGTTTACTTTGGGCTCTTACGGTCTATCGCCTATCAACAGCTATCGGGTAAAGCAGCGGGCACCATATTCGGTCGTTTTTTGGATCTATTCCCAGGCGGTTATCCGGAAGCTGACCGATTGCTCGAATTCAGCGTAAGCGACCTAAGGACAGTGGGCATGAGCCGATCCAAGTCGGCCTACTTACACAACGTAGCGCTCTTTTGGAAAGAAAATCGCTTAGCTACGACCGACTGGGCCAAATACAGCGATCAGGAAGTACTCGATCTGCTCACCCAGATCAAGGGTGTCGGCAACTGGACGGTGGAGATGGTCCTCATGTTTATTCTCAAGCGACCAGACCTACTTCCGATAGACGATCTGGTCGTGCGCAATCAAATGGTCAAACTGTATGGACTGGAAGAGCTGAAAGGCAAAGCACTCAAACAAGCTCTGCTTGAAAAAGCAGAGCCGTGGCGACCATATCGAAGTTGGGCATCGAGGTATTTGTGGGCTAGTAAAGGCGTCGAATTATAACGAACGCCTAAGCAAAATCTTTATCTTTGCCCTATGCCCACCTCCAAATACAAACCCCTATGGGCCTGGATCGTTAGTGTGGTCTTTCACCCACTCCTGGTGCCTACTTATATGCTGCTGGTGCTGCTTATGGTCAACCCTTACCTATTCGGTGTCTCACGAATGGGCGAAGGCATAGCCATGCAAATTCTGATTCAGATATTTTTGTACACCTTCTTCATCCCGGCCGTGGCCGTACTCGTGATGAAAGGACTGGATATGGTCAAAAGCCTGACCATGGAAGACCGCATGGATCGCATTGGCCCTTTTTTACTTGTAGGTATTCTGTACTTGTGGGTTTATTACAACTTGTCGAACTCCTCGAATATCCCGCCCATTTTTTCGGCTTTCTTACTAGGCGCGACCATTGGCCTATTCATCGCTTTCTTTCTCAATTTATTCACTAAGATCAGCCTGCATGCGGTGGGTATGGGTGGGCTATGCGCAGTGGTGCTACTCACAGCATTGCAGTTCGGCCCCAACAATTTCGGGCTAACCTTTTTTGGACAGGAATACCTGATCAGCACCAACCTACTTCTCATAGCCACTATAATGGCAGCAGGCCTGGTGGGCACCAGCAGACTGCGACTCGAAGCGCACGAACCACTAGACCTGTATGGCGGCTATATGATCGGCTTCGCGTCTATACTTATGGCGATGCGTTTCTACTTTTGAGCCACATGAGCAACCTGATCACGACCGACCGTATTATTGGCCATTACCGAGGGGAAGAGCCTGGTCCTTTCGTAATAGCGATTGGCGGGCAGCATGGCAATGAGCCAGCAGGGGTGCGCGCCCTCGAGCAGGTATTCGATCTTCTCGACCAGGAGCCGAGCATAAACCCGGGCTTCGCATTCAAGGGCGAGCTGATGGCCTTGCGCGGCAACCTCCCCGCCCTCGCCGCCGATCAAAGATTCGTAGAGGTCGATCAAAACCGCCTCTGGCTGCCTGAAAGACTTTCCTGGCCAGAAGACGATCCCAGGCTATTTGCCGAAGACCATCAGATCAGAGAGATCATCGATATCATAGAGATCGCATTGGAAGAAAGCGACGCCACCGAAGTGGCCGTTATAGACCTACACACCACTACAGCCGAGGGTGGTATTTTCGTTATTCCGGGCAACAGTAATGACAGTCGATTACTGGCTGCCGAGCTATACGTACCCGTCGTGGAAGGCTTGCTCGATGGACTTAAAGGCACCGGTCTGCATTTTTTCCAAAGCGGCTATCTCAAAGATAAGCGGCCTGTGCGGTCACTCACCTTCGAGGCGGGCTCCCACTACAATCCTCGTTCCGTCGATCTGGCCGTAGCTGCCACACTCAACCTCTTACGCGCACTCGGCTGCGTGCAGACCGCCGATGTGCGCACCCTCCACGACGAGCTGCTGCGCGAGTACGGCAAGCCCCTGCCTCGCCGCACGCGCCTGGCCTACATCCACCATATCGAGCCAGCAGATGAATTTACTATGCTCCCCGGCTTCGAAAACTTTCACCCCGTAGATGCTGGTATAGCCATAGGGCGAGATAAACAAGGCCTCGTGCTCTCACCTAAGAGGGGATATGTGCTCATGCCGCTCTATCAAGCTCAAGGGCAAGAGGGCTTCTTTTTGGTGGAAGACGTTGTGGCACAGCTGGCTTTTTAGAGCTATTGGACACTTGTACGTTTGAAAGCGTTCGCGGGACTTTCTAAAGTTTTGTACGAAATATTTCGTACAAAACTTGCAAGTATCCCAGCTCTCCTTTTTCTTTGTCTACGAAATAATTCGTAATGCAAAAACCAACGGAGTCTCAGCTCGCTATTTTGGCCATTCTCTGGCGGCGCGGCCCCTCGCCCGTCCGGGTGGTCAACGAGCTCCTCAACGAGCAAGGCGGCAAGTCAGTCAGCTATACCGGCACCCTCAAGCTCATGCAGCTCATGCACCAGGATGGCCTGCTCTCCAGAGACGAGTCTAGCCGCACGCACGTATACGAGCCCGCTGTAGAGGAATCGGTCGTACAGCAGTCCGTGCTCAAGCGCATGGCCGATACCCTATTCCGCGGGTCGGCCACCAATCTGGTTTTGCAGGCGTTGGGCAGCAGCCACACCAGTGCCGAAGACCTGGAGGCCATCAAGCGTATGATCGAAGCCAAAGAAAAAGAGCGCGAATCATGAGTTTCATAGATCCTAAAATCGCCGAGGCTGTCGGTCTCGCCCTCCTCCACAGCTACTGGCAGGCAGGCCTCTTGGCGCTTATCATTTGGTGGGCTTCGCGACGGCCAGAGCTATCGCCCAAAAGCCGATATAGGCTGGCATACGGCGCCTTACTCGTCTTGCTGATTATCAGTATTTGCACTTCCGCAGGTAGATTTATTGGCTCGGCGACCGAGGTGGCTGCTACGGCTCCGGCCATCGATCATTCGGTACTCGTCATGGGTAGCGAAGAGGCGATTGCCGCCCCTACCACCGGAGTCATCGCCCCAGTTATAGCCGAGTCAGAATCATCGACCATTTCCATCATATTCTACCGCTTATGGCTACTCGGCTTAGTGCTCGGTAGTTTGCACCTGCTGATCGGGCAGCTTTATATTGACTTTCGCTATCGCAGACAGTTGCAGCCGCTACCCCTACATTGGCAAAAGATAGCCAAAGACCTCAGTCAAAAACTAAACCTCCAAAGACTACCCAAACTAGCATTGAGCGGACGCATCGTCAGCCCGGCCTTACTCGGTCATTTACGGCCGCTCGTTTTACTACCGATTTGCATGGTCAACCAGCTTAGCCCGGCTCAGGCCGAAGCGGTACTTGCCCACGAGCTAGCCCACTTCGCCCGCCGCGATCATTGGTGGAACCTATTGCAATCGGTCATTGTCGTTTTATTTTTTCTCAACCCCTTTGTGCACTGGATCTCCAGCCGAATACGTGAAGAGCGCGAGCATTGCTGTGACCGCACTGTCACCCGGCTCGGCATCGATCCGCTCGTGTATGCCAAAACATTACTCCACTTGGAGCAGCAAGACCGCCGCATGCGCAGCCTCAGCCTGGCCGCCAAACCCGGCTCTCTAGCCAGCCGCATCGGACTGCTACTCCAGGGCACACAAAATCATTACCGAATGAAACCTGTCTTTTTTATCGCCCTGCTTGTCAGTTTAGGGCTGCTATTTTCCGCTCGAAGTCCGGAACAAACTCCGCCAGTTTCTTTCACCCTCGATATTCAAGGCGAAGAGACGCGAATGAACTTCCGCACCGAGCTGGAGGGCGAAACCTTCAGCGGCACATACCTGCCCGAGCGCGACGAATTCGAGTTTCTGACCACCGAAAATGGCTCGGAGTCTCTTCAACACCTCCCCGAACTGATCGAGCTATTGGAGGCCGAACTCGAAGAACTCGATTTACCTCTCAATATCCCCAATATAGAAATCCCAGACCGACTTTCTCCCCGCAACGATCCCTTTCCCGATGGGCTGGTGATCGTCTGTCACAGTGCCTCCTGGCGAAATCAAGCGATGGAGTCATCCCTCGGCATGAGTGAAATTGACCAGATATATGTCAAACAGCACGAGGATTCCGACCGCCCTCAATATCTGATACTCGATGGCGAGCTAAAAGCCTTATGGCTGGATGGTCGCGAAATTGATCTGGATAGCGCCACCAAGCAGGAGAAAGCTCGCTACCTGGAAGCAGTGATTCGTGACTTCGTAAATATGGAAGAAACACCTGTGCCACCACCGCCGCCACCCGCACCACCGGCTGCTCCAGGTGTAGCTCCGCCGCCACCGCCCGTGCCCCCTAACCCGCCATCTCCGCCAAGAGGAATCACTCTACTGGGCGGAGATGACGAGAACCGTTCAGAGATCATCATCCGCCGCATAGATGAAAATGGACAAGAACGATACATCGTACGCCAAATTCAAGAAGGTGAAATTCTGATGGAAGCCGATTCGTTCTATTACGATTCAGAAATCGGGGAAACTATCGCCATACCTCTCCCAGGGACTATTTTTAGAAGCATAAATGGTTTTGGAGCTATAGATTCAGATGATCTAAAAGACCTGAAGATAAATCTGGAAGAGTTACAAGACTTAGAAGATCGTCTGGCTGATATTGAATTGCTCAACGAAGAAGAGCTCGAAAGCACTATGAAAATAGTCGAAGAGCGCATGAAAGGCCTTAAAATGGATCTAAACAATGTCGAGCTTTTCGACAGCGAAGCCCTAGCGGAGTTATCCGAATCTCTTGAAAAAGTCAAGATCCTTAGAATGGATAGTATTTCAGGCGACCTTTCAGAGTCGATACTGGAGTGGTCGGGATCTATGGAGGGGCTCGATTTGTTGGCAGATCATCCGATTTTCATTCAGGAAGATGATGATATATCCATTATCAGGCGATCCTCTTCGAGGAGTATTGGGCATAATGTGATGATGTACAGACGCATCGTCGAAGAGATGCAGACCGAAGGCGTGATCCCTGGTTCCGACCTGCGCAAGTTGACCATAAAAAAAGACATCATCAAGGTGAATGGTCGCCGCTTAAAGCCTGCTGAGATGGCTATTTTCCAACAGAAATTCGAAGACTATACGGGCCACCCTTGGGAAGATTTGAGGACGTATGAGAGTGAGTTTCAATATAGAGAGAATTGAAGCTGGCCTGTTCCAGTCCAGCTTAAATTAATTACTTTCCCGCTGCACAAAACCTAATAACTTTGCTTCATCCCATTTCCTTCCCATTAGCTGGTGGCCAGTGGGGAGGTTTTTGACCTCTCCCCCCGCCCTGCTAATCAGTTGTGGGCCCGACCCCAACTGTCGCATAGGAGATGGAGCCGAGGGAATCGCTACCGCAGGCAAGCCCGCCAGATTGGCCAATACCGTAAAGACATCAGCCAGGTAATTGGCCACCGGATCGTCGACTTGCTCACCGATCTTCCAGGGGAGGGAGGGACTCACTGGCATTAGGATGAAGTCGTACTCGGCAAGTATGGCTTCTAATTGATTGCTGATGAGCCGCCTGGCGCGTTGGGCCTGGCTGTAGTAAGCATCGTAGTAACCACTACTGAGCACAAAGGTGCCGAGCATGATGCGTCGCTGCACTTCGGTGCCAAAGCCTTCGGTGCGACTGAGTTTGTAGGTGCTATCCAGATCGGTGCCGTTGGGGCTGCGGTAGCCATAGCGCATACCGTCGTAACGGCTGAGGTTGGAACTGGCTTCGGCTGTAGTGAGCACATAATAGATAGGTACTACAAAGTCGAAAAGGTCGAAATCTACACCGCTTACCTCATGCCCAGCCGCTTCATATTGGTCTTTGGCCTGCTCGATGGCCTCGCTAAGTGCGGGGTCGAGTTTGTCGCCATCCATAAGACCAGGGAAGTAAGCAATGCGCGCTTTTTTAGGTCCGGTTGCACCCACCAGTGAAGGCACTTTCACATCAGGGGCGGTAGCATCCCATTCATCTGGTCCGGCCATGATCTCTATGCCCAGGGCAATATCTTCTGGATGATTGGCAATCAAGCCGATTTGGTCGAAGCTGCTGCCATAGGCGATTAGGCCATGCCTGGAAATACGTCCGTATGTCGGTTTAAAACCGTAGAGGCCACAGAAGGAAGCGGGTTGTCTGACCGAGCCGCCCGTGCTACTGCCCACAGCCATATGGCATGTACCCGCCTGTACGCTCACAGCGGCACCGCCGCTACTGCCACCCGGCACCCGGCTAGGATCGGCCGCATTACGCGTAGGGCCGTAGTGGCTGTTTTCATTGCCTGAGCCCATCGCAAACTCGTCGCAATTGGTGCGGCCGATAATGATGGCATCCTCATCGATGAGCCTTTGCAGGGCCGTGCCCGTGTAGGGCGAGACGAAGCTGTCTAGCATCTTTGAAGCAGCTGAAACCCGATGACCAGTATAACAGAGTACATCTTTGATGGATATAACAACACCCGCCAGCGCACCGAGTCTCTGACCCTTTTGCCGAGCAGCGTCTTGTGCTTGGGCTGTAGCCAGCGCTTCTTCCTCAAACAGCTCCACGTAAATATTCAGCTCAAGACTTGCTTTAGCGCGTTCGAGATACCCTTTGACTATATCGGAGGTAGTGTACTTGCCATTTGCCAGATCGAGCTGTAGCTGTTGAATAGTTTGCGACATGATGGCCCAATATAAAAAACACATCAAACGCCAGGGGACTGGACTAACTTGATGTGCCGACATTGAATGTCTAATGTGTCTAAATGAAAGGGAGAGACCCTGGGCCTAATGACTTGTGAAAATTACACTAAAACGCAATGTGTTATCAACAATTCATCGATGTGAGCGCACTATAAAACCTGCAATAGACATTACTGGAAATTAGTATGAAGTTCAGAGTGTTTGCTTATTTAGGCAACGAGCAACCATTAAAGAAAAATAGAAATGATTCAGGTGCTTTATTTCAAGGCAATGGTTGCATAGATGTCCTAAAATACTTGAATTAATTCACAAAGTTAGGCTCTACTTCTTAACATTTATAGACCAGTTGGTACAAGAGGTATTTCATATCTAGATCATCTTCATATCCTGAAGTAGATCTGCAATCCCCTCTAAGTAATCCCTTAACCACTGCGCATCAAACCCTTCCGCTGTTATAGATAGTAAAAAATGCTCTGAGACAAACCGGAATAATTTTCTGGAGAACAACTTTTGTCTTTCTAGTCCAAAGTGCTCTGACCAAAGGTCCATAGCGGCATTTTCGACATTGAGATAAGCTTCTTCTATACCTTGACCGTACACAGGGTCTTCCCTATGGATGCGGAGTTGTTTGTGAAAAAGCAGATCGACCTTTCGTTTTACAAAGGCATTTATAATATCCGGAGACACATTTTCGCAGGCGCATATCTCTACAAAAAACTTTCTGCTCTCCCCTACATGATGCTTCAATAAAGCAAGCTTTAGCATCTCGAGGTCACCAAAGTAGTGATAGAAGGACGATTTGCTAGTGCCTACTCGCCGAGCAATGGTATTAACACTCAAGCTTTCTAACCCATGCTGTGTAGCCAGGAGGTAACTCTCTTCAATCCATTGGAGTTTCTTGTCGCTCATTTTTGGCAGCTTTTGCTCATGCGCTGCTCCTCTAGATAATAAACCATAGGGCAGGTAACGAAAGGGCCAAAAATATGATGTACAGTGCTATTATTCCATAGCTTTGCATTAAACCGCGTCAGATCATGCCCATCTACCACAAACTCGGCCAAATACCCAGCAAAAGGCACACTCAATTCAGAAAGTCCGACGGTAGTCTATACTACGAGCAGCTATTCGGTACCATCGGATTTGACGGCATGTCGTCGCTGCTTTACCATACGCAGCGCCCCACCATGGTCAAAGAGATTTTGGGGCAGACCGATGTGAGCCCGAAAATAGCCGTTGAGAAAAACATCACCAGCCGCAAGCTGATCAGTTTCGATACCGAGCCCAAAGACGATTTTCTGGAGGCGAAAGAGGTGCTGATGGTCAATAATGACATTGCGATCGGCGTGAGCGCACCGCGCCAATCGATGACCGACTACTTCTATAAAAATGCCGATGCCGATGAAATGCTATTCATTCACAAAGGTACGGGCACCCTGAAAACACTGGTTGGAAATATTCAATTCGAGTGCGGCGATTATTTAATCATTCCACGTGGCATGATCTATCAGATCGAATTCGACAATGCGGACAATCGAATATTATATGCCGAATCCGCTCACCCCATTTACACACCTAAAAGATACCGAAATTGGTTCGGTCAAATGTTGGAGCACTCCCCCTTTTGCGAGCGCGATTATAAGCTGCCAGAAAACCTGGAAACACACGACGAAACAGGCGACTTCCTGATCAAAGTCAAAAAGCAAAATGTCATACACGATATGCTTTACGCTTCTCACCCCTTCGATGTGGTAGGCTGGGATGGCTACAATTACCCTTACGGGTTTTCCATCCATAATTTCGAGCCCATCACAGGTCGTGTACATCAGCCACCGCCGGTGCATCAGACCTTCGAGACCAAAGCCTTCGTTATTTGCTCGTTTTGTCCCAGGCTATACGATTACCATCCACAGTCGATCCCGGCACCTTACAATCACTCTAACATCGACTCTGACGAAATGCTCTACTACGTAGATGGCGATTTCATGAGCCGCACAGGTATTGGGCCAGGTCATATTTCGCTACATCCGGCGGGCATTCCGCATGGGCCGCACCCCGGCACTTACGAGGCCAGCATCGGCAAAAAAGAAACGGCCGAATTAGCCGTCATGATCGATACCTTCAAGCCCCTGAAGTTGACAGAAAATGCGCTGAAGATCGATGATGGGAAATATTATAAATCGTGGATAGCGTAGGTAATTCTTTTTTCAGCCCTGCGGGCTGAAAAAAGAATTTAAATTTAAGTAATGAACATTAGCATTCCAGCAAACTCCGACTTTTCAATCCACAACATTCCGTTCGGGATTTTCTCGACCGCAGACCGCCCCAAGCGAGTGGGTGTAGCCGTGGGCGACCATATTTTAGATTTGGTGGCTGTGGCCGATTTGGAGGTTTTCGATTTCGATACTTCCGTATTATCGCGACCATTTTTGAATGATTTTATTGGCCTAGGCAGGTCGGTCACGGCCCAGGTTCGGCTGGATATACAGCGGTGGCTACAATCGTCAGACTCCCCGTTGAATGGAAAGCCAAGTTTATTCGTCACACAGGCGGAAGCGACCTTGCACTTGCCGGTTCAGGTGGGCGACTATACCGACTTCTATTCGAGTATAGAACACGCGACCAATGTGGGCAAAATGTTTCGCGACCCCGAAAATGCCCTGCTGCCCAACTGGCGGCACATACCCGTTGGCTATCACGGGCGGGCGTCTTCTATCATTGTGAGTGGGCAAGCCATTCATCGACCAAAGGGGCAGGTTCTTCCTAAAGGCGAAACTCAACCGGTTTATCAGCCGTCTGCCCGCCTAGATTTCGAGCTGGAGACGGCTTTTATCGCAGGTAGAGAAACTCAATTGGGTGATAGTATCCCCGTCAATAAAGCCCACGATTACATCTTCGGCATGGTGCTCTTTAACGACTGGTCGGCCAGAGATATACAGAAGTGGGAGTACGTACCGCTAGGGCCGTTCTTGGGCAAGAGCTTCGCCTCGTCTATCTCCCCATGGGTCGTTACCCTCGATGCGCTGGAGCCCTTCCGCACCAAAGGCCCCGAGCAGCAACCCGAAGTGCTCGACTACCTAAGAACCGACCGAAACAACAATTACGATATCGCGCTCGAAGTCGGCATCACGCCAGACGGTGGCGAAGAGCAGATTGTCTCGCGCTCCAACTTCAAGTACATGTACTGGAGCATGGCCCAGCAACTGGCACACCACACCGTGAACGGCTGCAATGTTAAAGTAGGCGACATGATGGGCTCGGGAACCATCTCTGGCAAAGACGAAAATTCATACGGCTCCATGCTCGAAATCGCTTGGGCAGGCACCAAGCCCGTGTCCATGAACGACGGCACGACTCGAAAATTCATCCACGATGGCGATACCGTCACCCTGCGCGGCTACGCCCAAAAAGGAGACGTACGCGTTGGTTTCGGAGCTGTAGAAACCAAGATTTTGCCAGCGAAAGAGTAAATCAACTCCTTCGCCACCTCAGATGAAAGGCCCGTCAAATAGCTACATAAACACCCTATTCCTACTCATTGCGATCACGGCCGTAGCCATAGACGTTAGCATACCGGTACTGCCTTCCGTTACCGACTATTTTAGAATCGAGAAAGATCGTGCCCCCCTCATCATCAGTGCCTTTCTGGCTGGTTATGGGCTAACTATGATCCCCACCGGACTGATCAGCGACCGATACGGGCGATTGCCCATTATGTATATCGGGCTGGTTATCTACGTGCTTGGCGGTCTGTCGGTCGTATTTGCATCCAGCTTCAATATGGTTCTACTGGGCAGGTTTTTCCAAGGTATTGGTGGTAGCGTTGGCCCCGTTAATGCTCGGGCCATCGCCAGAGACATGACGTCGGGTAAAGCTTTGGCAAAACTCCTGTCTGCTATGACGGCGGCTATTTTTTTGGCACCTATTTTCGCACCCATCATCGGCGGGTCTCTCGACAACAAATTCGGTTGGCAAATCGCCTTTCTATTACCGCCTGTCTTAGGCATTATTTTGCTAGTGAGCGTTCTGATTACCGCTTATGAAACTTTACCAAAACTGGCAAACCGGCCTTCGATTGGCCGTCAAATTATCAAAAGCAGTAAAGCCTATATATCCTCACCAAAAAGCGTTTGGGCATTGCTGCTCATATCGATCAGTTTTCCCGGCTACCAGATCATTCTCGCCAATGCCTCTGTGTTAATGACAGAAATCTACGGCATCGACAGCTCTTATGTGGGCACCATCTTCGGACTAAGTGCCACCCTCATGGTCGCGGCCTCATTAATCAACAAAAAAGCAAGTCAAAGTATGTCCACCATCCGATTATTGGGCATAGGTATCGTTTTATCTTTATGCACTTCCGCAGGTTGGTTGCTTTGCCATTTCATGCAGCTCGACTCATTTATATTGGTATGGGTATTTTTTTCTATCCATATTGCAGCCACGGGTATCATACTCGCCAATACGACAACCATTGCCCTCGAGCCCCTACCGAATATAGCCGCATTTGCCTCCTCAGTATTCGGCTCTGCAACAGTCCTCGGCTCTGCAATCGCAACAGCAGCAGCTGCACAATTTTATAATGGCACCCTCATCAGTATCACCGCTTGCATCATGGTCAGCACCCTGGCTTCGGCAGTTATCTATTTCGTTGGTCTGGTCACTATAAAGCGATAAGCTGGGTTTATCCCTACCTTCGCACTTTCTAATTTACCCCATGAGCAATAAAAATTCGGGTGGCCGCGGCCGCTCAAAGAATCGCAGCAAGGCTAGCAAAGGCAGAGGGCCAGCGGGCAAACCACGCGGTAAAGGCAGAAGCGGCCAAAGGCAGAAGCACAACTACAAGCCCATTGCCGCCGAGCTGATGATCCACGAGGCCGTACCCGTAAAAGAGGTCGAATACGAAGCAGAGAAGAAATTCGATGATTGGGACATTCACCCTAGGTTAAAGAGGGCCATTGAGGCAGCGGGCTGGACCTACCCGACCGAGATACAGGAAAAGGCTTTCGAGCATATCGTAGCCCTTAAAGATGTGATGGGCATTGCGACTACCGGCACGGGTAAGACCGGAGCTTTTCTCATTCCAATCATCGATGCCCTGTTAGCAGAAGAGCAACCCTTCCAAACGATCTGCCTCGCGCCTACACGAGAGTTGGCCCTACAGATCGAGCAAGAATTCGCGATGCTCACCAAGAAGATGAAATTCAGTGCCCTCTCGCTAATCGGTGGGCGAAATATCAAACAAGACATCAAGAAACTGGAATGGGACTATAACCTGATCGTAGCTACGCCCGGCCGCATCAAAGACTTGCACGGGCAGGGCGTCGTAGATTTAACGAAAGCCTCTGTCCTCATACTCGACGAGTTCGACCGCATGCTAGACATGGGCTTCCAAAAAGACGTGACCTTCCTGGCCGACCAGATCGGTGATCGAGATCAAACGCTGCTTTTCTCGGCCACCCTAGACAAAACCCAGCAAAAATTGATCGACTATTTTCTCAAAGATCCGGTTAAAGTACAAGTAAGCAGTGGCGAAGCCTCAGCCGAGCATATCAATCAGACCGTGCAGTACGTCGAGCGCGACGAGAAGTTCGGCGCGCTGATCGAGCTACTTAAAAACCCGGAATTTAAGCGCACCCTCGTTTTTGCCGAAACCAAACATCGTGTGAAAAAGATCGCCAAAAAGCTTAATCAGGCTGGTATAGCTGCCGACGAGATACATGGCAACAAGTCTCAAAACTATCGCCAGAAAGCACTGGCCAAGTTCAAGCAGGGTAAGATCAAAGCTCTCTGCGCGACCGATGTTGCCGCCCGTGGGCTGGATATAGACGATATCACCCACGTCGTCAATTTCGAAGCACCTACCGATTACGATGTCTACATACACCGGGTAGGCAGAACGGGTAGAGCTGGCCGCACAGGAGAGGCAATAACTTTTGTAGAAAAGGAGTAAGCCACTTGTCCATAATCAGCCATGAAAACCACTTGCTGAAAACAGCATTTGTTAATTAGCTGTTTAGCTACCTCCAAGACTCACTCCATGGATCAGCTCCTCTACTACGAAACGCACGAACAACCCGATCACACCGAATGGATGCTACTCGTGCATGGAGCTGGCGGCAGCACCCGCACCTGGAGACGACAAGTCGAAGACTTCGGCGCCGAGTACAATCTATTGATAATAGACCTGCCTGGGCATGGCAGAAATAAAGATCGCGATCTGGGAATGCCTTACTACTCTTTTGAGATCGTATGCGAGAAGATTTGGGAAGTAGCTGATCATCTAAAAATAGCTTTCGTTCATTTAGTTGGAGTCTCACTCGGAGCTACGCTTTGCCTACAAATGAGGCTTCTTAAACCAGATCGCGTTTTGTCGGTAATTCTACCAGGGGCCATTGTTAAACTGAACATGAAATTGAAGTTGCTTGCCAATGCCAGTCTGGCTATTGCCAAGGTCATCGGCTACCCGAATTTTTACAAAATGAGTGCCTTCATTATGATGCCCAGAGAGAACCACAAGCGCTCAAGAGACGTGTTCATCAGGGAATCTAAATTTCTGACCATAGAAGAGTTTAAGAAATGGACCCAGCTTTACTACCACATGAATAGCGCACTCAAAACTTACTTCAACGCTTTAAGCGAGATCCCGCACTTGTTGGTTATGGGGAGCCAAGACCATCTTTTCCTGAAACCTGCACAAGCCTATGCCGCATTCCACAAGAATGCGACTATCCAGGTATTTGAGGGCTGCGGGCATGTAGTAAGTATCGAGCAGGCAAAGTTATTCAATGAGGTCTGCCTCGACTTCATGAGCCGAGTCAAAGAAGAAATAGTGGATAGGGTAAAGCTGGGCTGAATCGCTTCTCCTCACCCAAAAAATCATCAAATGCAAAGATTCATTTTAGCCCTACTATTTTCTGTCGTCTCAATAGCTGGGTTATTGGGTCAATCGATATCGGATATATCTGGCGACTGGGAAGGCGAGCTGAAGCTGCCTGGTGCGTCACTCAAGATCAATCTGACCATCAGTGGTAGCGACAGCGAACCAGCAATCGCTGTGAGTGTGCCTCAACAAGGCATCAAAGGCGACGCAGCCGACGAGATCAGCTTTGAAGATGGCGAGCTTACATTTTCCATCCCCACTGTACCTGGCGATGCTGGATGGGCGGGCAAGTTTAAACCAACGACTGACGATACAGCTCTAGACTCACTGATCGGGACCTTTACGCAGGGCGGTCAGGAGTTAGATCTGGATTTTGCAAGACCTAGCGGGCCGCTTGTCGGGCCAGCCCTTCAAGAGAATCTGGCTAAGCTAGAAGAGTATGCTACCGATCTGCTGGAAGATATGAACGTGCCCGGTGCCGGAATTGCATTAGTTCACAAAGACAAAGTGCTCAAAAGTTTTGGTGTCGGTAAAGCCGATCTGGAGAGCGATCGCGATGTGACCGACCAGACGGTCTTTGCCATTGGTTCTTCTTCTAAAGCATTTACGGCTTTTGGATTGGGGCTGCTCGTAGACAGAGGTGATCTCGATTGGGATACGCCCGTAGTAGATTACATGGCCGATTTTAGATTGCAGGACGATTTCGCTACCCGGGAAATGACTGCCGTGGACTTGCTGACCCACCGATCGGGCTTGCCCAGACACGACTTGCTCTGGTACGTCAATACCGATATGAGTAGGCAGGACCTCTACCAGCGGCTTCGGCATCTGGAGCCTACTAAAAGTTTCAGGACGACTTTTCAGTATCAGAATCTCATGTACATGACAGCAGGCATG
Organism: Bacteroidota bacterium; assembly: GCA_039025055.1. GTDB lineage: Bacteria > Bacteroidota > Bacteroidia > Chitinophagales > Saprospiraceae > Neolewinella. Next base: position 98,383 of record JBCCPC010000001.1, on the reverse strand, counting down.
CTCTGTGAGAAGATCAGTGGTCAGAGCTGGGAAGACTTCACGCGCGAGCAGATATTCAAGCCTCTGGGTATGAGCTCGGCCAATTTCGATATTACCAGTCTACCTGGTTTGAGGGACTTTGCCTATGGCTACAAAGAAAACGAAGAAGATGAACTCGAACGAATGGATTATCATCCTTTGCTCGCAATTGGGCCAGCCGGATCAATCAATGCCAACGTTGCCGACATGGCGAAGTGGGTATCTTTGCATTTGAACAGTGGAAAAGTGGGTGATCGGCAAATTATCGAAGAGGGAACCCTGAAAGAACTACACACGCCCAAGATGACGCTCAGCAGCTTAGGAAGCGGCAGCACCAGCCACATGCAGTATGCCCTGGGGTGGTTCACCTACGATTGGAACGGCAACTACATCATCGAACATGGTGGTAATATTGACGGATTCTCTGCTCTCGTTTGGATGGTGCCGGAAGAAGAACTGGGTGTGGTCGTACTCACGAATAAGAATGGTACATCCTATGGCAATTCACTGTCTAAATACGCCACCGATCTATTTACAGAAGCCGATGTACAATCTTACTACGACGCTCTCAATGATGACAGCGCGGAAGACGAAGACGAGGAGGAAGAAGACGAAGAGGAGGAGGAAGAGCCTACTTTTGGAGATACTAAGCCCCATCACGCGCTGAGTGATTATGCAGGCACCTATACCGATCCCGGCTATGGAGATATTATTGTCCGTTTAGATGATGAGCAGCTGGCTTTTCAATACGGAAGTATAGGCGGCACGGCAGCGCATAAACATTTCGAGACTTTCACTGCCAAAATAGAACAGCCCGAAACAAACATCGACATTACGTTTTTGACTGGAAGCAATGGCCGGGTCAGAAGCCTGGAGGTAGATATGGAAGCCAGTCTGGGCCACCCTATAACTTTTGCCAAGCAGGGTGACGAGCGCATGAAAGACGAGGCCTACCTCGATAAGCTGGCCGGTAAATACGATTTGGAAGGGCAGACGCTCACCATTAAAAGAAAGCGTGACTTCATAACCCTCGATGTACCCGGACAGCCGACCTACGAGCTGGAAGCCGATGCCGACAATATTTTCAAGCTTACCGTGGCTAGTGGATATACCGTAGAATTTCACTTTGAAGGCGAAGCGGTTACGGCCCTGACGCTGCACCAGCCCAATGGCGATTTTAAAGCGACACGCAAAACCGACTAATCATGCCCCTGACGATCACCCAGTTTTACGAATCCGTTATGGCGGGTATTCCGCCTGAACTGCCGCCAGACCCTGGTCCGAGAGATGCTACCGTATCTCATGCGCCGGTGAGGAGGCTTACCTTGACGGCGGAGGAAAAGCGTCTGGCTGTCCGCAATGCGCTGCGTTACTTCAAGCGCGAATGGCATGCAGAACTGGCTCCGGAATTCGCTCTTGAATTAGAAAAGTACGGCCGCATATATATGTATCGCTTCCGCCCGAAGTACAAGATGTATGCCCGCCCGCTGGAGGAGTATCCGGCGCGGAGCATGACAGCGGCCGCTATCATGCTCATGATCCAGAATAACCTAGATCCGGCAGTAGCTCAACACCCACACGAGCTCATCACCTATGGCGGAAACGGAGCGGTCTTCCAAAATTGGGCGCAGTACCTGCTGACCATGCAGTACCTGGCGAATATGACCGACGACCAGACCCTGCACATGTATTCGGGCCACCCGATGGGGCTCTTCCCAAGTAGTCGTAGCGCACCAAGGGTCGTCGTGACCAATGGTATGATGATACCCAACTATAGCAAGCCCGAAGACTGGGAGCGATTCAACGCACTGGGCGTGACGCAGTACGGGCAAATGACGGCCGGCTCGTATATGTACATCGGCCCGCAAGGAATCGTACACGGCACGACCATAACCGTAATGAACGCCTTCCGTCGGTCGGGCAAGAGCCCAAAAGGACAGCTCTTTCTGACGGCAGGTTTGGGCGGCATGAGCGGAGCACAGCCAAAAGCCGGGAACATAGTAGGCTGCGTGACGGTCTGCGCCGAGGTCAACCCGGCAGCAGCGCGCAAGCGATACGAGCAAGGCTGGGTAGATGAGTTGATCGAAGATATGGACCAGCTGATGGCTCGAACAAAGTCAGCTATGGCTGGACAGGAGGCAGTCTCCTTAGCATATGTCGGTAATGTGGTGGAGGTTTGGGAGCAATTCTACGAGGAGGGAATCGAAGTAGCTGTCGGTAGCGACCAAACGAGCCTGCATAACCCCTGGTCGGGTGGATACTATCCGGCAGGGCTTCCATTTGAGGAAGGCGAGCGCATGATCGCTCAAGAGCCGGATCGATTTAAAGAACTCGTGCGGCATAGCCTGCGTCGTCATGCCGAGGCAGTAGCTAAACACCACGAAAGGGGCACCTACTTTTTCGACTACGGCAATGCCTTCATGCTGGAGGCCGATCGCGCTGGCGCCGAGATGGGTGCCGACGGGCAGGGGAACTTCCGCTATCCCAGCTATGTGCAAGATATACTCGGTCCGCTCTGCTTCGATTATGGTTTTGGACCTTTCAGATGGGTCTGTACGAGTGGGAAAGCTTCCGACCTGCGGAAGTCTGACCAAATAGCCGCCCAAATACTACACGAGCTACGGGCGAATGCCCCGGAAGACATCGCCCAGCAAATGGACGACAATATTCGCTGGATCGAAGCCGCAGAAGACAACCAACTGGTGGTCGGGTCTCAAGCGCGCATCTTGTATGCCGATGCTCAAGGGCGCATCGAGATTGCCCACGCTTTTAATCAGGCCATCGCCAGCGGTGAGATCAGTGGCCCCATTGTGCTGGGGCGCGACCACCACGATGTGAGTGGTACCGACTCGCCCTACCGCGAGACCAGCAACATCTACGACGGCAGCCGCTTCACGGCCGATATGGCCATTCACAATGTGATAGGCGATGGCTTTAGAGGGGCCAGCTGGGTGTCGATTCACAACGGCGGCGGCGTGGGCTGGGGCGAGGTGATCAATGGCGGGTTTGGCTTGCTGCTAGACGGTAGCCGAGATGCCGAGGCCCGCCTGGAGCGCATGCTATTCTTCGATGTGAACAACGGTATTGCCCGGCGGGCATGGGCGAGAAATGCCCCTGCAAAAACAGCCATAGAGCGAGAAATGGCCCGTACGCCCGGACTGGAAGTGACGCGTGCTGAAAGTGTGGATGATGAGATTATTGAAAGATTATTTTAAATCAAAATTTGCTGAGCAAATTTTGATTTAAAATAAATTCATTCAGCCGCTCGAAATAAACTCTCCCGGCCGTATTCGATAGCCCGATATGCTTTCCACCTTCCACTATATATAGCTCTTTGTCTGAAGAAGCTATGTTATCGAATATTCGATAGGCGTGGCTTACGTCTATTCGTTCGTCTTGATCGCCGTGTATAATCAAAACAGGCTTATCTATTTTTTGGGCGGCTTTTTCAGGAGATACCTCTTCGGGATCGAATGCTGCGATTTCGCCTGCTTCAGATAGGGTCCAATCGACCATCCATTTCATAGTAAGTCCTTTGAAAAGGCGTTCGGCGTAGTCGTTTACGATTTCTGGAAAATGGGCGAAAGCACTCTGAAAGATTCCAAAGTCGATCTCTTCGATCTCGGCCATAGCTTGGACGGCGATGGCCCCGCCCATGGACTTGCCGAGTATGCCTAGGGGAAGTTCGTGACCTTGTATTTCTTCAATTTGCTCGACTAGTTTTTCAATATCCTTTTTCTCGTGATAGCCGTAGGTCGCATAATCTCCGCCGCTCTTGCCGTGCGCGCGCATATCGAATGCGTAGGTATTGATGCCTAGCTCTGCGAAGTAGTACTGGGTGTTTTCGTAGCTCTCTTTGCAAGAGCCCACGCCGTGGACCAATATTAAACTTCCGATGGCACTATCGGCGAGTAAATAATTACCAACTATATCAATCTCTTCTGAAACAGCGACTTTAATTGCTTCTATTTCCGAGTCGGCAGTCAGAATGCAGTTTTGTTTGCCTGGCTTCAAGATGGAATAGGGAAGTATATGTGTCAAAGCGATATACAAGCCGATTATTCCAAGCAGAATAAGAACGCCGAGCCTCTTGTATAATTTTTTCATCTACTTTATTTGATAGAGACCAGTTACCCGAAACCCTTCGCTTCGTCGCCTGCTGGTTTCTGCCTGGGTATCTCCGGGTCTAAATAGTTCACTAAAACCCGCTAGGACTCTCCCTTCCAGTAAAACGGAGATCTTACCAAAATTGAGGTATACGCCTGCTCCAAATACCAAGCCGTAAGATATCCGCCCGCTATATTCCTGCCCGTAGTAACTCGGATCGTCAGAAGGAATAATAAAGCCATCAGTCATATCTTCGCGATCTGCTACCGGTAAACTCACAAAACACCCACCCTGAATGACCGGCCTGATAAACCCGCGACCAAACGACAGTTGAGTGAATAATTGGGTAGTGAGAAAATCAATCGACCTTTCATAGCTTTCCGCCATACTGTCTTGGGTTTCTACCCAACCGGCCTGGTCGTAGTTCAGCTCGGCCATAAAGCCCACACTCTTGCGGTCGAAGTAGCGCAATGTTAGCCCAAAATTGGTGCCGTACAGTTGCTCTTGCTCCAGATCGAGCGCATCCGGAAATTCGAACTCGGTGAACCAGCCCCCCACGCCAAAACCCACCTCTAACTCAGGTACGAAGTCGGTGGCGCGCTGGGCGGAGAGGGTGAGGGTGAGAGATGCTATGAGTAGTGAGAGGTAAGGGCGCATAGGGTAAAGATAGTACTCACCACCTCCACAAATACAACACCCGACCCTGCCAGCGATCGTAAATGCTATCGGCAGGAAAAATTTCTTTTGGCTGCATCCAAGGTGGGCGGGTTAGGTCTTCTCGTGGGTTGAGTTCCTTGGGAGCGGGCACGCTTTCAGACAAATACCACCGCCCCGCCACCGGCTCCTCCTCATACCGCATGACCTCGTCTTGCAGACGGGTTAGGTAGTAAGGTATCTGGTAGGTGATAAGAGGAGCGGTTTTCAGCTCGACCTCTTTGATCGTTTGGCCAGCCAGGGTAAAATCGGATGCGTAGATGTAGGGATCGCCCGTCCAGTAGATGGTATCGGCTTTATGGAGGAGTCGCTCGACCTGGGCACGATAGTGACGGCCATCTGTGCGCTGCTGCTGCAAGGGAAAGTAGACTAAGTTGAACAACAATCGCGCGATGATGAGCCAGCGGAAGACCCACCAGTAGATATCGATGATTGGATGGTTGGATGGCTGGATTTTTGGATGGTTGGATTTTTGGATAAATCCAACCATCCAATACCTGTAAGCACACCACCCTAGAAATAATCCGATTCCTGGCCCCGCCCAATTGAGGAGCGGCTCATCGATCTCGAGGGGTAAAAATGGTATTGCGATTCCGGCTAGTGCGCCCAGCACCATGATCACTAAAAGCAAGCCATTGAGCCAGCGTACGCCTCTGGCCTCTTGTTGAACCGCTAGGTACAAGCACCTGGCCGAAAGCATCAAAGCCGGTGCCAGAAAGAAATATAGGTATCGGCTCTTGTGGTCGCCCGTGATCCAGTAGATCGGCAAATTGGCCAATAAAAAGATGATGATGAAGCGAGTCAAACCATTGGCCCATAGCGATCTTCGCACCTGCGGAAGTACGCAGAAAAGCAACCCCAATCCCCAGGGGACAATCAGCTTAAAAAACGCTAACGGAAACTCCAGCGTCCCTTTCAGCGTGTCCGTCCAGGCGGTCTCGAAACCCGTACGCTGTCCGGCTTCTTTCCATTGGCGCACCAGGAATGCGGCCACATCATCGCCTTGTGCATAGGCCCACAAATAGCCGCCGACTACCGCACAAAACAGACTAATCCCTGCAAAGTGCCACGCGCTGAATAGCAGCCTCCACTTGCGCTGAAAAAGTAGCCAAGCCACCAGCGTAAAGCCTTGCACAGCCATAGCAGGTAGCCCCTTTGTCAGTGCGCCCACAGCCGCCAGCGCATAGCTCCCCAAGAAGAGCAGGCGCATTTTATTTTCACTCTCGCCGCGATAAATACAAGCCAGCTGACCGAATATGACTAGTGCTAGAAACAGGTCAATCTCCCCCGCATTGACCGTACCGTAGAAGAGTAAATGCCCACTGGTCAGGAAGCAAAAAGCAGCAAACATAGCAGATTCCTTGCCCCAACTGCGTCGCCCTAATAAGTAGCTACACCAGCCCAACAGCAAAAAACTCAGCAAGCCCGGCAACCGCATCACCCACTCGGCGGCACTACCTGTCAGGTGTATGAATAGGGACTGTATCCAGTTGTAGAGTGGGGGTTTGTTGTAGTAGGGATAGTCGTGTATTTCGGGGCGGAGCCAGTGGCCTTCCATCGCCATTTCCAGGCTTACAATGGCGCGGCGCGGCTCTTCGGCCCGCAGCTCCAACTGATCGCTCCAGCCGATGATGGCGATGGCCAAACCCAAAAATAGTAATCCGTAATATCGCTTACCCACAGCCCGAAAGTAGGGCGAACTTAATTAATTCGCATCAGCGTCAGCCTAACCGCCATGTTAAAGAGATTGCGATTCAGATCGTTGGTTTCATTGACCGTATTGCCCAAAATGAAGTATTGAAACTGTGGCTGCACGCCCAATACCAACTTACTGCCCAGACGCCGCTCGAAGCCTAGACCCGACATAAAGCCGATGTTGAAGCTGCGATAATTATCGTCGGCCAGGGCTGTGGTGGGTGCTTCACCTGCTCTAAAGGTGGTCACCTCAAACTCTTGCCCAAAGTGCGCGCCTGCACTGAGCCCAAAGCTGAAAATAAAGCTGCTTTTCTCACCGAAGTTTTGGTAAAAATCAAGCCAAAAAGGGACTTCTAAAACCTGCGTTCGGTATTCGATCTCGGTACTTCGGGGTGGATTTAGATCGGGGAATTCGCGCCGATTCCCCTCAAAGCCCGTCGATTGGTAGCGCAGACCAAAGCGGGTGCCCAACTTCTCGCCACGGTTACGGTAAAAAACGCCTACGGCATAGCCAAAGGAGCCTCTTTCTTGCGCCTCTATAGCGCGTATTTCTTCCACATCTATCTGGGTAGCTGCCACCAGTCTCCGGCTACCGAAATGCGGCAAAACCTCCACGCCCCAACCATTCAAAATATAATCTTGAGCCGGTAGCGCCGTCGCCAGAAAAAGAAGGGTAAAAAGAGAAAATGTACGCATGGGGTCGATTGTCAATCCACCAACGCGTTTTGAGCCGCCCACATTGTACTTTTACCACATGAAGAATTGGGGTATAAGCTTCCAGCGATCACTGGCCGCTATTTCTGCGGTTTTATTTTTTTGCACTTCCGCAGGTGGACAGCATTCCCCAAATGCGGGAGATCCCGAGTTCTCCCGACAAGAGAACAAGCAGGATAGATTACTTGCCCAAAGCAGTTTGCTCCTTCCCGGCAACCCCGCCTATGATTGGCTGGAGCGGGCGCGCATCAAAGTCGGCGATGCATCCATCACTTTTCCTTCTTCCTCCCCGGCTCTATTCCCCCTCGAACGCGAAGAAATCGCCCGATTAGCAGATTCGTTTTCCAGTAAGCTCTCGCTTAGCTTTACCGATCAGTTTTGGCTCGATTACATAAAGACCGACAACTGGCGTTTCTTTTCTCCAGTCAACAACTCGTCAGCCAACTCGAAGTCATTTGACGAGTTAAAGCCGCGAGATCGCACCTTTTACAAGACACCAGCCAACCTATTTGAAGTTAACACTCCCGACTTCTACCTGCGCATCAATCCCATACTCGATTTGCGATACGGTAGAATGCAAGATGATCGCGAAGACTACTTCTACAATCGGCGAGGGGTCGATCTCTGGGGCGGACTCGACCAGAAAGTCCACTTCCACTTTCAACTGCTCGAAACCCAACGCAGCCTGCCCAACTATCTCCGACAGTTTCGTCAGCAGACGGGTGGTGTGCCCGGTGCCGGCTTCTTGAAAGACTACGAATTCGAGGGCTTCAACGTCAGAAGCGGGGTCGACTTTTTGCAAAGCGTTGGTTACGTCGGCTTAAATATCAGCAAGCATCTGAGTATGCGTTTTGGCTACGGCAGCCAGTTTATAGGGCGCGGAGAGCGATCGCTACTGCTCAGCGACTTCAGCAACAACTACCCCTACCTACAGCTCAACTGGCGCGTCTGGAAAATACACTACCAGAACATCTTCGCCGAATTAACCAACGGCCCTACTGCGCTGGGCAGCCCGGGTATGCCCTTACCCAAAAAATACCTGGCCGCTCACCACCTCGGTCTGCATATCGGCAAGCGGCTGGAGGTGGGCATATTCGAGTCGGTCATCTTCAACCGCGAAGAAGGCTTCGAATGGGGCTACCTCAATCCGGTCATCCTATACCGTACCGTCGAGCAAAGCCTCGGCAGTCCAGACAATGTTTTGCTCGGCTTCGACCTCAGCTATACCCTCCCGCCCAGCCTGCTGTTCTACGGCCAGCTGGTGCTCGACGAGTTTGTCTTTCGCGAGCTATTCGTGGAGCGTAGGGGTTGGTGGGCCAATAAATTCGGATACCAGCTGGGCCTCAAGTATGTGGATGCCTTCGGTTTGGACCAGCTCGATTTACGCGTCGAGCATAATGGTGTGCGTCCCTACACCTACACCCATCGTACGGCACTCAGCAATTATTCCCACTTCGGTATGCCGCTGGCGCATCCGCTGGGAGCTAATTTCACAGAGACCATCTTGCATGCTTCTTACCGTCCCTTTCCTCGTCTTCGCTTAGATGGCCGTATATACCTTATCGATCAGGGCGAAGGTGCGGAAGATCGAGTCGTCGGTCAAGACATCAACCTACCCAGCGACGATCGCGAGCAAGATTTCGGCAATGAAACCGGTCAAGGTATCGCCTACTCCAATACCGTCTTCACCGCCGAAGCCAGCTACATGCTCAAGCACAATCTTTTCCTTGAGGCTACCTTCCTGAATCGAGATAAAGATTCTGAAATCGATGCGCGCGATCTGGCTACTACCTATCTCTATCTCGGTATCCGATGGAATGTCGGAAAGCGGAGAGATTGGTTTTAGTCGACCATTTCCGTCCAGACCTCCTTCTGCGTTTCGGCGATCCAGGCTCGCTTTACAAATTCGTTAGCTTCAATTCGGGCATCTCCCCAGCCTTTACCGTGCCACATAGGCTGCTGATCCCAAAAAGCGTTGATGTAAGCGAGGGCTATAATCTGATCGTTGCCATAAATCTGTTCCAATAGTGGTGCATACCAAGACGCCCAAATCTCTTCTCCATCTACGGCTTTCAGATCGACTTTAGGGGTTGCTTCTGCGATCATGATCGGCTTATTATGACGTAATGCAAACGCCCGCATCTCACGCCCTGGATCAGGTCCGTCGAAATGCGAATATCCAACCCAGTTGACATACTCGTCGCCAGGATACCAATCCCCAATATTGGAAACGTTGATGCCCGCTGACTGCCATACGTAAGCGACATTCCCTACTTCATGCTGATCGAATACATGCACAATATGTTGCCAGGCTTTGATATAGTCTTTGGGCTTATAGTCATTCCACTCACCCTCAAACTCATAGCCGATGCGCAGGAAAATAGGGCGATTACTAGCTTTTATCCACTGGGCGAGTTTTACGATAGCTTCATCGTGCTTCCCTCGGTGAATCTTGCGTAACTCTCCGACCAAGTACAAACCGATAGATATGGCCGTACCATCGAATTTATCGTCTTCCAGATATGCCTGCGCCTGAACAGTCCCGGCTCCCCAGTTGGCTCTGCTCTCCAATCCGGCCAAGCTGGGGATACTGGTATAAGTCGTAACCCCAGCTGGCATGTGATCCTCAAAGTGGTCCAGATAGCCAGCATCGAATGTTTCCAATCCGCCCACGCTACTCAAATCCTGGCCGATGAATACCAGCTTCTTTCCTGGCGGCGGTGTGAATTTTGGTGCTCCGAAGTTAGCACTTGACTGGGCTTGATTCTCGTTCAATAGGCAAGCTATGATTAGTGTAGCAAGAAGGATTTTCATACTTTGTGATTATGACCAAAGAGAAGACGTTGGTTGCTGTAGGCATAGTTTATAGCTAAAATATTAGCAAAAAGGTCAAATATTTAGTATTTTAGCTAAAATATTAGCTATTGAACCCCTACACTCTTACCAAACAACCCCGAGACATTAGCGCGGAACTCGCCGCCCGTCACAAGCAACTGCGCAAACAAATGGGCTACACCCAGGCAAATATGGCCCGAAGAAGTGGCGTGAGCCTGGGCAGTCTCAAACGCTTCGAGCAGTCGGGCGAAGTTTCCCTGTCCAACCTACTCAAACTAGCCCGCATACTCGGCAAGCTGGAAGAGTTCGAGCAAGTTTTCGCCATTCCAGAAAACCTGGAAGAAATCGAGAAGCTGTTCAGTGATGAAATGCGTGGGAAATGAGTCGGTTGAAAGTCAGTCTAAAATTCGGAGAGCAGCCCATAGCTGTTGGAGAGCTCGTGCAGCAGGATAGAGGTCCGATCTATTTTCGATTTTACGAAGATTTCTTAGACAGCAAGCTAAACATCTCTCCCTTTAAGCTCCCACACACGCCTGGCCTATTACAAACCAACACACAAGTCTTTGATGGCCTTTTTGGTTTGTTTGCCGATTCTCTCCCCGACGGATGGGGAAAATTACTACTAGACAGAGCCCTCCTATCCAGAGGTCAGAACTTAGCAGATATCGACCCTATCACTCGTTTAGCTTACGTAGGTGATTCAGGAATGGGTGCACTTATCTACGAACCAATTGCAGACTTAAAGCTCAATAAGAATTTAAGGGTTGAACTCGACGAACTGGCGGCAGAAGCAGCTGCTGTTCTAGAGGAGCAGGGTGATGCAGATATAGACGAATTACTGAGACTGGGCGGGTCATCGGCAGGCGCAAGACCCAAAATAGTGGTCAACTACAATTCGGAATCCAAAGAACTATCTCCAGGTCATTTGCCACCCAAAACTGGTTACGAACCCTGGCTCATCAAGTTCAATAATAGTCAGGATGGTCCTGATACTGCACTGATCGAATATGCCTATGCACAGATAGCTCGACAAGCAGGACTAGAAATAGCCGAAACTCGACTCTTTAAAGGCAAATCTGGCCGTTTGTACTTTGGTACCAAGCGCTTTGATCGAGTAGGGTCAAAAAGATTACACTTGCATTCTGTAGCTGGTATGCTTCATGACAATTTTCGCTTAAGTAATTTGGATTATGGTCATCTTATGGATGCAGCGCTAAAGCTCGAAAACAGTCTAGAAGCCGCTACGTCGATACTTCGCCTGGCCGCATTCAATGTCTTTGCTTGTAATCGAGATGATCATTCAAAAAATGTTTCCTTCTTAATGAATGAAAAAGGCATATGGCGATTGGCTCCGGCCTATGATTTGACTTTTTCCCCTTCACCTCACGGGCATCATAGCATTACCGTAGCTGGGGTGGGTAAAAATCCAGGGCATAAAGAACTTCTGAGCCTGGCCAGTACATTCGGTATCGACAATGCAAAGGAGATAATTCAAGAGGTAGAGGGCGCAGTTAATGAGCTGCCGATCAAGCTAAAGGAGCTAGGCGTCAGGCAGAATAGCATTAAACTAATCACAGCTCAGCTCGGAGTTTAGATCTTTAATTAACGCAAAAAATGCGTAGAATAATTGCTTTTTCTACGCAAACACCCTTCCTTTGTAAAGGAGCAAGCTGCACTATACATATGTACATCCACCAACTCAAAGGCTGGCCACACTTTAGCTGGAATGATGAACAGCTTATGCCGCTGCTGGGTGAAGTTCGGAAGCTACAAGGCTACCTGATTGGAAAGATGGAATCTATTGGCCTCGACATCAGAGATGAAGCCAATCTGGAAACCGTAACCGCCGAAATCGTCAAAACTTCGGAGATAGAGGGAGAAGTACTAGAGCCGGAGCAAGTGAGATCGTCATTGGCCAGAAGACTGGGCCTGGACCGAGCGGGGCTAGTACCCTCGAATAGAGATGTTGATGGCATAGTCGATCTAATGCTTGATGCTATCCAAAATTATAATAAAGCACTTACCGTCGACCGACTCTTTGATTGGCATGCTGCCCTATTCCCCACAGGTCGAAGCGGCATGTACAAAATCATAGTAGGCAACTGGCGAGATGACTCTACGGGGCCCATGCAAGTAGTATCCGGTGCAATGGGTAAAGAACGTGTACATTTTCAGGCGCCAGCAGCCAGTAGAGTTGAAAATGAGATGACTGAATTTTTAGCCTGGATCAACAAGCAATCTGAAAATATAGACCCCGTTCTCAAAGCTGGAATTGCCCATCTGTGGTTTGTGACCATACACCCATTTGAAGATGGAAATGGCCGCATAACCCGAGCCATAACTGATATGCTTCTTACCCGAGCCGACGGCATACCCCAACGATTTTATAGCATGTCTACTCAGATAAGAAAAGAGCGGAAACAGTACTATCAATTATTGGAGAGAACCCAGCGCAACGGACTAGACATCACCGACTGGCTAATTTGGTTCTTAGCGTGTCTACTCAACGCCTTAAAATCGTCTAATAAAATTCTTCAAAAAGTATTTGACAGACACAACTTCTGGCTAGTTCATAATGCCAAACCCTTCAACGAACGCCAGCACAAGATGCTCAACAAGCTACTGGATGATTTTCAAGGAAAACTCACTACAAAAAAGTGGGCTAAAATGACCAAAACATCTCACGACACGGCACTCAGAGATATTCAATCGCTCATTGGTATGGATGTTCTGGAGAAAAAAGAATCTGGAGGCAGGAGCACTAATTACGGCTTGAAGAATAATTAGTCTTTGCTCGGCTTCGCCGAGCAAAGACTACCTCCTCTCCAACACCGGCACCTCTCTAGGCCGCCGCCCCAACTCTTCAGCCAACGAACAAGTTTTGATCCTCGGCAAAACATAGCGGCCGAATAACTCGCACTCTTCCCGATGCGGATATCCGCTGAGGATGAACGCCCGGATACCCATCTGGTGGTAGCGCCTCAGCTTTTCAAATACCTGATCAGGGTTACCGACGATAGCCGCGCCACAACCCGAACGCGCCCGGCCGATACCCGTCCAGAGGTGGTCTTCTACAAAGCCATCGTCATCACTTTGATCGCGCATATCAGCCTGGCGGGAGACGCCGAGACTCTTGGCATCTTGGGCGCGGTTGCGGATGTCGGTACCGAGCTCGGCATCGAGTCTAGACATCAGGTCACGGGCTGCCTGGCGGGCTTCAGTCTCCGTTTCGCGGACGATAACGTGGACGCGCAAGCCAAAATCGACCTTTCGGTTATGGGCGGCAGCAGCTTGGCTCATATTGACCATCAGCTCATGGAGACGTGACTCGGTTTCGGGCCACATCAGGTAGACATCGCAGTGCTGCGCGCAAAGCTCCACACCGGGCGGTGAATAGCCACCGAAATAAAGCAATGGCCCGCCATGACTTTGATACGGCTTGACAGGAGAGGTTTTCAACCTGCGGAAGTCATAAAAATCACCCCGAAAATCGATCTGCTCCTTCGTCCAGCATTGCTTGAGGATCTCGATCACTTCGCGGCTGCGCTGGTAGCGGGCCTCACTGGGCAGTTCTTCACCGGGCAAATTCGAGCTAATGATGTTGACCGTCAGTCTTCCCATGAGCAGGTGATCGAGCGTAGCAAGTGCGCGGGCCAGCATGGGTGGGTGCACTTCGCCACAGCGCACGGCCGTGAGTAAGTTCATCTGTTTAAGCAGGGGTGCCAGTGCCGCCGCAAAAGTGAGCGTATCCTGCCCAGGCTGATAGCTGCTCGGGCAGAGCATATTGCGAAATCCCAGCCGATCGGCTATGATGGCCACCTGACTTGCATTCTGCCAGGTCGAAGCATAAATAGGATCGCGCGCACCCAGATAGCGGTCGTCGCCATCGCAAATCGGCGCAAACCAGGAAACCTCGGCGGCGTCGAGTTTGTGGCTTTTGATGTTGGGGGGTGGGAGCATTCGGCAAATTTGGAAAATTGTTTAGGCTGATGCAAATTTGTTTTAATGAGTCCTTCCATCGACCTCAACTGCGACATGGGCGAATCTTGGTACGAACGCCAAGTCGGCAATGACCGCGAAATCATGCCCTACATCAGTTCGTGCAATCTGGCTTGCGGCTTCCACGGCGGCGATGCACTGAGCATGGAGCGCACCATCGGCTGGGCATTAGAAGCTGGTACCGCCATTGGTGCACATCCCAGCTACCCCGACCGCAAAAATTTCGGGCGAATAAAAATGAACCTACCTCTTGAGCGATTGTCCGCCCTCATCCACTACCAAATAGCAGCCCTAAAGGGCTTAGTCGAAAGACAGGGTGGCCAGCTCAATCACCTAAAGCCCCACGGTGCCCTTTACCACGCCGCTAACCAAGATAAAGAAATTGCTCTAGCATTGGCCAATGTCGCTAAAGACTTCCAAATCCCTACCCTCTTCGGTCCGCCTCAAGGCCAATTAAAAAAAGCCGCCTTACAAATCGGTCTACAATTCGCCGCCGAAGGCTTTGCCGATCGCGCCTACGAGTCAGACCTCAGCCTCCGCGCCCGCCAAAAATCAGACGCCATCCTAAAAGGTCAAAAAGCCCTCGATCAAGCCATCTCCCTTGCCCAAAACCAAACCGTAACCGACACCCAAGGCCAATCCCACCAGCTCAAAATCGACACCCTCTGCATCCACGGCGATCACCCTGGCTCCGCGCAACTCGCCCAAAAACTCCACCAATCCCTCAAAATCGCTCCAGTCCCCCGGGGACGCCCAATTTAGCCATCGGATTCATCCAATCGTTTTCGATAAGTAGTATAATACTCCTCCAGTCCCCCAGTGACACCCAATTTAGCAATCAGATTCATCCAATCGTTTTCGACAAATCGTACAATCGACCACCAGTCCCCCGGGGACGCCCAATTTAGCCATCGGATTTATCCGATGGTTTTCGATAAATTGCACCCCCAATGCGCAAGCCCCGCCAAATTCTAAACTACGGCCCCCGTGCCCTCCTCCTCCAGTGGGCGCAAGAGATCTCCCCGGCTGTAAACGACTCCGTCCACGCCTACGCGCGGGCCTGCCTCAATATCGAAGGTGTAGCAGAATGCGTACCGGCCTATTGTACCCTCCTCGTCACCTTTCACGAAGGTAAAACCAATAGCTACCGCCTCCGCGAGCATATCTACAGCCTGTCGATTAAAGCCAAAAGACAAACGGGCAAACTGCACAAACTCCCAGTCTGCTATGGTGGTGAATTCGGCCCCGACTTGAAAGAAATAGCCGAAAAGCTCCGTCTAACGACCAGAAAAATCATCCAGCTTCACCAGGCTACGACCTACCGCGTCTACCAGCTGGGCTATCGCCCCGGCTTCGCTTTCTTAGGGCTCACCGATTCAAAGCTTGAAATCGGACGACGCGACAGCCCAAGGGCTAAAGTGCCCGCCGGAAGTGTGGGACTAGCTGGCCGTCAAACCGGCATTTATCCCAGCGAAAGCCCGGGCGGATGGCAAATTATCGGCCGCTGCCCCTGGCCAATGATTGATACAAATGTCAAACCCTTTTCGCGCCTTCAAGCAGGCGACAGTGTCGAATTCTTTGCGATCAAGCCAAAGGAATGGGACAAGTACCAAAACAAGCCCGAGCTATGGACCAGCTGACCTTCGAGTGTCACAAGCTCAATAGCGGCGGCTGCCGAATCGTAGATGGCGGACGGCCTGGCATGCTTGCACAGGGCGTAGCCCGAAGTGGGGCGGCCGACCTTGGTTCCCTTCACCACCTAAACGAATTACTCGATCAAGGACCTGATAACCCCGCCCTGGAATTTACCCTCGATGCCGGCCATTGGCTCATTAGTGGGCAGGGCCAAATCGCTTTTGGTGGAGCCGATATGAGCTGGCGACTCAACGGCAGGCCAGCCGAGCTATACACCACCATAGATCTCGATGGCGACTATCTGCTTCAAGGGGGTACAGCCCAAAAAGGTCTCCGGTCCTACCTCGCAGTACGTGGAAAATGGGAAGGCTTGCCCAGTGTTTGGCATTCCTTCAGTCCTGGTGCACCTGGCATCTCCAACTGTGAAGTCGGAATGGTCTTTTTTTGTACTTCCGCAGGTCGGGCACCCTACTCCTCCGATCTGGAAGTCGACCAACACCTCCCCGAGCTACCTCTCAATCTAGCTGTCATGCCCGGTCCCGAATGGTCTTGGCTCAACGATAAGCAGCAAAACCAACTGCTCAATAACATTTGGCGAGTGGCCCCCACCAGTAACCGACAAGGACTGAGGCTACAGCCCTCTGAAGAATTGAATAGTCAAGCTTCCGCAATTTCTCGCAAGCCTTCCTGGCAACCCAGCGGCTATTTTCCTGGCGATTCAGGTAAACATAATAGCCATGGTCAACAACAACTGATCAGTAGCCCGGTCCTTCCGGGCACTGTACAATACCCGGCCAGCGGAGAGCCGATATTACTACTTAGAGACGCCCATACCGTCGGTGGCTACCCGAGGGTTCTAGTGCTCAAACATGAAAATGATCTTAATCTACTCGGACAGCTCAGGCCGGGGGAAGGACTGAGTTTTGGGTAGCCTCATTTAAAGCTTCTTCAATCTCTCGGAAGGGCCTGCCCAACTCCTTTTCAAAGCTATCACCTTCGTAGGCATAGTGTGCGTGGGCCAGCCGGTGTCTGTCTTTGGTAAGAAAAGGATCACTACCCGTCACTTTCGACCATAGGTTTGCCACGGGCCATGCCAATCCCGACTGCCAGGGTTGTATGGCTTTTGTAGGTGGAGATACACCTAATTCTTGAGCCACCAAGCTCAGGAATTCTTGCCAGCTCATATTGTGGCCGTGGCAGAGTATGCGCTTGTCTTCTCGCAACTGGAGGAGGTAAAGGCAGGCGTCAACAACATCGGCCACAGCTACGAAGGCCGAACTACCCGTTGAGTAGGTGGATTGGCCCGACTTGATGCGCTCGAATAGCGCTGGCGTACCTCCGCGTTCAGGATCACCACTACCCACCACAACAGAGGGGTAAACTGTGCTTACGGCCAGTCCTTCCGCTTGCCCACGCCAGACTTCTCGTTCCGCAGCAAACTTGCTGGCGGCGTAGTTAGTAGCTGCCCGCTTGGGTTGCCAGCTGTCGTCTAGTGAAGTCGGCTGTACACTGCCAGATTCTCGGCCTAGTGCCGCTACAGAGCTGATATAGACCAATCGCTCGACACCTTGCTCTAATGCCAGATTGACCACATTAGCCGTGCCATCGATATTGACTTGGTCGAGTTTTTTCCGGTCGGCTGATCGGAAGGAAATGAAAGCAGCAGCATGGATGATCTTTCGGCACCCAATCATGGCTTCTTCTAGCCTGAAAATATCGAGTATATCCCCCTCGAAAAGCTCTAGTTTTTTATGGCCAATAGGCAGGTAGTTTGTATTGCTACCGGTCCGGTGTAATGCCCGTACAGCATAGCCGGTTTCGAGTAGGGCTCGTGTCAAGTGATGACCGACCAGGCCCGTAGCTCCAGTTACTAGTATGGGTTGACTATCCATGAATGGAGTTTGGAGGCGGAAGGTACAAAGCGCCGTTTATGGCATCGGCGGATGCCCCGGTAGCGGATGCAAAAGAGTTAGTCTGACCCAGCAGGCGAAGAAGCGCCATCAAAGCCACCATGGCTGCTTCTTTAAAGTCGCCTATTCTAGGGTCAGGCTCTAGGGCGTAACCGATCGGGAACTCATCATCTTGAGGTAGCTCTCGCAGGCACTTCAACAGAAAATCATTCCTAGAGCCACCGCCACTGACCAAGACCTTGATCGGTTGTGGTGAGCGTTCGCTTTGACTGGCTAGATTTTTCAAGTCTGCGTGAATCTTTTCGGCCAGGAATCGGCAAAAGGTATGAAGCTTGTCTTCTGGTGAACCAGCGTGGTCTCTTACGATGGGCCAGACGGTGTCTACTACCCAGGCATTGCCTAGCGATTTGGGGTAGGGAAGTTGGTGGTAATCTATACTCCCCAGGGAAGAACTCAAGTCTGGCAGGAACTCGCCAGAGGCGGCCAATCGACCACCAGGATCATACTGATGAGATGAATCGACGAGCCTGGCTAGCCTGTCCATGATCTGGTTGGCAGCGGTGACGTCTCCGGCTGAGTAGCTGGGGTTACCACCTGCGGAAGTCTTTAAACAAATATTCGCTATGCCGCCGAGATTCAGAAAAGCACTATAATCCGGGAAGAGATAGTGATCGGCTATGGGCGCGATGGGGGCGCCCTGACCGCCGAGTGCCATATCGGCCGTGCGCAGTTGGGTGACCGTTGGCAGGCCAGTGCGGCTAGCGATGGCCGCACCCTCCCCTATTTGGGTGGTACTGCCTTTGTCGGGATCGTGGAAGAGGGTATGCCCATGGCTACCTACCAGCTCGGCCTGTAGATTGTTTTTAGAGAGAAAGTTTGCAATAGCCCGGCCTGCATAGTGCCCGAAATCGGTGTGTAGCCGCCATAGCTCGCGACCAGGTAAGACAATAGCTTGCCTGAGTCTGGCCTGCCAGGGACCTGGAAATGGTATGGTCTCGGCAGCTACCAGCTCCCAATTGGCAGGGTAGGTCAATTGTCCGGCTGACACACTAAATCGGCAAAGTGCCAGGTCTAGCCCGTCGAGCGAGCTGCCCGACATGAGGCCGACCACAAAATGATCTCTACTTGCCACTGGCGTCTAAGTTCGGATTGAATTGCAAAGTATATTCAGCCACAGCTAATATTTCTTTTTCGCTCAGTACATCTCCCCATGCGTTCATAACGCCCTTACCATTGGTGATGACCTTAACGCGGTAGTCGAGATCACTGGTGGCCACTTGCAAATTTGCTGCACCATTGGCCTCCATATTGCCAAATCGACCGTGACAAGACACACAGCGCGCTTTCCATATCTTTTCTGGATCGATCTGAGCAGATACCGTCGTATGGTCAGCAACCTTATTGGTATCGTTGCTGGCGCAAGCGTATATGCCTAAAATGATCGTAAGAAGGATAAAAAGATACCGCATGTTGCACTCGAAAAAAGATAGTTTCCAGGTATCGAAATCTTGCTTTCCTGGTAGATTTACTCAGAAATCTATCAAGAAAACAGAATAACCCTATCGATAGGTTCAAGCTTTCAGCACATCTAATCGCTTTCGATAAAGCGCCTTTGGAGCTTCGTCGTATAGCTGAGTATAAAGGGCAAATGCCATATCATGTGCCTCGGTATCTTTGGTGCTGATTCGATAGCGTTCATAGTATGCCGCAGCCTGTTGCTCGGGCCTTATATCTGTCTGATTGAGCAGGTCTTGAATTTGACTCAGCCCTACTTTCACATTGCCTTTTTTGACTTCCGTACGCGCCAACAGAAGGTTAGTATCGAAGAGGAGATCGGGTTGTTTAAGCTCATTAGCAACCTCCAGTGCTTCTTCCAGTACTTGATCGAGTTGGTCGAGCTGGTCTGTGCTGAGCAAAACCAATCCTTTTTCCATCAGGCTATTGCCGAGAACGGGTACATTATTCGTCTTGCGGGCTATTTCTATACTTTGGTTATAGTAATCGAGCGATTCTTCGTAGCGCTCTTGGTAGTAGCAGATGTCACCGAGCGAATTAATGGCTTTGGCAACCCCCTTCTGATAGCCCAGATCACGGGAAATATTCAGGTAGTGATCGAGATGCTGCTCGGCCAGTTGGTAGTCTCCGCGCAGGCTGTAGAGCTCTCCGATCAAGCCCTCAGCTATGGCTATGCCCTGCCAGTCGCCCAACTCTTTGCAAAGTGTCAGGTCATCTTGAAAGAGGCCCATGGCGCGTTCGTACTCGCCTCTGCGCTCGAAGATGCGCCCCAAGCTACCGAGACCTATCGCCTGTAGCTGTTTGTTTCCGAGTTCTTCCGCCAGCTGTAAGCCCTCGTCGAAGTGCGCTTCAGCTTCTATATCGTCACCGCTTTCAAAGTAAATGATGCCTAGATTAACGTTCAAATTCGCCAGGCCCATGCTGTCTTGATTGCTTTCGTGTAGGGGTATTTGCGCTTTGATGAGGTCGATACCCTGTTGGTATTCGCCTTGGTTCATATAGGTCAGGCCTAGGTAGCTGACAATCTCTGCCCCGTTGGTCGTGCCTACCTGACTGAAGCCGGTTTCTATGCTACGCTGGAAATAATCGAGTGCCTGCTCGTACTTTGCCCGCCTGAAGTACAGAAGGCCGAGATGACCATAGACCTTTGCTATGCCCAAGGGGTCATCGATAGATTCAAAAAGCCCCGAAGCAATCTGAAGAAACTGCATAGCTTCCTCATACCGGCCGCGCAGCATAAGCAGGTGACCCAATCGGCTATTGGCTTTACCGAGCAAAATGACGTCTCGGCTGCGCTTGGCAAGGTGAAGTGCATCTCGATAGGAAGATAAGGCCTCTTCCCAGCGGCCTACAATCTCCAACACTTGCCCACGACTCATTTGTATGCGTACTTTCTCTGAGCTATCGCGGTCGTTTATGGGCTTGGCGAGCAATCGTTCGTATAGGTCCAGAGCGAGCTGATTCTGGTAATTAGCTCGCGCATAATCGGCGGCCTTTTGCAAAAACTCCACAGTTCGGCCAGTATCACCTGCTTGCTCGTAGTGGTAGGCCAGATCGACGTAGTGCGTTTCTATACTGTCTGTGTAGAGTCGCTCGATCACCTCGGCAATTTGGCGGTGCAGCTCTTGCAGGCGGGCATGCAGCTGCATACTGTAAACAGCATCGCGAAGTAGGCTGTGCCTGAATATATACCGCAGCTCATTGACCGCACTCCAGATTTGACCTTGTTCGGCCAGCTTGACCTGCTCTTGCAGCTCGGCTTGATTGACATTCAGGTTTTCCGCTTGCTGTACGAGCAGCTCTTGCAATACGGGCAAGTCGAACTCCCTGCCTATGACCGCAGCCGCCTTGACCGTTTCGCGAACCAGATTGGAAAGCCTGTCGATTCGCGCCGTCAGTATGGAGTTGATACTCTCTGAAAGCTCAAAGTTGCCGTCTCTGGGCACCCATTCGCCATCTTCTTGGATCAGTAAATCGTTCTCGCGGAAATAACCGAGCAGCTGCTCGAGATAAAAGGGATTGCGATTGCTCGCCTTCAGGAGTAGCTCGTAAAAGGCATCGGAAATAGTACCTCCTAGATTAAACTCTGCATACTCTCGTACAGCTGCGGGACTCAACGCATTCAGGTCGATAACCAGCGGCTCTGAAGAATCGGATATCGGGCTGGTCTGCCAAAGCGTGGGGCGCTCACCTGCATCTGTATACCTGGATGTGCACAAGATGTATATAGGCAGATTCTGTATGCGCCAGGGCATATCGCGCAAGAGCTGTTTGCTATCGTCATCGAGCCAGTGAATATCTTCCAATTCGATGATAACCGGCTGGATTAAACTCTCGGCCACAAATAGGTTGATGATAGCCAGTACGGTGTTTTGGTAGCGACCGCGTGCGTCTAGTCGTTCCCAAAGGGTATTGGTAGTAGGCAGGCCAACCAGTGCTTTGAGAATAGATCGGGTGCGATTGAGCTCGGCCACAGCTTGTATAGCTTGCGGGCGTACATCGTCTTGTAGGGCATTTACCAGACGATCGTAAATAGCGTCGAAGTGAGCCTCGCGAAGCTCTTGATTGGTTTCACCAGACTGTTCAAAGTAATCTAGCAGGAAATAGGTGAATGGGTTGAGTGACTTGCGCAGTATCTGATCGCTCGGACAGAAAAACCACTTCATTTCAGCATCTTGGAAAAGCTGTCGACGCACCTCATCGGTAAATCGGCTTTTGCCGATGCCTGCTTCTCCGTATACGTAGGCCAGCCCCCATAGATCGTTGTTCAATAGTGCCTGGATAGAGCTTACGAGCTGTTCTATCTCGTCTGATCGGCCTACGATCGGGCCTTCGTAGGTTGGTTTGCCTGTGCTGCGCCGGCGCCCCAGCAAAGTATAAGTGGTCAGTGGAGCGGTAAAGCCCTTGTAGTTGAAATCGCCAATGGCTTGAAACTGAAAACCTTCGCATCGGGCTACTTGGGGGTCGACCGATATTTGCTGCCACTCTGCGCCCGACATCAGTCTGGCTGCCAGGTTGATCTGCCGACCTATACAAGCATACTGGCACCGCTCTTCGCCACCCATAATACCCGTAAATGCGGTACCCTGGCTGATACCCATACGAAACCTCAGAGTGGGCGCCGATTGTCTGATTTGAGCGACATCCTGTCTTACAGCTTCGGCATACTCCAGTGCTCTGATCAGGTTGTTTTCATAACTGACAGGGGCACCAAAGAAAGCAACCATCAACGAGCCCTTATCACCAAAGTCGATTTCTTTGAAATAACCGCCAAAATCCAATACACGATTGAGTATCCGGAGGGCGAAATCGCTGAGTTGCTCATGCTTGTGTATGCCCTCGAAAGCCAGAAAGGTAGAGATGACGGTCCTGAATTCCCCCGGTATACGCTTTCGGGTTACCGATTCGGGCAAGAATTGTATAGCGACATCCTGGTCGACTTCGGGTAGATCAATGGGTTGAATATTCCCTTTTACGCCTGGCGACTGATCGAGCACCCGATAGGCTTGCCCGCTTACCCACTCCGTAGCTAGGTTGCGTCGAGCTACTATGTCCATGACCCGGTCACCGATCACAATATCATTCACATTGCTCGTCATTTGGCAAGCGGTTGCTTGCTCTATGGCAGGACCTTTGAAATAGAATGCTTTCAGATTTTCACCGACTATGCCATAGTGTACCGCACCATAAGCCAAACCGGCTTTTAGTCCGATGGTATAACCCCCGAAGCCCCCCTCTCTTTCGGTCATAGTGCGCCTGGTTTCCGATGCCACCCATAGCAAGTGCATGGCCGAACGCTCGTCGGGCGGCAATGGGAAAATAGCGGTGAAGGCATCGCCTGCGAAGTAAGGTATAAAGCCCCCGTTCTCGTAAACGATCTTTACGAGGGGTCCGAATATATCATTGAGAATTTGGCTGAGCTCTTCCGCACCTTGCGTTCCCCGCACCATGAGATTGTTGGTCAAAGGGGCGAAACCGCTTAAGTCTACATTCAGCGTGTAGGCCTCTAGTCTACCGGTGAGTTGATCGGCATCGAGCTGTTGTTGTATGAATGCGGGTATGAGAGGCAGCAATAGACTATAGGTCTGATGACGCTAAGATAACGTCACTGAAAGGGAAAGAAAAATTAAACGGCCGCTCGCGCATTGCAAACGGCCGTTTTTAGTTGGGTAAAGAGTCTTTTTGTCGATCCATCCTAAGTATTTATAGTTGCAGAAAGCCTATAGGAATGTAGATAAGCTGGGGATATGTAGCTTGACGTTAGGTGTCTGGATGTAGCAGACTAAAATACGCTCCTCACCCCCTGCTAAAATCGGGTCCGTCCGTCTAATAGTTGGCTAGCTAATATGATGCAGCCCCCTACCAGGAATGCGCCCGATATAACGGAGAGGATAAACATGGAGTAAAAATTAAAAAGCGTGAATAAATCGGTTGTTAACTGATCTATATGCTTCATCGGGAGGGGCTCGTAGAAATCAAAAGGTTGATTCGACCTTACGCTTTACGAGCTGGCTCAAAAATGGAGACTGTAGCCGAAAAATCCAAGCCCCACTGGCAAGAAATTTAGCCTCTTTTGCAGGTTTCTCTAATTTTTTTGATCAAACAGCCCGAATGATGGTCTAAATTTGCGTTTCATGCAACATTTGTTTGTCTTTTTCATTAGCGTATGCTCAATTTGTTTGTCGTGTTCGGCAGACACTGAGGGCGGTGTAGATGTGCGCATAACCGGCAAAGAGTCTAATTTCATAGACAGCATTATGCAAGCTGAATCTCCTTCGCTGAGAGAGCAGTTGGACAGTTTATGCGAAATCCGACAACAATCGGCTGTTTTGGCCGCTACGGACAGCATCGTTCAGGAACGATTGGAAGAAGAGGCCCGGCTAAAAGCACGCAGGCCGCTCAACTCAATAAGCAGGGGGCAATGAGAAAAGTATTCGGTTACACCGCTACTATTTTCATGCTCATCCTGTCGTGCATGAGCTGTGGAGCTGACTCACTCGACAAGGAAGCTGCGCTGAGAGAGATCGCCCAAGAACGGCTCGATCGCATCAAAAGCAACATACTCCGCGACTGCCGAGAGGAGGTGCTTGAATTGGCCAATCAACGCGCAGACTCCCTTCTACTGGAACGGGCTAAGAAAATCAAGCGACTGGCCGACAGGCCACCCAAACCAACCCGGCCTGGAGAACCCCCTAATCGAGAACTGAGTGGGGAATTGCCCCTTCGGCCGTTATTCCCATACGAGATCAGGTTCGACAGCTTGCTAAAACGACAACTTACCCTCGACAGCCTGATGCGAGATAGCTTGCTGGTCGTAGACACCTTAGGCTGTGGAGATTGTGACAGCATCCTGCAAGCCAGCCTAAAACCAGAGCTACACGCCGACAGCCTAAGCAGCTCTAGTATTCTCGATATTTACTGCCTACTCGGCGCAGTCGAAGAAGACTGTTCTGACAATGAGCAGTTCAGCTCGGTCTACGCGCAAAGATTCTATCGCTTGCTGCTGCGTAGGTCGAGAGCGATAGAATTAAGTCTGGAAGCACTGTCCGTAGACGCCGATTCAATCTCCCTCTATTTTCCTGAAGTGCCAGAGGACGGGGCACTCAGAGATAGTATAGATGTATATCGATCTTCCGATAATGGCTTTTGGCCATTATCGGAAGACTAAAAACTAGAAAAACGCTCTCACCCCATCCGTAATGTACTCCAGCGTCTCCTCATCCAGCTCGGAGTGCATGGGCAGAGAAAGTACCTCTTTGGTCAGTTGATCGGTGACGGGTAAGAAATCGATGTTATTGGCCGCTGTTCCTTTAAAAGCTTCTTGCTCGTAGAGGGCGACGGGGTAATAGATCATGCTGGGGATATCGCGTTCTTTCAAAAAAGCCTGTAGCTCGTCTCGGCGGCCATCGGCTATGCGCATAGTGTACTGGTGAAACACATGGGTGCTATTGTGTTGGCGAACTGGCGTAGTCAGTCCCTCTATATCAGACAGTGCACGGTCGTAGTATTCGGCGGCGCGATTGCGGCTGGCGGCGTACTCGTCTAGCTTGGCGAGTTTGATATCCAGAACTGCAGCCTGGATAGAATCGAGTCGACTGTTTACACCCACCACGTCATGATAATAGCGGCGGTTACCCTGCCCATGATTGGCGACTTGACGGATTTTAGCGGCCAGCTCGTCACTATTGGTATTGATGGCACCTGCATCGCCGTAGGCGCCTAGGTTTTTGCTGGGGTAAAAGCTTGTGCAGCCAATGTGCCCCATGGTACCGGTGCGCTCGACCTCACCATTGCCAAAAGTATACTCCGCCCCAATAGCTTGTGCATTGTCTTCGACTACCCAGAGGCCGTGTTTTTCAGCTACGGCTAGGATGGGCTCTATATCACAACTTTGACCGAAAAGATTTACGGGCACGATGGCTTTAGTACGCTCTGTGATAGCCGCTTCGATCAGCTCGGCCGTGACGTTGAAAGTATTCGGGTCTACATCTACCATGACGGGCTCCAGACGGAGAAGGGCAATCACCTCAGCTGTCGAGACATAAGTAAATGCCGGTACGATCACCTCATCGCCAGCTTGTAGGCCAAGGGCCATCATAGCTATTTGCAAAGCGTCGGTGCCATTGGCACATGGGATGACATGCTTGCAGCGCAGGTAGCTCTCCATATTAGCCTGAAACGATTTTACCGCCGGGCCATTGATGAAAGCTCCGCTTCGAATCACTTCGAGCACGGCTTTGTCGACTTCTTCCTGAATGGCATCGTATTGAGTCTTCAGATCAACGATCATAATAGGGCGTGGAGGAGAAATGGTCATGGTCGCTTGTATTTAGACCACAAAAATACACACTAAACAGCGGACTCCCGCTCTCCTAGCACATTACATGCCAATACGGTGACAAAGATCATCAGCCCTGGAAATATCGCAATCCACCAGGCACTCGGCATAGACCTGGCCTGACGCAGCAAACTGCCCCAGCTGACCGCCTCTCGCGGCAGTCCGATACCTAAAAAAGACAGGTAAGCCTCTAATAGAATAGCGGTGCCAATCCCAAAGCTAAGCGCCACGATAACAGGCCCCCAGGCATTGGGCAGGGCGTGCTTGCGCAAGATGTACCAATCTTTGAAACCCAGTACCCGGGCCGATTCGATATAAGGTAGTTGGCGTATGCGCAGCAACTCGGCACGCAAAAAACGCGCAATACCCGTCCATCGCAGCCCACCGATCAGCAAGATCACCCACCAGGCCGAGGGCTTATCGATGATACCCAGAAAAGCGATGAGCAAAACCAAGCCGGGAATAGAGGTGATCAGCTCTATGAATCGCAACACAACAAAGTCTACGGGCACATTGGATACTTGCTGAAAGTAGGGCAATGGGATCAACCCAAGTATTGTTCTGAATAGCCAACCCGAAGCTCCAACTAACAACAAGCTGCTCAAAATCCGAGCCAAAATATGCCAGTCGGTTGTGTAGGGCAACCAGCAGGCCAGGCAGTAGGCCAGCCCGGTCAAAACACCCAGAATAGCACCTACCCAATGCCCGCGTTTCTTGCGCAGCCCGTCATCTGCAAAATAGCCAGCCGGAGCACCGATCAGTACACCGAGTAGCAGCGCTATAAGCATGGAACCAAGTCCTATACCCAGCGAAACCCGCACGCCGCGTATCAGTCCAGCCAACACATCGCGGCCCACTTCGTCGGTACCCAACCAGTGCGTCGCGCCCGACGTACCCGAGCGCGGTTGGCTCCCCGGTGGTTTAAATCGCCCCGTATTCAGATCGGGCCGATCTGCCGCATAAGGGACCAACGGCCAGATGGCAAAATCGGTCTCTGCATCGTCCCAGCTTCGGCCGGGCAGATCATCATAGGGCTTTGACAGTCCGAGCATCTCGCCGTATTGTCTAAAGACTGGCCACCTGATCTCGCCATTATAATTTGCTACAATGGGCCGGTCATTCGCCAAAAAATCGGCTAGTATCGCAATGACCACCAGCACCCGTAAGCAACGACGCGCCCATTTCTTTTTTTTCGAGAGCTCGCTCATACCGCTGCATTTGAAGGTGAGTTGTTACGCAGCCTGGGGTCGGCCCAACGGTATAAGATGTCTGCCAACAGCAAGCCCATTATAGTCGCCAAACCGCTTATGATCAGAATAGCCGTTACCACAGGCCAGTCTTGCTCTAGCGTAGATTGCACCAGCAATCGTCCCATACCTGGCAGGTTAAAGATCAGCTCGATCAGCACCGATCCGGCCAGCAAAGTGGGCAGCAATCCCGCCAGCAAAGTGATGATGGGAAAGAGGGCATTTCGCAGTACGTGCTTACGCAGTATTTGATTGTCGTTGAGTCCTTTTAGACGGGCCGTCATTATATAGGGCTTGCCCAACTCGCCCACCGTCGATCTGCGCATCTGTCGACTCAAATACGCCCAACTCGGATAGGCCAGCATAAGCACCGGCAAAAACAAATGCTGCACCCTGATCCACAATACCGTCAACCAACTGCTACCTTCAGGTATTCGGCCGAAACCCATACTCGGAAACCAATCCATACCGTAGGCGGGCGTCGTAAAGAAACTGGAGATCATAGTCGCCAGCCAGAAAGCGGGAATACTGAAAAGCAAAAGCAGAAAAAAACTCACCCGACTATCGAATTTGCTGCCCGCACGGGCACCTAGCCTCAGACCAAGCGGTACAGCAACCCCATAGGCCAATAACAGCGCCAAAAAGTTGATCAGTGCCGTCCATTTCAGCGCCTGACCGATCCTTTGACCTACTGGCTGCCCATTGGCATAAGATGTGCCAAAATCGCCCCGAAGAATCCCACCTAGCCATCGATGGTATTGATTGTCAAGGCCATGCCAACTAAAGCTGGGCAAGAGCAATCTGCCTCTTGTAGGGTTTTCCTCCATTTCCGTTTTTAATACCAGCAGTTCTTGCACAGTCGATTGCTCTTCTACTAGACTGTTTTTTTTATTTAGACTTTCGCGGGTAGGTACCTTGCTGGTTGTACCCGATTGCACACCAATACTATCGACCAGCATGGAAGAGGTGTCGACCTTTGCATATGACTCCGACCTGCGGAAGTCCTCATCCTGAAAACGTACTGACGAGGAGGCCTCCACGCTCGAGATCAGCTTTGACCACTGCGCTTCGGCACGCTCCTGATCTATGGTCAGCAGTATCTCTTTGGCGGGCGTAGAAATATCGGGCTCTGCTGATAGGGCCAGCGCTCTAAGGCTACTATAATACTGAGCGACCACCTCTGGCCTGCCGGTTTTACGACAGTGATGCTCTAGCCATTCTTGTTGTTGTGGCAGGGGAGCTTCCAGTTCATCGGGTAGGCTGGCACCATGACTGATCGAAAAATAAAAAAGCGGAAGGTGCCTGCCCATATTTTCGGCTGCCTGTCGATAGATACGCTCGTAGGCAAGCGGATCGTCCTGACTGAGGCGCAGCTCTTCTTGGGGCAATATGCGAGCTACGGGATCGTCAGGCGTACATCTGCTCAGACCGAAGGCCAGCCAGCTAAGCACCAGCAGAGTGGGCAATAAAACAATCAACCGCCTGAATACGAACCGCAGCATGGGACTGCAAAAAACAAATTAAATGGGTAAATATGCGGTGAATAGCAGAACCTTGAAATAAACTTCACTCGACTACGTCCTGTTATCAGATGGTAATCCAAACAAAACCACGACCGTACTATGGGAGATTACATGATCTACATTATTATAGCCGGTGTTTTTTCACTCATTGGCGGCTTCGTCAGCCGAAGGCTGAAATCGAAGTTTAACCACTACTCGAAAGTGCCGATGGACGGTAATCTGAGTGGTGCGGAAATAGCGCAGCGCATGCTGGCCCACTACAACATCAGCGATGTGAAGATCGTGCGGGGGCAAGGTTTTCTGACCGACCACTACAATCCGTTAACCAAGACGGTGAGTTTGAGTCCGCCGGTATTCGATGGTCGCTCTGTAGCCTCAGCAGCCGTAGCTGCGCACGAGTGTGGCCACGCGATACAACACGCCAATGCGTATGTGTGGCTGAAGATGCGCTCTGCTATCGTCCCGGCTGTGAAGGTAGCAGCTAGTGCGCAGCAGATATTGCTATACTTTGCGCTGGGTGCCTTGGGTGTGACACAAAGCCCGACCATTCTGATCATTACGATCATCGCTTTTGCCGTGACGGCCTTGTTTAGCTTGGTGACCCTACCCGTGGAGTTCGACGCCAGCAACCGCGCCCTGGCCTGGCTCGACAGCAGCGGATTTGCCAATAGCCGCCAATACGATGGTGCCAAGGATGCCCTCTGGTGGGCGGCTATGACCTATGTGGTGGCTGCGCTCTCTTCATTCGCTGTGCTGCTGTATCTGATCACCATATTCATGGGCAGCCGCGATTAATTACATTTGCGTCTTTGCTAACCGAATACCCAAAACAATTATGGACGAACAACTGCTGGAAGACAAACTGAATGAAGAAAAAAAGTCGATGAAAGATACCATCGACTACCTGGAGCAAGAGCTGATCAAAATACGCACCGGCAAGGCCAGCCCGGCTATGCTGAATGGCATTGAAGTCGATTACTACGGTACGCAAACCCCCCTCTCGCAAGTCGCTAATATCGGCACCAGCGATTCGCGTACATTGACCATCAAGCCCTGGGAAAAGGGTATGCTGGCCCTGATCGAGCAGGCTATCTTCGCTGCCAATCTCGGCCTCACCCCCATGAACGATGGTGAGACGGTGCGAATCAACATACCACCTCTCACCGAAGAGCGCCGTAAGGATTTGGCCAAAATGGTTCGCAAAGAAGGGGAAGAGGCTAAAGTATCCATCCGCAATGCCCGTCAGAAGGCGATGGAGGCCATCAAGAAGGAAGTCAAGAATGGCTACCCAGAAGATGCCGGCAAACGAAAAGAAGACGATGTAGATGGCTGGACCAAGGGCCACATCAACAAGGTCGACGAGGTCGTAAAGGCCAAAGAAGATGAGGTCATGACCATCTAAATCCGCAACTTTAACTAGATTTTATGACCCTGAGCGGTTCAAGGCGCAATAAGCACTTTGAACCGCTCTTTATATTTGGGCATTCCGTTTAAGAGAGATATGCCACTGATGGCAAGGTCACCAACAACATATGAAACCAGTAATTTAGATGAAAAATTATCAACTATTCTTTTCCCTCATGCTCGCTTTCTTTTTGGTAAGCGCGAGTTCTTGCCGGTCTGATGACGACGGTTCCAACAGCATATTTTTCGAGCTTCGCCACGATGGCAGTAATCTAACTGCACCTACCTTGCCACTAGGTTTCAATGAATTTGCGGTTAGGTTTACCCCCGATGATCAGGCAGAGGTCGTAGGTGGTCAATTGGAGCGTGTACAAGTGTTTTTCGCGGCTATTCCACAATTTGTCGACCTTGTTATTTACAGAGGTGGTACAGCTACCAATCCTGGTTCCATCATATTGGAGCAAGATGTGACTGCTAATATCACTACGACGGGATTCAATGAGTTTCTTTTATCATCTCCGATTCCGATCACCAACGAACAGCTATGGATTGGTGTAGGTGTGGAAGTGGCTTCGTCCGGTAGCCGAGCCGTCGGTTGCGACCAAGGTCCTGCACAGCCAGGTGGTGACCACATCTTTTATAATACTGCTACCGATTGGAATACTTTTCAAAATGCCAGTGGCGAGAGCGTAAACTGGAATATCAGAGGTATTGTTAGGCGGCCAGAAATGTAAGAAGTCACTAAAAAACCATATTTTGGTAATCTCGTGAAGCGTTTTTTACTCTTAGTGGTTTTTAGTTTTTGCCTGCTCGCTTTGCACAGGCTTTGGCCCCCGATATATGAAGCGAGCCACAGGCGCACCGATTATGCCGTAGAAGGTATAGATGTTTCGCGTTATCAGGCAGTTTTCGACTGGAAAAATATAGCCAAGGCCGATCTCGACTTTGCTTTTATCAAGGCGACGGAAGGCCAAGAGTTGAGCGATACGCATTTCGAGCACAACTGGAATTCTGCTTTAATAAATGGCGTAAAGCGCGGTGCCTATCACTTTTTCAGACCGGAAGTGTCGGCAGAAATACAAGCGCAACATTTTTTCGATCAGGTCGAGCTTTTTCCCGGCGATCTGCCTCCTGTACTCGATCTAGAGGTAAAGGGCAATCTAAGTGCCGAAGAGCTGGTGAATGCCGCTACAAGCTGGCTACAATTGGCCGAGGCACACTACGGCATTAAGCCTATTTTGTATACCGGCCAGAAGTTTTACAACCGCTATTTGGCGGGGCGTTTCGACGACTACCCACTTTGGCTGGCCAGATATTCTAACCGTGAACCTGTAGCTGCCTGTGGCCGGGCGTTTCAGTTCTGGCAGTACACTCAGTCGGGTGAAATAGAAGGTATAGCAGGTAAGGTCGACCTCAATGTATTCATAGGTAGGCTCGAAGAATTAGCAGCCCTGTGCGTGCCTGCTCAAGAGCCTGAGAACGTAGAGGCCTATTTTGCTAAAGGAAAGTGAGCAAATAGTACTCTTACACCGATGATCTCAATGGGAACATTCTTTACTTTTACACCTCAATAAAATCTGATGAGACAATTACTCCTCCTCACCTTTTTTCTACCGCTTTCGCTTGCCGCTGAAGGCATCGAGTTTTTCCACGGCAGCTGGGAAGAAGCCCTGGAAGCGGCCCGCGAGCAAGACAAGTTGATATTCGTAGACGCTTATGCCAGCTGGTGCGGTCCATGCAAGCGCATGTCGGCTCAGGTTTTCCCACTGAAAGATGTGGGTGACGTCTACAACACGGCTTTCATCAATATGAAGCTCGACATGGAGAAGCCCGAGGCTATGGGGTTCCGGCAGAAACACTCGGTGAGTGCCTACCCAACGCTTTTCTTTGTCAACGCAGACAATGAAGAGGTACACAAGTCCGTAGGTGGAAAGTCCGGACCACAACTCATCCAGCTGGCGAGCGAAGCACTCGCTCGTATGGATGACCTGGACGCTTACAAAGCCGAGTACGAGGGCGGCGAGCGCGATCCTCAGTTTATGTACAAGTACATCCGGGCATTGGTCAGAAACGGCGAGCCCCATTTGCGCATAGCTAATGACTACCTGCGCGCCAACTCCAAAAACCTGGATACGCCCGAAAATCTAAACATCATATTGCAGTCAGCTACACAGACAGACAGTCGAATTTTCGACCTTATGCTGGAGAAGCAAACGGCTATCATCGCGGCGCACGGGCGCGAGGCGTTTGAGGCACAGGTGCGCCAGGCAGCCGACTATACCCGCGACCGGGCAATTGAGTTCCGATCTGAAGAGATGCTGGCCGAGGTCGTCGATCACTTATCCAGTGTACTGCCACAAGAGGCTGAAGTCTTTGCGCTGGAAGGAGAGCTCAGGCTGGCAGCCAAAGGGACCGACGCCAAAAAATTCTACAAAGCCGCCAAGGACTACAACCGAAAGGCCGCTAAAAACAATGCCGAAAGAACACAAGCCTTATTCGGTTGGCTAAGTACCTCAGATTTTCTATCCGACAGTAAAGTCATGGACATGACCGAAGAGTTGGGTTTTCTGCTGGCCGAAGCAAGCGAGGGTTACCGCGAGTACTATCGCCTGGCCGATTTCCTCAACAAGCAGGGCCGCAACGGAGCTGCTATGCGTGCCGCAGAAAAGTGCCTGGAGCGCACGCCAGAGGGAGAGCCCAACGTAAAGCGGGTGGTAGATATGCTCATAGAGCGCATCGAAAACGCCGGATAGGCACAGCAGATTAGACATTATGCGGAAATGGTTTCTAGAGCGAAAAGCGCAGCATTTTTATCGAGAGCAAGGCACGCCCGGAGCATGGTAGCCTTAGCTACCAAGGCGAGGACGGAACGCAGCTATCGATGAAAAGGCAAGTTTTGCGCCTAGTAAACTATTACGTATAATGTCTACTAAGTCTCCACGTTTTCTTCAATTGTCTAAGGCGCGCAATGCCGGGCCACTACCGCGCATTCCTACCGAGTGGGTAGAAGGCAAGCCCATGCGACTCAATAAATATTTGGCTCATGCCGGGCTGGCCGACAGGCGCACTTGCGAGAACTACATCAAAGGCGGACAGATTCAGGTCAACGGCGAACTCGTAAAGAACCCCGGGCATAAGGTA
Source organism: Bacteroidota bacterium (assembly GCA_039025055.1). Lineage (GTDB taxonomy): Bacteria > Bacteroidota > Bacteroidia > Chitinophagales > Saprospiraceae > Neolewinella. The sequence continues at coordinate 65,088 of JBCCPC010000001.1, read as the reverse complement.
AGCCCCACCGACCAGGTCACCCGCTGGAATAAGCCACTGGCCACTCGCCTCGGACTGGCATACGCCCTGGCTAATCGAGCTGCCGGAATAGAAGAAGAGAACCTGGGACGGCTACTCCAACACCCAGACCTGGCGCACATCGAGTGGCAAAGTGTATTCCTCCGACCCAGCTCGGTATCCGGCCTAAGCCTACTCACTAATGATGAACTGATGATAGCGCGGCTCAGGGAAAATGCCCACCGCTACAAGTCCACATTGACCTTAGAATCATCAAATGCACGAGAGTTATCACTCGCTCAATTAGAAAACTTCTCGCCAGAGGGAGGTCAGGCGTCCAATGCAGACCTGATCCGGCTATTGTCCTTCGATAAAAAAGACCTGCCGAGAGGGTTCTATCGATTCTTGAGAGAAGAAGAGATTGGTTGGTTGAGGAAGGGGTAGTTGGGTAGTTGGGTAGTTGGATGGTTGGATGGTTGGATGGTTGGATGGTTGGATGGTTGGATGGTTGGATGTTGGGATGTTAGGATTTTTTGATCGTTGAAAACATCGATAAAGGTCCAGGCTGTCTACATTTGTTTTTTGTACTTCCGCAGGTGGGAGCCTTCATCCTTTAACGAAGTTGGCAAATTCCATCAAAAACGCTCAACATGACACCTACTAGTAACGAAGTCAATCTATTTGCCATCAGTCAGACGATGGAGCTGGCCGAGAAAATTGCAAGCTCCTATGGTCAGGAGTTGGGTAAGATCAAGGTCTCCCGATTCAGCGATGGAGAGATGCAGCCCATCATACAGCAATCGGTGCGGGGGAGCTATGTTTTTCTGATCGGCTCTACCTGCCAGCCGCACGACAACCTCATGGAGCTATTGCTGACCATAGATGCGGCCAGGCGGGCATCGGCGGGTTACATCTGTGCGGTCATGCCCTACTTCGGCTATGCGCGCCAGGATCGCAAAGATCAGCCTCGCGTACCCATCAGTGCCAAGTTGAAAGCCAACCTGCTCGAAGCCGCTGGTGCCGACCGCATTATGACACTCGATTTTCACGCTGATCAGCTACAGGGTTTCTTTGATATACCGGTCGACCACCTGAAATCGAAGGCCATTTTTATCCCCTTCTTCGAAGAGCAAGACTTGAGCAACGTCACCTTCGCTTCGCCGGATGTGGGCGGTGTAAAGCTGGCTCGCGACTATGCCAAGTATTTCAACCGCGAGATCGTCATCTGCGATAAATACCGCAAGCGAGCCAATGAAATAGCTGGCATGACCCTGATCGGTGACGTGACAGGTGCCGATGTCTTTATTTGTGATGACTTGGTAGACACAGCTGGCACCCTCTGCCGGGCAGCCGATCTCATCATGGAGAAGGGTGCCAAATCGGTCAGAGCGATTGCGACCCATGCGATCTTATCGGGCAATGCTTACGAAAACATCGAAGGGTCGGCCCTCAAGGAACTCATTGTCTGCGATACCGTACCCCTGAAAAAGCATAGCGACAAAATACGTGTGCTCTGTGCCGCAGACCTGTTTGCGCAGGCCATTAGGAATACGCACACCAATGAGTCGATCTCCGCCCTGTTCGTATAGTTTTTCCTATGTAAAAGTCCGTTGTACTTTTAGACAGAAAAGCAAAGAAATTTCCCTACCTTTGCGGCCCGAAAATCTGTAATACCATGGAAGTAGTATCCATAGACGCAAAGGCCCGTGAAAATCTGGGTAAGAAGGCCTCCAAGGCTACACGCCGTGATGGTGTGGTACCCGCTGTACTTTACGGTCAGTCAGACCCCGTTCACTTTACGATCAATCCTTTGGCTGTACGTCCATTGGTATATACCCCTGACTTTAAGCTGGCCGAAGTCAATCTCGACGGTAAGGCTCACAAAGCCATCGTTAAGGACATCCAGTTTCACCCAGTGACTGACGAGATTCAGCACATCGACTTTTTGGCACTATCTGACGGCCATCCGGTTAAAGTTGCTGTACCTGTCAAGTTTGTAGGAACGAGCCCCGGCGTGAGAAGTGGTGGTAAACTGCAACAGACCATGCGCCGCATTAAGATTAAGACAACCCCTGAGAAGTTGGTCGATCACCTGGTGCTTAGCATCGAAGGTCTAGAGTTGGGTCAGGCGATCCGCGTACGCGATCTCGACGTGCCAGAAGGCATCGAGGTTCTCAACCCAGGTGCATCTCCTGTAGCTACGGTCGAGATTCCACGTGCCCTACGTTCTGCGAATACGGCAGCCGCTAAGGCCGAGAAGGCTGGTGAAGGTGCTGAAGTCGCTGCGGAGTAAGTAACATCAAGATACTGTTTGAATGGGAAGCGGTTGCTGGCTAATGCTCAGCAACCGCTTTATGTTTTGCATTAAAATTTCCCTAAAGTGTGTGTTGCCATCATACCAAGTAGCCGGGTCGCCTGGTTTTAAAGTTGCTTAAACTGTTAATCCATTGAAGTCCCTGCGTCGCATCTCTTTCGTGCCGGTTTTAGTCAGCCTATTCTTTCTTAGTTCTTGTGCCTTATTTAGACCAGCACCGGGAGTAGACTGCGCGAGCAATGTACCGACCAGCGGAAGTACAAATACAAATATATCAGCCCGAGCTACAGCCATCGTAGATATAGCAGAAGGCTTATTGGGTACCAAGTACAAGTATGGCGGCAACAATCCGAGGGAGGGTTTTGACTGTTCGGGGCTTTCTGTTTGGGTGTACGATAGGGCAGCCGGTGTGCAGCTACCACGGACCAGTTTTACACAGGTTGACGAGGGGCGCCGCGTGCGCGTAAATGATGCTCGCGTGGGCGATCTGGTGTTTTTTTCACGCAGTGGACGCGTATTTCACGTCGCTATTGTAGTCGATACAGCACCTGGACAAATTTGGGTCGTACACGCTACTAGCTCGCGCGGGGTAATACGCGAGGAGATTTTGGGGAATAGCTATTGGGGGCCGAAGGTGAGTGGCGTCCGTAGGCTACTCTGATTCTGCGCTGTTGCGCAGAATCAGAGTAGCAGTTTTTTCAACCCCATCAGCGGTATATGCGCCTGCCCGGGCCGTGCATTCAGATCGTATCGGATCTCTTGCATGACCTTTTCGATCAGGAAGGTGTCGAGCAAAACGTTGAGGTCGCCCTCATCGGCTGGGAGTAGGCGGCTACCCTCAGGTATGGCCTTGCGGTAGGCGGTGAGCATCTCTGCGGCGAGGCATTGGCAGGCCGTATCGAGCCACTCGCTCAGGTAATTGTAGCGTCGTTCAGGCTCGTGGCTAAACTCGTCGAGTATGAGACCCGCTGCATAATTGAATGAGCGAATAAGATTGGCCAGATCTTTGGCCGGAGAGCGACGAAGACGACGCTGGCTATAGCTGCTATCTGGGTCACCATCGAAGTTGCGGATAATGAATCCCTCTGATTTGAGGTCGATCTGTTCGAGGGTCAGGTCACCGTGGAGGCGTATTTTGTCGGATTCGATCTTATGATCGAATACGCGCTTGAGTCTTTCCTCTACTCCAGTTCTACGGTCTAGTATATCATCTATGAGCTGAGTTTGGGCTTCGCTCATGCCCTGTGCTTTTTTTTGCAGTAAATGGAAGGTTTCGCGGACCTGCCCTTTGAGCCCTGCAAATAGACTTCGCTGGTAGTGCAGCGATAGTTGCTCGACCCCAAAGCCCTCATCGTCGACCTCTGCAAAAAGTAGGTGGAGCGCAGCTATACCACGCCCTATTTCTGCTATGCGCACTACAAATGGCGAATTGAGCAGCTCCTGAATCAACTCAGGCATATCGCGAAAGACCATCTGGTCGGTCATGGAGACCTCTTCAGGCTGCTCGGTATCGGCATTGCCCTGGTAGTTCAGCAAGTCGTTAGCTAAATTTCGGAACTGGTTGAGCACATAGTTCCAGGCGTTGTCTTCGATGGCTTCCCGCTGCTCGAAAACCACCAACGACAAATGATTTTTTTCATATTCAAAGGTCTGCTCCATCAATATCTTGGGCGTCGAACCATACCCTCGACTGTTAAGCAGGTTTTTGACCTCTACGTCGGGTACGTTGCCATGGGCATCGAGTCGGCGTAAATACTTTACCCTCAGATCACGAGACTTCAGTAGCATATACTCAGGCCCAGAATGGTCGATTTGCAGCTCTTGGTCGCTTAGCTGTTGGTAGGCCTCAGCCGATTCGAGATCAAACCCAGGGATTTCTGACATTTCTTTAAGCCCATCCAGGAGAAAGCGGAGATAAGCTCCATCGTAGAGTGCATCGAGTAGTATCGCTGACTGACCATTCAAATCTACACGCCCTATGTATTGCTCGTCGCTTTGGTAGTTTTCGTCTTCGCGATAGTGGTGTATGGCTACGGTTAGCTGGATCAACTCTGGTAGTTTTTCCTGATAGCGCACGCTCAGCAGCATCCAGCCGAAATGACGCTCACCGAATTGCCGCAGCCAGGTATCTTCGACTTTCACCTCCTCCAATTGCTCACTAGCTGGCCCGAACCAACTGACACTTTTTAGATAGTTGGGCAATATGCTGCGCTCCATAGTGCGCAGATTGCTCTTGCTGAACAGCTGGCTGGCATCTTCGGCGACCAACTCGACGCGATCCAACTTGCGGCTGTCTTTGGGGCTCGGCCCGGCGGGTTCTACGCGCAGCCAGTAGTAGCCATAGGCACCGATGGTGATGGGGTAATCTTCCTTTCCGATCTCCGGGAAGTAGTTGCGCCCGAATACTTCGCGCACCTGCCGACCTTGAAAGTCACACAGATCCAATCCTACAGATTGCGGGTGTCTGCTCAAATTAATGATCACCACGACCGTCTCGTCTTCATACTCACGCACGAAGGCTAGTACTCGACTGTTTTCGGGCTGTAAGAACTTAATACTTCCGCGCCCGAAAACTTTAAATTCTTTGCGCTTAGCCAGCAGTCGGCGCGTCCAGTTGAGCAGGCTATTGGAGTTGCCCTGTTGGCGACGTACGTTGATCCAGCGGTAGCTGTATTCCGTGTCTCGTATAACTGGCAAGTAAAGCGAGTGCGGATTGGCCCCACTAAAGCCTGCGTTTTCGTTGTTGTTCCACTGCATGGGTGTGCGCACGCCGTCGCGGTCGCCTAAGTAGTAATTGTCACCCATACCGATTTCGTCGCCGTAGTAGATCACGGGCGTACCGGGCAAACTCATCAATAGCACATTGAGCAGCTCGATCTTATTGCGGTCGTTGTCCATAAGGGGTGCCAAACGGCGGCGTATGCCCAAGTTGATGCGCGCCGTCTTGTCGCTGGCGTAGACCTTATACATAAAGTCCCGCTCCTCGTCGGTGACCATCTCCAGGGTCAGCTCATCATGGTTGCGCAAGAAGGTGGCCCATTGGCAGTTTTCTGGTATCTCCGGCGTCTGGTCGAAGATGTCGGTGATCGGGTGGCGATCTTCCATCTTGATGCTCATGTACATGCGCGGCATGAGCGGAAAATGGTAGTTCATATGGCACTCGTCTCCATCGCCGAAGTAGCTGGCCGAATCTTCTGGCCACATATTGGCCTCGGCCAGGAAGAGCACATTATCGTACTTCTCGTCTACGTGCTTGCGCAGCTTTTTCAGGAAGGCGTGTGTCTCTGGCAGATTCTCTCCATTGGTCCCTTCTCGCTCGAATAGATAAGGTATCGCATCCAGCCGGAAGCCGTCTATGCCCATATCCATCCAGTAGTCGAGTATCTTGAATATCTCTTCTTGTACCTGCGGGTTGTCGTAGTTCAGGTCGGGCTGGTGGCTGAAAAAGCGGTGCCAGTAATACTGCTTAGCTACAGGGTCCCAGGTCCAGTTGCTCGTCTCCGTATCCGTGAAAATGATGCGCACATCGGGGTACTTGGTGTCTGTATCACTCCAGACATAGAAGTTGCGTTCGGGGCTATCTTTGGGTGCCTTTCGCGCCCGCTGGAACCAAGGGTGCTGGTCAGAGGTATGGTTGATGACTAACTCTGTGATCACCTGCAAGTTTCGCGCATGCGCCTCGTCCAGAAATCGCTTGAAATCCTCCAGCTTTCCATAGGCTGAGCTGATGGTGTAGTAGTCGGCTATATCGTAGCCATCGTCGCGCAGGGGCGAGGGGTAAAATGGCAGTATCCAGATTGCGGTTACGCCCAGCTCTTCGATATAATCCAGTTGCTGGCACAGTCCATCGAAGTCTCCGATCCCGTCGTTGTTGGCATCGAAAAATCCTTTAATGTTCAGCTCGTAGATAATGGCATCCTTATACCAAAGTGGCTGGCGGCGGTAGGTCAGGGGCATGGGGGCTCTTTTTGCAATTGCTTAATGTGTATCAGGAACAAAGATAAATAGGAATAGGTGCGAAATTTTGTACTTCCGCAGGTGGTCACACTGCTCCTTTGCCAAACTCCCCGACTTTGTTAAAGAGTAAATTTTTGAAGGAAAACTTACTTGTTATTTGCAAGTGAATAATATTTACTTCATATTTGCAAGTGAAAAGAAAAGTTAATGCCAAGCTTTACTTTCAAAACCATCAACAAAACTTAAATCATGGATTTTAATCAAAAAAAAGTAGTTATCACCGGCGGCTTTTGTGCCCTTGGCTTCCTCTCCCATCTACTCGGCTTCCAAAGCAGCTGTCAGTTCTTACACGACTTTCCTACGCTTTCAGCTGAAGGACAAGAATATCAAAGTGATATTGCTGTGCCCACCTGCCGTAGATACGAGAATGAACAAAGACAACCCTGGCGTAGAAGCCAAGAATCTAATAACCACAGAGCAATTCGTAAGCTCTTCCTTGAAGGGCATAAAGCAAGGAAAAGAGAAAATCTATGTCAAGCCAATAGGCATGTTTGAATTGATGAATCGCGTAGTGCCCAACATGGCCTTCAAGATGATCAATAAAACAACTAACTAATCTTTCAAATCAAAACCACCGAACAATGAAAAACTTCTCAATAGGGCATCAATTGCTCACCATACTTTTCGTATTCATTATTTCCTCATGCGCTAGCAATACGGCAACCTTCGAAGGCGAAAAAGTAAGACTCATAACCGTTGAACGCGAGTTACATTACTCGGCAGATATCGTGTGGGACAAAATCTTCATGGATTACGGAGGTAGTCACAAATTCAATGTCAATGTCGTAGAATCTGGGTACACCGGAGACATCAAAACGGCAAAAGTTGGTGCCCAGCGATACATGCAGCAAGACGAAGAAGGAAAAAAGATTCTGTACGAAAGAATCGAAATGATCGATGCGAATAGCAAAAAAATGAGATTCAAAATCTATGACGCCAAAGGTATCCCTATCAATACAGATGTGACCTACGGCGAGTCTCAATTGATCGAAAAGGGAGAAAACTCCAGTTTATTCAGGATCAATTTTTACTATAGACTAAAGCCGAGTTTTTTGGCCAATTTTGCAAATAGTGGCCTTGAAAGAGACTTTACCAACATGACCATTGGAATGGAGCACTATTTAAGAACTGGCGAACAAATATCTGAAGACAACTTCGACGAAATAGCCAGCAAATACAAATAGTTGAAAATCGACTGCTTGGGTGCTTTTGTGCCTAAGCAGTTCTACCTTAACCCGCGATTCTGAAAAGGTACATACACTATGATCAGCTCTTTGAATCAATAATAAAACCAAGTACTTAATATTAACGTGAGAGCTGGTCCCATTTCTCCGGGGGAGAAAGGATAAGGGGTAGAGGGGCCACATACGCTTTTGCATACATGTACAAAATAACGTACATTTGAACGTACAATATTAATTTAATGAAAGCTGTAACTATCTCCGCTTTACGAGCCAAAATGAAAGCGTACTTTGACGAAGTCAGCAAGTCGCTGGAAGTTATTATTGTGCCGAGGAATAATGAAGATGATGATGCGGTAGTAATCATGTCTATCAAAGAATACAACGCTTTAAAAGAAACAGAATACCTATTGTCGACATCAAAAAATAGGCAGAGGCTTCAAGAATCTATTCAACAGTTAGAAGATAGTCAGACCGTTCCATACTCGCTCGAGGATTGATCTGCACATGATCATCGAATTCACACAAAACGGATGGGAAGATTTTCAGTATTGGATGGAAAATGATATGACCCTTGCGCTAAAAATCAAGGAGCTCATCAAGGGGATCAGACGGGATCCTTTCAGAGGAACCGGTAAGCCAGAACCCTTAAAATTTGGGCTGAAGGGCTTCTGGTCACGAAGAATAACTCAAGAACACAGACTAGTATATCGAGTCAGTGGGAAGAAAGGAGTCGACCAGAAGTGTTCAATTATTCAGTGTAGATTTCATTATGATGAGTGAGGATGTATGTACTCCGATCCGACTGAATGTGCCTCCAGCCCTAGATTTCAATCATTTCACAGTAGGCGTAAGCCTGCTACTAAAGTTTTGGAATCATCATCTTTCAAAACTTTCAGAAAAAATTGAAAGTTTAGTTTCTTGCCCCTAACTTTGGAGTGTACCAAACCCTCCAACCATGGCTAATCACACCTTTCTATACGACGATGCCTGCCCCATGTGCCAGGCTTACACAGGCGCCTTTAAGCACCTTAAATGGAGCGATCGCAAAGCATTTAGCAGTCTCAAGGAAAAAGAATGGCCAAAACTAGACCTCGATCGCGGCCGCCACGAAATACCGCTGCTAGACAAAGAAAGTGGCGAAATCCGCTACGGACTAGATGCCATGACGACAGTTATGGCTAATGCTATGCCTGCATTACGGCCTTTGCTGCGCAGCCGATTGCTGCTGGCAATACTCAAACCGCTATACTGGCTCATCACCTACAACCGACGTGTCATAGCCGGTACGCATGCGCCAGCTACAGGAATCGATTGCGCGCCAGATTATCACCGTGGCTGGCGATGGACCTACGTCATATTGGCATTCAGCGCCGCTGCTTTAATTGGCCTGCCGATTTCATTTTGGGGCATTGCAGGTTTAAGCCTTATCGTAGGACTGATGCTAAGTAGCGAGCAATTGACCTATCTCGGCCACCTGAGTACAGTGGCCCTAGGCACAGCCTGTTTATATGCGTTGATTCCCGGTTGGCTAGGTATTACCGCTACTTGTGGATTCGTAATCTGGCAGCTATGGCATAGGTTGAGATAGTTCTTTGCCAATAAAATAGAAGTAAACATCAAATCGCCACAGCCGCCGATAGTGTACTTACCGTCGCATGGTCATTCCCACCCGCTGGCTCTACGGTTACGTTGAGAGATTCGGCGTGATCCAAATAGGCCATAGTAAGTAGCTCCTTCTGGGCAAGCTGGTGATCGAAGGTACCGAGGCTATTCATCTCTCCATCAATATCAGCCCAGAGTTGGTAGGTCTTATCCGAGGGGATATCGGGTAGCTCCCCTACGCGCAGTAGACAGGCCCTTTCGGTCGGGTTCCAGTACACGATAACCGAGCTATTGGGTGCATAGTCCGTACCTGTGAGGACCGCCGGGCGCGTATCTGGTGCGTTAATGAGGGCGAATTCTCGATTCGTTTTTTGGCAGTCTGCCTCCAACTGGGCCATCTGTAAGATAGCCGCAGCTGCTTTTGCTTCTAGCTCATCAATGCGCTGCTGTTGCCAAAACCAGACGCCGCCTGCGACCAGCAGCAAACTAGCTGCATAGGCTATCCAAGAAAAGTTCGAACCCCTCGAAAGTGATCGGGGCGCAGCATCGTAGTTTTGCCGAAGGATTTTATCCCGCAAACCCGCCGGCTGCGTCATCTGCTCATCGAGGGCAACCTGCTCTAAGGTTTCTTCAAGCTTGTCTAGCGCATCCTTGATCTCTGGCGACGTTCGGCGCAATTCCAGTACCTTTTCTCTCTCCTGCTCGCTTACCTCACCCATCAGATAGCGCTCCAACAAATCAGATTCTAATATGCCTTTCAGTTCTTTATTCATCGTTTTTAGTCTGCAATGGCAAGGGCGGCCAGTAGAGCGGCAGTCGTATCGAAATCATACCATTTCCTGAGCTCGCGCAAGCCTATCTTGACCCGAGACTTAACCGTACCCAAGGGTATCCGGAGGTGGTCACTCACCTCTTGCTGCGTATAGCCTTGTAAATAGAGTAGGCTAATGACCGTTCGATATTTTTCGTCAATCTTTTGCAACATCCCATTTACGTCTAAGGCTTCTGGTACCGTTTCACGCGACTCGTCAGGTATATATACCAGTTTTTCATCTGTTTGGATGTCGGTTTGTTGGCGATAGCCCTTGGAGTTGCGCTTGTTGATGGCCAGATTGCGAGCGATGTTGACCATCCAGGTAAACAGTCGCCCCTTTTCAGGATCATAAGTCGCCCCATTCTTCCAGATTTTCACGAAGGTATCTTGTAAGACCTCGGCAGCATCTTCTTCTCGCCCTACGATCCGGTAGATGATGCCATAGAGCGCGTCCCCATAGTGGTCATAGATGAGCGGAATACATCTCTGATCACGGGCTTGTAGTTGATCGCATATACGTTGGTATGCCAGCTTGGAAAGCATGAATCCTTAACTCAGGTTTCATTTTTTAGTTCAATTAGATCGTGTTACTGTATACGAGACTATACGTGTATATTTTACTTTAAAATAGCATTCAAAAAAATTTGCGCCCAAAAAATCCAAACTGCTTTTTTCCCTGTAAGTCTGGATGTCAACCAATTTTTTCAAGGAAGTTTCCCTTCCAAATAAAACCAAATTACAAATGAAAAAGATCCTTTTTTTCGCCCTATTGAGCTTTTTTCTATCCGCTCAATCTGCCGTAGCCCAGTGTGGCAGTAACCACCGTACCGCTAGCTACACATCATACCAGCACGATAAGGACATCGTAGACATTGCCGCTTCTGCGGATGATTTCAGCACCCTGGTGGCCGCCGTAAAAGCTGCCGACTTGGTCGATGTGCTGAAATCTGACGGACCGTTCACCGTATTCGCGCCAACCAACGACGCTTTTGGAAGACTCCCAGCAGGAACCGTGGAATCTCTGCTAGAGCCTAAGGCCAAGGACCAGCTCACGACCATCCTCACCTACCACGTCATACCGACCGATATTTCAGCGGAGATGCTGGTAATGGCCATTGAAGCCACCGGCGGGAATTTTCAAATGAAGACTGTCGCAGGTGGTACGCTTACCGCGACTATCAAGAATGGCAAACCTGCTTTGATCGACGCGCAAGGGAACACCTCCTACATTACCCAGGTCGATCTCAACGCGTCCAATGGAACCATCCACGTGATCGATACGGTGGTATTACCCTAAGAATTTGGCCTGATTTTAGCCCTTTGGGCCAGAAAGTCAAGCCAAATCATGCCGATTTGTCTGCACTCATTGGAAAAGTCCGGTGAGTGCATTTTTTGTTTTGATATGCATAGTAGTAGATAAAATTCATACCTTCCAGAACAATCTCGACTATGCAGAAACAAAAGAAAGATAAAAAATCCAAGGCCAACAAGATAGATCCAACCTTTGATAAAGAACGGGCAAAATTACAGATGTTCGACCCTAGAGGCATTCAAACTTTGTTTAGAACGCTATCCCGAAATCATTACAACTTGCTGAAAATGGTCGACAATAAAGCAAGCATTGTACTGACAGTCAACTCCATTTTAATCTCTCTATTGATGGGAGCTATGTACATTGCCCCAGAATCAAACAGAATTATTATAGCAACAGGCGCAAAAATACTAATCAGATTCAGCATGCTATCTATGATCTTCGCTTTATTCAGCATGCTTCCTCATCGATATATAGGCAAAAAGTTCAAGAAGAGTGGATACAAGGGCAGCCTTTATGCTTCCAATTTTGCTCGATTATCGCTTTCTGATTTTCAAAAAGAATTTCAAAGAATTATGACAAACGGCGAGACTGTTTATGACGAAATGATCAAAGACTTATACTTCTTAGGAAGGAGTGTACGTATCAAGCAAAGGTTACTAATAATTTCTGTTGGCGTCTTTTTAATAGGTTTAGTATCTATGATTATTTACACCTCTGTGAATGGAATTTGACAAGGGCACCCTGTTACCCAGCAGCTATATAATTATGTACTGATAAATTATAGCTTCTATCCTAAATGAGCATGTCTGCTTTCTGTAAAGAAAAGAAAGTACCTTTGGGTTCTGTGAAAAAGAAGATCGTTAGGATAGCATCCACCGTATTCCCCAAAGCCGTAGCTTCATTTGCCTACAATCAGCTCATCAACCCACAGGTGCGCAAGCTCCGGGAACACGAGCTAGCTACACTAGACAAAGCAACAAAAGAAATATTCCCATTTGAGGGTTTCGATATTCGGTTATACGCTTGGGGCAGCGGAGACACAAAAGTACTCCTGATCCATGGCTGGGAAGGGCAAGCGGGGAATTTTTCGGATTTGATAGAAGAGCTTGTTCTAAACGATTTCGCTGTCTATTCATTCGATGCTCCTTCGCATGGTTTTAGTTCCAAAGGAAAGACAAGCCTGTTTGAGTTTTCTGATCTGGTTGGCGTTTTGATCAGAAAGTATGATGTACGACTCCTAGTCAGTCATTCTTTTGGAGGGGTTGCAACGACCTATGCCCTGTTCCGAAACCCCGATCTAGTTATCGGAAAATACGTATTGCTAACAACACCGGACGCCTTTATCGAACGAATAAATAATGTGTCTGAAACTGTTGGTATAAGCCCCAAAGTCAAGAAAATACTGATCGATAGACTAGAATCAGAAATGGGCCTAGAGGTCGAAAACCTAAATGTCCGTGATTTTGTAAAATCAATCAACGTAAAGCAGGCACTCATCATTCACGATAAGAATGACAGAGTTATACCCATTGAGCGATCAAAACGAGTGCATGAGAATTGGAAGGTTTCAGAGCTTAAGGAGATAGAAGGAACTGGGCATTTTAGGATCTTACGGACTAAGGAGGTAATAAAACAAGTAGTAGAATATCTAAAGAAACGCGATTAAAAATAGAAAAATGACTCCATACTATACATGCATTTTATGCCTGCCATTACTGGCCTTATTTAATGGTAACGATAAATATATGACACATCAAATTGAAAACTTAATTGTAATAGGAGAAGACACCTTATATGCAGGAAAATATTTCTACAGTGAATCTTCCATACACGATTTCATAGAAGAAAACAGAGTGGTGCCATACGACTCAGAAATTGACTGCGAACCATCATCTTGTTACAGAGAATACTTTGTTATTTGGCAGCTTTTTGGGAGAAAGCTCTATTTGAAGGAAATTGTCAATTGCTGCACTGGAGAGTCAATAGATATGAGATTTATATTTGGGAAAAAGTATCGCTCTGAAATGGGAATTTTAGCAAAATTCATTAATGGTAATTTTCCGATAAGCGATACAAGTGAAATTATTATCTTATTAACTCGCCAATTTAATCAAATAGATATACACTTCAGGAAAGGGAAGCTCAATCGGAAAGATTTATCAAAATTGGAAAAATACTTGTTACGCATCAAAAATTCTTGATTTTGAAGCAAATATCTGTAAAGAAAGGAGTCATTCTCCAATACAAAGGCGAGTTCAGTGATAAAGTCTTCTTCGTCGAGTCGGGTCTGCTAAGGAGCTATTACATTGACGAGAGAGGAAAAGAGCACATATTCATGTTTGCGCCCAAGGGCTGGATTATTGCCGACAGCTTTTACCCCGATCAACCATGCCAACTCCAAATCGATGCCCTGGAAGACTCTATCCTGCTAAAAGTCAAGAAGACCTCCACATCTGATCTCGATGTGCATAGATTGGTTAAGCGAATAGCTGTACTTCAAAATCGGATCATTATGCTAATGAGTGACTCTGCAGCCAAACGGTATGATCACTTTCTTGAAACTTATCCAGATATCGTTCAAAGAGTTCCACAAAAGATGATTGCCTCTTATTTAGGCATCACACCAGAAGCACTGAGCACTATAAAGAGATATAAGAAACTTAAAAGATAGCCTTCATAAGATTTGTTAATCTACATTAAGAATTTTGCTTTCAGAATCAAGTAGCTTTCCGGCGTAATCAAAAGTAAGACTAATCGGGATGCCTCGTACTCTAGATATTGATGCCACTGCATCAAAGGCTACATTCAATGTAAAAAAGTTGGGATTCATCAATGTGTCCGGCCACTTGTCTGGCATAAGTGGCACTATCCAATTTGCTTCAGAAAATTTGTCAGACAGTCTTTTTGATATTAGCGTTCCCACTAAGAGTATCAATACAGACAATGAAAAAAGAGATGAACACTTGCGAAACCAAGATTTCTTCTCTGTCGATCAATATCCTGAAATTACATTTAAGTCTACAACTGTCGGTCAGGAAGGCGGACAATACTTTACGAGTGGACATTTGAGTATACTCGGAGCGACAAAAGAAGTCAGAATCCCCTTCTCATTTGAAGAGGGTGCTTTTGAAGGAAGCTTTTCGTTGAATAGGCTAGACTATGCTTTGGGAAAGAAGTTTCCTTCATTCATCGTAGGTAAGACGATACAGATTTCAATTTTTTGTAAAACGAACCCATAAAATAATGGCCATTCAAATTATTGCTGCTGACGATAAAAGCAGAAGAAATGCCGAAGTAATTATTGCCTTATATGAGGAGATGATTAACCAAAAGCGACCAATGGAAGCGGTTGAAAAATATATCCGGCCGGACTATATTCAGCACAACCCCATGATTCCCGACGGGAATATACCGATAGGAAAGTTCTTCGAACAAGTGCAGGCTGGCAATGATAAAAGTCGGGTTGTCGTCCATAAAGTAATTGCAGTTGGTGACCAAGTGTGGGCATTCGTAAACTTTCTCAACTTCACGAATAATGAAGAAGGCGATCGTGGCTTAGCCGCCGTTGACATTTACAGAATGGACGAGGAAGGCAAACTGGCAGAACACTGGGATGCCGTGCAAGAAGTCGGGGACCCTGCACAGGCGGCAAACGATAACGGTGTTTTTTAATTGGCCAATTTCAAAAAAGCAATTTCATGAAAAGAGTGGCTATTACAGGGGCCAGTCAAGGGCTAGGCGCGCAAGCTGCTAAACTATTCGCTGAGAAAGGATACCAAGTTTTTGGTAATCTTAGGGTACTAAAATCATTCTTACCTCTACTTCGCAAAACGAAGGGTCAAATTTTACAAATTGGCTCTGTTTCTGGTATTTTGCCAGTACCCTACAATGGAGTGAGCAGCGCCTCGAAAGCTACCATGGAGGCGTTTGCAGATGTTTTACGCACAGAACTCCGACCATTCGAAGTCGATTTTGTGATGGTGGCACCAGGTAATATGCTGACAGCTGGCCCTGGAAAGACAATAGCCAAGGTAGATAAATTACTAACGGATTTAACTCCTGAGCAAAGAGATTTATATGGTAGGGAGTTTGGCATTTTTGTAGAGAAATTCAAAAAAATGCAAAGCGAGGGCATGTCTGTAGAGGATGCAGCTGCTCGTTTAATCGAAATTGCCGAAGAAACACCCGCTCCTATTCGTGCAGGCATAGGAGATGATGCTGAGCAGATGATAGGTATAGCTAAACAAAAATCAGATGAAGAATTAGATATGATGAGAAGGCAAATGTTCAATTTGAATTAATTGCTCACTTTTTACACGCACTTTAATTGCAAAAGATGAATATTCTTATCACTGGTGGCCATTCTGGAATGGGGCTTGAGCTTTCCAAAATGGTTCTTGATAGGGGCTATAAACTAGGTCTCATTGTTCGGAGTGAATCGAGAAAGAAGGATGCCGAACGTCTCTTTACCGGAGAGAACCTGCCAGACATGTTCGTTGCCGACCTGGGCAAGCGTAACGAAATCGAATCTGTTGCCGGAGCTATCTCCAAGAAGTGGGATAAACTAGATGGTTTATTCAATAATGCTGGGGTCTTGCTAGATAAACTATACACTTCGGACTACGGAAACGAACTTCAGCTAGAGATCAATGCTATAAGCCCGTATCTACTTACGAAGGCTCTAAAGCCCTTGCTAGACAAGGCTGAAAGTCCGTTTATTGTCAATACCGTAACAAGTGGATTAGACAAGAAAAAGACTATCGATATTTCATCTTTTAAGCAGCCGGAAAAGTTCACAAAGCTGACTGGCTCTTATGTCGATTCGAAGCTCACGTTCTTACTCCTCATGAATAATTTGAGTAAAGATTGGGATAACGCAAGAATCGTCAATGTCGACCCTGGAGCCATTAAGACTAAAATGACAGCTGGCGATGGCATGCCATTTTGGTTGAAGCCGATCAGGAATCTATTCTTCAAGTCTCCTCAAGAAGGAGCAAAAAGACTTTATGAAGCTGCTTTTGAAAAGTATCTATCTGACAGCGGAATTTATGTAAGCAGTGGAAAAATACGTAGTTTAGACATGGAAATAAGCGAAGCAGAGATTAAGGAGCTGCTATCTTAAGAAGATCCCAAAATTTGATACGATGGAAAGAAAGTCTGAATCGGAACTGGTCAAGACCGAGAAAAAACGACTCAAACTGGAACAACAAGCCGCTGACTTAAGGATCAAGGTAGCAAAAGCAGCAGAGCTGGAAGCTAAGCTCGAGCGATCTAAAACAAAAGAGAGTGGCGACCTCCAAAATTCAAAAGGCCTGTTCGGCACATCGTCTGAGCCAAGAAAATCATTAAGCACTTTTCTTCGCAACCAGAATAAATTCGATGTGAGTGTCATCTCTATTCTTGATAGAAAAGCAGCCACATTAATCCGTATTTGTACTACAGTCGTTTCCGGGTCAATCGTTTTTCATGAGTATATAAATGTCAATGTCGATGGTGGCCAAATTATTGTAATCATTCTGCTGATCGGGCTACTAACTGCCCTTATCTTGTCTATAATAGCCACTAAGCCTCTACATAGTTTCGCCAATGGAAAAATGGCAAAAGAAACAAAAAAAGAACAGTCTAATCTTGAAGAAAATATCTTCATAATAGATGAACGAAATAGTTTAGAGGACTATGAAAAAGCTATGCAAAAAATTGTAGAAAGTCAGGATCTTCAACTGGGCAATCAAATAAGGGCAAGTTTTTTTATAGGGAGGTATAACGGACTTAAAGCCAGGATGATCGATTATGCCTATAATGCTTTTCTCATTTCTTTTATTCTAGCTGGACTTGTCTTTTTGGCAACCAGCATATTAGAAAAATTTTAAACCACCACCATCTAAATGAATAAATTGAAGTATGTATTTCTACTAGTGTGGGTTTCCTCTTCCTTGATGGCACAGAAACCTATATATTCCATTGGTATTCTTACAGATATAATAACCTCTGAGGTTGAGCCACTACTCGACCAAGTAAAGGAGCAGATAAAGGCTGTTGTTGGAGAAGATGCGAGTATTGTATTTGAAGACGAAAACACTTTAGTCAATAACTTCGATCTGGAAAGAGCTGAGCAAAATTATCAATTATTATTATCCAAACAAACCGATATAATCCTTGCTTTTGGAGCGGTTAATAGCTTGATCGTTGGCCAACAGACCATCTATCCTAAGCCGACTATTTTGTTTGGAGCTGTCAATAAAGATTTGATAGACATCAACCAAGATAAGGC
The DNA here is from genome assembly GCA_039025055.1 of Bacteroidota bacterium. Classification (GTDB taxonomy): domain Bacteria; phylum Bacteroidota; class Bacteroidia; order Chitinophagales; family Saprospiraceae; genus Neolewinella. The sequence continues at coordinate 47,574 of JBCCPC010000001.1, read as the reverse complement.
AAGCTCTGAGATTGACAACTTCACCTACCTCATCCAGTCAGAATCTTATAGTGATGACATTACTAAACTGAAGGAATTAACAAATTTCAAAAAAGTAGGCATCCTAATCGAAGAACAGATAATAGATATCCTGCCATTTGAAAATATTTTCAGCCGGGAGTTACAATCTCTTGAAGTAGACTACGAGCTAATTCCATTTCGCAATGTTGCAGACATTACAGATAACCTGAATGATATCGATGCTGTCTACCTAGCAGGTGGGTTTTTATTATCGCCCAGTGAAATAGAGCAGTTAGCTTCTACCTTCATAGATCGCAATCTCCCCTCATTCACCAATACAGGCATAGAAGATGTTAGAAATGGACTGTTCGCTACTAATCAAGGAGCTGACAATATAGAGCGAATACAACGCCGGATTGCTCTAACAGTTGAGGCATACATAAACGGAGCCAAATTATCAGATTTGCCCGTATTCATAGATTACGAACCTAGACTAACTATAAATTTTAATACAGCTGAATTAATTGGTGTACCTATTAAATACAGTCTTATATCTTCGACAGACTTTGTAGGAGACATTAATAATGTCGTGGCTGAACAAAAATACAACCTATTGTCGGCTATCGATCAGGCACTAAGCCAGAACCTGACGCTGTCTATAAATCAAAAGAATATTGACATCAGCAACCAGGATATTGAAAGCGCCAAAAGTGAATATCTTCCTTTCGTAGAGGCGAGTGCAGCAGCTAGCTATGTGGATCCGAGGTTAGCTGAGATAAGCTTTGGCCAAAATCCAGAGATATCTACATCGGGTTCGGTTACAGCCCAGCAACTCATTTATTCCAGAGCGGTTAGCACTAATATTTCTATCCAAAAGAAGCTTCTTTCTGCTCAACAGGAAAATTTCAACGCAACTCAGTTAGATATTATAGCAGATGTATCCAATGTTTATCTAGCCTCTCTGATAGCCAAGGTGAATGCTCAAATTCAGCTTCAAAATCTGGATTTAACCAAGGAAAACTTAAACATAGCTAAACAAAATTTTGAAGCTGGTGAATCTGGCAAGTCCGACGTATTAAGATTCGAGAGTGAGGTAGCTCAAAACACACAATCGATGGTAGAAGCTGTCAATCAATTAGAGCAAAACCTCGTCATCCTCAATCAGCTGCTCAACAACCCCATCAACAAAGAAATAGATATTGAAGACTTGGTGCTTAATGAAGGCCTACTGGAAAAATATGATTACGATGAACTAGCCATGTTTTTGGACAGTCCAAATTTAAGAGATCTATTCACAGACTTCTTAATACAAGAGGCCCTACTTAATGCACCTGAACTTAAGGAAATAAATTACAACCTCGAAGCAACCGAATATTCGATAGACTTATTCGGTAGAGGTCGGTATTATCCAACTATTGCCGCCCAAGGCCAATATAATGCCGTTTTTAGTAGAAGCGGTGCCGGCAGTGAAACTGAGCTAATAACAGGAGGATCTATCAGAAACACAAACTATAATCTTGGCCTTAATATTTCTATACCAATCTTCAATCAGAACCAAAACAATATTAATCAGCAAACTTCAATAATCCAGAAGGATCAATTATTACTAAACAAAGACAATATAAGGCTTGCTATTTCTGCAAATGTTCGCAATAACGTTTTAACGCTCACTAATCAAATATCCAATATCAGGCTCTCAGAAATTTCAGAGCGAACAGCAAAAGAAGCCTTAGAGCTTACTCAAGTCGCTTATTCGAGTGGGGCAGTAAACCTTATTCAGCTACTAGACGCGCAAAATAATTTTCTTAATGCCCAGCTTGCTAAATCTGCCGCTGTCTATAATTTTTTGATAAATGCTGTGGATTTAGAACGGAGTATTGGTTATTTCTTTCTGCTGAATACAGAAGAAAAAAATGCTGACTTCAAGAATCGCTTTTTTGACTTCATCAACGAAAATTCAAATGACAATTAAGAACACGGTGAGTTTTAATCTCTCTATATGCATCCTGATTCTTTTGGGATTGTCTCTTTTATCATGCTCATCAGAAGAAGAAAAAAAAGAAACCTTCCTTCGCCCTGTAAAATATGAGGTCATAAGCTATGGCAAAAAGAGCAACATAAGAAGTTTCAGTGGCAAAGCGCAGACAGATGCTGTTGTTCAGTTGAGCTTTCGCAGTTCAGGTATTATCACTTTATTCGACATCAAACTCGGCCAAAAAGTGCGTAAAGGACAACTACTGGGCAGGCTTGACAATGTTCAATCTCGACTGGCATATGAGCAAGCAGTAACCCAGATGAACAGCACAGAATCACAGATGAACACAGCTAAACTGAGTCTCGATAGAGTAAGGTCTTTGTATGAAAAGGGAAGTGCCTCGTTAGGCGAATTCGAAGCCGCAAAGAATGCTTTTCGAACGGCAGAGGAAGGCTTTCAGTCAGCAAAACGTGGGGTGGATATTCAACAAGAACAAGTCAGATTTGGCTACTTGTATGCACCTGAAAGTGGCACGATCTCCAATGTACTTGCAGAGAAAGATGAAAATGTAAGTCCAGGCCAGCCAGTAGCCACACTAAATGCAGGTAAAAACATGGAGATTGTAATTGGCCTCCCAGAAAGTGTAATCAACAGTGTAGACGAAGGTATGATGGCGACTGCAAGCTTTGCATCATTGCCGGGAAAGACTTTCAATGCAAAAGTTACGGAGGTAGCCCCATCCATTGATGGAAATACAGCAACTTTTCCTATAAGACTAACTATAGAAGAGCCTAAAGGAGAAATAAAGAGTGGAATGGCCGCTGAGGTGATCTTCGATTTTAATGCCAATGAAAAGGAAGAAGCCAACGCATTAATTGTACCCATTAAAGCCGTTGGAGAAGACAATAAAGGTCAATTCGTATTTCTTATCGACGAAAGCCGTGATACCGCAATTGCAAAAAAGCAGTACGTAGAAATCGGTGAGATTAACGAAACAGGGTTCGTAGTTGAATCTGGGATTGTGCCAGGGCAGAAAATTGCTACAGCAGGCCTACAAACCCTACTAGATGGTCAACAAATAAGCATAGAGTAAATATGACTCCTCCACATGGAAGACGTAAAGCATTCATATCATATTATAATACTGAGTTGCCATGAATCTAGCTAAATTTTCAATTGAAAAGACAACTATAATCTTTACGGTTTTAGTCACAGTACTTCTAGCAGGAATATCCTCCTATAAGATTTTAGCTCGTGATAGTATGCCATCTTTTACTATTCGTATGGCATCTGTGGTTACTGTATTTCCAGGGGCAAGCCCTCAACGTGTAGAACAACTGGTAACTGATAAAATAGAAAAGAAAGCACAAGAGTTACCCGAATTAGACGAGGTAACCAGTACTTCTCGAACTGGTTTGTCTATAGTACAAGTCGCTTTAAAAGATGAATTGCCCATAGAGAACATGCAGGCTGTTTGGGATCGGCTCCGCAGGAAACTCAACAATATTGAAGGTCTACCCGAAGGTGTAATACCATCGCTAGATGATGAAGGTATTGGAGAAGTCTACGGAATAGTGGTAGGTCTAACTTCTGACGGGTACTCTTACGAAGAAATGAAAGATTATGCGGATGATATAAAAGACGATTTCATAAAATTGTCAGATGCCGCCAAAGTAGAATTGATGGGCGAGCAAGATGAGCGTGTATTTATAGAGTTTGACAATACAAAACTAAAAGAGTACGGCCTCTCGGCAATTATTCTGCAACAACTCATTTCGTCGACTAATATTATTAATCCAGGCGGACAAGTCAATATAGAAGACGAACGAATTATTCTTGAACCAACAGGCAATTTTGATGATGTAGATGATATTAGGGACATGCTTATTCCCACTGCAGGAGGCCAACAACTTATTAAGTTGAAAGACATCACCAATATCTATAAAGACTACATCGACCCGCCTTCACAAATCGTAAAAGTAAATGGCAAAGATGCCATATCCATACACATAAATCTTAAAGATAATGCGAACATAGTATCACTTGGAGAAGAAGTTGATGTCGTTATTAAAGACTGGAAAAGAAAACTTCCCGTTGGTTTGGAGCTAACAAGAGTGACTTCTCAAGATGATTACATCCAGTTCAAAATCGACAATTTTGTAGATAATGTCTTCCAGTCAGTTGCTATAGTCTTGTTAGTTATGCTGATCTTCTTGGGCGTCCGTACAGGTATAGTTATCGCGAGTCTTATACCTATGGTAATCATCACTACGATTATGGTAATGGGATTCCTCAAAGTAGGACTCAATCAAGTCACTTTAGCTGCTCTAATTATGGCCCTCGGAATGATGGTAGATAACGCCATTGTTGTTGCAGAAACAATCCTTGTGAAAATTGACAAGGGAATGAATAAAAAGCAGGCTGCAATTGAAGCTTTTTCCGAGTTATGGACGCCTCTGCTCATATCTACTTTAACGACTAGTGCGGCTTTCTTGGCCTTCTATCTTTCACCAACTGTCATGGGAGATATAGTCGGTCCTATTTTTGTCGTAATTACCATAGCACTCCTTTCATCCTGGCTAATTGCACTTTCTGTTATCACTTTATTCTGCTATTTGTTTTTGAAAGTCACACCCGGCGGAAAACAAAAGCTAAGCCTGGTAGACAAAATTATAAATGCACTCAAAAAATCTTACAAAAGTCTCATTCTAAGTTCTCTGAGTAGACGCTATCTAGTCCTAGGAGTTATTTTCTCAAGTTTTTTTGTTTCGATGTTCTTCTTTGGAAGAATTCCTTTCATATTCTTTCCCGATAGCGATCGGAATCTGATAACGATGGATGTCAATTTACCGCAAGGCACCAAAATAGAAGCTACTGATAGAGTAGTCTCGCAGATAGAACAGTACATGAGAGATTCTTTACTCGTTCAAAATACTGATCAGAAGGGAATTCTGAATTGGACTTCTTACATCGGTGAAGGGCCAGAACCTTACGACCTGGGATACAACCGAGACGAGCCAAATTCCAATTATGCCCACATTGTAATGCGCACCACCTCCTTCAGGGAGAACAATAGCATGATTGAAAAATTAGATCGGTTCACTTTTTTCAACTTTCCAAATGCAGATATAAAAGTCTTTCCATTGGCAGCAGGCGAAGCAGGTGAACCTATAGAAATCAAAATATCAGGAGATGACCCTGATGAATTATCAAGAATTGCCGAGCGCGTTAAATTAAAACTATCCTCTATCCCTGGCACCAAAAATGTGAAAGATGATTGGGGGCCAAAGAGTAAAAAATTTCTTGTCGACATCGATCAATCTCGTGCTCAAAATGCAGGTGTGACAAGCCAAGATATCTCTGCCTCATTATTGACCGTACTAGACGGTTTTCAAACGGGCAGCTATAGGGAAGAGGATAAGTCCATTCCTATTATAATGCGTAGCAACGCCGATCAGCAACAAACCCTAGCCTCCCTGGAAACCGTAAACGTTTTCGCACAGAACTCGGGTCGGAGTGTTCCATTGCTCCAGGTAGCTTCTATCCTGCCTGATTGGCAGTATGCCAAAATTCAACGACAAGACCTGGAACGCACGGTCAATGTTAATTGCGAATTACGTGAAGGTGCCAACGCCTCTGAAATTACTACTCAAATGAGTGAATGGATAGAAGAGGATATCGAAAACTGGCAAAAGGGTTATACCTATAAATTTGGTGGCGATGCCGAGCGAACCGCAGACAGTATGGGTTCTGTTATCGGATACTTGCCCGTTTCTGGTTTTATCATTGTATTACTCCTGATCATTCAATTCAATAGCGTGAAGAAGATGATCATCGTACTACTGACCATTCCTTTGGCAGTAATAGGCGTTGTAATTGGATTAATCACATTCGGAGAAGCATTTGGGTTTATGCCGTTTTTAGGGGTTATCTCTCTAGCTGGCATTATTATCAATAACGCTATCGTACTCGTGGATCGGATAGAAATCGAGGAAAAGATCAGAGATAGGCAAGACGCTGTTGTGGCTGCCTGCCTACAGCGCTTCAGGCCGATATTGCTAGCTACTTTTACAACTGTATTTGGCATGATACCGCTGTATTTAAGTGGCGGGGAGCTATGGGAAGGTATGGCCGTTTGTATAATGATAGGTCTACTCTTCGGAACTGTCATTACGCTGCTTTTCATCCCATGTATGTATAGCATTTTGTTCGGTATCAGCTATAAGGGCTACCAATTTGATGATGCGCTACTAGATGCATAATCCATATGAAGAAATGGTATGCCATCGATACTGAAGATAATAATTACCTTTATTTTCTGCTGAGCCTAGTACTGATGTTGGTACTTCCAGCACTCGTTTCAAAGTCATATGTAGGAATAATAATTTTAGATATCGTATATGCACTGGTACTTATCATGAGTGTGATTTATGCAGGCACCAAAAGACTGGACTTTATTATTCTAGGCATTATTGCGTCTATAATCTTTATCTTATTCCTCTACGAACAGCAAAACATATACTTCAGTATAGTGAGTGCAGGAGCAACGCTTTTATTCTTTAGTATTGTCTTAGTAAAAGTTGTAAAATATATTCTAACCAACCCTATCGGGGCTAACGAAATATACGCTTGCGCAACAGGATATATGATCCTGGGTATTCTTGGAGCATCTTTATTCTTTGTTGTCGAGAAGTCAGTGGACAATGCCTTTAACTTACCAGAACAAGGCGATTTTTACACCTTTGTATATTTCAGCTTTATTACCTTAACCTCTGTGGGTTATGGAGATATAAGCCCCGTACATTCATTCGCCAAGTCATCTTCGATATTGCTGAGTATTACGGGGCAACTATATCTGACTATTCTGATTGCTATCATTGTCGGTAAGTTTATTGCCGGGGACAAGGAAAGGTAGTCGTACCACTCAAACTAATAGCTAGCGCCTGAGTTTATTTGCTTCTTTTCCCATGCCGTCAATACGCGTTCTAGACGGTCACGCATATACTCGGAGTCGGGTATAAAATGGTAAAGGTATTCTTCGCCATCGGTTTTAAAAGACAGCCACGGAGACTGCATCTTATAAAACGGGTACTTCCACCAAGGCTGAGTTCTTTTGCTGATCGGGCGAATGTGATCACTCCAAGTCAGCAGCTCGATTTCGTCTAGATCAAATGTCTGTATGACTTCACGCTTTTGGTTCTCCAGAATGATTTGTGATTCGGATACACGCAAGAACCGGCTGAGATTGGACTTAAACTTTTTGATTAAAAGATATGTAGCCAATACCTGAAGCACGATCACAGCACCAAACATATACCATTGAGCCTCTGAATAATCCGAAAGCCAGGTCACAGCGAGTACGAGCAGGATATTACTAACGCATGAGGTCACATTGGCACCGGTGACTTGTACGAAGTAATCAGCTGGAATCTCCTTGAGCTTTGCTTCCATAGTTTAGGATGTAGGATGTAGGATGTGGGATGTGGGATGTGGGATGTGGGATGTGGGATGTGGGATGTGGGATGTGGGATGTGGGATGTGGGATGTGGGATGTGGGATGTGGGATGTGGGATGTGGGATGTGGGATGTGGGATGTTTAATGTATAATGTGCTTTGTGCTGAGGTTGTTGACAACATAGAAGAAGCACCTAACATCTCAAATCAAAAATATTACATTCTTACATCTGAAGTTTCATGAGGTCATTTCCGGCTAAGGTTCTTCTTTTCGGTGAGCATACGGTGCTGTATGGAGGGCGTGCCCTGGCAGTTCCATTCGGGCGGTTTTCGGCTAAATGGGTGAATGAAGCAATAGCAGACGAACGCCTACTCGAGTTTGGCGACTACCTGCGGAAGTCTAAAAAAACCACTTGGCTATATATCGATAAGCTGCTCGAAGACCTGAAAGCAGGATGGCAACTGAGCAGCAGCGTACCAGTGGGCTATGGCCTGGGCAGCTCGGGGACAGTCTGTGCAGCGTTGTATGCGCGATACGCAGCAGGCGGTGCGGTGGATCTAACGACCCTGCGCGAGCGATTGGCGACGATGGAGTCCTTTTTCCACGGCAGCAGCTCGGGGCTAGATCCTTTGGTGAGTCTTCAGAATTCGCCCGTGTTGGTGAGTCCCCACGGAAGTCAGAAAGTAGATGTGGCGCATACCACCCTTTCGCCTATTTTTTTGCTGGACAGTGGGCAAGCGCGAAGTTCGGCTAACATCATTCCGACGCTTCGCCAGCGGTTTGAGGTAGATAAATCGTGGCAAAAGCTGGCGCGGGCAGAATGGATGGCACCGACCGAGACTTTGATCCAGGCTATGACCAGCGGTGCACCGACAGATGCTATTGCGGAAGCCATGCGCCGCTTAAGTCGATTTCAATTTGACCATCTTGGGCATTTGATTCCCGAAGCGTTTCATCGGTTTGCCAATCGTAGTGATTTTTGTTTGAAATTGTGTGGTGCAGGCGGCGGCGGTTTTCTGATTGGCTATACTTTTGATCGCGAGTCCACTATTAAGGCCTTGGCAGCGTTTCAAATTTTTTGGCTTACGGAGCAGGAATAGCCCAATTATAACATCAAAAAAGTGACAAAAAGGCTATTTTAGAACTTTTTTGAAAAATATTTAATGAAAACGCCACAAACTGTTGCAAGTTACAAACAGTGTGTTTATATTTGTTGCGTCAAACAACAAAACAGGTCCCACTCTGGGCCATCAAAACAGCGAATCATGGATAATGCTAAAGACAAGGCAGCGAAACTAAAGGCACTGCAAAATACAATAGATCGCCTGGACAAGACTTATGGTAAGGGTACGATCATGCGCCTCGGCGAAAGCCAAACGGCAAATGTGGAGGTCATCCCGACCGGCTCTCTGGGTCTTGATATTGCACTCGGCATAGGCGGATTGCCTCGTGGACGTGTCGTGGAGATATACGGCCCTGAATCTTCGGGTAAGACGACCTTGGCCATTCATGCCATAGCCGAATGCCAGAAGCGCGGCGGTATAGCGGCTATAGTCGATGCCGAGCACGCATTCGACCGCTTCTATGCGGCCAATCTAGGCGTAGATACCGAAAACCTGCTCATCTCTCAGCCCGACAATGGCGAGCAAGCGCTGGAAATATCTGAGAATCTGATCCGCTCCGGTGCGATCGACCTCTTAGTTGTCGATTCTGTAGCGGCACTCGTTCCCCGCGCCGAGATCGAAGGTGAGATGGGTGACAGTAAGGTCGGTCTACAGGCCCGTCTGATGTCTCAAGCTATGCGTAAGCTGACCGGTACGATCGGTAAGACAGGGTGCTGCTGCATCTTCATCAACCAGCTGCGGGAAAAGATCGGTGTCATGTTCGGTAACCCCGAAACGACGACCGGTGGTAACGCCCTCAAGTTCTACGCTTCTGTGCGTTTGGATATTCGTCGCTCCGGTGCCGCGATCAAGAATAAGGAAGGCGGTGTAGTCGGCAACCACGTAAAAGTGAAGGTCGCCAAGAACAAGCTAGCCCCACCATTCCGCGTGGCTGAGTTCGACATCACTTACGGTATGGGTATCTCCAAAGTCGGTGAGATCGTAGACCTGGGTGTAGATACCGACATCATCGCCAAGAGCGGTGCCTGGTACGCCTACGACGGTGCTAAGATTGCTCAGGGCCGCGAGGCCGCCAAGCAGTTTATGCTCGACAACCCGGAAGTAGCCGAAGTGATCGAAAACAAGATCAAGGCCAAGCTGATGGGCCTCGAAGACGAAGAAACCCCAGAAGCCGAATCTAACGGCAAAGGCAGTAAGAAGGAAGTGGAAGCGAACGCTTAAACTTTCTAGTTTCAAAAGTAATAGGGCTCGACGCAAAGCGTTGGGCCTTTTTTATTCCTGCCACTCAAAGGTTTCCAGCATCCGATAAATGTCCTCCTTTACAAACTCGACGACAGGCTTGAGACTATCTGGTCTCGACTTCGTATTGAAATAAAGCGCACCCCGCACGAAGTGATTCAAGCTATCAGTCACGAAAAACTGAAAGGGGCTAGCCGCCTCTCCTTCTATATCGAAGATCATGCCGCCAAAATCTGGATCCCGATCTATTCTGATCTCTTCGGTATAGCTGGCCCGCACATTATGGTAGCCCGCTAGTTTAAAACCTTCGTCGCGCCGTTTCTCCCAATCGGCAAAATCTTCGACCGGATAGTAGGTGAAATGTATCTGACCATTAAAGGCGGGCATCTCCAAGTCAAACCAGCAGGGATCGGCGGGCGCATCGTCAAAGAATAATTCCTTCTGAACTACCTGCGCATAGTCGGGATGCTGAAAGGTGAAGTTGCAGTAGTCGGTTTGAAAGTCGACATAGTTGCGATCAGGATAGATTACTCGAGGAAAGCTACGCGGCTTGGGTACAGAGTTGGTTTCGCGACAGGCGGGCAGGAACGCGAAAAAGAGAATAAAAAGAATGAAATGACGCATAAATATTGGGGTTACCAGACCATAACGAATAATTGAAGCTTGGAGTTATCAGCCTTGATGAAGCTTTGAATTTTCGCTTTGCGAAAATTCAAAGCTATCCATGCTCTTCCACATCCTCCGGCAGTGTAATCAGTATCTCCTCCACTCGTCTCTGCCCGACTGCCATGATCTTGAAGCGGTAATTCTCGAACTCGATCTCCTGATCTAGAGTGGGTAGCCTGCCGACGATTTCGAGTATGAGTCCAGCCAAGGATTGCGAATCGCCTCTGATCTCATCGAAGGTGGTAGTCGGAATATTGGTGAGGCGGCAAACGTCATTGAGTGAGGTTTTACCCTCGAAAATGAAGTTGAGATCGTCTATTTGTTGGAAGATGATTTCCTCTTCCTCATCGAACTCATCTTGTATTTCGCCAATAACCTCTTCGAGTATGTCTTCGAGGGTAACGATGCCTTCGCTACCGCCATACTCGTCTACGACTACGGCCAGGTGCGTTTTTTGTTGCTGAAACTCCTGCAGCAGATCGCTGATCTTTTTGCTTTCGGGCACAAAAAGTACCTCCTCGCGCACCAACTCCTGCCAGTGGAAATTAGCATGCTCATGGCGATGGCCTAGTACGTCCTTCACATACAAGATACCTTTAACATGATCGAAGTCTTCCTCGAAGATGGGTATTCTACTATAGCCACTATCGCGCAGCACCTTGAGTAGCTCTTGGAAGTCGATGGATATATCTACAGCAACCACATCTACACGGGCACACATGATTTGTCTGACGGTGACGTCGCTGAATGTCAGTATGCGCTTGAGGATATCCACATCCTGAGTGCTGTTTACCTCATCGGAATGGATGGCCGTCAAATCTATGGCTTCGTCTATGTCTTCGCGGCTGGGGAGGTTGTCCTGGTGGCGCTTGCTGAGTCGGCTCTCTATTACGCTGGTACCTCCGATAAGTGCCCAACTGACCGGTCGGAACAAGCGCATCAGAAATAGCATTGGTCCTGACATCTGCCGCGACATGCGCATAGCGTTGAAGCGCGCATAGACCTTAGGTGCAACCTCGCCGAAGAGTACCAGCAAGAAGGTGACGCCCAAAACCGTAATCAGAAAGGAGAAAAAGCTACCCAGCTTTTCGGGCGTGAATACATTTCCGATCAAAGGAATAAAATCGATTAATCCAGCTGCCCAAGACTCGAATACTGCCGTCGGGAAGAGGCGATTCAGCAGTAGAGAAGACACGAGTACTATAGCGATATTGATAAAGTTATTGGCAATGAGAATGGTCGCCAACAATCGCTTGGGGTAATCGCGGAGAAGAAGAAGGCGCTTAGCGGCTGGATCTTCCTCCGTTTCCAGCTCTTCGTAATCTTGATTGTCGAGAGAAAAGAAGGCTACCTCAGAACCAGATACCAAAGCGGATAAAAACAGTAACAGAAAAATAGCAGGTACCCCAAGCCAGTAAGTAGCCGACAAGAAAACTACTGGAAGGTAAGCGGACGCTAATTCCGTAATATCCAAATGATGTGGATCTGGTTATAAAAACGATCGAACGGATTTGGCTGGCAGCCAAATCCGTTCGATAAATCTATTACAAAGATACGAGAATAACCAGCTACTAAAATGGAAGGTCGTCTTCTGCTTCGGTGGAAGATGCAACGGGCTCTGGTTGTTCGGGCTTAGGAGATGGCATACTATCGCCAGATGGAGGGGCAGACGCAGCCATACTAGCTGGCTCTTCACTGGGGAAATAATTGCTACTATTGCTGCCACCATCTCTCTTATTGATGATGCGGAAATAATTGGCGACTACTTCTGAAGTTTTGCGCTTGTTGCCGTTCTGGTCATCCCATAGCCGATGGGTCAGTTTTCCTTCTACGTAGATTTGAGCACCCTTACTAAGGGTCGACTGCGCGCGCTCGGCGAGATTGCGCCATGCAATCACGTCGTGCCATTCGGTCTGACTTTGCCATTCACCGCTTTTGTCTTTGTAATTTTCGTTAGTCGCTAATCTGATCTTAGCAACCATTGCACCATTTTCCAGTGTGCGAACTTCGGGATCGGCACCTAAATTACCGATGAGGATTACTCGATTTACCATGCTGATTTGATTATATAAGAAGGTTTCAGAATAGGTCTAAAGATAAGGCTTTTTCTTTGAAAAAATCATCAATTAGTTTGGGAAGTGCCAATTTTTCAATTTTTTGTTGATTGGCCCAAATATACTTTTCTGGTGGGCTGAAATCAGACTCTATCGCGATTTCGTGAAAATGCCCCACGATCTTTTGGTGAGTCAGTATCTGAGCTTTTGGTGGGTACCTGCGCGCCCAGAAAATCGGGAGTTCAACTAACCATGACAATTGTTCTGGCCATTCGGAAGTAGCCGCATCCTTTGGGTGATCGATCCCAATACTGTTTTTCTTTGAAGATACGGAATGTCGAGCAACGGGAAGGGAATCTACCTGCGGAAGTCCATTAATTGAAGACATTGAAAATTCTACTAAAGGCGGCTGGTACAATCCAGCCCAAATATCGCCCTCTCCTCGTCTTTCTACCAATACTTCATCATCACGCCTGATGAGCAGAAAATGAAAATGTCGTTCTCTTCGAGCGCGTTTGGGCTTTTTGACTGGGCGAAGGGGAATGGTGTCTGCCTTACGTGCTTTGCACCTGGAGCTCACTGGGCACTTGGTACAAGAAATGCCCTTTGGCTTGCAAACCAAAGCTCCAAAATCCATGATGGCCTGGTTGAAAACAGCTGATGGAGCATTGCCCATAGCCTGGGCTGCATAAGCTGCAAATTTCTTCTTGCCCGGCGTAGAATCAATGGGTAACTCTTCGTCGGTATAGCGGGCCAAAATGCGATACACATTACCATCTAGCACGGGCGTGGGTAGGTCGTAGGCGAAGGATGCGATGGCCGCTGCGGTGTAAGGCCCGACCCCCGGCAGCCGCAAAATATCGGCATGTGTGGCCGGGAAAATACCGTCGAATTCATCCATGACCATTTTGGCGGCCTTGAGCAAGTTTCGCCCACGCGAGTAGTAACCCAAGCCCTGCCAAAGCCGTAAAACTTCATCTTCGCTGGCCGCAGCCAGATTCGCCACCGTAGGGTAAGCATCTCTAAATCGCTCGAAGTATGGCCAGCCTTGCTCTACCCGGGTTTGCTGCAGAATAATCTCGCTCAGCCATATTAGGTAAGGATTTCGCAAACCCTTCCATGGCATGGGGCGGCGGTCGGGTTCATACCAGTCGAGCAGCTGCTTTCTGAAATATGTCCAATCGGCGGCTTTCATCAGGCAGCTGCTTTTTTATAGCCAATAAATGCCAGCCCTCGCCCGGTCGGTTTTCCGCCCGCCGCTCGATGGCTAAATAGCAGATCGGACCTGCTAAAAGTAGAGATCGGGCACACATCTATTTGCGATTCGGGCAGCCCCTCATCGATTAGTTGCTGCTTATTGCTACCTTTCAGATCAACCAAGAACTTGCCGGGCTTATCTAGCTTTTTCACGAAGGGATAGCGGAAATGCTCGGCAACTTCACGACCGACTTCGTAATCTTCAAAACATATAGCCGCGCCGATGAATGCCCAACAGTTTTCTGGCTTAGAATTAAAGTCTTCTTTAAGTTTTTTCACAGTTTTAGCTGCAATGTTAGCAACGGTTCCGCGCCACCCGGCGTGAGCGGCAGCTACTATTTTTTGTAGCACATCTGCTATGAGAATTGGGACACAGTCGGCTGCAGTTACGCCGAGAAGCAAACCAGCGCGGTCAGTGATAAACGCATCGCAGCCATTGTGTCGGCCCCCGGCAGTCGCATATTCAATTTCATCACCATGCACTTGGTGGCCACCTACCAAATTACTCGTTTCAAAGCCGAGGGCTTCCATCAAAAGGGTTTGGTTTTTTTGGACTTCCGCAGGTCGGTCACCTACGGCCACCGAAAAGTTTAAACTGCTGAAAGGAGATTTGGATACCCCGCTTTCTCTAGTCGTTTGCCCGGCTACTAAGTCCGGAAAACGATCTGCCCATATCGGTTTAAGTAGTTTCAAATGCACTCGTACAAAAGTATGGATTGTTTGTTGATGGGCGAAAGTGTTTTTGGATATTTGGAAATATCCAAAAACCCAAATAACAACAAAATTTTGAAAAATTAAATTTATATACTATATTTGTATCGCAGAGGAAAGCGTTTATCCATTCTCTGCACAAAGGGGCTTAGTAAATAAACATGCTTCCATATACTAATCTTCAATCGGCTGGTAGTAATAACAGACTTTGCTACTATAAACATTAAGAATATAAATGCTTCGACTATTAATAGTTGTAGCTGTCTATCAATAAGGTTTGCTTTCTTTACGAGTAAACACTATCGATGAAATATGTAATCGCTCTCGTCATTGCTTTCACGCTGACGTCTTGTCAACTTTCTCAGGAAAGTCAAGGTATCCCTTTCTTGCCGACCTCACACGAGCAAGATTCCGCCAGAAACTACACAGCCTCCTACGCCGAAGTCATCGATTTTTACCAGCAATTGGCCGAAGCTTATCCCCAGAAACTTTACATGACTGAGGCAGGGATCACCGACATAGGTGAGCCGCTTCACTATCTAGTACTTAGCCAAGACGGTACCCCTACCCCAGAAACGGTAAGAGCTGATAACAAATTAGTCGTATTCGTCAACAACGCCATACACCCTGGCGAGCCCTGTGGAGTAGATGCCAGTATGAGACTGGTTAGAGATTACCTCCAGGCCGATAGCCTGACACTCCCCAAGGATGTGGTGGTGGTGATCGTGCCCATGTACAACATAGGCGGCATGCTCAATAGAGGTAGCTATAGCCGTGCTAACCAGAATGGCCCTGTTGAGTATGGGTTCAGGGGCAACGCCAAAAACCTCGATCTCAATCGCGATTTTATCAAGTGCGATTCCAGAAATGCCATGGCATTCAACCGGCTCCTCTCCGATTGGAAGCCGGAGATTTTCATCGATAACCACACCAGCAATGGAGCCGACTACCAGTACACCCTTACCCTAATCGCCGCTCAAGCCGAAAAGCTGAGCGAACCCTTGGGCAAGTACCTGCGCGATCGCATGCTACCACACTTTTATCGCGATCTACCCGAGCGCGGGTGGCCACTCACGCCCTACGTATATTCTAACGGACCACCGGAAACGGGTATTTATGGTTTTCTAGATTTGCCTCGCTACTCCACGGGCTACGCCGCCCTACATCATAGCATCGGCTTTATGCCCGAAACCCATATGCTTAAGCCATACGCCGACCGGGTGGAGTGCGTATATCAATTTATGCAATCGGCCATTGCCCTAGGTAGTGAAGACCGAACACGCATACAAGCGGCCCGGACAGAGGCCATAGCGCAAGACCGCTCATCCGACAGCCTGGCCATCAACTGGTCGCTGGATCGCAATCGCTCCGACACCATTCTATTCAAAGGTTATACCAACAGCCGAAAACCCAGCGTGATCAGCGGCCAAGATCGCCTCTACTACGATCGTGATCAACCTTTCGAGCAGCCAGTCCCTCTTTTCGATTACTACTCACCTTCGCTGATAGTAGAGCGGCCAAAGGCGTACATTATACCCTTCGCCTGGGGCGGCGTAATCGAACGCCTGCAAGCTAACGGCGTCGAGATGACTCGCTTAGAAAAAGATACGACCATTGCCGTGCAACAGTACTACATCGAAGATTTCGATACGCGCGACCGTCCCTACGAAGGCCATTACCTGCACAGCAACGTAAGCGTTCGACTAGTAGAGCGCGAATGGGTATATCGGGCAGGCGACTATATCGCTTCAACCGATCAGACCGCCGTTCGCTACCTGGTAGAAACCCTGGAGCCCCAGGCGCCCGATAGCTACTTCGCCTGGAACTTCTTCGATGCCGTGCTTCAACAAAAAGAGGGCTTTTCCAACTATGTCTTCGAAGACCTCGCTGCTGAGTACTTAGACGACAATCCAGATCTAGCCGCCGAGCTGGAGGCAGCCATCTCCACCAACCCAGAGTTAGCCACTGACGGTCGTGGGCAACTGGAATTTATCTACAAAAGGAGTCCCTGGTATGAGCCGACGGCTTTCTTGTATCCTGTGGGAAGAGTGATGAAGTGATAGCGTTCTTATTGATTCACTCCTTCGGGGTAAATCAATAAGAAAGGCTCGTCACACAACTAAACATTACAAAAAGTCATTATTTTTTGAGTGCCACTCAAAATCCTCATCATCCGCTTTTCTTCTATTGGCGATATCGTGCTCACGACGCCAGTGGTCAGGACGTTGAAGAAGCAGACTGGGGCTGAGGTACACTACCTAACGAAGCAGAAATTTGCCAGCATACTCGAACCCAACCCACACATTGACCGAGTATGGACCATCGAAAAAAAGGTAAGCGAAGTCGCTACTGAACTCAAGGCCGTAGGCTTCGACTATATAATTGATCTGCATAAAAACCTTCGGACCTTGAGCTTGGGTTTCCACCTGCGGAAGTGCAAAAAATATGCCTTCAAAAAGCTCAATTGGCAGAAGTGGCTCTTGACCCGCTGGAAGATCGACCGTATGCCCGACCGCCATATCGTAGATCGATACATGGACACGGTGCGGCCGTTGAGCGTGACGAATGACGGGCGTGGTCTCGACTATTTTATCAGGCCAGAAGACAGGGTCAATTTATTGAGAGAAGGCCTGCCCGAGCGTTATCTGGCGTTTGTTATCGGGGCGGCACACGCTACTAAACGACTGGAAGAAGCCCAGATGGCCGAGTTTTGCCATACCTGGAATCAACCCATTGTACTACTCGGCGGCCCGGCAGAAGCCGAAATCGGAGAACGCTTGGCTAGTATGGGCGATCATATCTACAACACCTGTGGACGCATGCGACTGGGCCAGTCCGCCGATCTGGTCAAACAAGCACAGCTGGTCCTGACCCACGATACCGGGTTGATGCACATAGCCGCTGCCTTTAGAAAACCGATCTTGAGTGTTTGGGGTAATACGGTGCCGAGCTTTGGTATGTACCCTTATCTACCTGGGCAGGAAGAGCTGGAAAAAGCAAGGCGACAGGAGGTTCTCAATCTCTCCTGCCGACCTTGCTCCAAAATCGGCCATAATCAATGCCCAAAAGGGCATTTTCGCTGTATGCGCGATCAGCCGATCAGTGATATGGTGGCCAAACTCAGGCTCATTTGGTTAGCTGAGGTAGGGATGAAAGTCAACGGGTAGATAGTAGTTGGAAGCGTATGGTCTGATCGACCTGCCCATCGGTGTATCGCAGCAGGTAGCTGCCCGGCGGTTGGTCGGTCAGGTCAATATTTAGTTGCTGGGTATTCGCGCCGATTTGATCGCTATGGATCGTTCTGCCATCTGTACTACTGAGTGTGTAATTGCCAATACGACCAACGAGCTGAGCCGGTCGGCTTATTTGTATTTGCCCGCCAGTGGGGTTTGGCCATAAGTCGATTTCTAGGCCGGTCGACTCTTGGGTGCCTAAAGCTGTCTGCTGAGCCGATCCTACACCCAGATTACTGCATGGGCTGCCCTCGTACATCCTGATATTTCTGAAGTAGCTATTGCCGTTCCTAAGTCCGTTGTCGTGATCGGCCACAAAAAACATGTACTGAGCATCACCCGTTAAGAACTGCCCGATCGGGATCGTGAATTGTTGCCATTGACCACTGCCGTTGTAATTGGCATAAGCACTATTTCCCCAGTTTTGGGTGCCATACAGCTGCATGGTAAACTGCGCCGAAATGCTCAGATTATTGTCGAATCCGATACCGTGAATTTCACCTTGGATGGTCGAGCGAAAATCAAACTCGATGACCGTTTCGGGTGTGAGCGTGTAGGGCAGCTCGATGGCTTTCCAGGCATTGTTGCGCAGATATATCTGAGTACCCTGCTGTTGTACACTGACCTGCCCATTGTCTTGGTTGAGCCCATAGCTGATGGGCGGGTAAGTATTGAAATCGATGGTCAGGCAATCGTCTCCGCTGGGGTCATCGTCGAAGGGCACACAAAAAGGCTGATCGAATTCGTCTTCAAAATCTTCGTTATCGAAAATGACATCTCCGTTTTCCGCTGTCAGCCTAATGCTTCCCTCGCCGTACTCACAGCAGATACCGTCGCCGTAGCTATCGGTAATTTGGAAGTCGTAGCACCCATTTACCAGGCAGAGCGTATCGAATACGAGCGTGCCAGAAAGCATCTTGCCATATGGCCCACCTGATGCGACAATATCGCCAGCTTCGTCAGAAACCCGCCACTCGGTTTCCGGGCCATAGTTGTCGGGGGCCAGTCGCAAAACAACTGTATTGTCTGCACAGTCCACTGGTGGTGGCGGTGGCGGATTACCGCCACAGGTGCCCGTCAGGCAACTGGCGGCATTGACGGTATTTACGATCACCGCTGCTGGCTGTTGCCCCAGGCCCACATTGAAGTTAATCCCCACGGGGTCGAGATGACAATAAGACATAATATTGCCACCGCCCTGGGGCGTACCGGGAACAGGACAGCTACCCTCAGTGAAGTTGGGACAGCCGTCTATGGCCGTCCCGTTTCCATTCCAGACGCAGGCGTGGGTATGCTGGCTACCCAGCTGATGGCCAAACTCGTGCGCCATCACCATGACCGTCCAGCTGTAGGTCGGCACTGCATTGAAAGTGGTACCGATACTCGAAAAACTCATCTTTGCGCCATTGAATGGGTGGCACAGTCCATTAAGCACGGCTATACCTCCGCTGGCTCCAAAGCTCAGCAGCTGGGCTAGATCACCATTGAATGAAGTACGCGTCGATTGAAAAGTGGAAAGACGTCCACTAGAGCTACTAGCTGTATATGGACTAGGCGTGTTCCAAACGAGTATTTCACTGATCGTCAAGTTCACATTTATCGCTTGATAAAGAGCTGCCACTTCGTTGAAAGCGGCACTGATATAAGCTGAAGCCCCAGCTGTTCCACCCTTGTTGAGGTAGATGTCGTGATCCACTTCCAGGTAGATGCGCACACAGCTGTTATTAGAGCGGCCAGCTCCAACTTGTGGGTTGATTTCCAACTGCTCGCGCTCGTAAGCCACCTCATTATCGGCCGTATGGCAGGTAAAAGAAGCTTGGTCTTCCAACTGATCGTCGGCATAAAGCACATAGGTATCGGGGCCGAGAATCTGATCAGCTAAGGGTCCGAGTACCAAGTTCTGGTCGGGAAGAGCGATCAGTGCGCGTATACCTGCGCCTTCACTCAGGCTAAAAGCCACCGGCACAGACGGATCGGATTGCAAATGCCCCCGGTAGTGTATACCGATGGCTTCGGCACCCAGCAAGCGATCGCTGGTTGCTTCGCGCACGCTAAAGCCATCTGCCACCAGATCTACCTGATGGAGCACTAAGCCCAGCTGTCGGTCTCCACTGGGCAAGCTCAGCTCTAGCCGGGCAGGCGACTCAGCCAATAGTTGGGCAGCAGCCTCAGCATTCAGCTCCAGCAAATCGTACGCCTCGATCTCCGCCGAAAGTGCCGATGACCGAGCTGATGATGGTGAATGTGTGAATAATTCTACACTTGCATTCTGATAATCAGTTCCGTGAAATAAGTAGGAAGAACTGTTCCCCTCCCCTGGGGAGGGATTAGGGGAGGGCGTACTTCCGCTGGATCGGTCACCTCCCGCCTGCTCGATGCCTTGCGGTGCTGGTTCTATCGATGGCGCTATCGCGCGTAATGGGTCCTGGCCATAAGCCGGACTTGCTACCCCCATGCAGCAGGCGAAAACAAGACCATAAATCGGATTTAAAAAACGGTTCATATTAGTTGCGTGTCTTTGAGATTGAATATTTATGTGCATGCAGTCATATGTTGGTTTCGACTGCTTGCTAATAGCATTTTAGGCAAGGCTCCGCCAGAGCAATGCAAGCGCATTACTTCCAAAAGAGCACCACTGTCCTACCTCTAGCCATTGCAAGTCACGAGCCTTAAAAGCACAGCACATAAACTCACTTTGCTAGAGCTAAGCATAGGCGTGACCCCGACCAATGGTCGAGTCACATCACATATTCACGGGACTGTAGCCCGAAGGCTACAAAAAAAGGGGGAGGGAAATTTGCCCCACGAGCAAGATCAGTAACTATTTATGACTGATACTATTACATAGAGCTATAAAATATACTACGTTCGTTTTGATAAAATATGTTCTGGGTGTTTCTATGCCGCTTTTAACGCCCATGACTACTTATTGGTCTACCCCCGGCGGCAATTATTTGGTCGCTTTAGAATGCGGTGGGTAAAAGACGGCAAACGGTTGGGAAGAAACTTATAGGCATATAAGTCAGTTAAATCAATGAGATGGATGGAGGTAGCTCCATCCATCTCATTGATTTAAAATCACAACTCAGCCCATGGCCCAAGAATGGAATGTAGGTAAACAAAAGACCAGCCAGCAAAACGGCTCGGAATATGCCGTGATGGTGGGTGCTGTACTCAATCGCCAAACCGAAGACCAAGTAGAAGAGCATCTCGACGAGCTGGAGTTTCTGGCCCTCACTGCGGGTGCAGAGACCAAGAAGCGGTTTGTACAAAAGCTGAAGCACCCAGACAATCGCACCTTCGTAGGCAAAGGCAAAGTCGAAGAGATCGCCGACTACCTCGACCGCCACGAAGACGTGAATATGGTCATATTCGATGATGACCTCACCGGCAAGCAGACCAACATACTCGAAGAGCAGCTCAAGGTTAAAATTATAGACCGCACCAGCCTGATACTCGACATCTTTGCCCGTCGAGCGCAGACGGCCCAAGCTAAAAAGCAAGTCGAGCTGGCCCAGATGCAGTATCTCCTACCTCGCCTGCGTGGGCTTTGGACCCACTTGGAAAGACAGCGAGGTGGTATTGGAATGAGAGGCCCAGGTGAAACGGAAATCGAGACCGACCGCCGTATCGTTCGCGATAAGATTTCAAAACTCAAAAAAGATTTAGAGAAGATCGACCGCCAGGCCGAAACCCGCCGTAAAACCCGGGGTCAGATGATTCGCGTAGCACTGGTCGGTTACACCAACGTAGGCAAGAGTACACTAATGAACCTACTTACCAAAAGCGATGTCTTCGCCGAAAACAAGCTGTTTGCTACACTAGATACAACCGTTCGCAAAGTCGCCTTCGATCGCACGCCATTCCTACTTACCGATACAGTCGGATTCATCCGCAAGCTGCCGACCCACCTGATCGAAAGCTTTCGCTCTACCCTCGACGAGGTGCGCGAAAGCGATATCCTGCTTCATGTCGTAGATGTCAGCCATCCTCAGCACGAAGACCATATCCGCACCGTTCAGGAGCTACTCGTAGACATGAAATCCGATGATAAGCCCACCCTCCTCGTTTGCAATAAAATCGATCTGTTCCGAGAGAAAAATTACGACGAGCTGCTCGACGACGAAGGCCGCGAAGAAGTCGAGACAGCCCTGCAAGAGAGCATGAAATATCAATTTGGCCAAGAGGTTATCTTTATCTCTGCACACACCAAAGAAAACGTAGATGCTTTGCGCACCAAGCTCACCGAGATGGTACAAGCGGCCTATCAAGCGCGTTACCCCTACATGAGTAAACAATGGTAGGAAAAATTCATTTTTATGAATCGGTGCCTGCCACTGATCTATAAAGTTCAATATTGGAAACACTATATCTCAAGCGATACGCTTACCTGCTGGTACGCTACTGTCTCGACATCAAGCCAGGCGACAGATTGCTCGTACAATCTACCACCCTGGCCGAACCACTGATCGCAGAAATCTATCGCGCTTGTCTGCAAGCCAGAGGCCACTGCGAAATTCAGATGAGCATAGACGGCCAGGCGGAAACCCTCCTCGAAGTCGGCAACGACGATCAGCTCAAGTATGTGCCTACTACCTACAAAAAGGCCATGGAAGAGTTTGAAGCCTACCTCGTTATCAAGGCACCATTCGATCAGCGACGGAAGGCCGTGCACCCCAATCGGGCAGCATTCAGGCAGAAAGTCATGCACCCACTATACCAGACCTACGCCCAACGTACCGCCAATGGTGAAATGAAACGTAGTCTATGCCTCTACCCGTGCCCCAGTCTGGCTGAGACTGCGGGTATGAGTCTGAAAGATTACACCGACTTTGTCATCAAGGTATGCCGCCTAGACAAAGCAGACCCAATAGCTGACTGGCACAGCCTCGGAAGCCGCCAACAGAATATCGTGGACTACCTGAATGAACGCCAGCAATTTAGATACGTCAACGATCGCATGGATGTGCAATTCAGCACCAAAGACCGCACCTGGATCAACAGCGACGGCCGCACGAATATGCCAAGTGGTGAGGTCTACACCAGCCCGGTAGAAAATAGTGTAGAAGGGGAAGTCTACTTCGACTACCCGGCTATGCGCGAGGGTCAGGAAGTGCGTGGTATCTGGTTAAAGATTGCCAATGGCGAGATCACCGATTGGTCGGCCGAGGCAGGTGCTGAAGTGCTCGAACGCGCATTGGATATGCCCGGCGCACGCCGATTTGGCGAAGCAGCTATTGGCACCAACTATCTAATTGACCGGTTCACTAAAAACATCTTGTTCGATGAGAAAATAGGCGGCACCATACACATGGCTATTGGCCAGAGCTACCTGCAAGCCGGTGGCAAAAACGAGTCCAGCGTTCACTGGGATATGATAGCAGACATGACAAAAGCTGGACAAATTTATGCCGACGGCACACTTATTTATGAAAATGGTCAGTTTGATCCACAGATTGTAGGTGTTTGAATGCAAAAGCCTAATATTTCGGGTATATTTGCTTTTCTGCTTTTGACTAGCGAAAATGAAATATAGGCGTATCGGCAAAACCGCTGGCGACCTTACGAACTGAGAACCACTACCAAATAACCTCAAACCGTGAATAACAACATCGGATTCCTTGAGCTGAAATATGGCAATATTTATGGCGGTCCCCCCAACTTTTATGCCATCAGCGAAATTGCCTTACTCGTATTCGAGCAAGGAAGCAACAAAATATTTATAGAAAGCTGGGTAAATGGTGCAAACGTCGAAGTAGTCGACGTCTTCGCTAAAATCGACGATCTCGGTCACACCATAGGCCGTGGCAGAGAAGTCATAAATATGCGCACCAATAGGCGCCGCGAGTACGAGGAAGAGTTTCGCCTGACCGAAGATGACCTCGGCTTAGCCTTCAGATTCCTACGGCCTACTAAGCCAGCTATTAAGACTTTTCTCAATAAGCAACTTCGCAAGTACCGCTTCAGAGACCTGATCGTATTCGACGGCCGTCGCGACATTTTCTTGTGCGAGCGCTCGGGTGTCAATTTCCGCGATATCAACATCATCGATATTCAGAAAGACCTGAACAGAGAAACCGATTACCTCTTTAGCCTCAACAAGCTCTCGGTAGTCACGGGCTTCGAGGTCGATCGCTCTTATTTGCGCTCCAACAACCTCGAATACTGGTTGCACCCCATTGCTGCCCGTCAGATACTGCCTAAGACCGCCGCTTACGATGCAGCGCGCTTGCTCATGGTATTCAATGAATACACCCAGCACCACACCGACTTTTTACGAAAGGCCGCACTGCTGCTCAACAAAATTCAATCTCGCAAAGAAGAGCAGGAAAGCTTAGCACCCGCGCCTACTGATAGCGAAGAAGAGTAAGTCGACATGGCAAACGGCAAGCTTACCCGCCAACTATCGGCCATGGATGGCCGCGAGCGCGAGCGATTTCGCCAATTTGTCAACAGCCCCTACTTCAACCAGCACGAGCCTACTAAAAAGCTTCTCGACAATATACTCGAAAGTCTACCTATAGGTGAGCAGGCCCTCAGCCGGGAACGGCTGCATCGCAAGGTCTTTGGTAGATCCGTCGAATATCAGGAGCAGCGGCTGGCCGATGTAATGTCGAGCCTCATGAAACTACTCAGCAAGTTTTTGGCCGTCGAACAATTGGAAGAAGATTCTTTTCTGAGCGAGGTGCTCACTATGAAAAGGGCTGAAGCACTCGGACGCTACAGCTTACTGAAAAGCCGCGATAAAAGACTGAGACGACTCATAGCCCGTAGCGACCACAGAGACGGCAACATCCTGCAAGCTAATTTTCAGCGCCAAGTCATCTATGCCTACTACCGAACTACACACGAAAATCGGGCCGATGCACAGGCCATGCAGCAAATTCTAGACCATCTCGATTCCTATTATCTGGCAGAAAAGCTGAGGCATGCCTGCCACTGCACAGCCAATACGCTGCTGTTCAATACCCAGTTTGATTTTGGTATCCTGACGGAGATGCTCTCCGTTATCGAAAGTGATCACGGCCGCGAACTCTTCGGACAAGAGCCGTCTATACAGTGCTACTACCACATACTGATGAGCATGCGAGACGGCGAAAATCCTATCCATTACAAAAAACTGAGCTACTTCCTGAATCAAGAGCTGGACAAATTTTCTAAACTCGAACAGCAAGAACTTTATCTTTTTGCCAACAACTATTGCATACTGCGCATCAGAAAAGGCGACCCCAAATTCCCAAGAGAATATTTCGAGCTAGTCAGGCGAGGGATCGATACAGGGCTGGTATATCGAAAGGGTCAAATCAGCGAGTGGAACTACAAAAACTTCGTCACCCTGGGCAGTAAGCTGGGCGAGTATGAATGGACAGAAGACTTCCTGGAATCTCACTACGACCGGCTTCCCGTAGACAAACGTGACAACGCTTACGCCCTTAATAAAGCCCAGTACCTTTACAGTCGAGGTCGCTACGACGAAGCCGGCGACCTACTGCTGAAAGTGACCGACAACGACGTAAAATATCACCTGGCTCGGGTTCAGCTGGAAGTGCGCATCGCCTACGAACAGCGCGAAACCACCTACCTGCTCAATCAGCTGGAAACTTTTCGTCTTTACATCTTGCGCCAAAAAAAGATCAGCGTCAACGATAAGCGATCGTACACCAATTATAGTCGATTTGCCAAACAGCTGGCCAGCCTGAAGTTGCAGTCAGAATTTTTCGACAAGGAAACACTCAACCGCAAATTATCGGGCCTACATAAAAAGATCAGCGATACCAATATGCTCGTAGATCGAGAGTGGCTACTCAAAGAAAGCCAGCCCGCATGAGCAAACAAAACCAACACTTGATCTATGGGCGCCACCCCGTTCTAGAGGCCTTAAATTCCGATCAGCCCGTAGACAAAGTATACCTCCAGCAGGGCACACGAGGTGAGTTCGAGAAAGAACTCAGACAGGCGTGCAAGGCCAATGAGGTGCCTATGACCATCATTCCCAAGGAAAAACTTCGCCGCCTGGTCAAAGGCAATCATCAGGGTGTAGCGGCCCAGCTGGCAGCAGCTCCCTACCAACGCATAGAAGATTTGCTCCCCTTTTTGTACGAGCAAGGTAAGAGCCCGCTACTCCTATTACTCGACGGCGTGACTGATGTGAGAAACCTGGGTGCCATAGCTCGCTCTGCCGAAATTTGTGGTGCGCATGCCCTTATCATCGGGCAAAAAAACAGCGCAGGCCTAACTCCCGATGCCGTAAAGAGCTCGGCCGGCGCACTGAGCAGACTACCCATATGCCGAGAAAAAAGTCTGGTCAACACCATCGAGTTTCTTAAAAGCAGCGGGGTAGTCGTCGCTGCCAGCGATCTAAACGCCACCAGCGAGATTAGTGAGTTAGACCTGGCTTCACCGATCTGTCTGGTGCTGGGCTCAGAGGGTGAGGGCATATCGAAAGGCGTGGCTAATGCAGCAGATTCCAAATTTAGACTTGCGCAGGTCGGAAGCCTCAATAGCTACAATGTGAGTGTTGCCGCAGGGATCATGCTCTACAGCTGTATGATATCCAGACGTGGATAGATTTTTTGCTTTCAGCAAAAAATCTATCCAATAGGTTCTTCCCCTCTTCTTAACCTATTAACCAGCAGATGCGCCTGCCGTGTTGGCTCAGGTATTCGATAGCCCCTGGCGCAATGTAGCGCGATTTCTCTGGCGTCTTCGTTGGTCATACTCGTACCGGCACTAATGTAGACGGGCTTCACCTTGTCTTTAGTACGTAGAGCGTATCCGACCGTTTTACCTTTATGACCCATTGGGCTGTAGCTACCTTTTTTCAAGTCGGGCTCTACGAATTCCCCCAGCAAAACGGACTTGGCGATACCCAGAGTCGGTATGCCCGCCAGTACCCCGAAGTGTGAGGCGATACCCAAGCCACGAGGGTGCGCAATACCCTGCCCATCGCAGGCCAAGACATCGGGCTTGAGTGCAAGGGCTTCCCAGCACTTCATAATGCTCGGTAGCTCGCGATAGCTGAGCAATCCAGGTATATAAGGGAAAGTCATCTCATCTTGGACAGAAGAACTCGCTACCACCTCCATGGTCTCGTAGTCGAGCACTACAACCGTTGAAAAGCAGATACTGGAAAACCGCTCGTAGCTGATGTCGCAGCCGCCAATCAGCTTTGGTTGAAAGTCCAGCGGTTTCAGCTCTACTCGGGTGGCAAGTTCTTTTTGCTGGGTGATGGCTTCGGCGGGCGTCAGATTATCTTCAATGATCGGCATGCACCAAGAAACGAATACTTGTCGTTTATTGACCAACATCCCGAAAACGAATTGTTGAGACTCGTCTGCCTATGCTTTGCCCTCTTGATTTTTGAATCAGGAGTATCGACTAAACTTGAAGTTGAAAATACTTCTACCTGCGCCTGCCTGCCATCCGCAGGTAGGCAGGGAAGTACAAAATATGAAAACGCTACTGCAAAAGCTAGCGGAAAAGCTGCCTACCGAAACTACTATCAAGGCATTTATTACTATCGAGAGGGACAATCCAGGCGAGCACTAAGCCATTTCCGGCAAGCTTATCAGGCGGTTCCCAATCAGCTCAGTTTCGCCTTAGCTTATGGCTTGGCGCTGGGTGCGACCGGCAAACCACAGGCGGGCATAGAGCTGCTGAAAGACCCCGACTTAAAAATCGATCCGAGTCATGCTGATTTTGCTGAGATGACGCACCTGAGGGCTTATGCCATCTGTCTGCTTCAGACACAGGCAGGGCAGTATTGGAAGGCATTACCTGGTCTGCAAGCACTAATCAGCTATGAAGAAAATAGTGAAAACTACCATCCGCGCCGACTGGCAGGCATGTATAACCTAGGCGGCTATCTGCAAGTCGTCAATCAAGGCGCGGCAACCCGACATATGGGACAGTCGAGCCATTGGCACGTACAGAAAAACGACCTAGAGCACGCGCTGCCCTACTTCCGTCGGGCCTTAAGTATAGACAGTAGTCGACTTGATACGAAAACCAACCTGAAGACTTTGGTCGACACCCTACAACTGGAAGAAGAGCCCATCACTCTGGACTCCAGAACAAAAAGGTTGTACAGGCCCGCTCACGATGCCCCCGTAGGACTGGAACACCTGCCATATGGCGCGTCTAGCCTGGATCCTTTCGCTCAATATGAAGAAGTCATTTTTCTAGTCGACATCAGCGGTTCTATGGTCATGGAACAGGTCGACTGTATGAGCACCGACCGATTCAGCATCATGCGAGATGCCGCTGCTTACCTACTGGATCGCCTGCCGGAAAATTGCCTCGCCGGACTGGCTACCATAGGCGGCGACTGCGAAACCGAACCCAGTTGGTGGATGGCCGTAGATAGTGTAGATAGATCGGCCCTGCGATTCGAGATTCAATATCTAAATCCAGACGGTACGACGCCCCTACTCAACACCCTGATCAAAACACCGAGTCTTTTTACTGGTCGACTGGGGGTAAAACGCGGTATCTTTTTCATCAGCGATGGCGAGAACGTTTGCCGTATGCCCGGCGTAGATATCTGCGACTGGGCCAACAAGCTCAACGATCAGAACATAGAACTAAACGTACTCACTTTTCTCGACCAGGGCCTGCAAAATAGCGGTGCTTTCGCCGAGTACGCCTGCCTGACCGATCGCAGCGGTGGCGAGATTAGGTACTTCAATCCAAGCACCTGCATGATCGATCATTTTCGCTTCGATCTGCTCGATCGGGTACAACTCGAACTGCCCCCTCTGAAAAAGGTCAACTGCTGGGGTGGTGCATTCGAGCAAATGTGGGCTATTTTTGCAGAATAAAATGAGCTACATATGCCTCGTCAGAGCACTAAAGTCAAATTCAAAACCCGACGGGAAAAGGATCAACGCGTATTCCGAATCTTGAAATTGATATTGATATTCACTATCCCGGTTATTCTACTCCTCATGTCTAAAAATTGGGATAGTTGGATGACGTGGTTTAAGTCTTTCTTTAGTTAGCGCTTTTTACGTCTAATCCGCGCCCGCCATGGCCCTGTCTTCTCCCTGGCTACATAGAAATAGCAATCATCATAAAATGCGACGCCCTCTACCTGATTTGGGGTGGCCCAGCTGAGGTTTTTTCTCTTGACTTCTCCACGATAGAAGCGCCCTTCAGGGTAGTTACTGATTGTAATAACGCTGCTGGCTGCTGCCGGAAAAAAGCCTAGTATACGCTTGTAATTATAAGCTGTAAGAATCAGTTCGCCGCTCAGACTATCTATATCTGCTGCTGTAACGGCACGTCTCGGGATGTACAGACTATCGACCAGCCTGGCCTCGTAAGAACCCGGTTCGGCGGGTATACTGTAGTGAAAGCTCCAATATTGCTTGCGAATGCCCGGCCGGGCTTTGGTAAATACGTGCAGCTTGCCACCTTGAAACACCATAGCCTCACAATCGTGCCGCCGGCCGTCTGGATAGGTGTACTCGATCAAATCTGTCTGCTGGATTTCTGGATGGTAGCGGTATATCTGTAAGCTATCTCGGCGTCTGAAATTATCTCCAAAATCGCCCAAATACCAATTGCCAACAGGGTCGGTGGTCATGTCTTCCCAATCTCGAGCGGCGGCAGATAAATTAATCGTTTCAATTTCATCAGCTGAGTTTCTCCGAAACTCAGCTGATGAAATTAGATATACATTAGCTTCATCCCCGCTGTCGTTATGCCCCAACGCACAAGAATCTACGAAAGCCAAGCCAGATATTTCGATTACTTCCTCGGCATTCGGCCAATGCATAGGTGGTCTATTAGCTGAGGCACAGGCAGAAAGAAGTAAGCAAATAAAAGCGGTGAATCGCATAGAAGGCGGTATTTTTGCCCAAATTACACAATGCCGACCATGGACGAGTCTGTCGCGCCAAGCTGCCCAATTCCCCGCTGGGAATTGCTGAAGCAAAAGCTGAATAATGTAGATGCCAACGAATTCGAGAGGCTGCGCAAAGCCCACCCCGAATACCGCCTCATAGACGTGCGCACGCCTGGGGAGTACGCCGAATTGCATATCCCCAATGCCCAGCTTATAGATTATCTAGGTCCCGATTTTTTAGAAGGTATGGAGGCACTCGATCCTAGTAAAACCTACCTTGTCTATTGCCGAACAGGGCGACGAAGTGTACGCGCCTGCACCTTGATGACAAACCACGGAATGAAAAACATCATTCACCTGGATGGGGGTATCCAATCTTGGTTAGAATTGAATAAATAGTGTTTTTGAAAAATCTAAGATTTTTCAAAAACACTAATACTTATTATACAAGTACGTAAAGACCTTCTCCATTTCTCGATAGTAGATGCGGCTTCCTACTTGCCTATTGTTGTGCATGAAGCTGAATAATAAATGCCGCCCAGATTTTGTTTTCACGATCCCTGAAAGGGCTAAAACATGACGCAGTGATCCCGTTTTAGCCCAGATGTAGGGCGGCCGCCCAGTGATAAACCGATCTTCCAGCGTACCACTGATGCCGTTAGCGGGGAGGTAAGACTTTAAGTCATCTAGGCCCAGTTTTTCCTGCAATCTCTCTAGCACCCGTATGAGGTGCCGAGGGCTGAGCTGGTTATATCGCGATAGCCCACTGCCGTCTACCCAGTCCATTTCGATAGGTGTTTGCCAATCGGCCCACAAGGTGTCGGTTGCGTATTCGAGTAAAGTTTCTACATCCAAATTGCTCTGCCGTTCAGAGGCACACAGCAGTAGCAGTTGCTCGGCCCAGAAGTTGTCGCTTTCTTGTAGGGTGTGGGTAAGTATACTATCGGGCAAGGCAGCTCGAAGCAAGGGGAGGGCTGAGTTGGAAACGGGTATAGGCTGCTGCCCCAACTCGATATCGGAATGCCATGCACTTTTGTACAAAGCGCGCACCGTAGCATCATCGAGTCTTAGCGATACACCAAGCTCGAAATCCGATGTGAATCCGGAAGTTGTATCCAATTCAAAGTGATTGGTCCACTCTTCCCTGGAGATTAATGGCCCTTCCTCTTCTCCGATCAGTTGGACACTATCGGCTAAAAAGCCAGGCTCGTATACTAGTGCCCCTATCGAATCGACCGAAATGCTAAGTCTATTCCCATAAGCGGGCAAGCTGGAGCGCTCGAATACATAGCCGTATTCGTAATCGTCGTAGCTCCAACCCGGACCGTATCTAGCTAGACTGGGAGCTTGGTGTATGATCATGGGCTTGCCTTTCGCTTCAGGGAAAGGAATTTTCGTCACCATTTCCAGGGGTAGTCCCGTCCCCCACACCTCTACCCGGCTGCCAAAATCTTTGAACCATAGGGCGGGCACTCGGTCCATATCCAGTAGTTCTTCTACCAGCAAAAAAGTGAGCAGTTTTATGTTGCTGGCCGGTGTAAAGCGTTGATCGGCTCGATATTCATATAGAAATTCTTTCCCCA
Organism: Bacteroidota bacterium; assembly: GCA_039025055.1. Lineage (GTDB taxonomy): Bacteria > Bacteroidota > Bacteroidia > Chitinophagales > Saprospiraceae > Neolewinella. The sequence goes on along the minus strand of JBCCPC010000001.1, from coordinate 16,429 downwards.
CCGGGTCGTAAAGGCAAAAGCCGGAATATCCCTGCTCAAATACGGGGTTCTGGGCGACGAGGCGATCGAGTATTTCGTCAGTTTGGGCATGTAAGATGCTTAAATAAATCAGTAGAAAGAAAGGCCCTAATAGGCGGTAAAGTGCTGGTGCTATAATCATATATCTCCCACAATAAACAAAGCCGTAGAAAAATCTCCGATTTTTCTACGGCCATATTTTTTTGATGATTGATTTCTTCGAAATCAATCATCAAAAAACGAAAGATAGTCCCCCGGGGACACCCATCTTAGCCAGTGGATTTATCTACTGGTTTTCGATCTAAGCCAGGCTTTTTTGTTTTAGGCCTTGCCCAAAACAAAAAAAGCCCGGGAGCAAATGGCTCCCAGGCACAAACAAATCATAATCTCATGAAAAAAAGACGACCTAAAAATAATCTTAAATAATCGCGGAACATCACGATCAAAAGCTCTTTTGAAGAAAATTAGATTCCTCGCCCCCGGAGGGGCAAGGAAGCTAACGCTTTTGGGATTGTGACTATTGCACGAAAATTGTCCCTTTGGCTATTAGCCGACCATCGCCCCATAACTCATACACATATGAGCCGTTGGGTAAGTTATGACGCCCGATCTCGAATTGGTCACCTCTTGGAAACTGCTGGCGGAGTAAGCGGCCATTGCCGTCGTACATGCGCCATTCGAGTTGAATGTCGAGCGATTTCCAGTTCTCGAGCCTGACGGTTGAAATGTCAGTCAGCGGATGCGGAAATACACTGATATTAACGCTGTTTTCACTCGGAAAGTTGCTCGAATTTGTTAACAAACAGTTAGAGTTGAACAAATCTTCGCAACCTACAACATGTCGTACACGATTCGTGAAAACAGGTTCGCGATAGTCAAAATAAACGGCGGCACGATTGTTGATTACCGTACCTACGGAATTGTTCGGTTTTTGGGATAGCCTGTAAGTGACGTATCCTTGCCGTGGGCTCGGGTCAACTCCCCCTGTGCCGCCGTCTGCAAGTAATTGGATTGAATCGAACGTAATCTTTAAGACCCCATTCTGAGATAAAACGAAATCATAGGGATGACTCGACGCTCCGACTTCGAGAGAATTGAAGTCTAGCATCGGCGATAGGGTATCTCTGATTACAACCCGTTCCAATGTACTTGTATCACCCAGACCAAAGAAAATGGTGTATTCGAGGTCTGTAGTCGGTGTGATGATCGAATCCTGATAGCCACGTGGATAGGCTCTCAAAGCTAGCGGTATTTCGATATCAAATACAAGTACTTCTTGCGTAAGTATGTCAATGTTCAGGTTCCCGTCGTTATCGGGAAACTGGGCGACTGCACCAGTTGTAAACTCGATGGGGCCGCCTTCGCAACCTTCTACTACTGCTGTAGGAAAAAGGTTGCCGTTATAATTTGGCGATTGCTCGGCAATCAGGCGGAAAGTTCCGCCGGTATTTTCTTCTCTGACCAAAATTTCCTGGCCTATAGCCATATCGAAAGAATCTTGATTAAATTCCACCGCTGGCCTGATGAGTACCTGATCCTCGACTACTATGTAGTTGAGTGTACTCTCCAGCATCGATCCAACATTTCGGATCTTAAACGATATAGAATCGCCTTCGCACTCTCCTTCGACTTCTATAATGGCACCATCCCAATCCATAGGTTCTGGTGCGCAAGTCGCGTTGAAGTCGGGCAGAATAGTTGCCCGTGTGCTGATCGACTCTTCCTCGACTAGGCCACAGCTTACCATTACAGTCAGCGTGAACTCTTCAGAATCATTTGGAGCAAGATCGGCTAGATCGAAAATGAGCAAGTTGCCATTTTGACTGCTCGGTGGCAGTGTACTGCCAATCAAGGTCAGCGCGGGGTCGAGCTCGATTTCTAGTGATACATCTGTGGCCGTGGCTGCTCCTTGGTTACCGTAGGATACATTGATGATTTGCTCTTCGCAGGCTACCGCCGGACCAGCACTCAAATCGACTTCGAGTAGTGGACATGCAATGGAAGTAGTCAGAGCAAACTCTTGGTAACTGGTATCGTATAGCTCCGGAAGACTAACTTGAATTTCTGCGGGATCGCAAATTTCCCAGCGGTTGTTCTTCTGTAAGAGCGTTACTTGATAATTGCCGGTATCAACCTGTATGTCAAAAAAACCGTCACCGTCAGTAGAGCCGAAAAAAGCCGCCTCTCCATCTGTGCGTACTGCACTGACCAGCCAATCTTTCAGTCCGAGGTCTCCGTCTTCGTAGGGGTTGCACCCATCTTCGGAATTGTAGACCCGGCCATTGATTACGTTGGTGAAAAACTCGCCCTCGCCATTCGTCTTGTACAGCGTGAGGTCGTTGAAAATAACCCCAAACTGACTATTGTAGGCAGCAATGGCATAACCCTGCTCGGGGGTAGCCACCACATCGGTAGCGGTGTTGAAGACACCTTCGTCGCCGAGTAGCCGTTGCCATATTTGCTGGCCGGTTACTGAGCTGACTTTGGTTAGTAGCACGTCACCGTCTATGGGGTTACGCAATGCATCTCCTGCGGCGGTAATGGTGCTGCCATCGTCTTCTTCAATGAGGCTTTTCAGACCTTCACCAAATTCGCTGGCATCGATTTCAGTTATCCAAAGCGTATCTCCATTGAGATCCGCTTTTGCAAGCAAGGACAGTCCAGTGTTGTTCGTCGATCCGCAGAAGGCGACGTTGCCATCACTGGTGCGAATCAGATCTTCGACTCTCTCGTCACCTTCTACCGTACCCCAGACGACTGTTTGAAGCTCATTGCCATCAAGATCAGTCCTTAGGAGTACGATGTCCAGATTACCGTCTTGATCATCGCGGTTAAGTGCGAACAAGTAGCCATCGTCGAAGGCAACTGCCCCCGTGACTCGATCGTCATAGCCACCCGAGAAAACTTTGCGATCCAACTCCTGACCATCATTATCTGTGAAGATGACCAGAGCCGCGTCTCTGCCGGTTGCCTCCAATTGAAGAGAACCGACTAAAACGTAACCCGTGCCGTTGGAAGCGGGGATGATACGCTTCAAACGGAGGTTTTGATCGCCAGCAAAGTAATCGTTGGTGCTTACTAGGTTGCCTAGCTTATCGATTCTGATCAGGTAACCACTGAATGGATCGCCAACTGCGACCTTGCGATCACCTATGATGTAGAAATCGCCATCGGGTCGGCGCACCAGATCAAAACCGTACTCCTCGAATCCAGCATCGTAACTTTGTTGCCAAAGCGCCTTGCCGTCCTTGTCCGTACGAACAACAAAAATGTCAATGTCATTGTCATCACCTGATTGGCCTTCCGTGAAACCGACTTCTAAATAGCCGTGATCCGAGGTTGCCAGCAGGGCTTGACCTTGATCCTCTTTAGGACCACCGAAAGAAAACTCAAACCCTTGCGCGTTTCCCAACACAGTAGTTAGGCAGGTGATCGTGACCACCATACATAGTCGGGCAAAAAGCCCACGGTATGATTTGGTTCTGCTGATCATGCTAGGTCGCTTGAGGTCGCTTCCGTTTGCTTGCATTACAAAAGTGCAGCAAGAATAGAGGTAGGACAAAGACATAAACGCGATATTGTTGATAATTTTAGTGTATTTTCGTATTCGATTTAAGGCGACTACCTGCGGAAGTGCTATATTTTATTAGACTTTCGCAGGTAGATACCTTGCTTTTAAATGTTGTGTAAAAATACTGATCTAGCTGTGAAAAAAAGTGCGAATGTTGCTATTTATCGGTCGTTAGACAAAGCGGAGCGGCGCGAATTAGGCAAATGGTTGGAGTCTCCGGTGCATAACCAACGCGAAGATGTGCGGGCGCTACATAGCTATTTACTGGGGGGAGAACGCCTGTATAAAGAGTCGTCGCTTACTAAAACGCGTATATGGCGGCGTCTGTTTCCCGACGAGCCCTACGATGATGCCCGCATGCGCCAAACCCTGCACTTTCACCTGAAGTGCGTGGAAGAGTATCTGGCCTATCAAGAGTGGCGCAAGGACGATATCACGCCCTACCTGGCGCTGGGCACCCAGCTGCGCCACCGTCGGCTAGACCGCCACCTGACCAAAAACCTACGGCGGCTCAACAAGCTGCAAGAATCCGGTCCCTACCGAAACGAAGCTTTCTTCCGCAACGAATACCTGCTGCGTCAGGAGCACTACACCTACCTCGCTACCCGCCAGCGCACTAAAGAGCTCAACTTACAGTCAGTGGCCGACGCGCTAGACCAGGCCTACCTGATCGAGAAGCTGAAGGTGGGCTGCCGCATGTTGTTTCACCAAACGGTAAGCAAAACCACTTATGAGACCAATCTACTCAACCAGGTCATGGAAGAAGTAGAAAAGCGAGACTTAACGAACGTTCCTGCCCTGGCCATATACTACTATATTCTAAAGGCCATCAAATCCAGTAATGACGACCAACAATACTTCGCTATACTCAGAGATACGGTTGCCGAGCACGGCAAACTGCTGCCCAGCGACGATCTGCGGGAAGTTTATCTGATGGTGATCAACCTTTGTATTCCGAAACTCAACGCCAGGATCGAAGCCTACATCAGGGAGTCTTTTGAATGGTATAAGCAAGGTTTTGCCGACAACATCCTCACACCCAATGGACAAATAACTCAGTACACCTACATGAACGTGACCATGATAGGGATAAATCTGGGCGAATTCAGTTGGGTGGAGTCTTTTATCGATGTTTACAAAGAGATGCTCAGTGCTGAAATACGTCAGCAGACCTATCTGTTCGCCAAGTCTCGTCTGCATTTTGGTAAACAAGAATACGAAGAGACCATGAGCATACTGGTGCGCATCGATTTCAACGACGTTCTCTACAACCTGCTCGGAAAGACCATGCTGCTGCGCATCTACTACGAAGAGCAAGAGTACGATGCTCTCGACAGTCTGCTGGAGAGCTTCGGTACCTACATACGCCGCAAAGAGCTGACGGCCAACCACAAGAAGAACTTCGGCAACATCGTGCGCCTGACCCGCCGCCTGGCCCGCCTTTCCGAATACGACGATAAGAAAAAGCGCGACCTGACCGAAGCTATACAGACCACTAAGCCGCTGAGTGAGCGAGCGTGGCTGCTGGAGATGTTGAAGAAAAAGTGATGACTCCCTACGGTCGCGGGAATTGCTCGCCTATCGGCATCGCGGGGATAACTCGGGCCTTTGGCCCTCGCGTGACTAACTCGCCTGCGGCATCGTTGGGATTAGCTCCCTTCGGTCGCTGTGATTCTAAAGCACGGGAGTATATCTTTTTGTGTAAAATGTTTATCCTGACGAGCGATAGCGAGTCTATCCCAATGACGGCGATAGCCGCATTAATCACGCGAGGCGTAGCCGAGTTATCCCGACGAGCGAAAGCAAGTTAATTCCAACGAACGATAGCGAGTTAATTACTATCTTTGCGGCCCTAAAAAACAAAGTGTAAGCAATGTCTGCATTAGCTAAGATTCGCAACAACCCGCTTTTGGTACTGATCGTTGTCGGTCTGGGTACTGGTCTATTTATCTTAATGGATATGACCGCCGGCCAAAACCTGGGTGGTGGTGCCGTTGGCCCAGCTATGGGTGCTGTAGGAGATCGCGAGATCAGCCGCCAGGATTTCGAGCGCACGAAAGCAGCCGTATTCAGTGGCGGAGACGACCTCCAGAATCGCGAAAGCCTTTGGGGCTTTTACGTGACCGAGGCCATGCTTAACAATGAAGCTGATGCTCAAGGTATCACGGTAACTGAAGACGAAGTAGAGAGTTTAACCTTTGGCCCGAGATACAGCCAAGTGATTCGCCGCAACTGGGCCGCTGGGCCACAGGGGCAGTTCGACCCTTCCATTCTAGAGCAATACCGCCCCATCGTAGAAGGTGGTGACCGCACCATTAATGAAGCAATCAATGAAGGCCGTATCGGCCCTGCCTTCGGCGATTTCTGGAACTACCAAAACCGCCAGATCGTAGCCCAGCGAAAGCAAGATGTCATGACCTCCATGGTTGGCAAAGGGCTGTATGCGCCCAGTTGGCTAGCGCAAGAAATGGCCGATGCCCAAGTCAACGGCCGCCAGGTCGCCTATGTGCGCGTACCCTTTGACGAGATCGACAACAGCGACATCAGCATCAGCGATGACGACATCAACGATTACATCGCCAAAAACAAAGCGAGCTATACCCGTGATCAAGAAGAACGCGTACTGAGCTATCTGACTTACGAGGTGGTTCCTTCGGCTAAGGACTCTGCAGCAAAACGCGCTGAAATGATGCTGATAAAGTCAGAGTTTATGCAAACCACCGACGATAGCTCCAAGGTAGCCGAATACCAAGGTACTATAGATGCGCAATTCTTACCACGCGCCAGTGTCTCTGCCGTGGTAGCTAACGAGTTATTCGATAGCATGTCCGTAGGTGAAGTTTACGGTCCTTATGTAGAAGGTACCGCCTACAAGCTGGCTAAGCTCATCGATAAAGAGACCATCCCCGAGACAGCGGACTCCCGCCACGTGCTGGTGAGCCTCAATCCAGCAGGTGGTACTCCTCGTACCATAGAAGAAGCCCAGACCCGTGCCGATAGCATTGCTGGTGTGCTGCGCCGTGGCGGCGACTGGGAAACGATAGCCGCAGAGTTTAGTGATGATCCCGGCAGTAAAGACAAAGGCGGCAAATACGAGGGCACTACGCCTGGACAGTTCGTACCTGAGTATGACGACCTCATCTTCCGCACTGGCGAAACAGGCCGCATTTATACGGTAGAGACACAATTTGGTGTGCACGTCATAGAGCTGCTCGATCAGGGCGATCCAGCAGATCGCATCAAGGCAGCCTACATTGTTGAATCCATCATTCCCAGTGAGGAGACTGATAAGGGTGTCCGCCGCCAGGCCCGAAATATGCTCAGCGAGCATGGAGATGATCTGGCGACCCTGCGCGCCGCTGCTGAAGAGGCAGGCATGCGTCTGCAAACGTCAGAGCCACTAGATATCAACGATTTCAACATCGCCAATCTAGCGGCTACCGAAGAGACCAGAAATATGGTTTGCGCAGCTTTTGCACTTGACGAAGGCGATGTGATCGACAGGCTGTTCGTTTTCGATCACCCCACGGAGATCTACCCAGAAAAGTATGTAGTTGCGGCCCTGGCCGACATCCTACCTGAAGGCTTGCGCACAGCTGATGAAGCACGCGAAGACCTCTTCCCCATTGTCGCCAACATCAAGAAAGGCGAAGCTATCGCGGCTCAGATTGGTCAGCCTTCCAGCTTGAGCCAGATTGCTACGCAGTACAGCGTAACGGTAGATACCCTACCAACGGTCAACCTATCGAATACCAGCCTGCCCGGTGTTGGCAACGAGCCCAAGGTCGTCGCAGCAGCTATGGGTGCGCCCGTGCAGCAGTTGACTAGCCCAGTCGTGGGTGCAACTGGTGTATTCGTGCTACAGCCCCTCACCGACCCGGCCGAAGGTCAAAGTGGTAGCTTACCAGCCAGCCGCTTACTACTCAATAATCGCGCCAGACAAAGCGCAAATAGATTGTTCCTGACCGGCCTGACTGAGAATAGCGAAATCGTAGACGATAGAGCTGCTGCCAATTGTCAGTAAACTTGAGATAAAAAAAGCTGTTAAATTTAGTCGTCGGCTAAATTTAACAGCTTTAATAAGTTCCATTATGTCAGATGAAGTAAAAAACGCGGGTACCAAAGGTTACGTCGTGTTATTCATTATTGTTTTTCTACTATTATTTGTGATTCTAGTCGTATCCATTTACAGAGCCAACATGAGCTTTGTACCTGTCGTACAATAATATGTACAAGGCGGCCCTGCTTTTTTCGGTCTCAAGCTTGCTATCGTTGACTGCTTGTGTCAATGATCTGGAAGAGATTGCCCAATTCGAGCAGTCCATCAACCCAGAGATCGAGCTGGGACAAGGCGTCCGCATCATCTATAGCGACTCGGCCAAGCTACGGGTCATCATAGAGGCACCGACCATGCACAATTTCGTAGCCCCAGGACAACCCAAACAGGAATTTCCCGATGGCGTACTGGTCACCTTCTTCGATGAGCTGCAAGATACCAGCTCGATACTGAGTGCTCAGTGGGGCCGCTATGACCGCAAAGAGAATCGGGTCACTGTTCGCGATAGCGTAGTCTGGCAGTCCGTAGACGATCGCATGCTGGAAACCGAAGAACTCATCTGGGACCAGCGAGATGCTATGGTTACCACCAACAAATTTGTCGTCGTGACCCAGCCAGATGCCATCATTCACGGATACGGTTTAGAAGCCCCTCAAGACTTCAGTAGCGCGCGCATCAAACAAGTGACCGGGCGGGTACCCATCAATCAACCTGAGCAGTAGTATATTTACATAACCCATGCTGCTTCTTGGTATCATCATCTTCCTGGCACTATCTGCTCTTTTTAGCGGATCCGAGATCGCTTATGTCTCGGCTAATAAGCTGCGCATAGAGCTCAAAAAGAAGCGCAATACCCGACGCAGCCGCATCCTCAGCTATTGGTATGAAGAGCCCAGCGAGTTTCTGGGCACCATGCTCGTGGGCAACAATATCGCACTAGTCGTCTTCACCGGGCTGATCTCTATCCCACTGTCTACCTGGCTCGATCCCTGGATCGGGCACACGGCCGAGCTGGTGCAACTGCTTGTGGAAACCTTGGTCATCACAGCCATTGTGCTGGTCTTTGGCGAGTTCTTACCCAAATCCATCTTTCGCGGGTTGAGCGACAGCGCACTCTACTTTTTCGCCTATCCGCTAAGGGCACTGCAATGGTTACTTTATATCCCGAGCCAGGTCATGGTCAAGAGCAGCAATGCCTTGCTCAGCCTGGTGGTCAAACGACCCTTCGAGCAGCTCACCACCGCCCTGACCCGCACCGACCTGGAAGCTTTTGTCAACGAAAATCGCACCGACGATGAGGAAACCAGCGATTTCGACCGCGAGCTCTTCGGCAAAGCCCTCAATTTGAGTGAAGTGCGCGTCAGCGACTGCATGATCCCCCGCAATGAGATACAGCACATAGACGAATCAGCGACCATAGAAGAGCTAGAGGCGCTATTTCAAAGTACTCGCCTGTCGCGCATCCTCATCACCCAAGGCGATATCGATAACATATTGGGTTATGTGCACCACCAGCAGCTGCTTACCTACCCCGATAGCATTTCGGGCATTATACTCGATCTGCCCTTCGTGCCCGAAGTGACTCGCGTACCCGATTTGCTCGACCGATTTATCAGAGACAAGCTCAGCATCGCCTGTGTAGTCGACGAATACGGTGGCGTTTCCGGAGTCGTCACCATGGAGGACCTGCTCGAACAGATCTTCGGCGAAATCGAAGACGAGCACGACGGCGATGATTACATAGAGGAAATCCTCAATGGCCACAGCTATCTCTTCAGCGGCCGCCTAGAGATCAACTACCTCAACGAAAAGTACGACCTCACCTTCCCCGACGGCGAGTACCACACCCTCAGCGGCTACCTGGTTACCCGCTCCGAGCGCGTCCCCGAGCAAGGCGAGCAACTCGAAATGGATAATTTTCATTTTGAACTGACCGAGGTGAGCAATACCAAAATCGAGGTGGTGAAAGTGACGCGGGTGGATGAGGAGGAGGGGTAGGTTTCTTCTTTAGACTTGCGCAGGTGGAAAGCTTTCGCCATGGCGGAGTGGGGGGCTTCAGTTAATCCTGTCATCCAAAGTTCGCTTGCGAACATTCAAGGCATCAAATCCACGTACTACTAGAAAATCCATGGCACCCCTATAATCTTGGCATCCGTGTTAGAGATACTCAATCATTCATGCTTCCACCCTAAGAAGTACATCTGAAGAAGTGAGCAAATAGCTAGTTAGCCATAAAGTCTCGATCCTTAAAACAGCCTAAATCAACTGAATAAAAGAAGCACCCAAAACACTTTAGCAAAATTTATATTTTTTAAAAGTTTGGTTTCACCCCCCCCCCATGTAATATATTTGTTACATATCATTTGTTCTATGCCTATTTAAGGCACATTTCCGTATTTACTTTCGAAATTTTCACCAACCACCTTCTCACATGAGAGCTTTTGATCAAATTCAGCGCCTGCTGCGCCTACACGACCTTATTAGAAGACAAGCTACCGGCAATGCTATTTCTCTAGCAAACAGGCTAAATATTTCCCGCCCTACTGTTTATCGCTATTTAGATGACCTCAAAGACTTTGGGGCCGATATTTACTATTGCCGAGATCGTCAGTCGTATTGCTATAATGGAAATTTTATTCTAGAATTTTCGGGGCGTCTCATAGAATGAGACAAATGGGGAGTTAATTTGTGGGTAAATACAAGGCAGCAGTGCTTTGTCTAATTTTCTATCCATGCAAATAAACAATTATTCCCTAGTCATACTCCTCCTTATATGCGGTTTATCGTGCAGGACGGAAGCATCGACAACAGACCAAGTTACAAGTCCCCATGTATCGAATACTGCTAATTCAATACCACTAGAGAATGTAGTGGAGGATACTTTCCCAAAAGACTTCTTTATCCAAGATGACCAAACGCTCAATGAGATAATTCTATTTGGCGATGATAATGAACGACGATTTCCGACTAAACTCAAATTTATCTCTGGAAACGTTATAGATGTAAGAGATGCCGATCCTTATCGTAGTTTACCTTATCCGCGACAGGGAAAAGATCCCGACAACTTAGAGCATTTTTATGATTTAAGCGCCCTTCCTAGAGTAGAACAGGACATCGTATTAAAGGAGGCTCGAATTAACGAAAACGCCTTTCGCGAAACTAATTACTTGAGCATAACGACTCAAGTTCCCAGAATAGAAATTGCAGACAGCATCGTGGTTGTTGCTTACCATGCTTATTACTACAGCAATGATGAAGATATCTTAGCTACGGAAGGGGTAGCAATAATTTACGATGAACAAGGAGAAGAAGTCACTCGAATAACTGATAAAAAAGATGGCTTTTACGACATCCGACTATCAGCTAATGGGAACTATTTAATGCAAAAATACGGAACCAACTACGGAGAGGATGGTGGTGGACAACTAGACACAGGGTTTAAGTTCTACAACACCTATACTGGAAAAATAATTTTTGAAAAATCATTTGGCAAAGATCAATTTTTAGATGGATTTGATTTTTTCTTCGAAACCAACTACGCAAAGTATTACCGGAGTAAAGGACAAGTCTTCCAACACGGTTTAATTGATTTCTTAAACAGAAAGGTATACACAAAAAACATGGATTATGATAAATACTCGAATGACGAAAGCTATTCCAGAACAACATTTCCTTTGTTTTTAAAATCCAAAAAAACAAAGGACTTGATTAAAGATGGATTCAAACTAGAAAATTAATTCTATACTATGAAAAATATATCCAATATTTATACAATCCTGTTATTTGGACTTGTCTTAAAATCAACATTAAATTCTCAGAATTTAAATCTCGAGTACCGTGAATGTGCAACATGCCTGCAAAGCGCTAATTCGAATCCGTCAGTTAGCACTTCACTTTATCAATATGGGAATAATACTCCTTATACGACTGGCGACTTAGAAAGCGATTTTGACCTTAGAAGAGCTAATGGAAATAGTCGTTGGCATAAGGGGATTGACTTACGAGATCACGGTGCTGGAGCTGATATGCAGAGGGGAGACGCACTTGTTTCGCCCGAAACTGGTACAATTGTAGCATTTCCTGATCAGAGATACAAATATATTGTAATAGACGGGGCTAACTATGACTTTGGATATGGGCATATATTCAGTCATAATCTGGTAACCAATACATCCACTTGGAGGAGCGGCAATTTTGTTTTAAAAAGATCAGAGCCAGACACAAATGGCGATAGATTTATCTGCGTCGTTAATTTGAATTCGTGTATCGCTTACTGCGAAATGCCAAATAAAACGGTGGTAATAGCAGGGAATCCTCATTGCAATGATACGTTAACAACAACAAATCAAGTCGCTGCTGGAGCAGCCTTTGCCCCAATAGGTGGTTCCAGAAACAACCAAAATCTTGATTTCCCAGTTCACCTTCACCTGTATAAATTTAGAAATCCGGCAAATGGTATTAGTAATGCTAATTGTATGGATCCACTAGTAGACATACACCACCCTCAAACCAATTTCAATATAGAAATAACTGCAAACCAAAACATAGAAGCAAATAATTTTTCTAACTGGAACAATACTACCCTCCTACTACCCGGAACAGCCAAAAACAGCATAGCATTTAGGGCGATAATGAATGGTGCAAATCAAGGTGTAGATGCGAGTCGTTATACGAATACTGCTCATAATTTAGATTCCATTCAGTTGCTAATCAAGAATACAAATGCAAATACATTTAGTCCAATAATTGGGCCTGCATATAGATCGGAATTTTTACTACATGCAACGCAAAATACGCCACTATACCCGAGTGACATACACAATCACTATGGCTCGCAAAATGTTACTGGCATTTCTCCTAGAGCTTATCAAGATAATGTAGGATTCAGGCCATACGATAATTATTACTTTGCTGATTTTGTGACTCGAATTCATAATAATGATCCCATGGATGGTAATACAACACCGACTATGTATGCGGAATGCCCTTTATACGCACGGTATAGTGATGGAAAAAATAGAATCTTAGCAAGAGCAAAAAGTATTCAAGATTCTGTTTTTTACAGTGATACAATAGATGTATACATCGACAACTTCAAACCCTATATAAAAAGTACAGTGATCAGCATGAACAATACTGACGTATACTCCCATGATTGGACATGCGGTACGACTTGTTCTGGCTTAACCTCTACGGGTGGGGTAATATACCAAGATTCAATATTTAACCCCCTTTATTTGGCAAATGTAAAAGTAACCGTGGAAACTAGCGAGCCTCTACACAACCTAAATCTGGAAATGGAAGCTGTGGGCAATACTTTAATTCCATACTCGATCAATCACAACTCAGCTATGGACACCTGGGAGTTCTATTTCAATCTACAGGTCATTGAAGAGTTCTGGGATTATGTGACCAGTTCTGCTTTCACTTCAGGTGAACTTATGAAGCTTCATTTTAGTGGCCACGATTATGACTCTAACGGCAATCAAGGCCAGGAACTGCTTGACTTGTCTTCTTATTACAACTCTTGCAGTGGGCCTACTTGCGGCTGTTTGGTAGACGTTCCGTATCGCACAGGTATTACGGTATGGAGTGATGATGCTAACCCCATCGCGCAAGGTATAGATAGCAGTCACTTCCTCTTTTTATCCCCTACCTGTGAAGAAGAAAGAGCCGCCCCCGATCCTCTAACGTACGAAGAAACAACTCTCCACGGTGGCAAAAGTATATCTCAAATCGAAGAGCAGAATATGCTGCAGATTACTTGTTGTGATTTCTACTTTGACAATCCATATATTCAGGTTACTCAACCCACTAGTTGCAGTGCCACAGATGGGTATCTGAGAATGATATCCCCTAATCTACACGGAGGCGTTGCACCAATAGATTTCTGGGTGGAACGAAATGGAGAACGAATAGAGCCAACACCCTACGGAAGCTTTGTTGACTTATCCATTGGTACTTATTGCTGGATTGCTACCGATGCTAGTGGTTGTGTTGCTAAGCACTGTGAGGTGCTATCCTACGAGGGTGCACCAATGGTCCATGGAGCCAATATTTTCGACGCTTGCACGGGCACATCTTCCGGTAGCATTGAGCTGGTGATGGAGCCCGACTGGTCTTATGGAGAGGGTTCTTTCACCTTCGACTGGAGTACGGGTTTTTCCGAAGTAGACGATTACTTGAGTATCATAGCCGGGCTGCCAGCCGGAGAATATCAGGTTACAGTCACCAATAACAACATCCCCGAGTGCTTCATCGTGGAGTCATTCACCATTGGCGAGATTGAGATCAGCTATGACCCGATTACCGTCGACGCGAGCTTGCTATACCCTTGCGACAATAGCTCCAATGGCGAGATTAGCATCATTCTAGACGGCGGCACTGACCCGATCTTGAGATGGGACGATATAGACTTTCATCCATTCGACCCCAGTATACTCGAAAGAGAGAACCTACCCGCCGGAGAGTACTGCTATACCATTACCGACCGGTGCGGCCAAATGGAAAGTGGATGTATTGATTTGGAGTCGCCTTTGACGGTCTCTGTAGAGGCTATAAGTGAGTGTGGCGGTGGAACTCTAATTGCTCACGTTGAAGGAGGAAACCCTCCTTATCAATACTCATGGAGCTATAGAAACAGATCAGAGCAAACGCTAACTGGTGTGCCAAGCGGAGATTATTTTGTTATCGTAACTGACTTAAATGGATGCTCAGTTTGGTCAGAAACTGAAGAACTAAGCCAACCTGAATGGCATTATTCTACCTACTCAACTTGCGCGGGCATAACTGATGGATCTATTAGTGTGAGTATTAATAATCCAGATAATGAGCCTTATGAAATCACCTTTAATGGAAATCCCTTTTACACTAACTCACCAGAATCATTTACAATAGAGAACCTAGCTAGCGGTGTTTACGATATTTCAATTGAAATCGGGGATTGTTTAACCGAGGAAGCCGTTGTAATCGAAGAGGAGTCCATTGAAGAGGAGTTCGTTGAAGTAAGAGATGATGAGTACTGCGTCTTTAATCAAGTTTGCGCTGGAAATGTAATTTTAGAAGAAAGTCATTTCACTCCTGTGACAACTCCAATTATACAGGCTGTCCAAAATCCTTTTAGCTTATGTACGGCAGAACAGTTTTGCGAAGGAGTAGAAGGACCCGTTGGAGTTATCACTCGACAGTATAGAAATATGAGGGTAGAGGCTTACAGAGAATTAGTCTATGCTTTCCGTTGCGCAGGCCTGATAAGTGACCAAGATGCAATTAATTTACTTTGGGGCATAGGGGATACAGGTGCCGGCTCAGAATGTAATAGAATACGGTTTTGTCCTTTAACATTGTCAAACTTTGGAAATACTTGGTCAATAGACAAGGGAGCAAGTCAAATTACTTACAATTCTAACGGATGTACTCACGTTGATTGTAGGACTATCTTTGTAAGTGACTTTGATGTATGTACACAACCTCATTTCCAGTCTACTTTAGAGCTTCATGGAATAGAAAATGATGGAGGCTGTAACCAAGAATTCGACATTCCAGAATCTTGTGAAGTGGTAGATATGCGATTAGCACAAGTTGTACTCTGGCATCAGCAACTTATAGATAGATACGATAATGATGGAGAAGAAGGGAATATTTATTTAGAATCTACTCTATACGAATTTATTGAAGAAGAAGTTTTAAATAATAGCCTTGCAGGCTATGATAGGAGAGCAAATTGTGCTGTTGTTAGATTTTGTTCAGCCAACTTTCAACTAATTCGGACTAATTTTGAATTTGTTAATTGCGGAATCCCTTTAGGTTTTGATTGTCCTGGCTGTCCATATACGACAGATGTCTTATCCTGTAACATAACAACCATAGTTGGAGATACTATTACTGCATTTTGTGCAGACGGATCCTCTGCAGTACCTATTGAGCTTTTAAGAACTCTTCCAAATGATATTGTATTCAGAGAAGTTAATATGCAACAAGATGAAATAATAACTCACTGGTCCTCAATAGAAGATTTAGATTTTGATCACATGTCATTCGTATCTGATGATGGATTATTATCAACAAAAATGTTCGTAAAAAATACAAGTGGAATTCGAAGCTTTATAGACTTTAATCCATCAGCTCTAAATTTTGGAAATGAACTTCTTAATGTAGATAACATCATAGACTACGCCTATGATTACGACCTAGACCGCGAAATCATCATCACCAGAGCCAGTCCATCAACCGTGTTACTTCAAATTACGACCGATGGTTTGCAAGAACTCTACGAGCTGAAAGCAAACAACTCCATAGAGCTCCAACTAGAAAATGCCGATTTAGGCGATCCGAAATTTAGCGGCTCATCCAGTGGGAAAGTACGTTTGAATGGCAATATAGTTAGCCAATTTAATGGCGACGCCATGTTTGGCTTAAGCCTGGGAAGCAATGATGCGCTCAATCTCGACTACTCTTTCAAAGTGAACAACTCGAATGGACTCGAAGAATTTAAGCCAGGTTCTGACGGCACAAGATTCGGCATATCTGATCAAACCGCTACTTTTCAATTCAATGACAACTCTTCTGTAAACGTGGAGGGGAATAAGCTATTCCTTCTCGACGAAAAAGAAAAAACTTGTACCTTTCTTCCAACTAGCGGCAGTATAGGTTAACAAGGTAAGATTTGTGATTTTTCAAATTTCTGGAAATTCATAGTGAGTAATTTCGCCAAGGCTATCTGATGTTCTTCATTTCCGAGGTTTTCGAAAATACTTATTACGGCCTTATGGAATGCTTCTTTT